>NZ_NADT01000069.1:317-30102 GCF_003264205.1 Bacillus sp. SRB_8 | reverse complement strand
TCATCTTTATCACTCCTTCCTTTTCCTAATTGATTCCAATACTAAAATATTAACGGAATTATGTCAATATTTGTTTTATTTATATTTTCACTTTTTTTAGAATTGACAAAAAACTGAATTTACGTTAATTTTAATATTATATTTCTAAATTATAAGGAGACTAATATGAAGATCGAAAAGATTGATGCTAATGATTTGTCGTTGCAGTTGTTTTTTAGTGAATTTTTAAATAATAAACCAGTCATCATTACAGGAGAAATGGAAGATTGGCCTTTAAGTGGGACTGATTTAAATCATTTTGAGGAAAAATACGGTGATAAGACTGCGCCTGTTCGCGGTTCTAATGTTGATGATTTCCAAGAATACATGGAAGTAAAGGTATCAGAGTATATTAAGCATATGAAAAATAATCCAGACAAATGGTATTGTGATTTTCCAACGGATTTCGAGGAATTTCCAGAATTAAGAAAACTATACACTGTTCCAGAATACTTTTCCACTAATGCTACTTCGTATAGAAATGGGGCATTACATCAGTGGTTATATTTAGGAGGCGAAGGTACAGGAACTCCATTACATACTGATGTCGAGGGGTCTTATGCATGGAATGCTTTAATTTTTGGAGAAAAAGAATGGATTGTTTTCCCTCCTTCTTCTAATGTGAAGGAGTATGAAGGTAAAGTCGACCTACTATCTAATAGTAATCAAGCAAATTCTATTATAGAAAAAAAAGATTACTTCTATTTTCATCAAAAACCTAATGAAATTGTTTATATACCAAGTAACTTTGCTCATCAAGTAAAAAATTCCTCTGCTTCTTTGTGTATAACAGGTAATTTTTGGATTAACAATTCAAATTAATTAGTAAATCTAAAATTCACTAGTATGTAAAGACCTCTGAAAGTTAGAGCTTTATTTTTGGCTGATAATTAGCTGGTATAAATTCGGTATTGAATCCGTGTTTACACCAGCTAATCTATGCTATTTTTTAAAAATTTTGAAACCAATATTGATAAGTGGCTTTGCTCATAATAACCAATAAAACATATTGTGAGACAGAATATTAATGTTTGAATAATCAATATTCCCTCCCAAAAGAAAATCCTCTTTATTTAACTAATAGAAGATAGAATTATCATTCTTGAAAAATTCTGCTTTTAATGCAATAAAGAACAAACTTCTATTAGATGATTTCGTTAATAAATATTAGTTGCTATCATGTTTTCTTAACCATTTTCCAGCAAAATCGACAGCTTGTTTAAATGAAAATAATCGACTTTCTGCAAGTCCAATTTTACTTACTAATACTCTATGTTCTCTTTCAAATTCTCTACCTATTTCTACAAAAAGCTCTTCCCTTGTTTCAATTTCTTGATAAGTTTTCCAAAAACGTTCACCATTCACAAAAATTGGACTACCTTTACTTACAATTTTTCGAGAAGGGATTCGATATTCTGAAAGATGAAAAGATGTGTTGTTATCGTACCCAACACCTAACAATAGGACAAAACAATCCATATCATATAATTTTGCTAAAGGTGAGTGCTCACCCAATCCAAATTCTAAGCTGTGATCTCTAACAACGTTTTCCTTGTCCCTTCCCCAAGCTGCAAAAGAAACCTCTGGATGATTGCTTCTTATAACATCGGGAAATTTAAGAAAGGTTTCTACTATTTTCCCCATCAAATAAGTTGGTGTATAAGCAGGGTGAAAAGCGGGCATTGTATCTCGAATAGGCTGCCACCATTCCTTAGGAACAGGAGGCATTTCCCATTTTGATGGGTCTGAGAGTAAAGCTGAATGTGTTGGCATTATTATATTTCCTTTTTCTGTTACAACCTCCATTAAGGCTTGAATAACAGCAACTTCTCCCCCGTTAACCCATCCAATCGAAGACAATGAAGAATGAACAATAACTGTCATTCCTTCCTTAAGCCCAATTTTTATTAAATCATCTTTAATAGAATTTTTTGTGTTTGGAAAATCTACTCTCTCTATTACTTTCTCCATTATTTCTCCCCCAAAATTATAATAATATTAAAATTTTTACAGTAATTTATAGAATATCTTCTTCAAATCTACTGCTTCTTTACCTAAAGTAAATGTTTTACAAACTAATTTAGAATTCAAAACATTAAATTCCAAAAATGGGAGTTTCTCTGCAATTTAAACCTTTAAAGGAATAAAAACACGATTTTCTTTATTGATACATCTTTACTGCATAGTTAATCCCAGCCTGCTTATGGTTATACTTTTCGATCCTTCTACGGTATTTCCCTTTATTTTTCGCTTAATCAATTCCTTCACGTTTACGTATTCGAATTAGATTAAGTTCTAATTGATTTACCCCACCCATGACCGTCATGAGAAATTGATTATGGGGATTATCTTTTTATAGTTCTAACTAGCTTATAAATGCCAGCTTACAAATGTACACTTTTAATTGAATAAATCCGTTCCAAAATGATTTGGAGAAGTCTAGGAAAGCTATTGCTACTAAACCATTTTAGCCAAAATATATGTACAAGGATGCTTGTTGTACATTGTTTTTTTTTACGTTTTCACGCATGTAGTTGAATAGGATTTGTGTAACAAAATCGTTTCAACTACATGCATGCCAACAACTGAAGCATTAGTGAAAGGCATTAGTACAAATCTAGGAACAAACCATTTCTGTCTATCTTTACACAAGCGAAACTGTATATTTTCAGGTTAAAATTTACACATCGCACCTTTATACAAAACCTCGTTTCTTTACTTAAAATCTACAAATGCAATTATTCTATTTTCTCAAAAAAAAAAAACGAACCTGCTGATTCTCTATCCTCTCTTCAACAACTGATAATTAGGTACATATTTAATTTTCTTTACAAAAAAACTTTTTAAGACAATTAAATACATCTCTCTTATTTTTCAATACATAATACCTAAACCTTTCATCAGTAATGTCTTTATAAACCGAAAAAAGGGTAGATGATGAACGATTGTACTGATTCACTTCCCCATACCCAAACATATTACACTTCTTCATCAACTCTTCCACAAGCTTTACGCATCTAGCATTATCCGAAGTTAAATTATCACCGTCTGAAAAATGGAATGGATAAATATTATAACGGTCTGGTGAATATTTATTATCGATTAACTCAAGTGCTTTTTTGTATACGGAAGAACAGATCGTTCCGCCACTTTCCCCTTTTGAGAAAAACTCTTCTTCTGTGACGACCTTCGCTTCCGTATGGTGAGCAATAAACTCAATGTCTACGGTTTCATACTTTGTGCGTAAAAATCTTGTCATCCAGAAAAAGAAGCTACGTGCCATATACTTCTCCCATATTCCCATCGATCCACTCGTATCCATCATCGCTAATACAACAGCTTTTGAATCTGGCTTTAATACTTCATTCCAAGTACGGAACTTTAAATCTTCTTGGTGAATTGGATGGAAAGATGCTTTACCACGCATTGCATTTCGTTTATATGCAGATATCATCGTCCGTTTCTTATCAATATTTCCCCATAATCCTGTTTTTCTAATATCATTAAATTCAATATGTTCAATCCGGTTTTCATCTATTTCTTTTCTCTTTAAATTAGGCAGCTCTAACTCTTTGAAAAACGCTTGCTCCAATTCTAAAATTGAGACTTCTGCTTCATAATAATCTTCTCCAGCTGCATCTCCTGCCCCTTGCCCTTTTCCTGGTCCCTTCTGCTTTTGACCACCTGATCCATCTCTTGCAACAACATCACCAACTTTGCTGTCACCGTTTCCTTGCCCAACGTGTTTGTTTTTATCATAATTGTATCTAATCTTATATTCATCTAAAGAACGAATCGGTATTTTCACAACATCCTTGCCATTAGACATAACTATACTTTCTTCTGTTACAAGGTCTGGTAAATTATTTTTGATTGCCTCCTGCACTTTTTCTTGATGGCGTTGTTGGTCGTCATATCCTTTGCGATGGAGGGACCAGTTTTCCTGTGAAATCGTGTAATTTGGTTGGTTTTCTTCGCTCATTCCTTTCCCTCCTTACTGTAATTGTCTTCCCCTATGAACAGCAATCTATAATTTTGTTTTCTAGTGTGCGTAACTAGAATATTTGAAAAATAACTGTTCATCGAAAATCATCCCATAAACATATATAGCGTTTTTCATACAATACTCCGAGCATCCTAAACAAAATTTTGCCACTCACATAATAAGAAAGAAACATTCAGCCGTTGATAAGAAAGAAACACAATGCATTGTTGCACACATTTTCGTTTTGCAACATATTGTATTGTGTTGGCTTTTTTGTATGAATGGTTGGTTACTCTATCATATGCATATTGTAAAAATAATTGACAAGAAATTCATAAAATCGCATCTTAATTTATTATATTCGGACAAGCTATGACATTTTTTACAAATATCAATAGATAACAAAACGCCGCCCCAAGAATAAGAGACAGCGTTTTGTAATCAAACTATCGATTTAACAAACTACCTACATATCGTAACAATTCATTCGCAGATGAAGAATTATAGCCATGCTCATCAATTAAGCGTGCAACAACATCATTGATTTTCTTAAGCTGATTTTCGTCTGGTGTTTTCGTTGATGTTGTAATTTTCACTATATCTTTTAAATCGGCAAATAGTTTTTTCTGAATCGCTTCACGAAGACGTTCGTGTGAATTATAATCAAAGCGTTTTCCTTTACGTGCATAAGCAGAAATGCGAATTAAAATTTCTTCACGGAATGCCTTTTTAGCATTTTCTGAAATTCCAATTTGCTCTTCAATCGAACGCATAAGTTTTTCATCTGGGCTCATTTCTTCACCAGTTAACGGATCACGTAATTTTGATTTATTGCAGTATGCTTCGACGTTATCTAAGTAATTATCCATAAGTGTCTTAGCTGATTCTTCGTATGAATAAACAAATGCTTTTTGTACTTCTTTCTTAGCAATTTCATCGTATTCTTTTCTCGCTAATGAGATGAAATTCATATAGCGCTCTCGGTCCTCACTACTAATTGACGGGTGCTGATCCAATCCGTCTTTTAACGATCTCAGTACATCTAGTGCATTAATAGATGGTACCTCTTTTCGAATAATTGTAGAAGAAATTCGGTTAATGACATAACGAGGGTCAATCCCCTTCATACCTTCATCTTGATATTCGCGTTGCAGTTCCTCTACATCAATCGTATTATATCCTTCTACCGTTTCTCCATCATATAAACGCATCTTTTTAATTAAATCAATATCTGGACGCTTCGGATCTTTTAAACGAGTTAAAATAGTGAACATTGCTGCAACGCGAAGTGTATGCGGTGCAATATGAACATTGGACACATCACTTTCACGAATCATTTTTTCATAAATATGTTCTTCTTCACTAACCCGTAAATTATATGGAACCGGCATTACAATAATTCGTGAATGCAATGCTTCATTTTTCTTATTTGCTATGAAGGAACGATACTCTGTTTCATTTGTATGCGCTACAATTAATTCATCTGCTGAAATAAGCGCAAATCTTCCTGCTTTAAAATTCCCTTCTTGTGTAAGCGATAGTAAATGCCATAAAAATTTCTCATCACATTTTAACATCTCTTGGAATTCCATCATGCCGCGGTTCGCCTTATTTAATTCTCCATCAAATCGATATGCACGAGGATCTGATTCCGAACCGTATTCTGCAATTGTAGAAAAGTCTAGACTACCTGTTAAATCGGCAATATCTTGTGATTTTGGATCAGAAGGACTAAATGTACCAATTCCTGTACGGCGATCTTCAGAGAAGAAAATACGCTCTACAACTACATCCTCAATTCTTGACCCGTATTCTTGCTCTAGACGCATAACATTTAATGGTGATAAATTCCCTTCAATCCTTACTCCATATTCATCAAAGAAATCATTCCGTAAATGTTGCGGAATTAAATGAAGTGGATCTTCATGCATTGGGCATCCTTTTATTGCAAAAATCGCTCCACGATCTGTTCGTGAATATGTTTCTAATCCTCGTTTCAACATCGTAACTAATGTTGATTTCCCCCCACTAACAGGCCCCATTAATAACAAAATACGTTTCCTAACATCTAATCGTTTTGCAGATGGATGAAAATATTCTTCCACAAGGCGTTCTAAAGCATCCTCTAATCCAAATAGCTGATTACTAAAGAAGTTATATTTTCTTCTACCATCAACTTCTTCAATTCCAGCATCTTTTATCATATTGTAAATGCGAGAGTGTGCTGTTTGAGCCACCCATGGTCTTTCTTTCACAAGCTCCAAATACTCCGCAAACGTACCTTCCCATTGTAAACGTTCTTCTGCTTCCCGATATTGTTCAATTTTCTTTAGAATATCCATTATAGCTCCTCCCCCATCTCCTTGTTCAATCGGATTATTATAAAAGGTATGCTAGGATGTCCTTAAACATTCTTTAAATCAAAACGAAATATATAATAGCGCGATAAAATTCTCTCCAAAATTCAAAGAAAATTCTGTATAATAAAGGTATTAAAGTTTTCACGCTGCTATTCATTGTAAATAAATTCTTTTCTTCTGGGAACCTTACATACATTTCGATTCACAAATAGGATTCGTAAACCGAAAAGGTAAGGGGGAAATTAGTATGAAGTTATTATTAATTTTAGGTGTATCACTCACATTTCTTACAGCTATTTTCACATCTGGTTATAACGATAAGCCAGGTACACAAAAAAAGTGATGTGCTTTTCAGCACATCACTTTTTTTCTTGTTTTTTATACACTATTTAAAATAAATATTTTCCACATCGTATATCGATAAAGGGCGATTATAAAAATAACCTTGTACGATTTTCACATTCTTTTCCTTTAAAAACTGTATTTGTTCCGCCTTTTCTACTCCTTCTGCAATCACATTTAACCCTAGAGTATGTGCTAAATGAATAATTGCAGCCGTAATATTCGTATCTCTTTCATCTTTATATATACCTTCCATAAAAGAACGATCAATTTTTAACGTATCAATCGGATATGTTTTTAAATAACTTAAAGATGAATATCCCGTTCCAAAGTCATCTAAATGAATCTTTAAATTTTGTTCTTTTAACTGCAGTAACACTCTTTTTGATACATCTTTATGTATAAGAGCCCCTTCTGTAACTTCTATTGCTAATAAATGAGGGGGAACGTTGTACTTATTTAAAGCACGTGTAATCATCTCTATTAATGTAATAGAACGAAAATGTCTAGCTGAAATATTAACTGCGATTGGTACAACCTCATATCCTTTATTTAACCATTCACGTATCTGTTCACAAACTTGATGTACTACCCATTCATCAAGTTTAATAATAAACCCTGTTCTTTCAGCAAGTGGGATAAATTGATTGGGCGAGACAAAACCTAGCTCCTTATTCTCCCACCTTATTAAGGCTTCCATACTGGCTATCTTTTCCGTTTCAATATTAATTTGAGGTTGATAATAGAGGGAAAATTCATTTTTCTCTATAGCACGATGTAACTGATTTTCTATTATAAACCTTTGTTCACGTTCACAATCTAATCCACTACAATAAAAATGATAATACCCTTTTCCTTTTTCCTTTGCTTTTTCCAAAGCTGCGTCGACTCTTTGGAAAAGCATTTTTTCATCCATTCCATCTTCTGGGGCCATTACAATCCCAATTGATGCACTCAAATAAACATCCTCTTCTTCTATTACAAAATGCCCACTAATTTTTTTTAATATTGTTTGTGCAACTTCCTCTACGTATTCTCTCGTTATATTTTCTATTAACATAACAAATTGATCATCATGTTCTCTAAATAAATGCATATCTTCTATTTTTAGGTCTCGTAAGCATTCAGTAACTTTTTTTAAGACTTGATCCCCTTCTTTATGACCAAATGTATCATTAATAAGGTGAAATTCATCCAAATCTATAAAAACCAATGCGAATTCTTTATTCTCAGCTAAAAATTCATTTAGCTTATTTGTGCATGATATTCTATTCATTAACCCCGTTAACTGATCGAAGTAAGCTAAATATTCTGTTTTCATCTCATTTAATACTTGCCTCGTAACATCCCTCGTAACAATGTACACCCCGACGATTTCACTATTCACAATAATGGGGATTGTCCTCACGGAAATATAAAGTTCATATCCTTCTTTATGAATATATTTCTTTGCAACAATTTGTTTTGCTCTTCCCTGTAAAGCATTTTTAAATATAATTTGAAAAGTTTTTTCATATTCTTTATTTATAAACTGACAAATAAATTGGTCCTTTAACTCTTCATATCGATACCCAAAAATTTCATAAGTCGCTGGATTTGCATATGTAATTCTTCCAATAGAATCTACAGATATAATGGAATCATTATTATATTCTAGTAATGACTTAAATAACATTTGTTTTTCTTCTATTTCCACTTTTTTCTTAACCTGTGCTGTAATATCTCTAGTAATACAAATAATAAACTGACATGTTCCATTTACATCGCATACTGGATTAAGTGAAGATTCATAATGTATATCACCAGTTGGCAAACTAATTACATCACAAAATGTAATTGCTCTCGCTTCTCTCATTACTTTTGCATAGTGTCCTTGCAATAACCTTGCCGTATCTTCTGGTAATACTTCTGCAAAAGTTTTCCCATAACATTCTTTCCCTAGCCTGGCGTGATTCATTCCTATTTTATTCACATAAATATATTTAAAAGTTTCATCATCAATAACTTTCACAATAAACACTAAATCTTGAATAGCATGTAACAATCCCTGTCTTACTAAATCCATATCTATCATACTTAAAAAGGTATTTTGATTATTATATTGTTCCTTCATATTTATCTCAACCCGTCTTATCTATTTTTATTCATATATCTCATTCTATATGAATATGTACCTTTTTTAAAATGTATGATTACATATTTTTTTAAAAAATAAAAAAGCCGCCAAATGGCGACTTTTAATACACGATTTCTAAATCTAATCCTGGATAATTTTGTTGACGGAACGCTTCATAAATTAAAATTGCTGCTGTATTAGATAAATTTAATGAACGTACTTTATCCGTCATTGGAATACGTAAACAATGATCGAAGTTTTCTTCAATTACATTAGCTGGTAATCCATTTGTTTCTCTTCCAAATACGAAATAGTAATCCTTCTCACGTTTGCTATAATCAAATGCTGTATGAGCTTTCTCGCCATACTTTGTTAAATAAAAGAATTCACCATCTTTATTTTTCTCATAAAATTCTTCGATTGAATCATAATACGTAACTTTTACGTGCTGCCAATAATCTAATCCTGCACGCTTTAACATTTTGTCATCCGTTGAAAATCCAAGCGGTCTAATCAAATGTAATTCTGTTCCAGTTGCTGCACAAGTACGTGCAATATTTCCTGTATTTGCTGGAATTTCTGGTTGATATAAAACAACATGTACTCCCACGCGATATTCACCTCTATTTTTTATCTACTACGTATTATACCACTTGAACGAAAAATCTCTACCCATTAATAATATGAAAGAATTTATATTTCATTTGTGGTGTATATTTACTAGAATCTTCATAGTTCCAATAACGCCTGCGGCTATTCGCTGAATGTGCATTTACAAGCGGCATACCATCTGCGTCTTTTGCTACTACAATTGTCGTATGATTCCACCTACCATCATCCTCAAAATCATACGCAATTACATCGCCAAGAATAAGGTCTTCTGGCCTTTCTACTGCTTCTGCTCGAAGCCCTGTTGTAGCACCTGACAAATACCAATAAAAAGAGTGTGCTACAGCCCAGCTCCAACTCCACTGGTTTCCCCTTTGCCACCACCCTTTACGAATGTTAGGATGTCCATTCATCGGTACTTCTCCAGTGTGCAGACATTGTGAAATGAAATTTGTACAATTATCCGGAAAATTACGGTATGCAGAATTGCGATCATCCCACCAACGCTCTGCATATTTCACTGCCTCTAAACGATTATATTGATATGAACCGTATTTTTCTTTCGTGACTTCCCGTTCTAACGTTTCACCTATTCCTATTTCTTCTGACACTTCAAGAGCATAATCATCTATTATACAACTATTTTTCAAACAAACTCGTCGTTTTAATTGTTCCTCTTCGATATAAAATAATTCTTTATGCTTAATTAAATATTTCAAGTGTATTTGATAATCAATTTCTTGATGCTCATTACTATTTAATTGTCTAACGAAAGAAATATCTGCAGTTGCTTTCACTATATGTGCACTACGCTTTTGAAACAATTGTTTCTTTCTCTGTACCATTTGTAACAAATCTACTGCAATACCATCTACATCTGTTCGTTTCTCTGTTATATATGCTAAAAACTGTTGCACTTGCTTTTCAATATTCGCTTTTACAACCATTTCGTTTCCCTCCCATATTACAATATGAAAAAGGGAGATATTATCTACTCTTTTTTCTGTGCTAACAATTCAAGTCCACGATTCATTTCATGAAGAACCTCTTCATCCTTCTCACGTTCCATCGCTTTTTCAATCGCTTCTCCTACTCCATCTCCACCAATTTTCCCAAGTGCCCATGCTGCTGTTCCTCGAAGTACTGGTCTTGGATCATCTTTCATAACACCGATTAAATCAGGAATTGCTGCTGTTTCTTTGAAATGTGCAAGTGCTAAAATAGCATTTCGTTGCAATGGTTTTTTACCTCTCCATGAACCAGACATAATTCCATACTTCTCTTTAAAATCACGATTACTAATTGTTAAAAGTGGTGTTAATAACGGTTTAACTAACTCAGGGTCAGGCTCCATTTCAGGATGGTTATGAAAATCCATTCCTTTATTTTTCGGACAAACAGTCTGACACGTATCACATCCATATATACGGTTTCCTATTTTATCGCGATATTCTTCAGGCAGAAACCCTTTTGTCTGTGTTAAAAATGCAATACATTTCTTCGAGTCCAACTGCCCGCCTTGTACTAAAGCACCTGTAGGACAAATATCAATACATTTCGTACAACTTCCACATTGATCTTCTATTGGCCGATCAGGGGGGAATGGAACATTCGTAATCATTTCTCCTAAGTATACATACGAACCAAATTCCGGTGTAATAATAGCACAGTTCTTACCACTCCATCCAATACCGGCACGCTCTGAAACAGCTCGATCACTTAGCTCCCCTGTATCAACCATTGATTTCACTTCTATATCCGGCAGCTTTTCGATTAAATACGCCTCTAACTTTTGCAAACGATCTCGTAGAACAAGGTGATAATCTTGGCCCCAAGAAGCACGGCAAAAAATCCCACGTCGTTCCCCTCGTTTACTTAATGGTGCATTTTTTAATTTTGAAGGGTATGCTAAAGCAATCGCAATAATTGATTTCGCACCAGGTAACAATAGCTGTGGATTCGTTCTCTTCTCTATATCAGGCTCTTCGAATCCAGACTGATAATTCAATTGTTGTTGCTGGATTAGACGCTGCTTTAATTCCTCAAATGGTGAAGCACTGGCAAAACCTATTTTATCTATACCAATCGTTTTACTATACGCAATTACATCTTGCTTTAATTGTTCAAATTCCATTTTCAATCGCCTCCACCGATGAATCCATCCCTTATGTAACGACTATACTGGTTATCAATTCACTTTTGGATAATATTCTTCACTTCTATTTTCGCATACAATTATGATTTTCAAACATTAAAAAACGCAATGCTTCGTTTATCTTAGAAACGAAACACTGCGTTGATCACAATTTATTAGAAAAACATTAAATAAAATTTGGAGCGGGTGAAGAGAATCGAACTCTCGACCAGAGCTTGGAAGGCTCTTGTTTTACCACTAAACTACACCCGCAAATATGAAAAAAATATAAGATATTGAAATAACTTATGTAAAGTAGTATAGCATGTAAAAAAAATCGAAGCAAGAAATTTATCGAAAAAAGTCGAAAAAGTGATGAGATACCTCATCACTTTTTCAATTCTTTATCAATCGCCTTCTTCATACTATCGAAATCAGGGTTTGCAAGATTCCCATTTATATATACTGAAGGAGCACCTTGAACTTTTAATTTTTGAGCACGATCTGAATCTTTACGTACTTTGTCTTTCATTTCTTTACTGTGTAAATCTTTTTTAAACTGTTCTACATTAATTTTCGGAAGCTTTTCTTTCACAATATTAAGAAGTAATTCTTCTGTAATCCATTCTTCCGTATCTTTCTTTTGATTTTGATAAATCTCATCATAGAAAATCCAGAATGAATCTTGATCTTGTTTATAAATTGCTTCACCGGCAGCTGCACCTAAATCAGAGTCTTTTCCGATAAACGGGAAGTTAATAAAATATAACTGCACTTTACCTTTATCAATATACTCTTCTTTTAATCGTGGTAATACTGTTACATCCCAAGTACGACAAGCTGGACATTTAAAGTCTCCAAATTCAACTACCTTAACTGGAGCATCATCTTTCCCTAAAGATTGTTGCGTAGAATAAGCAAACATCTCATTCCCTTTATCTTTCTTGTCATTTATGATGCTATACACAATCGTCCCGATTACAATCAATACTGCGATAGAAAAAACTATACCAAGAGCCATGAGTTTGTTTGATGATTTCATATACATTCCTCTTTAATTTCATATTCTGTATACATCATTGTACACAATACACATAATATCAATACTTACATAGGTCACGCAATGAACACGCTCACATAAATTACAAAAATACAACGTTTGTGACAATATTGTGTCGCCTTTTGTCACAAATTATTAAAAAAAGAAGCTCCTATGTAGGAACTTCTTTTAACTTACTGCTTTTTCACGGGCATTTTTTAACATGGATTGCTCTGTTTTTATATCATGGCGAATTACTAATTTCTCACTAACTGCTTGCACATATTCATCATGATTTATATACCCTTCTTTCTCCATTAGCCTTAAAACTACATTCCGTCTCTCAACTGCTTTATCATAATTTTGTGCAGGTGAGTAATAAGCCGGTGCTTTTACTATAGCAGCCATCATTGCACTTTCAGCCAGTGTTAATTGATCCACTTTTTTACCGAAGTAAAGGTTTGCTGCTTTTTCAATCCCCCATGCGCCTTCTCCGTAGTAAATATTACTTACATACAATTTTAATATCTCATCCTTTGTGAATGTACGTTCAATCTTTTTCGTATAAAAAATTTCTTTCCACTTACGGGAAAATGTACGTTCATTAGATAAGAAAGCATTTTTAGATAACTGCTGTGTAATCGTGCTTCCTCCTTGCACAACACCACCAGCTTTTATATTTTCAATAGACGCCCTGATAATCGCTATATAGTCTAAACCGTTATGATGATAAAACCTTTTATCTTCCGTCGCAATAAATGCGTGTGTTAATGATTCTGGCACCTCTAACTTAGCGGGTACATGTAATTTACTAATATCACTTCGCTCAATCATTACATTTCCAACGAATAATAATGCAAAACTTAACAATAATAATAATATAATGGCTTTATAAAGAAATTTAGTTAATGGATTTAATGCAACTTTTTGATGATAATTCACTCTAGATAATACTCGTTCTTTCATCTCGAACACCTCTTTTCCACACAGCATATAACTCTTAATTTAAGAATACCTTGTTATAAAATAATATCCCATCGATTTCTCTTACACCTACCTTACAACATTGTAAGGTGTAAAAATGTATTGTATCACAGTCCCTTTTTATCTACTATTCATATGAAATGTTGAATATACATTTATTTATCACACTATTTATAGGAAGTAGGACTCTCCTTAATTTCACTTTATTCTTTTATTATATCAGTTTATACATTTATACTTTTAAACATCTAGCAATCTAATTATATACGATATATCACCATTATACAGAACGAACGTTCTATAAATCAATACTAGCTTTCGGATTATCTCGCTATTTGTGTGCAGTAAGAATTCTCCCTCAAAACTTGGCTAAAGCTATGAAATTAGGTGGTAGTCCTGCTTCCTCCACCAATTATTAGCCTACACTTTATTATTGTGACCTTTTTCTGAAACAGTATACATAAAGAAAAGGTTAGCAATTTGAGCTGTCCTCAAATAACTAACCTTTTCTTTACAACCTTCCTATAAGATTATATGGCTGAACTTCCCATGTTTCGTATGGAATAAAATGCATTGCTTTCATCCCATCAAGTGTCCTTGATTTCATATGAGGACGCGTTATATACTCATCAATGTTCTCTTCGTTTAAAGCAACAAATTTAGCCTCTTGTATTTCTTCAGATTGAATTTTTATTTCACCACTAACATATGCTACTTTAAAAACAACAGCTACAATATGCATAGAAGCATTATAATAAATCCCTGTAACTCCGATAGGCTTCACAGTTAATCCTGTTTCCTCCATTATTTCTCTGCAAACAGCTTGATCGAGCGCTTCCCCTTCTTCTACCTGTCCTCCAGGCATTTCCCACGTATCTGCTCGCCAGTGCACTTTCGTTAAAAGCACCTCATTCTTTTCATTTGTTAAATAACCTGCTACGGCAACAATATGCTTTGGTGTTTTATGCTCCACAGAAATACCTCCTAGAAATATGATTATTTAAAATACAAACCTATAACCATATTCCCTAGCAGCTACAAAATACCTTTAATACTTTACCACCTTAATTAACTCCATAAAAAAAGACCCTATCCGTTAAAGGAAAGGGTCTTCTGTCTTATATTATTCCCCTAAGTCTACGTTGTGGTAAACTTGCTGTACATCTTCTAAATCTTCTAATGCATCAACCATTTTTTCAAATTGGACTTGAGCATCTTCAGGAAGTTCTACATCACTTTGTGCAAGCATTGTTAATTCTGCAACTGTAAATTCTTCAACACCAGCACCTTTAAGTGCAGATTGTACTGAATGGAACTGATCAGGTTCAGCATAAACGATAACAGAATCTTCTTCTTCTAGAATGTCACGTGCATCTACATCTGCTTCCATTAAGATTTCAAGAACTTCATCTGATGTTTTACCTTCAAGACCGATAACAGCTGTCGCATCAAACATGTAAGCGACAGAACCGTTTACACCCATGTTACCACTGTTTTTGCTAAATGCAGCTCGTACATCTGCTGCAGTACGGTTTACGTTATTTGTCAGTGTATCTACAATTACCATAGATCCGTTTGGTCCAAAGCCTTCATAACGAAGCTCGTCATAGTTTTCTTCTGAACCGCCTTTTGCCTTTTCAATCGCACGGTCAATAATTGTTCTTGGCACGTTGTATGTTTTCGCACGTTCTAATACAACTCTTAACGTTTGGTTTGATTCTGGATCTGGCTCGCCTTGTTTTGCTGCCACATAAATTTCACGTCCAAATTTCGCGTATATACGGCTTGTATTTGCATCTTTTGATGCTTTTTTTTCTTTAATATTGTTCCATTTACGGCCCATACTTTCCACTCTCTTTCCCATTTTAAATCTACATAAAAATATTAATATGAAATATAATGTGTATTCAACACATTTTTAAAAGAAATATAAAAAGTTCATTTTTGATTCATATTACAGACATAATATAAATCACTATCATTTTGTTCTTTTGACAAGTTATATTATACATGAATTCCTAAGTTTATTACGAATTTTAGAATCACATAGCATAATTTAACAAAAAAAACCCTAACATTTCTGTTAGGGTCTTTTTAGGTGACATTTATATAGAGTGCTACCCTTAAAATCCTTTATTTTAAAGTATTTTAAAAATTTTGAGCTTCTTTAAACATGATAAATTAAAATGAAACGGAGCCAAAATGGAATCATATTAAATAACTGACACCTTTTACTTTCATTTCTCTCCCTGGATTAAATTTATCATATTTCATTTATTACTGTGATGATTTATTTTATTATTTCTCGCTAAACAATAAGAAACAGGGCAAAGCTGCCATGTCCTTTTAAAGATTTGTTATGAACTATTCATTATCAAACTAAAGTTATTCCTTTTCGTTCCTCTACTAATCCCATAATATTTCCTTAATTACTTTCTATTGCTGTATAATTAAAATAGGAAAAAATTTGAAAAAAAGATGGGGGGAGAATTATGACACATTCAAATGAGAAAAAATCACATGGTTTTAAAGGAATAGGAGAGAAGTTAAACCCAACTATCTATCAAGTGAGATTCATAAAATTGGATGGTCCAATTCAATTTGATTCGTTCCCTAAATTAAAGGAATTAGGGGACTGGTTGAGTACTTCAACGCAAATATGGTCGTGTCACTCAACTATGTACAAGTACAACAGAGAAGAGTTTGAAAAGAAGTTTTTCGAAATTACGAAATTACCAGCTGATAATGTGGTAATTTCAACTGGTGGTATCGGATTTAACTTCATGTCACCAGGGTGGAGAGATTCTCTCTAGAGTGCTCGAAAAAATTCTTGTATATGTAATATTCTACTGAAATTTTATAAAAGGATAAAACCGAAAGTTCGGTTTTATCCTTTTAATACTTCATAGTTTCTTCCAACTGTATCTAAAGTTCGTCACTTACTCACCGCACACTACCCCAACGCACTATTAGTGCTTATTTTGTAGTGTAAAAAAAACACAAAAAAACTCTACACAATTAGTGTAGAGCCTTGATGTTAAGCCGTTCGTGATACCGATGGTCGGGGTCGAACCGACACTCCCGAAGGAACACGATTTTGAGTCGGTTATGAACGAGTTTTATTTGTATTTATTATTATCATTATGTGATATTACAGTATATTCAACCGTTAATTGTGGTTATCATCTTACATTCTATTCGTACGATTAACTAATAATATTAATTATAAGTTAATTCTTCTAATCGTTGCAAGCAATTTGAAGAATTATTTCTTATTGTTTTAATTAATAGATAAGAAAAGTTAATACTACTTAAACGTATAATCTATCTATTTAGCCCCTAAAAAACGTTAATATACAATAGGAAGAAACTCGTTTATAAAAATAACATATTTGAAATAAATTTCTTATAGCCCTTCCTACTATGAATCTAAATCTATATTTTTTAAAAATGAAGATATAAATTTCACAGCAAAATCAACAAAAAATCCTGACTAACTTTGTAATTACACATAAAAAAAGACTTATGTATTCTTTACATAAGCTTTTTGTTACTCTTAATTAATCATTCGTCCTCGTCTTCAAACTCATATAAGCTATTAAGTAATTCTGTAAAAGATGAACAAACAGGATATATTGCTTCTTCTATATCCTCTTCTTCATGTTCCCAAAACACAACGATTGGGGCTTCAGGATTATTTCGGTAATCAAAACATAAGTGATTTCCAAATGAATCTTTACCAAAAGGATATACCTTGTCTATTAATCCGTCTTTTATATCTTCATATACTTGAAGAATAGAATTTCTACTTTCTAAATCAAAAGTTAAAAGTTTACTAAACACATTTTCATCTTGCCCTGATATATCAAATATTTTAGGACGTGGGTAGCCACCATCATATTTTTTCACACACTCAATAAAATCAATAGGAAATTTGACGCCCAAATATTTTTCTACTTGCTGAATTTCTTTATCTGTAATTTCTTTTTTACTTATTCCAATCCAAGTAACCTTATTCATATATAGTCCTCCTTATTACAAAAGGGCTGTTTTCAATGCTTCTTCTAGCATTGTATTGAAATCATTATATGTTTTCATCACTGTTCCCGATGGTTTATCAGGTTCTAAGTAAGTACCGTCAGATAGGTTTTTACAAAACCAAGCAATACTTGAATCTCCAAAGAAAAGATACTCTTTTTGAAATTCATTTTCATACCAAATCCCATTCGTGTCTATAAATCCACAAATCGGTTCGTTTCTTTCTGTTTCTAGTAAAGAAGAGTCAACTCCATAAATAACTAGTCCACCAAAATCTAAACCATTTACGTTTTTAATAAACTCCTCAAATTCACTCGGTAAATCGACATTAAATTTCTCTTTTACGTGTTCTCTTAATCTATGAACTTCAGTATCCGTTGCGGGTGTATTCAGCTTATAATTAACACTTTTCAGTATATCTCCAATTTCCAAAATCATATTTTCCCACATATAAAAACCTCTTTCTAAGTGTATTTATTCTCCTTTAGGATGGGTATTATATTGGGTATAGACCAAGTTATTTCTGCACTATCTCCATCTTGTAAGTGTCTAGTTAATGTAAACCATTGCTTCAACCTCTATCAGTTATTTTAGGACTTTCTTTTACATATTTGCCTCTGAATCCCATACCTCTACAAATTCAAAACCTTCTAAATCACTCTCTAAAACTACATTTCTAAATTCGTCAGACACTAAAACAGTAGAGGAGTGTAATCTTTGATTTAAATAGGTTTTAAATATTATCTGCCCCTCAACTATATTAGGTAAAAATGCGTATTTTTCGAAACCTATTATTAATCCTGTACTTAGTTTTTCAAAAACTGCTTTATTGTAGTCAATTGCATCAATTGTATTTAAAACGTTTATTAGGTAATAAACTTCACCTGTAACATCATGGGTTAGCGGAAGGAACTCAACATTATTACAAATTAGAGGTTCTAATACCTCTTTTGCTTTTCTACTAACCATTGGCGTGCCAAGTTCCCCCCAGAACATAGGACAATCACTATGGTTATCTCCTTCTACACATTCAACAAGAATTTCTCCCCATGAATCAGATAGCTTTATTGCCAAATCAATTTTTTCATCGAAATATTTTTTACGGTCTTCTTTCAAATTTAATAGTTGAAAAGATTTATAGTTATCAAATAAACTTTTTAATTGCCAAATTTTCATACCTTTTACTCCTTTATAATTCAATTGGTAAAACAATTAAGATTATTTAGGTTGATTTAGTTTTAAACTACCGTCCAATAACCTTTCTCTTATATTCTGCAAAGCTGCAACTGCATCTGCTTGATTACCCCCAAAGCGTTTAACTTCGCTTAATACTCTGTATACTTCTCTTATATACTCTGGACTATGATTACCTATATGTAATGCTTCAGTAGTTACATAATCGTTCACTTTATATGGTAAAAATACCCCATTAGCAGCAGAATCATGATGTATTCCAAACTCTTCTAATAGTTCTTGTACCTGTGCCGCCCTACCATCATTCCAAGGTACAATATGATGTGCCGCGTTAGGATACGGTGGTGGTTCAATTCCTGCTTCTTTAAGTTCTGCACGCAATTTTTGAGATGCTGTATACGAATCGGGATAATCATTTTTTACATTTACTCTATCAAGAACTTTCTCAGCATAATCTTGTATGACTTCTTGTACATCTTTGACCCTACTTCTTCCACCAGTTTTGGAAAACATAAATGTATCACGGGCTTCTTGTAAAGCTTCAAAGGTTTTTATCTGATTGCTACCAAAGCCACTAGTACCTGCAAATGCAAAGCGATCTGTCAACGCTAATTTATTCGCAACAGAAGAGATTCCTGTAGAAAACTTTGCCCCCTTTGCTAGTGTAGTGACTTTGCTTATTCCTTTGTCACCAGCTACCCCTAATGTAAGAGGATATTTAAAACTACTAATTTACGACTGCGATATTGTTCTGACGTATGTAGAAAGTCAGCTAGAAGGAAAACGGAACGAAACAGTAGAATACGCAACACTTTAGCAAAATGAGGGCTTGGTATAAAGGCTTTTCTAATCCGAAAAATGAAGGTCAGGTATATTCGGGTGTGTAGCAATGGAACAAAATCACGCAACAAGCATTAGCGGACATTAGGAATCTGTTCTATAAAGAACTGGATTCCTTTTCTGTCTTCATTTGGGGTTCAGCCGAGATATGTGTAAAGATAGGTCATACCCTTACTTTTATTTTCAGTCAAATAGGGGTGGAAGTATCAAACTCTACTACTATAACAAACCCAACACATCTAAAAAGATAAACACTGGTATCATCGTAATGACATATATAAGAATTTTACAAATAAAATGAATCTTAATACCTAACTTATCCGGAAGAAGCCATATCGACAAACCCAACAGCGTACGCCCTACAGCTAAATATAATTGAGGTAGAAGAACATTATCCATTCTTACCTCCATATACTCTTTACCAGACTCAAACAATACAGCATATAGGATCAATATAATGAAATAAAGAATAAACACTTTCACATAACTTTTCCATTTGTTTTTTCTCAACTTATAAAAACGCCTTTTATTTTCCATTCCCAGCGATGCCCTCAACGATTTCCCTTGCTGATTTTCTGTTCTTGTTTATCTCACTAATATCACTTAATCCTTTATGCACGTCAGCAAAGCCCTGTTCGAATGTGGCTTGTAATCCTTTATGTACATTCTTTAAATCGTCCAACTTACTTTCTACTGAGGTTGAGGTTTCCCTACCATTTAACTCATCTAAACCATCGCCTATGCTATTCACTTTCTTTTCCATTTCACATACCTTTACATATATCTGTTGAATCAGTTTCTTCTCATTTTCTGTCATCGCAGCAAGACCTCCTAAAAAGTTTTTAGAAACCATCGCAAAATTATTTTTATCAAAATGGCTACTTATTATTAACAAATGGCAAGGTACACCCTCTTGAAGTAAAGACTCCGTTAGCTTAATAAAATTCTGCTACCTCTTTGCAGTGTTTTTCTAATTCCTTTAATGTAAATAACTGTGTCTTCGGATACTCGGATGAGGTTTCCTTAGTATAAGTTAAATGCACAATTGCATATTTTTCTAATTCAATAATCCAATAAATCACATCGTCATTATCTTCTCTCTTTGCTACTGCAACAGCCTTTTTTCCGTAGAGAATGTGATTTGTAGATAACTCCCTATTTAGTTCATCATTAAGAAATTCTGCCAAGTTATTCGTGATGACCCACCACGGTTCCTCCAAAAAGCCTTTTAGTATATCCTTCATAGAAAGCTACCTCTTTCGTATTTTTTTCTTCAGCTTGTTTCACTAAACTGCCCCGTTAGTTTAATTATAGGGTAGCCCCCTATCAAGTAAAAGTTAATTTCGTTAGAATCGCCCTCAGCAACACGCTATTGTGCATGGAAAGGTTTTAAAAATATAGTGTATTTTGTTTGGACATCAGACCGACCATATGAGAGGGGTCGCCCCACCCATGTACCCCTTTTCCAGCCATACAGCTTAATGACTTGCGGTTGACCACTTTCTACAATATTTACCTCGTCACTATTACTATCCTTCCCCGTATAATAAAAAGAGAGTATTGAGTGATCTCAATACTCTTTTCATGGTTATTGTTCTAATCAACTAGGGTACAAAGTGATATATTGACCATTTAAGTGATTAAGATAGGAGATTTTTACCCCCTCAACCAAGTTTTCATTTTCAAGTTCCTTAATAATTTCTTTTGCAGCCTTTTTAACATCTAGTACATAATTAAAAATTTGGGCAACCGCCATTCCCATTCCTCCACCATCACAATCGCCGTTCCCAGTCCAAAATAAACTTTCATCAATTATATCTTGCATGTAATGTCTTTTTTTGTATGTTTCTTGGATTTTATCTTTTTTATAGTTATATTCCACTAAAAGAGTAATTAGGTCATGTTCTTCTATATATCGAAACCCTTCTTTAATCTTTTGATTAACTAATTCATCTATTGATTCATTTGCTTTTTCAGATAATGACAACTGTATTTCTCTTGTTTCTCCTATATCTCCAACAGAACCAGAATGAACTTTTAATATCATTCCATCTTTCCAAATATACCAATATAAAAATCCATTACCACCCTTCTTAATCAATTTAGTCAATAGATCTCTTGTCAATTGAATCACTCCTATCGAATTTATTAGTATGTCCTATTACTAATATCCCCCCCGCCAGCGTCTTTAATACCTATTTTTATATAATTAAAAGTTAGTAGATTACACGAGATAATACGAGATTACACGAGGTTTCACTGGATTACACTGACATGCACAGGTTAACACTGATAAACATAAAAATTATTGTATAAAACTTGCTTTGATTTTTTTTTCTAAAAAAGTAATTTAAAAATTTTAGTAGAACCCTAATCTTCCGCACTAAAAGTTTAACTTGTTGTAGGTATGGGAAGGTAAATTCCATTTAATACCATATAGATTCCGCAAACCATAGCATATATTTTCCAGACGGCAGACCGCCTCCTAGACACCCCCGCCCCCCCATAGGGTGGGGTATCTAAATATATAAAACTAAAGGGCGTCGCAACGTTACCGCACATTGTCCTCGCTGATCTCGTTCATTACTTGCTTGTCAATTGTTCTTTCTTTATTCGTTTGTTTGTTCTTCTTTCATTGTTCTTTCCCTACTGGTGTCCTCGCTATCCTGTCATTGCTGTTGGTGTTGCCATGCACTTAGCACCACTGTTAATATCCTACTATTGTATGTGTAGTGGTGTGGTAGTGAGTGTCATTGTGCCCCTACCAGTTACATGAGTCTTAATAATGGAGGTTGATTATGAACCTCTATTCACCTCCACAGCAAGGATTATATTTTGATTGTCCTTTTCGATTGGGGCACATCCCTTGTTATTACGTTACAAAACAGCCCCAGTCAGAAATGTTGGGGGGTGTATTATTCTTAATTAAATTGACAGATAATTTAGTTTAAAAAGGGATTGGTTTTATGGTAAAATATTGAATATTGAAAAAAATAGGTAAGGGAGTTATAAAATGAAATCTAATAAAAAAGTATCTGCAATAATAGATTCAGTAGGAAACTATGAAAATGGATTTGAAGATATAGTAGAATTATCCATAGGATGTAAATTCTCTGACTGCACTCATACAACCGAACCTAACTGTGCAGTTAAAAAAGCAATTTCTGAAGGTATTCTCTCAGATGAAACATTTAATCACTATTATAGATTTAAAAACGAAACAGAATATGTCTCTAAGCAAAAGAATAAAACTAAGGCTATTGATTATATGAAAAATTTGAAGCTTTTTGAAGATCCTAGTTAAGAACATACTGGATGGTATAAGATATTTTAAAATCGGTTTCCTATTTTGGAAGTCGATTTTTTATATTTTATTTATAATGAACAGTGTCATAACTTAATAGTATTGACACCGAAAAGTCATTGCAGTATTATCAAGGTATCAATCGGTGTCATAACTTAGTGTCATAAACGAACCGTAAAAAAGGGGATAATACATAATGAAATACGGATACGCACGAGTAAGTACGGTGTCACAGGAATTAGAGGTACAATTAACAGCATTAGAAAATGAGGGCTGTGACAAGATTTATTCTGAGAAGTTTACAGGAACTAAATCAGATAGACCACAATTACAAGAAGTTCTTTCAATCCTAAAAGAAGGTGATACATTAGTTGTCACTAAACTAGATAGATTAGCAAGAAACACTGTTGAGGGAATCGAGATCGTAAAAGGACTATTTTCTAAAGGTGTAAGAGTTCATGTTTTAAATGTGGGACTATTAGAAGATACGACAATGGGAAGGTTCTTTTTAACTACATTATTAGCAGTGGCAGAAATGGAAAGAAACTTAATTGTAGAACGTACTCAGGAAGGCAAAGCCATTGCTAAACAGCGTGACGACTTTAGAGAAGGGCGTCCAAATAAATACAGTAAAAAACAGATAGAACACGCTTTAGGGCTACTAGAAACCCACTCATATAAGCAAGTGGAGGAAATCACAGGTATTAGTAAAAGTACACTTATTAGGGCTAAAAAGAAGGCTAACAGCTAATACTGATGGTCTCTCTTTATTTTTGGCTGTTCCACTGTGCAGAAAAAAATATTCTGAGACGAATGTATAAAGAGGGCGTTGAAGTGGAAAAAGTGATAATTGCATAGAAAAGCACAACTAATCCATTCTAATGAATGTGGTCGTATCAAGGGCTGAACACTATTTTTCAACATTTCACTGATTGTGCATTCCATAACTGAATTCACACATAAAATTACGATGTATAGTAAAACCCCTCAGAAATAACCTGAGAGGTTTCATATACTATTAAGATTATGGTCACTATTTAGCTAGTTTCATAAACAAGCCATAACAATCTTTTCTACTCTTACCGTTTACAATACTTCTAATAGTTGCCTTTGTGACAGGAAACATTGTTTCTAGCTGGTGTGGTTGTAATCCTTCCCCCTTGTTTAGATACAGTATTTTATATACGCCCTTATCTGTCAAATTTACGTTGTTAAATCCAATACCATTCATAAACACCTTTCCTTTCCAAATAATTTAGCCTTTTAATCCACTTTTCTTATTCAATTATCATAATCTTCTTCATGTGGATTCTCATCAATTGGTTCTAGGTCTATAATTAAACGCTTAACAATTCCTTTTTCATCTGTTTCACCAAGTACAGAAAACCAACCTCCATTACTTTCTGTCTTTATTTGTAGTCCTAAAATATCACAGTCCCCTAATCGAATAGTTTCTGTATCTGTAGCAAACTCCCCTAAATAAATAGTGCCATTCTTAACGTTTGTTTTCATTGTTAGTACCTCCAAGTATTTTTTTAGGGCTTGAATCAGCCCTTACATATAGGTACTTGCAATTTCATTTCATAATAGGACATCAGATTGATAATTTTTTTATAAGATCAATATCATAAGGGGTTTTTGTGTGAAAAGATCATGTTGTGGATTAACCTAACTAATACAAGTTCTTTTATAATTGAAGTTCTTCTAAAACTAAACACTTCATCCTTTGCTGATACCCAGTACTATCTATCATAAAGAACTTCGAATGGTGATTATAAAATATAAAAGGATAGGCGATTATGCCCATCCTCGTCTTTTCTTATATTCTTGGTCAACTTCTTCTATACATTCCTTCGAACAGAACATTGAACCTGTCGGGCTATATACGTCACAGTAAATCCAAATATAATATCCACCATCCTCAGATTCTTTAGGAACATATATAACTTTGTCGCAATGTCTACAGCGATAGTGCCAATGCCCTTTGTATTTCTTCTTATATGGATTGTAAGAATATCGTTCTAGTTCCAAGCCATTTCCTCCTATACTTATATCATGTTATTGATTTTTTATTCTACCTCGGCTACGCCTCGTGTTCGGGCAAAGAATGCCCTCACCACTATTTCTAGAAATAATACTATTCTATATAGCTATTAAAGTATGCCCTGAATAATCACGAAGAGGGGTAGCTTAGGCTATCCCTTGTAGTGTTATTCGGGATTGTCTTTTAATACTTATAACATTTTTATATCTTTCTTATAAGGAAACATTCAAGAAACCCATTGTTATCAAGGGTTACAGCGTTTCTTTACTAAGCAATAAAAGTAGAGAAAGTAATTAAATTTCATTATTGAGGTACTGTTCCAACAACGTTCTCATTCGCTTAGATGGAATAAAAACATCTATTGATTTTCCTGTACGAATACGACTGCGGAAAAGCCATTGAAGTAGTTCTGATAATGCAAATAAATCACCATTAAGCTGTATACCTTGCTTATTAAAAAAGTGTTTTATCAAAGGATTTGTATAAATGTTAGCTAAATAGATACATGTCCTTTTATGTTGGAATTGGTTTGTAGCACGTGCATTTACACTTACAAAGTGTTCTTTCAACCCCATAGGTGCGAGGCTATCTTTAAACTCTTTAAAAGTAGTCCACATGACCTCAGTAGTAGGTACATTACATTTATTACGGTAGAAGTTATAAGCGTTATCTCTAATGACTTTCTTTGTATCCTTATTTTTAGTTTTCTTTTTTAAATCAGACACACTAAAATAATTATGCTTATTTCCCATCTTGTTCATATCCTTTTTATCTTTAAGTGAAAGATAATAGATGTTAATCAGTTCCTTCAAATGTGAACGGACTTCATTTTTAAAAGACACATATGGTGCTAACTTATAGTTACTACCTTCCTTTACAACTGATTTAAAGACATACTCTTGACCGAATAAATCAAAATAAGCACGTTGAATCTGTCCATCAAACATATAGGTCAGAATAAAAACTTCCTCAAAACGCTTAAATATTTCCACAGGGAAGATCCAATATACTGCACTCGGTTCATTTGCTTTGTCTTCATACATCATTAAGTTCCCTGAATAAGCTAGGTTCCTCAATTTTTCAAAGTACCCTTTTCTATAATCAAGTTGCTTCCAGTGAACAACACCGTTTTGATCTACTCCAATTACCTCGTTTTCTGTTAGCATTTTTAAGTCATCTTTTGAAACATCTACTTGTTCAATAACATCCATAACTTCATCTAGGATTAGCGTGTAATTCTCCATGTCTAACAAATCAACGACTTCACTATTTATATTTCTAAAAAGTGAATGTGTAGAAACAATGTTTTTACCTTCTGAGATGAGACGTTTTATATCTTCTAGCTTTGTTTCTCCTTTACAATCAGCTTGTGGTTGGTGAAAGTTACGATTAACAGAAGTAATTATTCTTTCTACCTCATTTATAAAGGGGGTAATGTAAATAAATTTTTGATACGCTGGTGCGTTCTTCATGAACTGTATTGCCCAACTAGTTTTACCACTACCCATAATTGAATCAATAATGTTAATTTTTGTTTGTACTGGACGTTTTAATAACATACCTAAACTCCTTTTCCTCTATAGTTCTGTAAGATTCGTCTTACATATACTTACTTGCAGGAAAAGGATAAAATAGGACATGTAAATTTGATTAGTAGTAATCATTTTTTATCAGTTATTAAGTAAATCACACCAATATACTCACTTGTCATGGTTATTTTCAGATACTATATTTTCATCTCTAAATATTTAATGCTTGATTCTCTTTAAGTCAGGTTCATACTTATGTTTTTTCTCTATAAAAATTTCATATGTTATCTGTACACAAAAATCTAATATAGCTTCCTCATCCATTATTTCATACCTAAACTTCTCATTTTGAAAATCTTTTAATTCAAGTAACATTTCTTTTCTACTTTTCATTTCTCTGTTTCCCCTTATATTTATTTTCCACTTTCTTAGTTAAAAGTAATTACTTTTTCTACAAATATCCGTAATTAGTGGTATTTAAAATGTGTTAAATCACTTGACTTTAGGTTTTACTTTTCGCTGAATTAACTAGATTTGTCTAGGAAATATTGGACAGAAGAATGACTACCTTTACAACACTTAAAAAAATTAAGTGCTATAAAAAGCAGACGTTCTTTAATACTGAATTGAACTGAGTTTGCTGAGGTTCCATCGTATCACCTCGTTTGAACACTAGATTTTCACCTACAACGAACTTTTAACATGTCATGCTTGTCCAACATGCTGAAAAATTTAGGAAAGGAATTATACTGCTGACATATCCTTAATTACTCGGAACCTAATGTATCTTTCTTATTCGTTGCTACCTGTACCGTAGTACACCAAGCAACCACCAAACTGATTATGTGCGTTCTCCACATAGACTAGACACAAGCAAACGAGGAAAGCTTCTAACGTGCCTACGAACCCCATTTTCTGACGTTGGCTGGTTCTCACCTGTTCAAGTGTTTATCGTGGTGTTAGGTCATTCCCACGTTCGGAAATCCCTGCACTTACACTTGTAAAAAGGCAATAACTAACTACGCCCCTTGCTATCCATTTTTCAAAAATGGTATAATACAAGTGCTAAATGTACGGAATATCCGGTATTTAGTTTTAAAATATAACTTTTAATTTTGAGTCACCTACTGCAATAGGTGGCTTTTTTCTTGTTCAACATTTTTATAAATTTCGTTTTTCAAGTACTTTTAATGGTGAAAATTTTTTATGACTCTCTTGTACATCAGTCCCAAATAAATTAACGTATGTCTTCACAATTTCCATGCTTGTATGCCCCAAAATTGCTTGGAGTTCAAATATATTTGCCCCTTGTTGTACACTTAACTTTGCAAACGTATGACGGAAGGTATGTGGACTACAACGGACATTTTTTATTTGTGCTTTTTCGCCATAGATCGCAATTCTCTGTTGAATCCCTCTCTTTGTTAAAGCAGTGCCATCAATTGTTACAAATAATGCATCTGTTTCAACATAACCCCGAATAGCAATATATTTTTTCATCTGTTGTTTCATTTCTCTTTGTATAGGAACTAATCGTTCTCTATACGTCTTGGCATTGCGAATACAAACAAAATTGTCCTCCCAACGAATATCAGCTAATGAAATACCCACAAGTTCATTGATACGAATTCCAGTTTCTAAAAGTAACATCATAATTGTATAATCACGAACCCCAGTAAATGATTTTAAATCGGGTTGCCGGAATAAGTGATTCAATTGTTGTTTAGTAAACGTTGGAATGATTGGCTTTCTATCTTTTAATAAAGAAATATTCTCCATAGGGTTATTGGGAATGTGTTTATTTTTATATAGAAAGTTAAAAAAAGCACGTAATGCCCTTAAACGAGTATTAATGGAGATAACCTTTGTTCCCTTGTACTTTCGCATATATAGAATGACATTTTCCTTTATATGTTCTTCTGTAACGTTATATGGCTTTAATTGTTTTACGTCGATATCTTGTTCTGTTAATAAGTTAAAAAACGTCGCAAGTTCATTACGGTAATATCGCATCGTATAAGGTCTTAAATTACGGATATCGCAATCTTTTAAAAAGAGATTCACTGCATCCTCAAACGTTTCTACATACGATTTTGTTTTACGCCGCATAATAGCTAACTCTCCATCGTCTAAAACATTGCTACGTCTTGCCATTAGCGAATACCCCCTTTAGTGAATTAAACTTACTACATACGATTAGAAGGCATTACGTTAACCTATAAGAATTAACTTATTAGGCGATAAATTAACATTAATTTGAACACAAAAAAAGCGTCCCCACAAAGTAGGAACGCTTGATATTACTGTATATTCACGTTTAATTGAAGATAAAAACAAATAAAAAAAGACGATTACTCGTCTTTTAACCGATACCGATGGTCGGGGTCGAACCGACACTCCCGAAGGAACACGATTTTGAGTCGTGCGCGTCTGCCAATTCCGCCACATCGGCATAAAAGAAAGGCGGCAACCGGATTTGAACCGGTGGTAAAGGTTTTGCAGACCTCTGCCTTACCACTTGGCTATGCCGCCATATGAAGTTAAAATGGAGCGGAAGACGGGATTCGAACCCGCGACCCCAACCTTGGCAAGGTTGTATTCTACCACTGAACTACTTCCGCAAAAATGGCTGGGCTAGCTGGATTCGAACCAGCGCATGACGGAGTCAAAGTCCGTTGCCTTACCGCTTGGCTATAGCCCACCGAAGTTTTACTTAATTATATGTAAGTATCCATTAATTTATTTGTAATTTTTAAAAAATAAAAATGGGGCGACTGATGGGAATTGAACCCACGAATGCCGGAGCCACAATCCGGTGCGTTAACCACTTCGCCACAACCGCCATGTTGTGTTTATATATTTGGCAGGGGCAGTAGGAATTGAACCCACACTGGAGGTTTTGGAGACCTCAGTTCTACCTTTAAACTATGCCCCTATGTAAAATGGTGGAGGGGGGCAGATTCGAACTGCCGAACCCGAAGGAGCGGATTTACAGTCCGCCGCGTTTAGCCACTTCGCTACCCCTCCGAAACTTACATGGTGCCGGCTAGAGGACTTGAACCCCCAACCTACTGATTACAAGTCAGTTGCTCTACCAATTGAGCTAAGCCGGCATATTTTATTAAAATGGTGGCTCGGGACGGAATCGAACCGCCGACACGAGGATTTTCAGTCCTCTGCTCTACCGACTGAGCTACCGAGCCTTATTAAAATGGCGGTCCCGACCGG
>NZ_NADT01000069.1:0-196 GCF_003264205.1 Bacillus sp. SRB_8 | reverse complement strand
CCGTACTGCTCCACCCCGCGATAATATTATTTATATAATTATATGATAAGTGTTAGCAACCACATTACAAGAATGTTTGGTTGCGGGGACAGGATTTGAACCTGCGACCTTCGGGTTATGAGCCCGACGAGCTACCGTACTGCTCCACCCCGCGACAATATTATTCATATAATTTATATGGTGGAGGATGACGGGA
>NZ_NADT01000007.1:0-26131 GCF_003264205.1 Bacillus sp. SRB_8 | reverse complement strand
CTTATTTTACTGGACAAGTCTGTCCAAAATCAAGTGAAGTTCATCCATCAACTATTTGGAATTGTTGCTTAAGACTAGATTCCACTAGGAAAATTTTCGCCTCTTTATATCTTTCCTAAGTATTTGCACCAGAACCGAATTCTTTCGGGTAATCCGTTAAATTTCTTGGATTAAAAAACGTTATTCTTCCTAATCTAGCTTGTATAAAAAGAATAACGTTTTTTGGTACTTTAGGGTATATTAAGTTGATGGACATGGGGTCACCATACAAAAAAAGAAAATTGTACGTCTGAACACATTTTGGACACAAAATAACCGGTACCTTGTACGTTAAGGAACCGGTTATTAATGTTACAAATCTTCTACTAAACTTAGTAATAATGAACTTAATTTATTTACATTAACATACCTGGTAAAAACTTCGCTATTAATACAATAATTGCCGCAAAGAATACCGCTTTAATAATGAATAGAATAATAATTGGAATCGATGCTTTCACTTTGCTTAATCCAGCTGTAATGTGTAATCCGAGCCAAATTAAGAGTAAATTCCATACATAGAATAGTTCAATTGTATTACCAATTCCATATGCAAATGTACCTTTCGTAAATAATAACCCTAAACTCGTATATTGGCTCATTCCACTACCAAAGATTATACTTAAAATAGAATTAATAAGTCCACCAATAATAAGGACAATGTTTGTATAAGCTACAATATTCAATAAGGTTTTATAAGGCGTATCATTACCAAAGAACATCATAAACATTTTATAAATAGCTGCTATGAATAGTGTTCCAACCATCGCACTAGCAAAGCTTGTTCCAATTCCAGAAATAACTTCTGATGTAAGTGAACTTTGTCCAGCCATTTCACCTAATTCTTTTTTCATTTTAAGCATCTCAGGTGAGGTATACATAACATACGCATTTAAACCACCTAGAAGCCCTTGTAACAATGCTACTAATAGGAACATACCCCAAACTTTCTTGTTTGTTTTCATTCTTTCAAATTGTACTCCAGGAGATGTAATCATTCCAAATAATGATGGCTTTTTCGCACCTACATCTTGTGTATTAATATTCGCTTCCATTATTGCGCCTCCTTCTATATATATAATCCTCTTAAAGAATGGTACAAACAATTGACTCAAACAATATGTATGTGTAGTAAAGATATTTATCTTTACTACACTAGTAAACTATTCGTAGCGAAGTGCTTCAATTGGATCTAATTTTGCAGCTTTATTTGCTGGAATTAATCCGAAAATAATACCAAGTGTCATCGAGAATAATACGCCTCCAACAACAACTTCCCACGAAACGAGCGGTGGCCATTTTGCGAATGTGGAGACAATATATGCCCCGCCATATCCAAGACCAATTCCAATTAAACCACCTAGAAGCGTTAACATAACGGCTTCAATTAAAAACTGTAATAAAATTTTACTACGTGTTGCTCCAAGTGCTTTACGTATCCCAATTTCACGCGTACGCTCCGTTACAGATACGAGCATAATGTTCATAACGCCAATACCACCAACGACTAATGAAATACCTGCGATACCACCGATGATCATTGTCATGATATTAGTGACTTTAGAAACTCCTTCTTGGAACTCTTTTAAGTTCACTAATTCATATTTACCTGGAATTTCACTCGGCTTACGACTATTTAATACTTCAATAGCTTTTTTTCCTGCTGATTCTAAATTGTCTACATTTTTAGCTTGAATTGCGATACTTTGAATTTCATCTGTTCCGTATAAAACAGGCCATAAAGTGAGAGGAATCAGTATTTCCTCAGTTTCAAATCCCATAAATTCATTATCTGATTTATAGACACCGATAATTTGCACAGGCTGTCCTTTCATTTCAATAATTTTCCCTACTGGATTTTCATCTTTAAATAACGTCTCTTCTGCCTTCATACTAATCATCACAACGTTATTCCCTTGCGAAATATCTGATTCATTTAATGAACGGCCTTTGACCATTTTCACTTTATTTACTTGAAAATATTCACTATCTAGTCCAATAACATTAATCATTGCTTTTTTATCGTTTATATCAAGTGTTTCCATCGTACTATTCGTCGTAATAACATGGGCAACATCTTTTACCTGTTTCACCTCAAGAATATCTTCTTCCGTTAATTTTGGTACCTCATGCCCACCCATAGCAAACTCATCATTAATATCCGGTTTAAACTGAATTGGCATAAGGTTATTACCAGAACCAGCGATTTTCGACTTCAGCATCGCTTCCCCGCCCTGCCCAATCGCAACGACAATAATAATAGAACCTACTCCGATAATAATACCGAGCATCGTCAAAGCTGAACGCAGTTTATGAGCTAAAATAGAAGATAGGGCAATTTTCATACTATCTAGTAAACTCATACTGCACACCTTCTATCTTCAGTAATTTTCCCATCTCGCAGTACAATGCGACGAGATGAATAAGCTGCTACCTCTTCTTCATGCGTAACCATAACAATCGTCGTACCTTCTGCATTAAGCTTCGTGAAAATATCCATAACTTGTTCACCAGACTTCGTATCAAGCGCACCCGTCGGCTCATCGGCCATAATGAACGTTGGATTATTCGCAATCGCTCTCGCAATTGCTACACGCTGTTTCTGTCCACCTGATAACTCACTAGGTAAATGGTGTACTCTATCTAATAATCCAACTTTTCCAAGCGCTTCAAGAGCTCTTTGACGACGTTCTGCTTTCTTCACCCCACCATATACGAGAGGAAGTTCAACATTTTCCACCGCTGAAAGACGTGGCAGTAAATTAAAATGCTGGAACACAAAGCCGATATATTCATTACGAATTAAAGCTAGCTTTGACTCATCTGCTGTTAAGATATTCACATCATTCAGCATATATTTGCCTTCTGTTGGACGATCTAAACAACCGATAATATTCATAAGCGTTGATTTACCGGAACCAGACGGTCCCATAATTGAAACAAACTCACCACTCTGAATCGTTAAACTAATACCATGCAAAATCGGTACCGCAAGCTTTCCTTGATAATACGTTTTAGCAATATTATTTAAAGTAATCATTTCTCTTTCACTTCCATTCCGTCATACACGTTGTCGGAAGGATTTTTAACCACCTTTTGCCCCACTGTTGCGCCTTTAACAATCTCTGTCCAATCTCCATCAGTAGCACCTTTTTTCACATTTTGCTTACGAAGCTTTCCTTTTTCTTCGATATAAACAAATGCATCTTCGCCTTTTTCTACAATGCTCTTACTTGGAACAGCAATCATTGTCTTATTCTCTAAATTTACTTGTAAAGAAACGTGATAACCTGGAGATAAACCATCTTGGCTATCAAGACTTGCCTTATATGTATATTGAGACATATTTTGAGTTCCTTCACCAGCTGCTTGAGCCATCTCTGCACTCGTTGGGAATTCACTTACTTCTGTAATTTTACCTGTCCACTTCTTCTTATTATTTGCTTTCGCAGTTACAGTAAACGTTTGGTCTTTTTGAATTTGTGACTTTTGAAGCTCTGTTAAAGTCCCTTGAACTTGGAACGGATCTTTAGAAGCAACTTGTAAGAATGCTTTCCCTTGGCCACCTAAAGCTTGAGATGAACTTTGTGCTGCATCTTTATCTAACTTTTGTACAACACCTGTAAAATTACTATAAATCGTAAGTTCTTTCTGTTTTTTACTTAACTCTTCTTTTTGTAACTTTCCTTTTTCTTTTTCAAGATCAGTTGTTTTTTGTGCCATTTCTAATTCGCTTACTTGCTCTTCTAACGGATCTGTTACTTCTTTCCCAGCACCGCTATCTTTCGCCTTCTTAATCTCTTTCTTTATGGAATCTATTTTCTTTTGCTCTTGATCATAACGCATAGTAGCCATTTTTTGATCAAGCTCAGCTTGTTTCATCTGTAAATTAATTTCTTCATTATCATAAGAGAATAATTTCGTTCCTTTCTCTACTTCTTGCCCTTCTTTCACTTCAATATCCTTTACTTTTCCTTTTGTCGGATCTGCATAAAAGCTTTCAATATTCCCAGGTTTCACCTGCCCTGAAATCAATTTTGTATTATTAAGTTTACGCTCTGTTACTTTTTCGAAGCTAACAGCATCTGCCTTTGCCTCACTCTTCTTCTTACCTTGCATGACAAAAATATTGATGGCTGCAACGATAACAATTAATGTAATAACCCCACTGATAATCCATTTCTTCTTTTTGTTAAGTTTACGTGTTGTATTTGGTAACATGGTGTATCTCCTTTCATGATAATATACTTTTTAAGTATATTTTAATTTTTAAACATAACATGAATAACATATATAATATTATGCAATATTGCATATAAAAAGGTTCTGGTGCAAAAATATTAGTTAGAAACATAGAGTAGCAAGATCGCGTAAGGTATTTGGAGATAAAAAACTTTGAATCTCTTGAGCAAATAGTTGTAATTCTTCAGACACAGAAACAGACATAAAAAACGCCATCCTTTCCTATGATTCTACAGAAAGAATAGCGTATTTTTTCATTTTAGAAAACCATGCAATTTTTAATTTGCTGACAACGTGGAGTAATACAAAACATAAATAGAAAAAATCCCTAACAATATCCAAAAGAATTGTTAGGGATTTTTTTAGTCTTTATTAAAAGACTAACAGGTGACTTGCAAAGCAAGTTACCTGGTGTTACACTCTAACTACATACTAACTTGCATAGCAATCTACTGAAAGGAGATGAATCGATGCATAGCCAAATGCTAAAAGGTGTATTAGAAGGCTGTATTTTATATATCATCTCACAAGAAGAAGTATACGGTTATGAACTAAGTACCAAATTGAATCAATATGGCTTTACGTTTGTAAGTGAGGGCAGTATTTATCCACTTTTATTGCGTATGCAAAAAGAAAAGTTAATCGAAGGAACTTTGAAAACCTCTAATCTAGGACCTAAACGTAAGTATTATCATTTAACAAAGAAGGGATTAGAACAATTAGAGGTATTTAAGGAAAGTTGGGATATGGTATCAACAACTGTAAATCGGTTATTAGGAGGGGAAAAACAAAATGAAACCAGATGAAATGGCTAAAATGAATAATGAAAAAAGAGAGCTACTAACAGAAGAAAATGAATTAGCTTATGGAAATATGTTAGTGTATATTCGCTGTTCAAATGTTCCTGAAAAGCAATCAGAAGAACTATTATTGGAGATTTTAGACCACCTTCTTGAATCTCAAAAAGAAGGAAAAAATGCTTATGATGTATTTGGGGAGGATCTTCCAGCGTATTGTGACGAATTAATTGCCGCCCTACCTCAACAAACAATGTTTGAAAAATTTTCAACAATTGGTTTTATTATTAGTTTACTACTTGCTATTCAATTTGGAATAGATACGATATCTGCTGTAATAACTTCGTTTTTTCAAAAAAACTATCCAACTGAAGGTGTGTCATTTGATATTCTGGAAACCACACTATCTGTCATAATTCTTATTGGAGGTCTTTATATTATTTTATATGTAATGAAAGGATTCTCGTTTAAATTCATAATGAATTGGAAGAGCCGAATTATATTTGTATTATCAATTTCTATTCCATTTGGAATATCAGTATTATTACATATGTATTTTAAAAAACACCCTTATTTTTCTTATAACTTAAGTTTATGGCAAGGTGCCTTGATAGCTTTATTTTTCTATATTTTATATAAATTTTTATTTAAAGCATCAAGATTCTAATAACTTATTTAAAGAGCACATATATCGCTATTAAGCTAACAAAATTAAATTTTCTTAAAATGAAAAAATACGCTATTCTTTCGGTAGGCTCATAGGAAAGGATGGCGTATTTTTTGCTTTATGGATAATAAAAAATTAGATTGATAGGGATTTGTTTTGACTCCCAGTACACGAATTAATCAAAAATAAAATAATTCTTCAAATTTTTTATCTAGTGCTATACAAAGTACTAATGCTAACTTTGCAGTTGGACAAAATTGTCCTGTTTCAATAGAACTAATTGTTTGCCTAGATACTCCTACCATTTCAGCTAATTCTCCCTGTGATATTTTTTTCTCAGCTCTTGCTACTTTCAAACGATTTTGCAGTACTAATTCATCTTTCAATTATCATCCCTCCATAAAGAAAGCTATGGCACTTGCAATTGTACTCATTATTGCTAAAATGCTTGCAATAAGAAATTTTTGTGCTTTCAATTTTTTAAACTTATAAAAGCTTGTACTAGCTATATAACCAGAAAAAATTGAAATTAATTCGTAACTTTTAATACCATGCATCAATTTCCAAGAACTAAAAAATAGGACTAAAACAAGCACAGCCATTAAACCGTAACTAGATGAATCTAATTCTATAAGTTCTTTACGTTCATCTCTCCCCATTTTTTTGTATTTGCTTAATATCTCCTCTTTTTGCATCATTAGTAACCACCCCTTATTAATTATATTTTTATTGTATAGTTTTATTATCATTATGACAAGTTAACTTGTCATAATGATAATAAAACTTGTCTTCAAGGTGCATAGTAATACAATTTGTATAGATATAAAATTTTCATTCTGGGGGTAATTAAGAATCTTAGCTTGATAGCGATGTGGCGGTACCCCAATACAGTCATACCACTTCTGCCGAATTCAAAAAATGTAAAAATCGTAGCAAGAGAATGTACTGGTCTTGCATGGGAATGGTGGAGAACAATTATTAATGAACAAAATGTTCCATTAACAAATGAAATTAAAGTTTCAATTGGAGGAACAACATTATATCCAAGTGCCAATATTAGTCATTAGGTAAAAGTGAAGCGCCCTGTAAACAGGGCGCTTTTTTACTTGGTCGCAAGTTATGAGTTCCAAAGTACATTTGGTACAAGTATCTCATTAAGTGAAGAACAAACAGTGTCTCGTAAATTTAGCCTTACTAATGAGTCAGATAGAACGATTACAGCTGCATTATACCAAGTTACTGCTGAATACACACTAGAGCCTGGCTCAGTAGCTGCAGGAATTGTAAATAAAACAGTAAATTCACCTTTTGCAAAGTTTTGGCAAGGTTGCGGTTATTGGGATACAGCTACAAAAGTAAAAGTATCCTCCACTTCAACAGGTTCAATTAAAAGGGATGATCTAAAATTAGTTCGTTCAGATGTATTAGAAAAATAAAATTGATCAAAATGAGTTTTCCCCCAAGCTCTTTTGAAATAAACAAAACCCACAGAAAACATTCGTGTTCTCTGTGGGTTTTCTATGGGATTGGAATAAAGTTTGATTACTAAAAAGTCCTTTTATAATATCTAAAGGGACTTTGCTCACACAAATGATCTGCACATCAATTCATCTTTGATATACAGATCATTTGTATGATAATTTTTTATAAATAATTGCTAAATAATGAACCTACATTACCGCTTTTAAAAGTTCTTGTACAAATGGAATGATTCCGCCTACAAATTTTAAAACTGCCATTGCGATTGCCATATTATTTCCTCCTCTTTTGTTGTTACTAAAATGTGATTTATCTTTATGCGTTTATTATAGTAAGCGCTTATATTTATATCAATACATTTTTATATGTAATATTGCATATCCGAGTAAGGTCAACGAAATATCACTTTGTCTCACTAAGGCATTTGGATAGCACTACACCGCCATCAAACCAATGCCAACAAATAACCCATAACAAAAATTTTGTTATGCTAATGGATGTGTAGCAAGACCCCATAAATAAAAAAGATAAGACCAGGAACTTGGTCTTATCTTTGGCATAAGGAGAAACAAATAGGGTAATAACCATCACTTTTCCATCATATTAAATTAACTGTTTAATTTGAATATGATAACTAAGAACGGTTCTGGTGCAAAGATAAAATGAAAATCAGTAAAACGCATATATTCCTAACAGAATTGTATTTTATGCTACAAGTTCAAACAATTTTCTTTTTTTGATATGGTGAGTCCTTTTAACAAAAAGAGAGCAGATCGTCTGCTCTCTTATGATGCCTCCTTATGTTCTGGGGAATGCTCAACACTTCCCATTCTCTTTAGTTTATTCCATCCTACCGCTACCCCTCGAATGGATGAAAATATAGATTTAATTACAACATAAGTCATAAATTGACGATAAATAAAGCGTTGTAAAATTAACCATACTAGTGGTTTAGGGTTCTCTTTCTCTAATTTAAATGCAAACAGAGAAGCGAGAAGATCCATTAGAAAGAATACAAAATAAAATCCTAAAACTTTCAGCGGATCACTACCAAATAGCCCCATAATCATTAATATATCTGCTAAAGGAGCAATGAATTGCAGAATATATTGGAATAACCACATATTAGGTAATGCAATAAACCCTAATGTTTTATGTGTTGCATTAAACAATGCTTTTCGATGTTTCCAAAGACACTGGAGTGTACCATACGACCAACGATATCGCTGTTTAATAAGACTTTTCACATCTTCAGGTGACTCCGTATAAGCGTATGCTCTTTCTTCATATACAATTTTATGCCCTTCACGTAAAAATGTTATAGTAAGATCCGTATCTTCTGCTAATGTATCTTCACTTAAATATCCAGATTCGACTACATTCTTTTTACGCCATGCTCCAATAGCTCCAGGAACTACCGTAATACAATTTAACTCATCAAAAGCTCTGCGTTCTAAATTAAATCCTGTAATATATTCAACATGTTGCCAAGTAGTTAACAAATTCCGTCTATTTCCCACTTTGACATTGCCTGAAACTGCCGCTACATTATGATCTTCAAAGTGTCTAATCATTAGAGAAATAGCATCCTGCGCAATAATTGTATCCGCATCTAAAGTGACAATGATTTCTCCTGTTGATTTTTGAAATCCTAAGTTCATTGCGGATGATTTCCCACCATTTTCTTTCTGAATTAAACGAACTTTAGGATGTTTATAGAATGTTTCTTGAATTACTTTTGACGTACCATCTTTCGATCCGTCATCAACGACAATAACTTCAAACTCTCTATAATTACTATCCAAAATTGAGCGAATCGTCTTAGCTATCACCTTCTCTTCATTATATGCTGCTATCACAACACTAACAAAAGGTTGATAAGACGAATTAGCAAATAAACGAGATTTTGTTTTCTTTTTCTGCTTGAATGCAAAATAAATTAAAAATAGGAATCGGAAAATACCTAATCCAATAGCAATATAAAAAATAGTTGTTAATATATGCTTAGAATATCCGGCTCCTAAAAAAACAGCTTTATTGTAAAGTAAATATTGCTTATCCTCAGAAGAAACGAGAGGCATAACTTCATCTCGTTCTTTACCCATTAAATCTGAAATTGTTACAAAACTATATCCATGCTTTTTAAGGTCTTTAATAATAATTGGCAGCGCCTCTACCGTATGGGTACGATTCCCTCCTGCATCATGGAGAAGAATAACATTTCCCTCCCCCTTATAAATGGGATTAACAGCACGCTTTACTAATTCATTTGTTGATGGCGTCGCCCAGTCCTCAGGATCAACTTTTTCTGCCACCATTGTATAGTTCATATTTTGTGCACGCAAAATAGGCAATATTTCATTTGATGAATCCGGGTCGGCATCTGCTTCATATGGTGGCCTAAATAAAACCGTAGAATGTCCAGTTATTTCCTGAATCAGGCGCTGAGTTGTATTCAGCTCTACTTTTGTTCGTAGTAAAGACGTATCAGCTACGTTAGGATGCTTGAAGGTATGATTGCCAATTTCATGCCCTTCATCGTACATTCTTTTAACAAGACTAGGATTTAGTTGGGCGTTTTCACCAAGTATAAAAAAGGCTGCTTTTATTTTATGCTCTTTTAATATATCTAGAATTTCCGGGGTGTATTTAGGATCTGGTCCATCATCAAATGTTAGTACTACTTGTTTTCCTTTTGGTTTTCCATAGCGCTGCACTTGATATGCAGATGGTAGTGATTGATACACTTCATCTGTAAGATAACCTTCTTTTCCTACTTTAAAATCTCTCAATCCATTTTGTCTTTCATTTTCAATCTGTAAAATTTCGCCTTGTCCAGAATAATTTACTTCATCTAAACTAGCGATTTTATGTAATGCATCAGGATTTTTTTGTACTTCAATAGGATCTTTTAAAGCTTTCCATACAGTAGGATCTTCTGCTCCTAGTCTCCATAATGCAAACCCCTTTGCATTATGGTTCATTGCGATTTTGACTTGATTATAAAGAGTAACACCATCTAAGAACCAAGCAGTATGTTCTTTCGCTCCTTTTTTATATCGAAAATAAGGGTTTCCACTGATCTTATCCCATTGAATTTTTATATTTGAATCATGAGCCATTTTCATAACTTCTGAGAAAGTTAAAGGCTCCGCAGGTTTTTTACTCTTCACTTCCCAATCATATCCATAATTACCAAAAGCAACTATAAGTTTCTCGGAGGGAATGTTTAGATCATTGAGCGTATGTTCAAACCATTTATTTGAAGCAATTGGTCCTGATGTCCCTGCTCCATAGTGCTCATCATACATCATTACAATCATACGATCTATTACTTTGGCTAATGCACCATAATCAAAGGCTTTATCATTAGCAGGGACATCTTGTGTAACAAGCAAATGATGTTTATGAAAGACCGTAGTAAGTTCTTTCATGAAATTTGTTAAGTTTTCTCTATCGCTTTCAGGTATTGCCTCAAAGTCAATATTAATACCTGAAAATTGATTCTTTTCAACTTGCTTTACTAAATTGTTAATAAACGTTGTCTTTACATGCTCTGGGGAATTCAGTAACTTATGAATAAGTTCACTATCAGGACCAGAAGCTTCCTCTGTATAGTTAGTAAGTAAAGGCATAATTTTCACATGATTTTCTTTGGCTAACTTCACAATCTCAGGTTTTATCTCACTACTAACTGTTAAGTCTGCTTTTAAGTGATACCATTCTGGTACTAACGTGGTTAAGGAATCGATATTTTCTTTTAAAGAAGCAGTACTATTTTCATCCCAGTTTACATAAAAACCATAAACTTCTTTAGATTGTTTACTATCGCTCGTTGAATTCACCATATTTTCATCGTTTTTCATTTCGGTATTAGGTTTAAATTCTTCTTTCTTTAACTGCTCGTCGCTGAGTTTTTGATTAATAGGCACAAGTTTAGTATCTTGCTTTACAGAAGGATTCATATTTGGAATTTCTGGTGTTGAAAAAATACTTCGAAAGAAAAAATAAAATACAATACTTATGCTAACTATTGAGATACATAGAAACCAACTGAAAGCTATTTTTCTTCTTCCTTTAGGATCATAAAAAACGTGTTTTGAGTTATCTTTCTCTTGTTGAATTTTTTTCTCCATTATTTTTTTGCATACTCCTTTTCTTTTTATTCTAAGTACAAACGCAAACTATTTTAATAGATAGACCTTCTAGGGTTTTGGTGCGAAAATAGCTTAATAGGAATATAGAACAGTAATTTCCTTTTAACTTTGAGACCAAACGACTAATCCAAATATCTTATGAATGACTTCAACCTCATTTTGGGCAGATTTCACCCTTTGCCCTTTGGTGAAGTTGCCCTTTTTTCATCATATGCATGGCTTCGATACCTCTCAAAATCAAGGTTGCTGTACGAAATGATTTCAATTCTAATTGCTTTCTTCACTATACATATTCGGAGGAAATAAAAATTTTATGGGGGTCAAAAAAATATTTTTTTATGAAAATAGATAAACAATTTTTTTCAAAAATAAAAAGCTGACAATTTCATCGATTTTTCCATATATTCATATGTAAAAATACCTGCATTCATTTTATCTCGCTATTCGCGAGCAGTAAAACCCTCACATATCAATATTCTTTATACGGTTCTGGTGCGAAAACTTTGAAGTATATGAAAATGTTCTATCAAACTTGGAAATACTGATAGTACTACTCTATAAAAGGTGTGTGATCAGTATGGAAAAGGAGAATTTATTTAAGTGGAAACATTATCAACCAGACATCATCTTGTTAACTGTACGTTGGTACCTACGGTACAACTTAAGCTTTCGTGATTTGGTGGAAATGATGAAGGAACGAGGGTTATTCCTGGCTCATATAACTATTATGCGATGGGTACATCAATATGGGCCGGAGTTTGATAAACGAATTCGACGTCATCTCAAACAAACGAATAACTCATGGAGAGTGGACGAAACATATATCAAAGTAAAAGGACAATGGATGTATTTATATCGTGCCGTTGATTCTGAAGGAAACACGATTGACTTTTATTTGAGTAAATCTAGAAATCATAAGGCTGCAAAGCGATTCTTCAAGAAAGCCTTGCGGTCTTTTCATGTCTCAAAACCTCGTATCATCACGGTTGATAAGAACCCTGCTTATCCAATCGCTATCGAACTGTTGAAGAAAGAAAAAAGGATAACAATAGGCACCAAAATCCGAAGGATAAAATATTTAAATAACATAGTAGAACAAGATCATCGTTTTGTTAAAAATCGTATACGCTCTATGTTGGGATTTAAATCATACAAAACAGCAGCCTCTATATTGAGTGGTGTTGAGGCCATGCATATGGTCAAAAAAGAACAAATTGATTTGCAGGACCAGTCTGTCCAAAATCAGAATGTTTTTATCAACCAGCTGTTTGGATTAACTGCTTAACAGGTGATTCCGTTAGGAATCCTTGATTCTTTTTTATTTATCATCTTTTTGCACCAGAACCGTATTTAATTCCAGAGTGGCCCTTGAAACCCATAATCGTTTCCGTACCCCTGCCATGTCCTTGCTACCAATAATGTTGCGTTATGTTAACCTTACATGTATAAAATATACAACCAAAATCAAACAACATATCATTTCTTTTAAATGGTAAAATAGGGGAAAAAGGAGGTTCTAAATAATGCCTTTAGAAACCGATATTTATTACATAGAAGTTGCTATTATTTTAGTGATCATCGGTGCACTGTTTGGGGGGATTATACGTATAATTCGGCATACCAGCAATCGCAAAAAGCAAGATTCAGTTGAGCAAAAGTTAGATAGGGTTATTCAACTGTTAGAAAAACAAAACAAAGATTGACCCTCCCTCCAAACAGGAGGGGTTTGCTGTTGAGATGAAAAAAGGAGAGGAACATAAATGGAGTTGTATCGCAGTAAAATTAGAGAACTACTTGAATTCAATAATTTAAGGGAGCATTTCTATAAAGAGAAAGAAGAAACCATTCAAGAAGTTGAAGAGAGACTGAACGTAAAGCTTCCGGGCAGTTATCGATGGTTTCTAAAGGAATATGGCGGAGGAGGAAATGGTGTATATGTGAACGGCTGCAACGATATTTTGTATTACCATGACAGATTTAAGTCCTTCAACATTCCGAAAGGATATATTATTATTGAGCATTGCGATGAGTATTCCTATTGTTTAGATACGGAAAAAATGATGAACAATGAATGTCCTATTGTAAACTGGAGTGCCCATGAAAAAGGTATCTATCCAGAAGCAGACAACTTTTACGAACACTTATTAGAGGGAATTGAAAATGAGTGGTGGGAAGAATAATATATAACAAACCACAACACAACTCCTTTCAAAAGATACAAGCAGAATTACTTCCGCCTTCGAAAATTATGTGAACTAGGAGATGATATTTTGGATGTCATCGAGATTGATTTAGAAGACGAAATGACAAAAGAAATGTTTATTAGAGTAATTAAAGATATATATCCTTCAGGGTGTTATATTTACGCCCTCATCCCTGAAAACGAAAATGAATTATTAAGTTATTTACCAGAATCTTTTGTAAGAGCTACTAAGATTAAAATGAACAGCTTTCCTAAAAGTTATGGGGTTGCTGGTTATATAAATGATATAAATTATGAATTTGTTTATTATTTCTATGAGTATGAGCACCTGATCGAATATGTCTTTTCTGCTTCTGAATTAACGGCAAATTTATTTAAGGAATTAAAAAGTTGGAAAGACTTATATAGTTATTTTGAAGAGAAGCGAATCAATCATTTGTCTATGGGTCCTGATCAACAATGGTTGTTGCATTATACTTAGATAAACTTTCAATAATACTCGATTTTACTAGATTTCTAGATAGATTGACTGCTGATAAGTAGTGTTATGGTAACTATGGTTGTGTAGAACGTGTATGTTTGATTTTAAAATAAATATGTATATACAAGTTTTATAATTGTTACGGTTGCTCCAAGATAAGCAAACCATTCCCAAAGTGGTGTTTTTTGTTTAGAATCAGTCATATTGTTATGTCCTCCTTTTTGATATCCATTAAACAATATTTTATCATAATAATGTGATTTGGGTGTTTTTGCCCATCCCCCCGAAAAGGGGGAATAAGCTTAATTCATACGAAATTTAAACGTCATGTCAAAAAGTGTACCTTTGCGAACACATAAAAAGAAGAATCCAAAATGGACTCTTCTTTTATAAATTTAAATGGGTAAGATTTAGATATGTCAGAGCATTCCTCAAATCATTCTGTAAGTAAAGAGTGGCACCTCATTCCCTAAATCGTTTCCATACCCCTTATCCTTCTTTCTTCAATTGTGTTCCGTAAACTTAATTTATCGTGGATTTTAAATGTGTTCCGTAAACAATATCTATTATATTAAGTTTAATAAGTTAACGGAAGACATCTTCTGTTAACTAAAAAAATTAGCTATATTTATTTAGTTCTTTATTAAAATCAAAAAATACTCTCCTACTTTTAGGAGAGTATTTTTTGATTTATTATATATCTTAATTATTTATATTTTATTTCTTTTTTATATAAATCTGATTTATTTTGTTTTTTTATTAGATTTTATCAAATCATTTAGTAAAGAATCTAATTCCCTACTAAAAAAAAGTACCTTTTCATGAGTGAATCCATACTGTTTAACAAGCGATATCAATTCTTTTTTTTTTCAATCACCTGATCTAACTTCTTACAATTAGACATATTTTTTATACACTCCCATATTACCTAAATAAAGGTCATCAAGGCGGAATTTCTTCAGACATCAAATACAAAATCTATGAACTAAAAAAGATATACACACTGAATTTATTACACACCTTGATATGCTTGTTTATATACTTCTCTTAATTCTGAAATCAATGGCAGTTTCGGATTTGCTGGTGTACATTGATCTTCAAATGCTCTTTCTGATAAAACATCCACAACATTTTCAAATGCTTCTTGTTTTACCCCTTGTCCTGCAATGCTCATATTAATATTTAATTCTTTCCCAAGACTGATAATTGCTTGTACAAGTGATTCCACACCCTCTTCTACGGTACTCGCTGGCAATCCCAGTGCTCTTGCAATATCTGCATAACGTTCATCTGCTACAAAGTGCTCATATTTTGGGAACAATGCATGTTTTCTCGGTTTAATAGCATTATATCGAATTACATGCGGCATTAAGATCGCGTTAGCGCGTCCATGCGGAATGTGAAATTCTGGTCCAAGTTTATGTGCCAAACTATGATTAATACCAAGAAATGCATTTGCAAACGCCATACCTGCAATTGCAGAAGCATTATGCATTTTCTCACGTGCCTTTTCATCATTTCCATCTTTATATGCTCTCGGTAAATATTTAAATACGAGATCAATTGCTTTTAAAGCCAACCCATCTGTATAGTCATTTGCCAAAATAGACACGTATGCTTCAATCGCATGTGTTAGCACATCCATTCCAGTGTCCGCTGTTACATGAGGTGGCACTGTCATGACAAACTGTGGATCGATAATCGCTACATCTGGTGTTAATTCATAATCAGCAAGTGGATATTTTATATTATTTTTTTTATCTGTAATAACTGCAAATGGTGTCACTTCTGACCCTGTTCCCGACGTTGTTGGAATCGCAACAAATTGTGCTTTTTGCCCTAGTGTTGGAAATTTACATGTACGTTTTCTAATGTCTAAAAACTTTTGTTTTATTCCAAAGAATTTTGTTTCTGGATATTCATAGAATAGCCACATTCCTTTTGCTGCATCCATCGCTGAACCTCCGCCCAATGCAATAATTACATCAGGTTTGAAACTTCTCATCATCTCAGCGCCCTTGAAAACTGTTTCATCTGATGGGTCTGGTTCTACCTCTGAGAAAACACCTACTTTTACATCATTTAAATGTTGTTGTAAGTAATGTGTAACTGTATCTACATATCCTAGTTCTACCATTCCTGGATCCGTTACAATGAATGCTCGTGAAATGTTTGGCATCTTAGCTAAATATTGTGTCGCATGTTTTTCAAAAAAAACCTTAGGCGGTAATTTGAACCATTGCATATTATTTTTTCTATTCGCCAAACGCTTTACATTTATTAAATGTGTAGCTGTTACGTTTTGTGAAACAGAATTCTTACCGTATGATCCACACCCTAATGTTAAAGATGGAATAAATGCGTTATATATATCACCAATTCCACCTTGTGATGACGGTGAATTTACAATAAGACGACAAGCTTTCATTCGTAAACCAAATTGTTTTTGTACTTCTTTATTTGTGGAATGGATAACCGCTGAATGCCCTAAGCCACCCATATTTAACATTTCCTCACAGTATTTAAATCCTTCTTCTCGTGAATTTGCTTTGATACAAGCTAATACTGGGCTTAATTTTTCACGCGATAGTGGATATTCTGCACCCACTCCCTTAATTTCAGCTACAAGTATTTTTGTATCTTCTGGTACCTTAATGCCTACTAATGATGCAATATAATGTGCTGATTTCCCAACGATATCACTATTTACTGCACAAGTATCTTCATTAATGACAAGCTTCTCTAATTTTTTTCTCTCTTCTTCTGTAACAAAATAACAATTGTTGTCTTGCATTTCTTTCTTTACACCATTATAGATTTCTTTATCTACAATAATCGCTTGCTCAGAAGCACAAATCATACCATTATCAAATGTTTTTGATAAGATTAAATCATTTACAGCGCGTTTTACATGTGCCGATTTCTCTAAATAACAAGGTACATTCCCAGGCCCTACTCCTAAAGCCGGTTTCCCAGTAGAATATGCTGATTTCACCATTCCAGCACCTCCGGTTGCAAGAACAAGTGCAACCCCCTCATGGTTCATTAATCTTTTTGTTGCCTCAACAGAAGGTTTTTCGATCCATTGAATGCAATTTTCTGGTGCCCCTGCCTTAATTGCTGCATCACGTAAAACTTTAGCCGCTGCAACAGAGCATTGCTGCGCAGATGGATGGAAAGCAAAAATGATTGGGTTTCTTGTTTTCATTGCAATTATTGCTTTAAACATAGTAGTTGAGGTAGGATTAGTTACTGGTGTCACACCAGCAACTACACCCACTGGTTCGGCAATTTCAATAACTTCTTCATGTGGATCTTCATGGATAATCCCTACAGTCTTATCTTTTTTTATGCTATGCCAAATATATTCAGTCGCAAATATATTTTTTGTACATTTATCCTCATACACACCTCGGCCAGTTTCCTCAACCGCCATTTTTGCCAATGGCATATGTTGATCTAATCCAGATAGTGCCATTTCATGAACAATATGATCTACGTGCTCTTGCGTATAAGATTCTAGTGCTTTTAGTGCTTCTTTTCCATTTTCAACTAAAGTATTAACAACTTCTTGTACTTCATTTTCATCTTTAATTACTACGTTGACCATTGCTTGTACTTCATTTTCATCTGTCTTGTTTGTCATATTAAAGCCTCCAGATCACTATAAAAATAGATTTAAAATGTTGGAACTTATTATTTTCCTCTTGCATATTAAGTAAAAGCTTAAATAATGTGAAGTATTTCACAAATAATAATGTGAAGTTTTTAACTACTCTTACTATACATGAAATAACTAATTTTTTTGTGTATTATTTGTGAAACATTTCACAAATAATACAATAATTCTAATCAACAATTACTTATTTACACAATCAATGTATACAATTACATTGTCAGTTGTATTATTTCTCAATTCAATGTATACCTTAGCATTGAGATACAATATTTGTTGATGCCTTAATATCTCGATTTCATTATCAATTATAGCCATTATTTCACCAAAAACTGCATACATACATATATCCTTGTTCAACTGTTTTGGTATGACAACACTACCTGATGGGTTAATAAAAAAAAATGTTGGAAATGTATTTTCAGTTTTATTAATAATTGTTTTGAACACTTCATCATTTAATCCCATAGGTGTTACATTTTTTAATTGCATAAATATCACTCCTTTTCATTTATAAAAAATTAAATAAAGTATAATCTATTTTTATAAACTTGTAGCTATGATTTCGACTTTGCCTATAAGTTTATAACGGTTCTGGTGCAAAAACTATAAGGCTCATGTGACGAATCTTCGAAACTTGGACATACTGATACTAGTACTTTAAAAAAGGACGTGATTAGTATGGAAAAGCAAAACTTATTCAAGTGGAAACACTATCAGCCTGAACTCATCTTATTAATAGTAAGATGGTACCTGCGGTACAATTTAAGCTTTCGTAACCTGGTGGAAATGATGGAAGAACGAGGAGTATCAATCGCTCACACAACCATTATGCGTTGGGTTCATCAATATGGGCCTCAATCAGAAGAGAAAGTACGATATCATCTTAAATCAACAAATGACTCATGGAGAGTTGATGAAACCTATATCAAAGTAAAAGGTCAATGGATGTATTTATATCGTGCTGTAGATTCCGAAGGGAACACCATTGATTTTTTTCTTAGTAAATCAAGAGATAAACAAGCAGCCAAGCGCTTTTTCAAGAAAGCCTTGGCTTTTTCGTATGTTTCTAAACCTCGTGTGATAACATTAGATAAGAACCCCGCTTATCCTGTAGCAATTCGAGCGTTGAAAGAAGAAAAGCATATGCCTGAAGGCATAGAGCTAAGACAAGTTAGATATCTCAATAACATAGTGGAACAAGATCATCGTTTTATTAAGAAACGTGTGCGTTCTATGTTAGGGTTCAAGTCTTTTGGCACAGCTACATCCATTCTTGCAGGAGTGAAAGCTATGCATATGATTAAAAAAGAACAGATTAATTTACGGGATCTGGACTTATCCCCGTCAAGTAGACAACTGTAAAAAAGACTATGCAGCCATCGAAATTCGATATTCGATCGGAGCTCGATGATTGAGTCGTTTTTGGAATCGTTTGTAGTTATAATGATAGATGTATGTTACCACGGAGGATTAAGTAAAGGAAATATTAATGATCAGATTCAAAAAGTAATTTCATATTAAATTTCTAGAACCTTCTTCAACTATCTGGCGCTTTAATGGAGCAACGAAAAAAGCCTAATTTCTCAATTTTAATGAGAAATTGGGCTTTTTATATTTACTTATAGTGCAAAATAGGTGCAAAATAACTCCTAAAGTGACATTCAGCGATACAAGTAATATTGGACCAAATCGCAAAATCTTTACAGCAAGGAGAAAAAGTACAGTTGCTTGGTTTTTGAGGACATTCGAAGTCCAGGAACTTGCAGAGCGCAACGGTCGTAACCCCAAAAAAGGAGAAGCGATGACGATTCTTTCTTCAAAATTACCAGCTATTAAAACAGGCTAAGAACTTAAATATATGATAAAGTAAAAAAGTATTTCTCTACATATTAGGAGAATACTTTTTTTAAGGAACTTTAAAACTCACACATCCCCTATACAGTAAAGGAAGTTTGGTACATGCAATTTTCTATAGATGCGATTCGTAATTTCCTCATACAAGATATGGAATCTTATCGTGAAATGATCCTACAAGAAAATGATTATGATAATATGAAATGGAGTTACACTACATTCATTGATATGAATAATTACCTAAAGAAAACAAATATGGATCAAGAGGAAATTCAAGAGTTATTATCGGTGAGCCGTGAAGGGATCTCTTTTGGTTCGGTAACAACACGTGATATGCTCTTTATACATTCTCTTACTAGTCCAAATCGATGTTTGGAACTAGTAGAAACCTATAAATTGTTGGAACGAACAAACGAATACGTTCCAAATATGAAAGATGAATTGCAATGGCTCAAAGATCGATGGGAAAAAGGATTTTATATTTTTCTTAATCAATAAATACGTTGTATTTATAAAAGTGCTTACCATAGCAAATATAGAAGAGTCAAAGAATACGAATATAGCTTAGAAAAAAGCAAATCTTCTTAAAAGAGAAGTTTGCTTTTTTCTTATTCCCCCTTTTCAAGGGGATGGGCAAAAACACCCGTTTACAAACAGGCAATTTCCACTATTATTAAGTAATTCTTTATCCTTCCTTCTAGGGGAGAGGGGAATACACAAAAAAAAGAAGATTGAGATCAATCTTCTTTAAAATGAAGGAATAGATGACAGATTACTACTTCAATTCCTAATCAATTATAATTAAGTATGTAATAATATTCGATTCATTCGAAATTTTCTCGATTTATTTGTATTATTTTCAAATTATAATATAAGTAATTCTTTTTATTGTTATATATCTGTTATTTCCTGTTGCAGAATCCTTAAGCTATTAAGGGTTCCTTTTTTGTATCTAAAATCCAAAAATAAAAAGATAAGATTCGGGAACACGATCTTATCTTTAGCACAAGGAGTAAACAAAAGGAATAACCATCATATTTTTATAATACTTCAATTTTTGTTAATTTTGAATATTAAAACACAATTGATAAGTATCTCTATATTAGGAAATTTATTACAAAATGAGCTATAAATGATTCAAAGATCGAAAGTAAACTTTTAGCCATTTGTTTACTTTCAAATTCACTTAAGGACACATTTTCTTGTTTCAAAAACCTCATGTTTATAAAGGTATACCTTTGTAAACGCTCGTTCACTTTTTAGGACGGTTCATTTGTAAAACTCAATAATTATGACTTTGCGCATAAATAATATAAGAAATAAATGGATATATATTCATTTGCTAAAAAAATAAGAATTGAAAGTTTTTTAATTTTTTTACAAATAGCACACAAAAATGACATACTTCTAGACTATTTTTATATAGAGGAATTATTTTTTGAAATGGTTACTACATATAAAGGAGACTTCAAAATGGATATGGATTCATATTATTGGGAAATGGTTAAGAAGAATATTGGTGTGTATTCTGAACAGGAACAAGAATGTCTTCGAAATAAGAAGGTCATTATTTTTGGACTAGGGGGAGTAGGTGGATATGAAGCAATTCTGTTTTCGCGAATGGGAATAGGGCATATTACCGGTGTTGATCCCGATGAATTTGAAGTTTCTAATATTAACAGACAAATGTTAGCGCTTTCTAGTGTTATAGGTGAACCAAAAGCAAAAGTTGCAGAACAGGTTGTAAAAGATATACATCCCTATATATCAACAAATTTTATACAAACAAGAGTAGATGAAGATAATGTAATCGAGCTTATAAAAGGGCATGATATTGTAGTAGAAGCCGTAGATGATATGCCTTCAAGAGTTATTATACATAGAACAGCTAGAGAATTAGGCATACCAAGTGTGGGGATGTCAGGTAGCCCCCCAACACGAGGATTTGTTTCTACATTTTTTCCAACCGGAATTCCTTATGAAGAAGCATTAAACATCTCAAGTGTCGGATGCAAATTAACAAATCAAGAATTAAGACAACAGATTGCTGATATAAAGAAAAGTCGAGCTTGGTATTCTGTGGAGAAAGGCGCACCAAAAGAGTGGGCGCAAGATTTTTGTGATGGAAAAGCAGGCTGGATTATCACACCGATGCGTGCTCATCTATTGTCACTATTTAGCTTTCATGAAGCAATACAAGTTTTAACTGGTCGTGAACCTCTAGCTAGAGCGCCTAAAGGCATTGTAATGGATTTAGATAGTCATATCCCGGTTCAAGTAAAAGAAGTCCCAAAGGGTGGATGGGATTATAAAACACTGTAAGGAGGAATATAATTTGTTAACAAAAAATAATAATATGCAAAATATATATGAAGAAAGTTTTACGCGAAATATTGGTGTTATCTCTATAGAGGAGCAGGAGAAATTAAAAAATTCTCGAGTTACTGTAGTTGGAGCAGGGGGCGTAGGAGGAATTACACTCATCCAATTGGCGCGAATGGGTGTGGGTTCTTTACATGTTATTGATCAAGATGTATTTGAAGCAAGCAATATCAATCGACAAATGCTAAGTTCCAACAGTAAATTAGGACAGCCGAAGGCAGATGTTGCTTTAGAAGTTTTGCAAGACATTAATCCATTATTACAAATAGAGATAACGAAAGAATTTGTTACCGAGGACAATGCATTAGAACTTCTAACGAATACAGATGTCATTATAGATGCAACTGATAATTTAGTAGCGAGAGTAATTATCCATCGTACAGCTCAAAAATTAGGGATTCCTTCTATTTGGATTGCAGTTACACCTCCCTTTAGAGGTGGCGTCATGTCTTTAACTCCTGACTCTACGCCTTATGAAATCGCGTTAGGATATCCGTCTTATCAACAAGAACTAACACCAGAAATGCAAAATAAAATTCATAAATTAAAAGATGGACGTGCTCTTCATTCGGTCAAGCATGGTGCGGATGAGAAATGGGCAAATAATTATGTACAAGAAGATCGTCCATGGGCTGTACTGTCTCCCGTTGCGAATATCGTAGGCATTCTGGCAAGCTTTGAAGCATTTAAATTTATAATAAATCGAGAAGACTTAAAACCTGTAATAAGTCCAAATTTAATACAAATTAACCTTGCAAATCAAAATATGGTACATGTGTCTGTACCTGAAAATGATAGTTGGGATTATACAACATTATAGATGAGGTAAGAGAATATGCTTCCTTTTTTGTTACTGGGGATTATTGTTACACTCGCTCTACTTGTTAAGGATTATGCGCTAGCTGGTGCGGCTTGTTTATTAGGAGTTTTACTTGCTGTTGGACAAAAAACTTTATTACATCTTATTCAACAATATTCTTTTCCAATTGGTATTTTCTTTCTGATGCTATTCCTTTTAGTACCAATTACATCTGGAAAGATTACCAGTGAAAACGTAATAAAATTAATTACCTCTCCTATCGGATTAGGATCCATTCTAGCAGGTTTTACTGTGTCATACATAGGAGGAAAAGGTGTAGGAGTTCTACCTATGAATTCTACGATATTGTTAGGTGTCTTAATAGGTACTCTTATTGCCGTATTATTTACAAAAGGGTTACCAGCCGGATTAATTATTGCGGCTGGGATCATAGCTATCATTTCTATGAAATGAAAGGAATATTCTAAATGAAGATAAAATGGACACATATTAGTTTAGTAGGAATTTTTTTGATAATACTTATGTCTAGTTGTTCTAATATCAAAGAAACTTCTCAAAATGATCAAACTTCTAAAGTGGTAAAACAAGAATTAGAAATTCAGCAAGGAGAAGAAAATTTATTTTTACTTCATAAAAACTTAAATAATAAAAAACAGTATACATCTGATGAAATTATCTTATTTTTAGAACCATTTAGTGTACCTACAGCTCAAGCATTTGATGTACCAAAATTTTCATGGATGGATGAGTATGCCAGAAAAGGGTATGATACTTGGGCTATGGATTTCAGAGGGTTTGGTCGTTCTTCTCGCCCTAAAGAAATGTCAGATCCTCCTGCCCAAAACCGTCCGGTTATTCATTTGAATGATGCAACCAAGGATCTAGAAACAATTGTAAATTGGATTAAAAAGAAGAGAAACGTAAAAAGAATTCATATTGTTGGATGGTCATATGGAGGTGTTGTGGCTGGAAATTATGCAATATCCCATCCTCAAGATATTAATAAACTTATTTTATATGGGTATATGCACGGGTTCACACTTCCTATGATGACACAGCCTTTAGAAAACCCACTACAACCTAATCAGTTTAATCCTGAAGCACCAGCTTATCAAATGGTGGACTTTGATAAAGGAATGCATCATTGGCATATGATGATGGGAAATAAAAAAATTGTTACAGACGAAGCAATGGATGCCGTAAAACAAGTTTTTATTAATTCAGATCCTATGAGTAAGAAAAATAATCAAACGATTCGTCGACCAGTTGGTCCACTTGAAGATTTATTTTATATTTGGAAAAATCAGCCCCTATATGATGTATCTAAGATTACCACTCCATTACTTGTCATTTACGGGGAAGATGACATATTTGCAGACCGAAATATGATGTCAAAATTAACAAGTACAAAACAAAAAAAAGAAGTAGTAATCCCTGATGCAACACACTGGGCTGTTTATGAAAAGAATCGTAATACCCTATTCGAACAAACATTAAACTTTATAGAAGCGAAAGAAGGCAAACAGGAATGAAAAAGGGTTTAACAATATTAGATGCTACCTTGCGTGAAGGAGAACAACAATGTGGTATTCGTTTCTCCAAGGAAGACAAAATTACATTACTTCACATGTTAGAGGATTTTGGAGTAAGTCTTATTGAAGTTGGACACCCTGGCATCTCTGAAGAAGAAGAAGAGATTTGCCGAGAAGTTGCAGCATCTGCAAAGCACGCCGAAATACTTATGCATGCTCGGGCGAAAAAAGAAGAAGTTCATGCGGCTTATCGTGCTGGTGCCGATTGGATAGGAATCTGGGCGTCTATTAATCCTATTTCTTTACAAACAAAGTATACCAATCGATCAAAAGAGTATGTTATTAATCAGGTGAAACATGCTATTGAAGAAGCAAAATCTTTAGGAATGAAAATCCGTTTTACTATTGAAGATGCTTCACGAACGGAATGGGAAGATATCGCCTACATTGGACAGATTGCACATATAGCTGGAGCAGATCGAATCAGTTTAGCAGACACTGTAGGAATTTGGGAGCCAGGTCAGTGTGCGACAATCGTGAAGAAATCTGTTGAGACATTCCCTTGTGAGATTGAAGTTCATCTTCATAATGATTTAGGATTAGCCATGGCAAATGCTCTTGCTGCAATTGATTCAGGGGCATCTGTCATTGATGCTACATTGTGCGGAATAGGTGAACGTGCTGGGATTGTTGATTTGCTAAATTTATCAGTATTTTTATCTCAAAAGCGTAATCTACAGTGCTTTAAACTACAGATGATTCCTGAATTAACGCAATCTCTCCAATTAGCTACTGGTTGTCAAGTAGATCATTGGAGACCGATTATTGGAAAGAATATATTTACTCATACTGCATCCTATCATATAAAAGCTGTTCAGCAGAATTACTCAGCATATGAGGGTATTCAACCTGAAATGATAGGCAGAGTAAGGAACATACAACAAAAACGTATAGAAAGAAAAGGGCCTCGGCTTTCAAAGTCTCTCCGAGTTAGTAAACCATTTGTAAAAGGAGCATCTGAGCTTTTATATCATCGTGATGGTCCAGGAGAGCGTTGGGTACAGATGGATTATAGAACTGATGAACGTGCTTCATTTTATGTAATACAGCGTGTATTTTACGACGCCCATATGGATGAGAACTTAGAAGGACATGTAGATACTCACGCACATCATTGTGATAGTGCCTTTATTTTCTGGGGGAATAGAATAGATGGTACAGGCCTCTTATGTGAAGTGGAAATTGAAGGAGAATTGCAAATAATTGAAAGTCCAGCATCTGTTTTTATTCCATCGGGGTTAAAACATAGGTACAAATACCTTTCGGGTACAGGGACATATACAAACATCGTACTAGCACCTAATTATAATTCTAGTTTGTTAGAGGAAAACTCATCAAAAGTATTTGTATATTAATTAAATAAAAAAGTTTTTATTTCTGTTATGATGATGTTTTAGTAAACCATCTGACTGATAAGAGTATAAGCAACCTCAATGTTCTTTATGTAAAAAAATAAAAAACAGATAGAATTCAATATGTTCTTTGAATTCTATCTGTTTTTTGAATGGCCCCAAAAAGAAGTAATCGTTGCCGTGCCCCTTTTACCTAATGACTAATATTAGCAGTCGGGTGTAAAGTTGTTCCTCCAATTGAAACTTTTATTTCATTTGTTAATGGAACATTTTGTTCATTAATAATTGTTCTCCACCATTCCCATGCAAGACCTGTACATTCTCTCGCTACTACTTTTACATTTTTTGAATTCGGCTGTAGTGGTATGACTGTATTTGGTTACCGCC
>NZ_NADT01000068.1:6674-6951 GCF_003264205.1 Bacillus sp. SRB_8 | reverse complement strand
TACTAGCTATAGGCGGAATATTAGGGTTCTTCTACTTGGTATTATATGTTTTATGTTTCTTATTTGTTATGTAAATATATACAACAAAAGAGGACCTGCTATGTATAGCAAATCCTCTCCTAGAATGGCAAAGAGTAACTCTTACCTTACTCTTTATTTATATATTACATGATTATTAGTAAAAATTCTAGACTCTTTATATTGAGAAATACAGAATTATCGTTTTAATAAAAATTTCATTTTGTAGAAATAAAAACCCTAGTTTCCTAGGGTAATG
>NZ_NADT01000068.1:0-6586 GCF_003264205.1 Bacillus sp. SRB_8 | reverse complement strand
AGAAAACAAGAGCAGCTAGCAACAGCTAACTGCTCACCTAATGGAGGTCTTGTTCCAACTAGGTTATCTACAGTATTGACGGAATATCGAGTTTTATTCGTGAAGAAATACGTTTAACTTAATGCATAGCCCACAATCAAAGTTAGTGTTAAAAACACTGATAATAAAAGTGTTAGTAGAACTGTTACTAGGGGTCACCATATCAAAAAAAGACAATTGTACGTTTAGACACAATTTATAGTAAGCAACAGCTAGTCTATAAACAAGCCATTTCTACAATTGCTACGTAATATATACTCGATTTATGTAAAAGTTTCCCAACATTATACTATTACTATATAAACTATAATATAAGTAATTCTTTTTATTATTTATATTTTGTTATTTCCTGTTGCAGAATCCTTATAATAAGGATTCCTTTTTTTTTATCAAAAATATACAAAGAAAAAAGATAAGATCGGGAACACAATCTTATCTTTAGCACAAGGAGTAAACATAAGTGATAACCATCACATTTTTATTATACTTTAATTTTTGTTAATTTTGAATATTAAAACCATAATTTACAAGTATATCTATATTGAGAAATTTAATACAAATTTAGTTGTAAATGTTTTAAAAAACGAAAGTAAACTTTTAGCCAAAAGTTTACTTTCATTTCCCCTAAAACATTGACTTTCATCTAATTTCATTGATATTATAAAAAAAGACTAAAAAGTATACATTCAAATCATTGAAAATAAAGGGATTGAAAAACAGATGGATAAAAAGCAACATTTAATTGATGTACAACCAATTCGGAGCAAAGAACAGCTCGAAGATATGAAATGGTCTCTTAAACGTCATTGTTCAGATCGTGATTATATTTTATTCCTACTTGGGATTAATACTGGATTACGTGTAAGTGACTTACTTAAAATGGAAACGAGTGAAATTTTAAAACTGAAACGAAAAAAACGAAAAGAATTTAAAGTGAAAGAAGGAAAAACAAAAAAGGAACGTATCATAAATATTACATCTATTTTTGAGGAAGTATTTCCATACGCTGAAAATCTAAAAAGTACCTGGTTATTTCCTTCTCGAAAAGGTGATAAACCCATTAGTAAAATTCAAGCCTATCGACAATTACAAAAAGCCGGGGATTTTGCCGGAGTCGAATCTTTAGGTACCCATACCATGCGTAAAACATTTGGATATTGGTTTTACAAGCAAACAAAGGATATTGCTATGTTACAAGAAATATTGAATCATAGTACACCACAAATTACACTAAGATACATCGGGATTAATAAGGAAGAAAAAGATAATGTACTTGATACATTCCGCATCTAATTTAAATTAGATGCTTCTTTATTTTCGGAGATATGTTGAAATGATATAGTGCCCCCTGCAAGTAAAAATTTTGTGTATTACCTCCTTTCAATCCAATACAAGTATATTTCTTATTATGATTTTTAGTTTTCGACGAATAAAAATGCCCTATTGTATAAGGGGGACGGAAACGATTAGGGGTTTTAAGGGCCACTCTGGAATTAAATACCACGCTTTAATTTTGATAATTGTATTTGAGAACCTCTAAATCCTTTAAAATCAATAACTTGTAATCTTATCAATAGAGTGTGATTATGCAATTATACATATCCAAATAAAGGGTTAAATGTATAAGTAATACCATTAAATTATTCTATAAGTATTTTTCTAAAATAAAAACTAACCCCTTCTAAATTAATATAGTTATTTTTTCATTGGATTTATTAAGTTGTAATCATTATAATTACTACGATAGAATTCATCATTAATTTTATTGGTATAATATATCCTCACTCATATTAAGTATGTAACTATAAAATTATCGAATACATAAGATAAAATTCTAATATTTACGACAAAATTTTACTATTTACGACAAAATTTCACTATATTCGCAATGGAGTTTAATGTTTTAATAAGGGCATAAGATATTAGTTACATTTTATGACATATAAAATCAAGATTACCTTTGTATATGTCTTTTATGTAACTGCTTAGGGAATACGTTTATAGTAGGCAATATGTACAAATATTTACAAGCTATATTTAGATTCCCACAATATGTATTTTTATAACTGTATATGACAATTAATTGTCGAAAGGTTAGATTTCATATAAATAAAAATTAAACCTTTAAAATTTAGTCCAACTATTTTATCAAAAAACACCAATTAATAGGAGGAGTTACCATGAAAAAAACGTTAATCGCAGGGTTATTAGTTACAGCAGTATCTACAAGTTGCTTCTCACCTGTAAATACTTTTGCAGAAAGTAATACAACTTATTTACAACCAAGTAGTATACTTGGACCCGCTATGGATAGGTTATCAAATTCGATTACGAAATTAGGATCACAGACGCCATTAATTCAAGGATATGGGCTAATCATATTACAGCAACCAGATCTTGATGTAAGTACTATATATGGAATAACTACTGATCAAGGCACTGTAAGAAACCATGTTCGAGACTGCCTGGATATAAATAACCACAAATTATCCGTTGTAAATCAAGACATACAGAGTTTCGGAATAAGGTTTACAAATTATTACAATAAATTAGTTGAACTAGCTGGAAAAATGAATGAAGATCCGGAAGCAAAAGCATTATTTGTACGTATTTTTAACTTACTTCAAGGTGACGTGCAAAAAATTCAGTATAATATGAAAATAACTTCAGAAGACTTAAACAATTCTAAAAACGAATTGGCTGAAGATAGTAATAATTTTTCTAGTAAAGTTAGCAGAGCGTTTGAATCTTATAAGGGTTCAGACGGAGACATTGAAAAATTAAGAACGGAAATGGGACAACTTAATGCAGGCATTCAAGAAGATTTTGAAAAACTTCTAGCTCTACCAAAAGAAAATCTAGACGGTTCTTTAAATATTACAAAGTCGGTTATTAATATTTTGAAAGACGGAGTTAAGGATAAAACTGTAGACGTGTCTAATTTGGAAGCGATTTATAACCAATATGGACAACTCAAAAATGATAAAGTAACAGAACTGAATAAAGCTATTGCTCAAAAGCAACAGAAACTAATTCAATTGGTACAAAATTTATCGAATATTGAAGTGCAAGCAACTCAAATGACACTTATTGAGCAGCAATTAAATAACTTTACAAGAACAGTTAAAAAGCAAACTCAGAGTTTTGACAATCTAGTAAGTAGTTGGGACACCTTTAATAACATAATGATTGAAACGGGGACAAGTCTTAATACTGATGTGAAAATAGATTCTAATTCATTACAAGCACGATTAAAAGAGCTTAAACAGTTTACGGATGAATTGAAAAAACAAACAACGGAATATCAAGAGAGTGTTACAAAAATAAAAGTAACAGGATGAAATTTGTAGAATTCAGAACAATAATTCTTAATAATGTAAGGAGAGAAAAATGTGATGAAAAAACCTTATAAAGTAATGGCTTTATCTACATTAATAGCAACAATCGTAGCGGGTGGCATTATGCCATCATATGCCTCGGCAGAGGCACCTGCACCTATTTATGCAAATCAAGACCTTAAATACCCTAGTTATTACCTTGGACCAACAGGGCTTGATAATGCGATGAAGGACACTAAATCCAATATGTTGGTAATGGACCTGTATGCTTTAACTATTCTTAAACAAGCTGATATTAATTTGGATGGTTTACCTTCAGTTGGCGATAATTTAAAAACAGCCATTAAAGCCAACCAAAATCTTACTAGAGAAAATGCAACATACTGGTTAAATAATTTGAAATCAGGGATAGTTACGACGAATCAAAATATTATCAGTTATGATACAAAATTCCAAAATTATTCTCGTTATTTATTACAATATAAAAATGATCCAGTCAAACTAACAGCTTTGCTTACAAAGTTGAATGGTGAAATTTCACAGAATAAAGATCAAGTGACCAAATTAGTGGAGGATTTAAAAAGCTTTCGCGGCAAATTAGAAAAAGATACACAAAATTTAAAAGGGAATGCTGAAGAAGTCGTAAATATTTTAACTGGTCAAGAAGCTGGAATTCCACTGTTTCAGAAACAAATCGAAACAAATAAAGCATTAATCGATGAGAATAACAAAATTTATATTGCATCGTCGGTTGCAACTGCTGCTGGTGCATATTTAGTTCTTTCACCTTTTGCGCCCTTAGGTGCACCTATATTAGGAGGCGGGATATACGGAGTAGTTTCATCGCAGCAGCAGATAATCAAGGCACAAGAAGAAATTATAACGCTAACACAAAATATTTCAATGGCGCAACTACAGTCAGCTAGGTTAACGATAGTGCAAAGTGATATTAAAAATTTAACAGATACAATTGATAAAGCTATTGTTTCTCTTGAAAATATAAAGACTGCGTGGGATGGAATGGGAACAAAATATGACGCATTGATTAAGAGTGCTAAAGCTGTTGACCCAGAATTCCTTGCTATGGATATAACAGCAGATCTGGATACAGCGAAGGATCATTGGGAGCAGATTAGAAAGTATGCTGAAAATATTCAAAGTAGTGAGATTTCGTTCTTGAACAAATAATATTACATCAAGAAATTGCCGAAGTAATGAAAAATATAATATACTGATTTTCCCTTTTGAAGAACACATAATGTGAGTCTCCTGTTCAAGTTTGAGCAGGAGACTTCCTATATAGTTATGAAACTTAATAAAGATTATAGAATAAGAAAGTACGAGAATCTCTATTTTAATATGTTGTTTTATTTGCAATAATCGTAATTCATTTGAAGTAAAGAATAGAAGCTTATGAATTTAATAAAATATGTGATACATGTGAAAAAGCAGGTGAAAAAGATGAATAAGAATTTATATAAGAAAATTATTTTGTCAACAATCATTACGGGAATGGCAGTGAGTAATGTAATTCCACTTCATACTTTGGCAGCAGAACAAACTGTGTCCCAACAGCAAGAAAGTTTGAAGAACTATTCCCTTGGTCCTGGTGAATTTAAAGAAGTAATGGGAAAAATGGTGGCAAATATCCTTACAATGGATTCATATGCCAATACAATCAGTAATCAACAGCTGACAGATTTAAGTAAAATAAGTTCTATAAATGGTGATTTACAAGCAAACATGATTAAGCATCAACGGGATGCAATAGAGAATGCCGACTTTTGGTTCATGCATTTTAAAACTCGTATTATGTACACGCATCAGAATATTGTAAGTTATAATGATACGTTTCAAGTAAGTTATAAGCTTTTACTAACTGCTATAGAGCAAAAAGATACAGAGAAATTAAAATATGAACTAGAAAATTTGTACAATAGTATTTTGTACAATAGTCAAAAATTAGATGTACTGTTAGAAAAATTGAAAAATTTTCAAGGTGAAATAGCAGAAAATACAAGAAATTTCAAAGAAGATTTCAATCAATTGGAGAATATTCTAGAAAGTACGAACGCTGGTATTCCGCTTCTACAACAACGAATTGAGAATTGTAATAATACAATTAAAGAAAACTATGATAAACGTGGTGGCTATATAGCTTTATCTGTATTTATGCCTCCGATTGGTATACCATTGATTGTCACTGCTGACAAGAATATCGCATCTGCACAACAAGAAATAGAACAATTAAAGTCCAGAATTTCTGGAGCAGAGGCAGAAGTAGTTATTTTGACTGATGCCAAAAATAAAACGGAACATATGGCTGCAACAGTTGGTACAGCTGTTACTGCTCTTGAAAATATAAAGACTCAGTGGGGGACAGTGGAGAAAAAATATAAATCATTGATTGACAGTGTTGACAACATTAGTCTAGACCTGTTTGATGAGATTATAAGAGCAGATCTGGATACAGCGAAGGATAATTGGCAAGACCTTAAAAATTATGCGGATAAATTATATGAAGGTGCTAAGATTGTACAAGGAAACAGATTATAAAAGTAGACCCACCAGAAGAGCGAATTAAACAAATGGCACCGGATTGCTCCTGAATGTTACATAATACACTCAAAAAAAGTCTCTTGGGAAATAATGTATCACTATGACCTAGTTTTACACGTATCTCGACTGAACCCCAGTATTCCCCCTTGCTATATTTAAAAGAAAGAAATGTGAGGAGAGAAGGCCATACGGAAAATTCTTTTAGGAAATTTATTAGTATTTGCAATACTAATGAGTATGTCTTTTGAACATAACGAAGTCGTAACGAATTCTAAAGAAGAAACTGAAGAGGTGGATTTAATCTTTCCATATGAGTATTAAAAAAGAAACAATCACTAATGATAAACATAATGTTTCAATAAGTAATGTCTTTTTCAAAATACATCCTCCCCAAAATATATTGTTTATTTAATTATAGAAATTATGGGTTATTTTTTCTTAGTGTTATTCAGATTCGAAAAAGGCGAAACGTCAAGTAACTCCCCAATATACAATAAAGGTTTTTGTATATAGCTTGTTTTCTTCTAACCTTACAGAACTGTCATCTTTATGTAAGGTTAGAAGATAGTTTGTTTAACATTTTAAATGTAATAATAAAATTATAAGAAATGAAAATGAATTTTTAGAAATTATAGGAGTGTGTTAATAAT
>NZ_NADT01000067.1:0-13670 GCF_003264205.1 Bacillus sp. SRB_8 | reverse complement strand
GTAGCACCACATCGCCATCAACTTAAGAATTTTATAACACCCCCAAAACGAAAAAAACGAACTAAATTCCTATGGACAACTATGAAAGGATGGAATTTTCGTTTTGGGGATACTTCAAAATATTAGCTTGATGGGCATGTGATAAGACCCCAATTAGTTTCACTCAAACTAACCCTCATAAAAGCAACACAATATATATATAAAATAAAAAAAAGATTTACGAAAGACTTTTGTAACATTTGTGAAAGAGAAATGAAAGATTTTTAAACTAAGATGAACTTACTGATATTGATGTTATATCAGTCGTTAATAAAAAGTACCAGTAGAGAGTGAAGAACAGCATTGTGTTAAAGCAATCTGAACTAAATTCTACTAAGAGAGGAAAACAAAAATGAAAAAAAACTTTAAAACAATTAGAATTGGTAAGAAATTAATTCCTGCCACAGCGGCATTAGGTATTCTTTTTTCTTTAGCCCCTGTTGCAGAGAACAAAGCTAGCGCAGGTTTAGCCACGGTGTTGGATGTGACTATTACTTCATTAGGTATTGTAGCTGATATTTATGAAAAGCTTGGGATATCTGTAGGAGAGCCTGACTTATCTAATTACACTGGCCCCTATGCAGAGAATGTGTCTTACAGAGCTTCTAACTTTAAATCTGGGGAATTTAATATTTCTATGCATCATACGAAAGGAGATTCCAATTTCACTAGAACGATTAAAGTACTATATCCAGATGGAAAAAGTGAGATGAAAGACTTAAAATCGGGGCAACAGCTTAAGATTACAGAACCCGGTACAATTGTAGATTTGAAACCCTTTACAGAATCTGTATCAGAGCACGATCTTCTTTACATTACAAAAGCGCAATTGGATGAAGGAAAAACCGGGGTTGCGCTTAATCAAGGTATCACCATATACGTAGAAAAAACATCCGGTGAAAATAAAGTACTTGTTGACGAATTTTATAAGAAGAAATTTGGAGCAGATTCTCTTGACGGTTTTAAAGGATTAGGGGTGGACCGCTTTTCTTACTTAACAGATGAACAAAAGAAGGTAGCAACATTGACTTCACATCCAGTAGGTAGAGAAGTTCTTTCTAATTATGTTACGAATAACCCTACAGCTCAAGCAGATTTTAATAACCGGTCAAGTAATGTATTCGCAGAGATCACCAATACCCTAGAGACACCTATTAAAGCAGCATTTGGCTCACTAAATCACGGTGAATCCTATCAAATTATCCCCTATAAAAAAGGAAGCAATAAAGTATTGGTAAAAGCAGGTTCAAAATATCTTTCAGGGAAAGAAGGAAATGTTCTTCAATATTCCGATTCGATTGGTGACGATGAATTGTTTGAACTTGTCTCAGCCCCCGCTTTTCTTAATAAATGGCAGTTTGATTTGGTAAACAAGAATGGAGTACGTCTGACTAGTAATCCATACATTCAAGGCTTCCTGAAGGAAAACGATGGTGCTAATTCTTTCAGATCTGGAATTAGTTTCACTGCAAAAACCAATGATGAAGTTCACAACTGGTTAATAGACTGGTACCCTGGTAAAGAACATGATAGACAGAAGTATGATGGAAGAGTAGAGTTCAAAGCTAATGATAAAAGTGATGGCTCTATATGGACTGCATACGATGCTTCTGGAAAATTAATAACGAATAGTTGGATAGAACGAGATGGAGCATATCATTATGCAGATGCTTCAGGAGTTCTTTTGAAGGGTTGGCAGGAAATTAAAGGTAATACGTATTATTTTGCTCCGCATTCTAACTCCCTGGTAGTGTCATCAAACTCATCTGATGCACAGATTGAGGGTAAGGTCTATCATTTCAAGGATTCTGGTGTTCTGCAGCGATCAGCCTGGAAAGATGAGCAATATTCTGATGCTTCTGGAGCGTTTGTTAAAGAGGGTCTGAAAGAAATAGAAGGTAAAATTTACTATTTTAAAGATCTCGCAGTTACAAAGAATGAAATGCGTCTAGAAGACCAACATGTCATTCTTCACTTTTCCAACAAAGGCGTGCTTGAGAGGGCTTCAGATCTGAATGGGAAAGCATTAGCTAGTACTACTACTGTTACTCTTAACGGGAAACACGTAGTCTTTGAGAAAGACGGTTCTGTTAGAAAGCCAGGACTCACTGGAAAGAGACCTTTCCTCCAATCAGATGGAACTGAAAAGGTCACAATGCACTATTATAGCTTAGAGGATGGAGCTTCCTATTCGGGTTGGAAGATAATTGATGGAAAGAATTATTATTTTAAAGATGGTAAGCACTACACTTTTGATGGTTATGAAAATATTGACGGAAAAAAATATTATTTTAATAATGACGGACAAGCTATGTTGACAGGGTTTAAAAAAGAAAACGGTAAAATATACCACTTCAATGATAAAGGCGTAATGCAAAAAGGGTGGCAAGAAATCGATGGTAAATGGTATTACTTCGATGATTCTGGAGCAGCTAAGATAGGATGGTTCTCTGTTGGTGGTGGATACCATTTCCCTTATTACGGGTACTTTACTTATTATGCCAAAGAAGATGGTTCAATTTATCAAAACACCACTGTTGAACTTGATAATGGGAAAGGTGTTTGGAAGACTTATAAATTTGACAGTCATGGACACAAAGGTTATTAATAATCCAAAAAGAGTCTGTTTTTTATAAATATGACTCTCTAAATGAGATCCCTCAACCTAACTGGATCATATAACTCTGAAAAACTAAAAACATGGCTTCCAATCAGTGAATGAGAAAATGGGTTAAAGAGTGGGCGTTGATATTCTTTTAAGAATTTAATCATGTGAAGAAGTACATTTCTAATGTCCATGAAACAACAAGTCGAGAATGGCCGTAGGACCTTCGTCTTTGATAGTAATGGATATTACAAGGTGAAAAGTTAGTTAATAATGGGCTAGTACTGTTGCAGATAATGGTAGCGCCCCAGTTGTAGCTTCTAGTGAATTCATTTTAAAACCTGAGAATACAACTGCACCAGGCAATAATCACAAATGGGAGTTAGAAAGTATTAAGTAAAGAGCCATGCAATATATGTACCCTCTATCCATATGAATAGGGGGTATATATAGATTTCTAAATATAACAAGTCTTTCTATACATTTGTTACCCCTACTCCATACGCCACAAACTGAAGACTCCCCAGTATTTATTCTTTTAGGAATGGTATATAAACAGAATTTACCTAGTCATACAAGTAATCAAGTGTTAAAATTACCTTCTGAATTATAGAATCACCTTTAATAATTTTTAATGAATATAAGATCAAAGTGTTGGATTCCGACTTACTAATACTATCAGTGATAACTTCTGCATCTCCAAGTTCCATAGATTTATTAGATGAAAGCAGATAAAAGAAACATTTCAATTGTGATTTATGCACAAGAAACGAGGATTATATATGAAAAAAAGGATTTTAATCGTAGAAGATGAAGAAAACATTCGAGAAGTATGCAAACGGTATTTAGAAAGAGAAGGATACGAAGTATATACAGCTATGAATGGAATGGAAGGCTGGGATGTATTTCATCAATATCAACCAGATTTAATTATTTTAGATCTCATGATGCCGAAAAAAGATGGATGGGAATTATGTGAGGAAATTCGTCAACAATCAAATGTCCCTATTATTATGTTAACTGCTAAGGGAGAGGAAAGAGATCGAATTTTAGGTTTAACAATGGGAGCAGATGATTATGTAACAAAGCCGTTTTCACCTCGTGAATTAGTATTAAGGGTTCAAATTATACTAAGAAGAGGCAATCAAATACCGATACAAGCAAAAGAATCCCTATCAGAAGTAATAGAATTTCCAGATTTGAAAATTTATCCAAAGACGAGATGTGTACTTGTTTGTGAAAATAAAGTGGAATTAACGGTGAAAGAATTTGAGGTACTTTATGTCATGGCACAGCATCCAAAACAAGTATTTTCTCGTTCGCAACTTCTTGAACTTATTTGGGATTTTGAACATGAAGGGGGCACAAACACAGTAACCGTGTTAGTGAGTCGTTTACGTGACAAACTGGAGAAGCATACGATAAAGAATCGTTGGATTCATACTGTTTGGGGAATAGGATATCGCTTTGAGCCAAATGGAGGAAATGAAACATGAGATTACGCATTCAATTGTTATTGATGAATTTATTAAGTACCAGTATCCTGGTAATTGCTATATGGTATAGTGAAACGCAAATGTTACTTGAACCAGAACAAACACGGTTATTAACAGTAATTGCGGTTGTAGGACTGATTATTTCAACGTTTATTTACTGGTTAATGACACGCCCTATCATGAGGTCCATTCAAAATTTAATTGAACTAACGAAACAATTTAGCGATAGACAATTTGAAACGAGGTATATAATTGGAAAAGAACCACGGGAGTTTAAAGAATTAGCAACAGCCTTCCAACAGATGGCCAAAAATTTGGAAGAAGGGTTTACTAAGTTAGAAGAAGGGGAAAAAGCACGTAAAGAGCTCATTACGAATATTTCACACGACTTACGAACACCAATGGCTAGCATACAATTGATGATAGAAGCATTACAAGATAATCTGATTGAAGATCCTGAAATGAGAAATCAGTACTTAGTTACGATTTTAAAAGAAATAAAAAGATTAAGTGGATTAATCAATGACTTATTTGACCTTTCAAAGTTAGAAATTGGGCAAGTAGATTTTCATCCAACTTTAATACATATGGACAAAGTCCTATTGGATGTACTAGAGGCACATTCTGTCTTATTAGCAAACAAACAGATCGATTTACAATTGGAGGTTCCTGAGACATTACCTCGACTTTTAATTATGCCGTGTAAAATAGCACGGGTCATTAGTAATTTGTTAGATAATGCAATCCGGTATTCACCTGTCTCTGGAACAATCCAGCTGATTTTAGAGGAAAATAAGCAAAAGCAACAAGTCCAATTCATTTTGCGTGATGAAGGAGAAGGAATTACTCCAAATGACCAACTACGCGTATTTGAACGGTTTTTTAGAACAGATCAATCAAGAAGTTCACAATCTGGAGGATCCGGTCTCGGACTAGCCATTACAAAATCATTGATTGAAATGCATAGTGGAGAAATTGGTGTGAGAGATCGTTTAGACGGCAAACAAGGAAGTGAATTTTGGTTTACTCTTCCCATCACATCAGAAAAAAATAAGACCGCTGAAAGACTTTTGTAATACTTATATTATAGAAATGAAAGACTTCCTTGTTAACATACTACTACACAGTATGTTACAGGAGGTTTTTTATTTTATGAGAAGAAAACATGTATTGCTTATAGGAGGTTTTATAATTGTCGGGGGAATTTTATGGTCTTTGTTCCGCCCCGAGAAATTATTTATTGATAAGCAAGTGAATGAAGCATTGCCACAAACAGAAATACAATCAAACGAAACAAAACAACAACAAGAACGAGTAATAAGTGAAGGGCAGTTTCAAAATGGTATCCATGAAACAACCGGAAGAGCAACAATCCATCAATTAGCGGATGGAAAACGCGTTTTACGACTTTCCAATTTTTCAACATCTAACGGGCCAGATGTTCGAGTTGTATTAGTTCCTACAAACCATTTGAAAAATAATGAAGACGTGAAAAATCATCAGTATATTGAATTAGGAAAATTAAAGGGAAACAAAGGAGACCAAAACTATGGAATTCCTGAAGGAATAGATGTAGGTACATACGGTTCGGTTTCTATATGGTGTAAAAGGTTTAATGAAAACTTTGGTGCGGCTTATTTTGAAAAATAAGAAAGAAAGTTCTGTTGCAAAGTTTTTAAAGTAAGCTAAACTCTGTAACAAGCAAACGAGGAGTATAACAGATGAGATATTTTAAAGGAAAACAGTTCAAGAAAGATATTATCGTGGTAGCCGTTGTTTTTCTTTAAGCTATTGCGATGTTTCTGAAATTCTATAGGAACGTGGTATTTCTATAAAAATCAATGTGTCGAAAAGTTCGAGATAACATTTTGAAGGACTTCAAAAATACATAGACCTTTTGAATCATATATGAATTGTTGGGAAAAAGCTTTCCTTCAAACTAATGTAACTCCCATAATCCACTTAAACTCATTATCTTTATATAAATAAATTAATTAATAAGAATGATGGTATAGGTTATTAGGTAAGAATGGGAGTTTTTCACACAAGATTAAATGGGTATAGTTCTGTAAATCTATAAAAATTTAGTTTAGAGTTTCTTGTCCCAACCAATATCTAAAAGTGAAAGTTTAGATATTCTTGTCTAAATAGTTTGGAGTTTCATGTCCTTGTACACCTGAGATAAGAGGGGAGGTTAACCTACATCCCTCAAGTGTTCGTTAAATTCCGATTTAACGTAAATAACAATTGTAAAAATCTAAAATTTTTATTTATATCTACTAAGAGAGAGTTTTTATATTCCAATTAATGTAGATTTCAAACTATATATTTTTTACATAATAAAATCAAATGCGAAATGAATAATACATATCATTTTAACCCTAGTATAGGGAAAATAATAAAAGTTCAGCAATGCAAAATTGCTGAACTTTTATTATTTATTCTTTCCTATTCTGCCTAAGCTATCTTTAATAGTTGTTTCTCCAAGCTGTGTGTATAATAAGGCCGTATCTTGGCTAGTATGCCCAAGTTGCTGCATCACTTGTAACGAGTCTTTTTCTTCCATATATAACTTATTTGCCAATGTATGTCTTAATTTATGAGGAGACATTCTTTTACCAAAGGCCTTAGTATATTTTTCTACTATATCTTGGATAGCCCTAACTGAAAGAGGCTGTGCAGTATGTTTATACTTCGATAAGAATACATTTTTTAATTCTTTCCCTGGAGCATATTTTTTATCTCTAATTTCCATATAATTTTCAAGATCATTCAATGCAATTGGGGTAATCCATACAGAATCTTCTTTGTTTCCTTTTCGTATTACATCAATTAGCCTTTCTTTTAAGTTTATATCTTCCATACGAAGATCGGCCAATTCACTTACACGAATACCACTACCAAGAAAGAGGGAAAGAATAGCTACATCACGATCTTTATCTCTTAGGAAATAGAACAACTGATGTTTTGTTAAAGATTTTTCATGTTCGTACTTTATGTAATTCAAAAACTCTTGATCGTCATCATTATGAAATATTTTAGATCTCATACGTTTTGCACGGGCATTTAATGTTTCCTTATCTTTATGTATTTCAATTTTAGCCATTACATTTCTATAAAAATAACATTCTCCATCATCATTCTCTGATAGGGAGGTAAGGTACTTAAATAAAGACTTTAAGGCTGAAATTTTTCTGTTAACAGAGGAATTCTGCATATTTTGTTGTAGTTTTAAAAACCTCATAAAGTTCTCAACATCTTTTTTCTTTAAATTCTCCAAATCAGAGAAGGATATGTCTTTAATGGGCTTAAATTCAATAATTTGTTCAGATAATAGCCAATTAAAGAAAACTCTAAAATCATATACATAATTCAGTAGGGTGGAGGGAGAGGCATCATGCAATTCTTTGTACTCCACAAATTCTTCTATGTAAAAGGGCATTTCATTTAAATTCTCGTATAATTTCTTACGATGTACTGATTTTTGACGTTGCTTGCTGTAATCCATAAAAATCACCTCATATATACTATAACAGAAAAAATACACGAACACAAGTTCGCGTTAAATTCAATTTTTACACGAACTTATTTACATAATTTAATTATGAAATACTAAAATTCACTCGAAATTGAATGGGAAAGTGTAGTTATTCTAATAAAAGTTATAGATAACCAAGTGATAAATTCATATTTGGCGATAAAAATTATATATGTATATAAAATTAAACGATTTTCAAATATACATTCTAACAAAATGAATACATGAACACAGTTTAAAATTCGTTATAAAATGTGAATTGGTTAATTTAATCAAGGTTAATCAGGAGTTAGATAGATATCAACACAAGAAAAGCTCTTATAAATTAAAATGTAATTCACTATAAAAATTGCTTATGAGTAATTCAGCATTTGATTATTCTTATATAAAATATGAATTATATGGCGTATACCAATATACTACGATTCATGCATTTGAGCTTGAAATCCCTAGATACTGTATTTGATTTTTATATAATCGCATTATTATGCGTAAAATTGGTATTTCGTGCGAAGTTGTGTTTGTTTTTATACCCATCTTCCGTTTTTTTCATCCAAGCAGAATTTATTATTCTCTTTTCAACAGCAAGTAAATATTTAGTAACAGATACGTTCACTTATACCTATCGATGTTGATTGTGCAATTACTAACAAAGGTACAACCAGTATAAAAACTCATTTTAAAATCTGAAGAGATTTCCGAATATCACCGGAAACTAACTTTTAAAATGAGTACAATAGTTGTATATAAAATAGCCTAATTTTATATTGTGAATATATTTAAAACGAAAGTTGACTGGTGCACTCTCCCGATTTAGCCGTGAATTTTTTAAACTGTCCTTTTATATAGATAAATCTATTTTGAGGATTACTCCAATCATTATCATTATTTTATTGTACTGTTTGATATTCTCCCAATTATCTTACAGTGCTTTAGCCTTTGTATACAGAGCTTTTAAATTTTATAATATCATCTATATTTATTTAAATTGATTTTTAAACATAACTTTTCAGCCACTAAACAAGACTAGCAGCCCTTCATATTTCTTTATTACAATGCAATAATTTATAGCATTATTAGCTCCCTTCAGTCTATTCATTGGACTTAGAAAGGAGGTTAACTTTGACCAATTTTGTTTTTCCACTCGTGGTTAGTGTTGTGTCTGCTATTTTTAGCAAATGGCTTGATTACCGCCTATATAATCATAAACACCGTAAAAAACGCAATAACAAACGCCACTAGGTCGTGCTCCCTTTAGGGTAACTAAAGCCGTCAATGCTGGAACGTTGCCGGTTTTTGCATACTTAATAAATAGCAAAAAAAGCAAGTCCCCTGGAACAGGCTTGCTTTCTGATAGAGCTTTGACAACTCAAAAACCATTTGTCTATATTAATCCAAAATAGAAATTTGTGTAAATTATTGCGCTCACTTAATAGGTAAATTAAAGTCATGAACCCTTACATAAAGCTTTTAATGATTACTTTAATCAATCGTAAGAATTAAAAAATGCTATATACCACTAATTGAATGATTTTAATGTACGCAATTTCATAATGCCACCTCTTAAGGTACTGAATCAAAATTTCCCCTTAATTAACGAAGGTTGTATTTTTGACTTTCCAGTCTTCAAGTTTAATGCTAACCCAAAAACCATATTTAGTTACTTTTACTATTCGAGTTGCGTATAACACTAACATGGCAAATAAAATTGAAATTGTTAGTAATACGGCAGTTAAAGCGATAGAATCACCAAAACGCATTGTATAATATGCTGAAATACTTCCTAATAAAACACCTTGTAATACTGCGTAAATCGGTGCGCAAATTGGGGATATGCGCGGAATGAATATAACTACAAAAGCGACAATTAGAGTAACTATTATAATTCCAATTAACACGGGTATTTTCATTTTCCCTTGTGTCATCTGTACGTATGAATAGACAGATGCTGCAAGAAGTAAGATAAGCAAAACGAATGTTTTTCCTATCGTTCCGCCAATAGTCATCGTAGAAGCATTTGTCTTCTCTTTATGAAATTTGTCTTTTTTTAATATTGGATTAGTTGTTCTCATTTTTTCCTCCTAAATATATTCTACCTTTAAAGTGGAGCTTTATAATTCTAATTTTTTATCAATGATACGACCTGTAATAGCTGTTAGGACAATTATGAACAAGCAAGTAAAACATACATCTAAAATAGTGAATCCTTCACTAGGGTACAATGATGTGTCAATAAAGCCGTTTTTATCTATGAACCCCGTACTCTTTATGGTGATTACATATTTCTCTAATTTACTTAAAAAATCCAGTAGGAATGTTTGGATTGTTAAAAATAAAGCCAAGAAGATGATGGATAAAATCATCTTATTCAGTGAGGATTTTATAGGAATCAGTTTTGTAATTACCATGATGAAATAACAGGAAACTAATATACTCATGAAATCGATTCCCCATAAAAAAACAGAAAGTACGTGATGAATAAATCCATATGCATATAACTTATGAAATTCTTGTTGGTAGCCCCCGACTACTTTTCCTCCATAGGAACCTTGAGAAAAATAATATAAAAAAATCAGACCTATTACTAATAAAAGAATAAACATTAATGTGAAGAAGAATAAATTTGCATAAATATATTTTTTTCCTGAGATGGCTGTATAACGAATCATGGAATTTTTTAGCATTTTATTAAAAGTAGGCAATGCTATTAAAAGAAGTAGGAATGCAGTGCAACCTATGATTAACATAAATATACCTAATGTTATATCCTTTGTAAGTTGATCTGTTACCTTCGATAGTCCCAACATATTAAATAAAAAAAGCAACGAAATAGTAATAAATCCAAAATAAAAGACGGCTATCTTTTTTCTATTACAATTAAATAAATAGCGAAAAAGTGGATTCATCTCTCAAAAACCTCCTTAAATAACTCATGTACTGCTTTTCCATAGCGAAAACGAATTTCTTCTACGTTTTCATGCAATACAATACCCCCGTCTTTCAAAAAGATTACCTCGTCAAATATATTTTCAATTTCCTCTATTAAATGGGTCGAAATAAGAATGGTACTATCTTCACGATAAAAGTTAAGAATTAAATCTAATACATGCTTTCTAGAAATAAGATCAATCCCACCTAATGGTTCGTCTAATACATATAACTTTGCTTTCCTTGAAAAAGTTAATATAAGCTGTAATATTCCTGTTGTTCCTTTTGATAAGATGCTTATGTTCTCTTCTAGAGGTATTTTAAACTCGACTATTAAATCCATTGCTTGTTGTAAATCAAAATCAGCATACATATCTCGATAGAACAACACAGCATCTTTTACAGTCATCCACTTTTCAAAAACAGGACTATCGGGCATAAATGAAACGATTTCTTTTTTTTCTAATGCCACCTTTTTATCTCCAATTGCAATACTTCCTTTAGAAGGAAGCCGTAAACCAGAAATCATTTTTAATAATGTCGTTTTTCCACTACCATTATTACCAACAAGACCGATAATTTTCCCTTCTGATATTGTTAAACTTACATCTTGAATCACTGTTTTTAAATTATATCTTTTCCATAAATTTTCAATTTTCAATACTTCTTTCATTCGTTTTCCTCCCTTTTCTTTTCCAAAGAAGACCGGAGTATTGAGAGAATTTCTTCTTCCGAAAATCCTAAGTTATTCATTCCATTTATAAAATTATTAAGCAACTCTTTTGCCATTTCTTTACGTAGCTCTGTAATTATTTCTTCATTAATTGTTACAAATCTCCCTGTTCCTCTACGTGTCTCAGCAATACCTTCCCGTTCTAACTCTTGAAATGTACGTTGAATTGTATTTGGATTCACTTGTAATTCACCCGCTAATTCACGTACAGCAGGAATTTTGTCACCTGGTGCCAAACGTCCTGTTACAATTTCTTTTTTGAGGTATTCCATTACCTGAACATAAATGGGGATATTAGGAGAAAACTCAGTTTTCATTTTTTTCCTCCTCTGTATTAGTGTACTAGATAGATAGTACACTAATGTAAATTATATGTAAATAGTTATTTTGAAAACTATAACGAATAGAAGGCGATATATTTAGTGAATTAGTGTAACCACTCAAGTGCCATAAACGACCAGGTTCTGTTGCAAAGTTTCTTAACAGAGAAAAAGTTGGTATGATTGCAGATGGGTTTTATTCAATCGTTAGTAATTGTTGTAATTCATTATACGTCGAAAAAACGAAGCTTGGTTGTTGCAAACTTCGTTTTCGTTTATATAGAGCATGAACGGTTTCAATACCTTTCAAGGTACGTGAAGCATGACGAAGGCTTTGAAATCCTGTGGATTTGGCAAAACGCCTATTTACATGTCTATAGTCTTGTTCAATGAGATTGTTCAAATGTTTGACTGTACAATGAGTTGTACGTCTATAAAAACCTTGTTCTTTTAATTTGTTAAACGTGCAAAGTAGCGCTGGGGCTTTGTCCGTTGTAAGAACCGTTGGTTCTCCAAAAGCCTTCACCAATCTTTTCATAAAGGCATATGCTGCCTGATGATCTCTTGTTTTCGAAGTTGAATATCCAATGTATATCCATCCTTATCGATCGCACGATATAAATAACGCCATTTTCCTTTCACTTTTATATAATTTTCATCTAATTTCCACGATGATTGTACCTTTTTGTTTTTCTTTTTCCAGATTTGATAGATCAAATTTCCATATTCATGGACCCAACGCATAATAGTTGTTGGATGAACCGATATGCCACGCTCTCTCAAAAGTTCAGATACATCGCGATAGCTTAAAGAAAAACGACAATAGTAGCCGATGGCTACTAAAATAATATCTTTCTTAAATTGTTTTCCTTTAAAATATCTCATTTGTGATTCTCCTCGCTCTGTTTTGAAAAAGTTTAGCTTACTTTTAAAAACTTTGCAACAGAACCTGAAATATGTTGGTTCGGGCATTTTCGGTGATATTAAAGAAGAAAAGTTAACACAGGAAGAGATCATGAACTTTGCTGTTGAAATGAGGGAAAAGAAACAGAAGGACACAACTATACACTAAGAAAAGTCTAGAAGATACGGAATATTTAAAAATTAATCACCTCAAAAAGAACATGTAGAAATTACTACATGTTCTTTTTGAGGTGATTAACCGACCAAGGTTATATTGTAAATGTTCATAGCATTGTATGCTGAAATTTCAATTGTAAGTTCTAATGTAAACTTTTTATCATTAGTTTACATTCAAAATATGAAAAATAAAGAGATTAGAACATCTAAAAAACTAGATCTATGCTAGCTTTTTTTACATAGTTTTCTTTAGAAGAAATCACTATATCTAAAAACCTATAAAAATTCCCTCAAAAGATTTAAAGGGACTTTTATAACATTTCCCTTAACTTCATAGTTATAGCCTACAACCTATGCAATTCTATTTTTCGCTTTTATCTAAGTCGCGTAATAACAAGATGTGCTGAAACAGACTCTGTTCCTCCAGCCAGAGGAGTAATGGTTAGTGCTGTGGATTCGCTAGCAGGATTTCGTACAGTAAGTATTGAATTGATGACTGATGTTTGCACAAGAGCCATTCCTACTATCTGAGAAGTACCCGTTGCTCGACCAACTACCGTATAAGCTAATTCAACAGCTCCTGCTCCCGAATTAAGAGTTAAAACTAGTTGACCCGCTTCGGTCACACTCACCTGAAACAAGACCTGATAACTACCGATTGCAGACAAATTAAATGTATCAGCACCAGTACGTGCAATCCCCGCCCCACTAAAAGGTCCGTCTCTTGGAAAATCTACGTCTCCACCGACTGCAACTGTTGCAGCATTATCAGGGGGCATCAAAGCATAAAAATCCGCAAAATCTAATACCGTTCCGGTTGCTCCTGTCGGTCCTTGTAATCCGGTTGCTCCCGTTGGTCCTTGTAATCCGGTTGCTCCTGTTGGTCCTTGTAATCCGGTTGCTCCTGTTGGTCCTTGTAATCCGGTTGCTC
>NZ_NADT01000066.1:0-2578 GCF_003264205.1 Bacillus sp. SRB_8 | reverse complement strand
CCCTAAAGTGGTTCTGCTGCAAAGTTTGAAAAAGCATAAACAGGTTGATAAATGAGGAACAATGTTTAGGAAGTAGCTAGTAATTGTTGAAGTTCATTGTACGTTGAAAAGGCGGAGTCTCTTTGAAGACTTCGCCTTTGTTTATATAGGGCATGAATGGTTTCGATTCCTTTGATTGTACGTGAAGCATGACGAAGATTTTGAAATCCTGCGGATTTGACAAAACATCGCTTGATATGTCTATGGTCCTGTTCGATGAGATTATTGAAATGCTTAACGGTGCAATGTTTCGTATGCACATAAAAACCGTTATTTTTCAGTTTTTTGAGCGCACAAAGTAGGGCTGGAGCCTTGTCTGTTGTGAGAACCGTTGGTTCTCCAAAAGTTTTCACTAACCTTTTCATAAACATATAGGCGGCTTGATGATCCCTTGTTTTACGAAGTTGGATATCCAAGGTGTACCCTTCTCGATCAATCGCACGATAAAGATAACACCACTCTCCTTTGACTTTGATGTAGGTCTCATCTAAATGCCATACGAAATGTGCTGATTTATTTTTCTTCTTCCAAATTTGATAAATTAAATCTCCATATTCATGAACCCAACGCATGATGGTTGTAGGATGAACCGATATTCCACGTTCTCTCAAAAGTTCAGATACATCGCGATAACTTAAAGAAAAACGACAATAGTAGCCTACGGCTACCAAAATAATACCTTTTTTAAATTGTTTTCCTTTAAAGTACCCCATGTATCATTCGCCTCATCTCAATTTCCCTACAGTTTAGCTCAGCTCAAAAAACTTTGCAACAGAACCGGAACGATTAAGTAACACGAATTCAACTGGAATTCGTACTAAAATTGCAAGTACCTTCTATTTTAGAAGTGGAAATGTCTTTAATAGGGTTTACGCCCCATCACAATCAAGCTAAGAAAAGCAAATACCCCAAAACGAGAAAATTGGCATCTCCAGGTGAAAAGGTACAATTTTTTATTTTGGGGTGCTATAAAATTTTTAAGTTGATGGACATGGGGTCACCATATCAAAAAAAGAAAATTGTACGTTTGGACACAATCTGGACACATTCTTATTTGTAATAGAAAAGGCACCCGAATGAGTGCCTTTTCTTTGGTTTATAATCTTATTTTTTTAATTAGATTGAAAATGCTAAATGATAAACACTTTATAATTTATTTAAATCTACATATTTAGTACGACCAGATTCATAGTAGTAATATAAATCAACATTATCATATCTGTGTGTGAATCTACCAGAGTATAAGTAGTTATCCCCATCTGCTAGTGATAATGAAGCTGAACCTGATTTTCTGTCTTTTACTTAGATGTAAGTGCAACTAAGACATCAACTGGATACTCAACTGAGTCTTTTACTTTGTATTTAAATGGAGATTGTTTACCCAACGCTTTAAATACTTGATTTGTAGGTTCATTATTTTCCCAATCAGATATCCATTTTTGTAATCCTGCACCTGGAGCAACTGAGTAATTAGCTACTTGTTGATATAATGCTGTTCTATATTGATCATATGCATAATCAGCAGGCTTTGGATTAAAGTCAAATGTTTTTGTAACGGTACTTTCTGAATTTAGAGTAAAACCATAACCAAAACTTGCAGTTAATGATTGATTTACTTTTGCAACCCCCTCAAGACCTACTTCCATCCCAATTGTATATGATAATCCTACAGTTACATTATGCGAAACACCACTTGTAACTGCTTTGCTCCAATGATAACCTGAATTTTTATCTATTACATTTGAATCAATTAATTTCCAGCTCACATTTTTCTTTAATTTAGTATCGGATAAAGCAGGATTAGTTTTAGGAATTGCTATTGAATATAATACCTCTCCTTTATTTGCTGTTTTACTATATGATTCTCCATCTTGAAGCCAAGTACCATCAGCTTTTAAAATCTTATAGCCTTCATATTTAATTACATTATTGATACTAGTTCCATTCTCATTAGCAACTACATCTACATATACATAATCAATTAAAGCTCCATCGTTTGTAGACACATGCCATTCATTAGGAAACTCTTCATAAGGACCTGTAGGAATGTAAGGAAGCGCCATACCATTTCGCTGAATTTGTTCTGCCGTCATAGGTGCTTTTGCCTCTTGAGAACTTATTACTACTGGAAGGTTTCCTACTTTCGTAGGAGTATCAGTAGCCGCAGAAGAAAATCCTGGTGCTACGAATAAAGCTGTACTTAATACAAATGCTGCAGGAATCATTTTTTTCATATTTATACGATTCATGTTATCTTTCCCCTTTTTTTATTATTTCTAGAAGAATAAGTTATATGTTACTTATAATTTCTACTGTCGATTAAACTAAGATCAATTTCGATAAATTTATCTTAGTCTATAAATCTTTCAAAAGACTTTCGTAAATGTTACAAAAGTCTTGCAAATATATAATAAAAGAGTATCTAAATGTTTTTCTGATTCCTAAAAAACTTGCGGCTTATCCACGGTAGAATAGATTATCTGTAACTTTACGTGAAATAGGAAGGATTGAAAGAACGGTTCTGGTGCGAAAACTTCAA
>NZ_NADT01000065.1:347-15028 GCF_003264205.1 Bacillus sp. SRB_8 | reverse complement strand
ATCTAAAGAATGAAGCGATAAGGCTTCTAACCACAAGGACTGTGGAGCTAGCCTAATCAATTAGAGTTCGTTAGAACTCTTTACTTAGGAATCCCTCACTTCTAAACGAAGTGAAAGTGGGGGTAGTTCAATGACTAATCTTGAGAAAATATTAATTAAATTAAAAAAATAACATTTTTTCAATTTATTGTAATTATAATTAAAGGTATTCTGTTAGTCTTATTCAGATGTATCTCTCGATTTATTCCATGTATGAATCTAGTCTGGCTATCAACAGAATCTTCCACATACCATTGAAAAAGGGGGAAAGTTTATGCAAAGAATTTTTAAATTCCTGTTCATGTCCGTTTTTTCTTTAATTTGTGTTTTGTATTTTCAAACGAACGCTTTTGCCGCACCAGCATACGATGGAGTTGTCAAAATGAAGCAGCCTTCAGGCGATTTTTTTGAGGGCATGTTACATGGAGATGAATGGTTCCATTGGGTAAGTACAAAGGATGGCGACGTACTTTTACAAGATCAGAAGGGGTATTGGAATTACGCTGAGCTTACATCAGATGAACTGAAATCGACGGGGAAAAAATATAAAATTGATAAGAAGCCTTCAATGGCGGTAAATGAGAACAATTTGAACAAATGGATAAAGAAATACAACCCTCAAGCAAAGAAAAAACAGGAGCACATGAATAAATTACAAAAAGAATCACAAAAAAATATTGATGGAACTGTCACTCCCGTTTTAGGAACCAAAAAATTACTTGTTTTGTTGATTGGGTTTACAGATGTTGATATTGCATATAACGATAACGATTGGAGTAACAAATTCTTTTCTACAAATCAAAAGTCAGTAAAGAATTACTATAATGAAGTAAGTAATGGAAAAGTACAGATCACTCCAGCTTCCGAAGCATATGGTACGCAAAATGATGGGGTAGTTAAAATAAAATTAGACTACGATCATCCGAGTACATCGGGAAAAAGCATGAGTACGGTTATAACAGATGCATTGGTTAAAGCTGATTCTCAAGTGAATTTTGCTAGTTTGGATACTAATAATGATCAAGTCATTGACTCTAAAGATGGCTTCTACATTGTAAGTTTTCTTGCTGGTAATGAACAGGCTGCTCCTGGTGCTCCACTTCCTTATATTTGGGCACATCAGTCGTATGCTCCCAATACAAATCACGATGGTGTTACTGTATCAGGCATGTATACAGCGCAGGGTGAAAAACAATATGGTCATATGGCAACGATTGGTATCCCTGCTCATGAGTTAGGTCATTCCTTTGGCCTGCCAGATCTATATGGTGATAATAATCATGTGGGTAGTCTAAGTATAATGGGTAATGGATCTTGGAATAGTCTTCAAGGAGAAGATTATGGAGCTACACCCGGTCATATGGATGCTTGGTCAAAAGTAAAATTAGGATTTGTAACACCAAATGTAGTAAATACCACTAACAATTTTACTCTAAATGCGATCCCAAATAACTATAATGTGTTAAAGATTCCTTTAAAGGATAATACGTATTTTTTAGTTGAGAATCGCGCAAAGGTTGGATATGATGCGAGCTTACCAACAAATTCTGGTGGTATTGCGGTTTGGCATATTGATGAATCTATGAATAATAATTCCAGTGATCCTCATCCTTTCATTGATATAGAGCAATCCATCAGTGAATACCAAGACCCGTTCTATTACACGAATCAAAATCATGCTGCTACCTTTGGTCCAGACACCAATCCGAATAGTAATACCTACACGGGAGAAAAATCAGGAGTAACGATTACAACTACAAGTACAAGTAATTCTGCTATGAATGTAGCAGTCACAACAAAAGAAGCTAGTTTAATTCCGCAGACAAACTGGACACTAAAATATGTAGATAGCTATAATTGGTACAATTTAGGTACGTATGCCTTTGACGGAAACAAAGACACATTTTGGCATACAAACTGGAGCCCTGTTGCTCCAATGCCACACGAGATTCAAATTGATTTGGGTACGACCTATAACCTCTCCAAATTCAGCTACCTGCCAAGGCAAGACGGCCAAATAAATGGGACGATTAAGGACTATGAGTTTTACGTCAGTGGTGATGGAGTGAATTGGGGAACAGCTGTGTCCATAGGTGCTTTTGCAAATAATACTAATTTGAAAGAAGTCAGCTTTGCAAACAAAACAGGTCGTTATATTAGACTACGTGCATTAAGCGAGGTAAATAATAATCCATGGACAAGTGCGGCTGAAATTAATGTATTTGGAGTGGCTCAATAATATATTTGTGAGTAGCTATTTAAATCATTGATACGCTACTCCAAAGGGTTATCATCTGCTGAGAGTTTCGTTCGGCATTTGATAACCTTTTTATTATGCTTAAATTTTTGCTGATTCTTAATATTAAAAACATAATCAACAAGATTATTTAAACTGAGAAAGTAATTACAAATCTTGTTGTAAATATTTTTTAAAAATGAAAGTAAACTTTCACTTTCCTCAAACTATTGACTTAATAGAATTTTATTATCGAATTTTTTTAATGTCTTGAATAATTTCGTCATAAGGAGTATTTTCGACACCTGAATATTTTTTTAGAACTTTTCCATTTTTGTCAATAAGATAAAAACTTGTGCCATGTATAACTTGTGTATCATTTTCTGGTTTAGTTACAAGTGATTGGAAGTTTTCTTTAGCAAACTTTTCAATATCTGCTCTTTTATATCCCGTGAGGAAATGAGTCCTACTTCCATCCATTTCATAGATCTTCATAAATTCTGTTATCTTTTCTGGTGTGTCTAATTCAGGATCAACACTAAATGATACAAATTCTACATCTTTAATCCCGTCCGTATTCAACATTCTCTGGAGTTTTGCCATATTTGCTGTCATAGGTGGACAAACTGTTTGGCAACTTGTAAAGAAGAAATCAGCTATCCAAATTTTATCTTTTAACTCAGCAGATCCAAATTGCTTCCCATTTTGATCTGTAAATGAGAACTTTTGCACATCCCAATTTAGTGAATTGTTGAGTTCTGCATTCTTGCATGCTCCTAGAGCTATAACTGTGAATATAAGTATAAGTAATCTAATGAAGTTCATTTTTTTCATATGTATTTATCTCCTTTCAATTTTTAGTAATTATAAGGAATGGTTATATGAACTACCCAACACTCGGTAGTATTCACTTAGGTTAATTTTTATTTTGATAGCTATCGAATTAATCTTAACACAACCGAATGCCACCCTTGTTCCAAAGTATTTGTATTACTATTTATAATAATGCTAGTATGCATATAGCCTCCTTTTTGATGTTTATAGTTCACCATACCACTTGTAATTAAGATTGTTAGGTATGTCATTATTACATACATTACTTCTTTATTTTACGGATCATAATAAAATGCTAAAGGTGAAGTAAAACAAGAAGATATTATCTAGTAATTTGTTATACAAAACTCTATATCTGATAAGAAGTATTGTATGTAAGGAAAAATAAATAGGTCATTTAAGGACTTGTTGATTATGCTAATAATAAATTCATCTCAGTATGATTCTTGAATTAATACCCTTCATAAGAGTGAAAAAACATCATACACTTGGATAACGTGTTAAAAATAGAGTTAACTATAGTATAATTTAAAGATTAAATTATACATATTGAGAAAATATTTTAGAGATTGAATATTAAGATTTCGCCTATTAAAATAAGAATTGAAATGAAAGGATAATCTGTAAGCATGTTCCTTATGTAGAAAAGAGATAGGACTATTTCTATCTCTTTTTGTTATGCTGGCAGTTTATATATCTTTAATTAATTCTTTAGACACATGTGAAGAAATTTAGATTATACCTGATATATTCCTTTTATTAAGTTGACTTAGTTAATTGATTCTAGAATTTAATAAAATTAGGAGGATAGCAAGTGAAAAATTATCAACTTACTCAGATTTTAAGAGAAAAAAGAAACATTGATAAAAATTATTATGAATTTTTGCATGAAACAGATCTAAGTATGGGAATTTATGAATTGAAAGCAGGATCTTTAGATATGCAACAACCACATACAGAAGATGAAGTATATTATATTATCAATGGCAGAGCACAACTTGAAGTAGAGAGTGAAAATATTTTTGTTGAATCTGGTTCTATTATTTATGTAAAGGCTAATATGAAACATAGATTTCATACCATTGAAGAAGATCTCACGGTACTTGTTTTCTTTGCACCTGCTGAATACTCTTGCGAAAAAGATTTTAAATTACAGCGATAATTGCATAATAAGAAAGGTAAAAATAAATGTCTTTTTATCAAGTTTGTTTAAATTAGACAACAACTAATTATAGGCAGGTATGTTATTCCATTAAAGAAAAATAAATTTTATCAATAAATAATAATTAATAGAAAAAAACATAAATGTTAAAATAAGTAAATTCATGTTTAAAAAAGGTAAACTTTACAGCGTTTTAATGAATTTTTTTTGTTTTTTTCAAGTGAAAATATCTAGTTGTATGCCTTTCAACATGAGAGATTTTGGTATTTTTTTACATAAAAATATATTTACGGAAAAATATTTCTAAATATTTCTAATCTATTGAACAATCAAAAGTTTTAGTATACGATTACAACGTGATATCAACATATACAGAGAAGAAAAGGAGATTACATATGAAAAATAAAAAAATTGGAATCATCATGAGAAAAGGTTATAGCATTCATGGTGATCATATTGAAACTGCTGGAAGAATATCTGATGAACTTTACTTGTTTACGAGTGTACCAAGTAAAACAAAGGATGCGCGCTTTAAAGAAGTAATTGTACTTGAAGAGGCTTCTGAAATAGATGCTGAAAATTATATTTTTACAAAAGGAAAAGATATAGGAATTAGTTTTTTTGTGACTTGGCAAGAAACTGATATTGTCTTAACTGCTAAAATTAATGAACACTTTGAAAATAAGGCGTTATCTGTTGAAGCTGCTACGACATCTCGAGATAAATCAAAGCAGAGAGAGTTTATGTTAAAGAATTCTATTGCTAGTCCTAAATTTGCAAAAATTAATTCTATAGAGGATGCAGAGAAAGAAATAGAAAATATTCCTTTCCCTGTAATCATTAAGCCTACTATGGCCGCTAGTAGTGAATCTGTATATTTAGTTAACAGTTTAGAAGAATTGAATAATTCATTAGAAAAAATTATTAATCTTTCTAAAACAAATAAAGGATTCTATTTTAACCAAACACAACAATGTGTGGCATTAGTAGAAGAATTTCTGACTGGGGAAGAAATTACAGTTGATGGAGTCGTCTTAAATGGTGAATTTTACCTTGGTGGAATTCACAATAAAAATAAAATGATGGGTCCATATTTCGAGGAAGATGAATACACTTTACCGTATGTTGGTGTAGATGAAGACATAGTTGTTAATATTGCTAAAGAAATATGTGGAAAATTAGCTATTGAAAACAGTTTATTTAATGTAGAACTACGCCGAGATACGCAAGGGAATTTTAAAGTTGTAGAATTTAGTACTAGAATCAGTGGCGGGCATGTTTATCGTAATATACGTGATGTACATGGTATTGATTTAGTAGCCGTTAATATTCTTGGTTTATTAGATTGTAAAGGGGATATTGTGGAATTTTTCTTAACTAGATCTACAACACCAAAATCTTGTACTTGTATTAAATTTGTATATAGATCTGGAATAATAAAGAAAAATGAATTGGGAATTGTTGCTGAACAGCCAGAGTATAAGGCTTACTATCCTGTAGCTAAAGTAGGATCTGAAGTACATCATGCTCCAAAAGGATTTGATATAACGGGCTTACTTTCATTAAGAGCACCATATAAAGATAAATCTGATGTAGAAAAATTGCGCGAAAGAGCTAGAGAATTAGATAATCAATTAGATATAGAATTAGAAATTCCAGTTCATGCATAAAAACTTGGCTAAATCTGGTTGTTATATTCCTTGTTTTAAATGAGGAATATAACCCCTAGATTTATCGATAGATTATTTAATAGTATCACTTTATAACCAAGTAATCCAATTTGTATAATTATAGAAATGGAGTGGAAACAATATGAATAAAAGGGTATCAATTTTGGGAGCACCTACCTACTTCGGAGCTAGTATAGGAGGGGTTGACCTTGGACCATATGTTGTAAGATATGGCGGTATGTCGAAACAATTAACTGAAATCGGAATTGATTTTGTTGATTTAGGAGACATTTCTCTTCCTTCAACAAATAATAAAAATTATGGAATTGTCAAACAAGAGTTTTCAAATGAAGTAATTGATATATGTAAAAATATTGCTTCAACAGTTGAGAACGAATTGGAAAAAGGGCATTTCCCATTAGTTTTAGGTGGAGATCATAGTATTGCAATTGGGACTGTAACTGGAATTCTTAGAAAAACACAACGATTAGGAGTAATTTGGTTTGATGCTCATGGGGATGCAAATACATTTGAAACATCGATTTCTGGTAATATTCATGGGATGTCTTTAGCAATTCTCTTAGGATACGGTAACGAAAAATTTAAAGATTTTCTAGAGAAAGAAACTAAAATTGATCCAAAGAATATCGTACAAATAGGAATTCGTGATTTAGACCCGGGGGAAGAAGAGTTTCTCAAAAATTTAGGAGTAACAATTTTTACAGCAGACGATGTGAGAAAGCATGGAATAAAATACATTATGGAAAAGGCGATTAAGATTCTCAATAATAATACAGATGCAGTTCATCTAACATTTGATTTAGATGCTTTAGATCCTGAATTTGCTCCTGGAGGAGGATTAGCTGTTCCACATGGTTTAAGTTTAGATGATACAAAAGAGGCAATTGATATGTTAAAAAATAATACAAACCTAATAGCGGCAGAGTTCACGGAAATAAACCCTATATTAGATAAAGATAATATTACTGTCAACACAACAATTGAACTTATTACTGGACTTTTAAGTAAGAAGGTTACTATGTCTAAATAAAATGTTTTTTGAAATTAATTTTAAAAATATAAAAAACTAAAATTATATACGAGAATTTTAAAAAACGAAAAGGACGAGTCAAATGAATAATAAAATCTATGATGTTATTGGAATTGGATTTGGACCAGCTAACCTAGCTTTAGCAACTGCTATAGAAGAAGAAAATAGTTCAATGGAAAGAATCTTTCTGGAAGAAAAAACGCACTATCAATGGCATCCTGGAATGCTTTTAGATAATACAAATATTCAAATTTCATTTTTGAAAGACCTTGTAACTCTAAAAAATCCTAAAAGTAAATTCTCATTTTTAAATTATTTACATGAAAATGAGAGACTAAGCGATTTTATTAATCTCTCAGAGTTTTATCCGTCAAGACTTGAATACAATGATTATATGTCTTGGGTTGCCTCTCAATTAGAAGAACACGTTTATTATAGTAGATCGGTAGTTTCAGTAGATCCTGTTATGTCTGAAAATTCCGTTGAATTATTAGAAGTTATTGTGCAAAATACAGAAACTAATCAATTAGAGAGCTATATTACTAAAAATATTGTTTTGGCTACGGGTGGAATACCAAGAACTCCAGTAAATATTGAAATGAATAATAGTAGAGTATTTCATTCTAGTCAATTTAAAAATAAAATTAATAATTTCAAACAAGATGATGCTCATAAGTTTTTAGTTGTAGGATCAGGACAAAGTTCAGCTGAATTATTTTTCCATCTAATAAATAATTACCCAAAATCAGATATCACTGCAACAATGAGACCTTTCTCATATAAAGCTGTAAATGAAAGTAAGCTTGTTAATCGTATATTTGATGCTAATATGATTGATTTTATTTATTCTTTACCAGAAAAAAATCGAGATGCTTTATTAAAACACCACAGTGATACTAATTATGCAGCTGCAGATGGAAGTTTAATTAGTCAAATTAATAAAGCTTTATATAACCAAAAATTCCATGGAGAAGATCGTTTTAGAATAAAGCCATTTTTAGAATTAACTGAGATAAAAACATTGTCTGATAAAGCTGTTGTTTATTACAAAGACATAGTTAAACATACAGAAATTGTTATTGAAGCTGATGCTGTAATTCTTGCTACTGGGTACGAAAGTAAAAAGAACCATCCTTTATTAAAAAATCTTAACTCGTACATTTCAGATAATATTGAAGTTTCCCGAAATTATCGTTTAGAAACAACGGATAAATTTAAACCTGGTATTTATTTGCAGGGTGTAAATGAAAGCACTCATGGACTTAGTGACACTTTATTATCTAATTTATCTATTCGATCAAATGAAATTTTAAAAACCGTACAAGAATATAATTCATTAACAGAAGAAAAAACTAAAAACGTAGTTTCATAATATAGGGGGTCTAAAGATGCATATTGAAAAGATAAATCCACAGATTTTTACAAATGAATATGATATTATGTGTCAACGATTATTTCCGCATTCTAATAAATTGTATGATTCACCATTTGGTGCAATGTGGGGAATCATAGAGCCTGGAGAAATTTCTAAAATTCATGGACATCATGAAGTTGAAACTTTTATTATCTTTAAGGGTGAAGGAATAGTTAAAGTGGGTAAAAAAGAAGAACCTGTTATGCAAGGGGACGCCATCTTTATTCCACCATTTGAAGAACATAGTTTGAAAAATACATCAGATGAAAATTTGATATTCTTCACCATATGGTGGGAAAATACTTTTAGTAAAAAAAATAGCAAAAAGTTAAATTCAGATAAAAAGAAGTATTTAATAACGGCCACACCACCAACACCTAATGGTGATTTACATGTGGGGCACCTATCTGGTCCATATACAGGAGCTGACATTTTAACTAGATATTTAAAACTTAAAGGGAACGAAGTCTTTTATATGAGTGGAGCGGATGATCATCAAAGCTATGTACCGTTTAAGGCGGGACAATTAGAAAAATCTCCTAGAGAAACGGCAGATTATTTTGCTAATGAAATTGAAAAAACATTAAGACTAGCAAAAATTAATCCAGATATTTTTGTCAAACCTCATTTTTCAACATTTCATATTGAGTTTGTCAAAGAGTTTTTTGAAAAACTGTGGAATGAAGGTAAATTAGTAGAAAAAGAAGTCGACATTTTATTCTGTAAGCAATGCGATAAGCACCTTTATGAAGCTTATGTGAGAGGTAATTGCCCACATTGTAATGAATTATCAGATGGTAACGCCTGTGAAAAATGTGGTAGACCTAATTTGTGTATTGATTTATTAAACCCAACCTGTAAATGTTGTGGCAGCGAACCAGAGAAATCTAAAATTAAACAACTATTTTTCCCATTAAGTAATTATAAAACACAATTAAAACAGTACTACAAAGAATTAAAAATAGGACCACATTTAACGGCATTATGTGAGAGAATGCTAGATGAGGGTTTGCCTGATATTCCCATTTCACATGTATCTGATTGGGGAATTCCAGTTCCGGTAGAAGGATATGAAAATCAAACTATATATGTATGGTTTGAAATGGCACCTGGATATTTATCGGCAACAAACGAATTAATTCAGGATAAAAATCTTTCGTATACGTTAAGAGATTTTTGGAATAATCAAGATACAACTATCATTAATTTCTTTGGATATGATAATGGTTATTTCCATTCAGTGCTTTTCCCAGCTATTTGGCTAGCATATAGTGAAGATATAACTCTTCCTAAAACAATGATAACGAATGAATTTTATCAACTAGAGGGTCTTAAGTTTTCAACAAGCAGAGGACATGCTGTATGGGGCAAAGAATTATTAGAAAATGCTTCACATGATGTTGTAAGGTATTATTTATCTTATAGTAGGCCGGAAACAGTTGAAACAAACTTCACTATGGAAGAATTTAATCATATTGTAGATACGAACTTAAACCAAGAATGGGAATCTTGGTTACATGATTTAAAATGCAAGTTAGAAGCAGAGTTTCCAAATGGTGCTCCAGAATTAGAGACATTATCAGGTAACTATTTAATGTATTATCAACATGTAAATCGAATTATGAATGAAATTATGAATGCATATGAACCAAATACATTTTCACCCCAAAAGGTAGTTAGATTATTAAATGAATTAGTTAGAATTGTTAAGAAATTCTCGGCGGGAGAAGAGTTTTTAACGGTATTAAAGAATAATCAACAAAGAAGAAATACTGCTATTGCACTAGAATTATATACTGCAAAAATTTTAGCATTATTTTCTAGCCCAATCATGCCTACATTTGGTAAAATGCTATGGGGGGATTTGGGATTTAATATTGAAATGCAGTTGGATGAAGAAGTAAACTTTTTGCCTACCGGTCAGAAAGTAAATCTTCAAAAGAATTATTTTTCAAAAACAAACGACAGTTTTTATCTTCAGAATATTTGATAATATAAGGAGGTAGTACTTACCTCCTTATATTTCCTAATAAAAAATATATAGGGAGCTCAAATTATGAAAGAGAAACTAAAAATTGGAGTAGTAGGCCCTTTTTCAGGTCCTAGGTCTGTATACGGTCAAATGTTAATTGAGGGTGTAAATCGTGCGAAGCTAAATAATGCTGGTAACATCGAATGGATTTATCAAGATGATAAAGGAGATCCAAATACCATCAAAGATATCTCTAAAAAAATGATTGAATCAGGCGTTGTTGCTGTAATTGGACACTTTAATAGCGCATGTGCTTTAAAAGCAATACCGTTTTATTCCAAGGCGAAAATCCCATTCTTAGTTCCTGCATCAACTAATTTAGACGTTACGCTTAATAACGAAGAATTAGTATTTAGGTTTTGTTCTAATGATTTGGTACAAGCTGAAACTGTTATTAATTTTTTGAAAACTAAAGATATTCAAACGATTGCGGCGGTTTCTGATGAAACATTTTACGGAAAAAGCCTAGCAGATTTGCTGTATCAAAATGCAAATTCTTTATTTAAAGAAGTTACTAGAATTGAAGATTTTAATAGTGAAAATAATAAGTATAGTGATGCAATATTCTTTGCCGGGACACATTTTAACTCTGCAACTTACCTAAAGGAACTAAGGATGAGAGGGTATAAAGGGATTTTTATAGCTTCAGATGATTCTTATGTAGATGAATTTATAGAATTAGCTAAAGATTATTCCAATGATGCTTTTACCATAAAGGCAAAAGAAGATTATGTAGAAACATCATTTCTTGCAGCTTCGTATCTATTAGATTGTATTGAATCTAATGTAGAAAATTTAATCAATGAATTAGCGAGAGGTAATTCTACAATTAAATTTTCAAACAATGGAGATCGTTTAGGAGCTTCATGGATAATTGCACAAGTTATTGATAAATCTTTTGTTGAGGTGAATTATCATAAAACATTCAGCTGATGTAGTTATTATTGGGGGCGGCATTATTGGTGCAGCTATACAGTATTATTTAACCAAGCAAAATATTACAAATACAATTTTATTAGAGAAAAATTCCTTTAGTAGTGGATCAACAGGCCAATCAGGAGGTTTTATAAGGGTCTATCATAATGATCCCTATCTAACTGAAATAGCGAAAGAAGGAATAAATGATTTTTTTAGTATTAGTGAAGAGGTTAAATTTAAGCAGACTGGAATGTTATATGTTGAAAGTGAAACACAACATATAAAAATGGAAAAGCAAATTGGAGAACTTAAAAATTCTGGACATAAAATTACTATCCTTTCATCTGAAGTATTAAAGAAAGAATTTGAATTTATAAATTTGCCTAAAAACACCTGTGTGGCTTACGAGGAACAAGCAGGGTACATTAGCCCATCGTTAGCCACGAATACATGGATTGAAACATCTAAAACTAAAGGTGCATTAGCTTGTGAAGGAATCGAAGTGAAAGAAATTTTAATGGATAATAACTGTGTTGTAGGAGTTAAAACCTCCTATGGGACTATATATTGTAAACATATTGTTGTGGCAGCTGGAGCCTGGAGTGGAAATATATTAGATACTATAGGTATTAAAATTCCAGTAAGAAGTAAAATTATTCAAATTCATTTCTTTGATGGAATAGGGCAAAAAGACCATCCAATTTTTATAGATGATAGTACTGGATTATATGGCAGACCTGATAATCTAGGTACTTCTCTAGTAGGATATCCAGTAGATAAGTATGATATTGACCCGGACAAAAAAATGTCAATTGACCCAAATGACTTAGAAAAAATGCTTCAAAATTCAAAAAGTAGATTGCCATATATAAATAAAAACTTATTTATAGGTGGAAGAAGAAGCTTTGATGCATATACATCAGATAATCGAGGAATTATAGAACAATTTCCACAAGCAGAAGGTTTAATCGTTGCAACTGGCTGGAGTGGTGGTGGAGTAAAGTTGGCTCCTGGTATTGGTAAGAGAATAGCAAAAATGATTACTGGAGTATAGGGGGAGAAAAGACTATGAACAATCTCGAGAATATTGAAATTTTTGAAGCGACTTATGATGATAGAGAGACTGTTATCAATTTAATTAGAATGTATATGCAATTCTATGAAAAACCGGTGCATGAAAAAAGTTCTTTAGATGAATTAGTTAATACTATAATAAAAAATAGAGATTTGGGATTATTCTACGTTTGTACGGTTAATAAAGAGCCAATAGGATTTGCTACTTTATATACCACTTTCAGTACGTTAAGTATGGGAAGAGCAATGATCTTGAATGATTTATTTGTTATCCCTGATTATAGAAAATTGGGTGTTGGGGATATGTTATTTAATACTTGTAAAAAGTACGTCCAAGACAATAATTATGCATATATGGAATGGGTTACCGCAAAAGATAATATGGTTGCTCAAAACTTCTATAAAAAACAAAAGGCAAATAAGAGTGATTGGATTGTTTACAGTATTTAAATAACAATCTAATAGTATTTAGGGCGGATATAACAGAATATTTTCAATGTGCAATTTTGTTATGTATTTTCCAAATCCCTTTCTTTAAACAAGTTAAAACAAATTTAAGGTCAAACAACCGATATAAGAAAGAAGGAATGTATAATGCCAATTCAATTTATATTTATAGTACTATTGGCGCTGACTCTTTGTGGGGAAGGTATGTTAACAGTAACTCTAACCTGGACAATTTTGGATAAAGGGGGATCAGTTACTCATTTAGGAATTATATTAACATTAATGAGTTTGTTACCATTCTTTATGCAAAAATATTCTAAAAATCTTAAGATGTGGTTAACAAAAAGTCCATTGTTAATTTTCTCTGGTGTCCGTTGTATCGGCATTATTCTGATTATAATAAGTCTTTTAAATAGTGAGCACATTAATGTTTTTACTTTATATATTTTTGCAGGTGTTTTTTCTATTATTTTATTTTTATCTACGCAAAGTTTGGAAACATATATGTCTCAAATGGTATTATCAGGAGAAATCCCAGCAGGAAAGGCTTCAAATATGTTACAAACTGCAATACAAATTGGAGCATTTGGTGGGAACGCAATAGCAGGATTTATGATGAATGTAGGTGGATTTAATAATGTACTTTATGGTTTAGCATTCTCATTAGGTATTGGGGTATTTTTACCTCTTCTGATGCCTCTATTAAAAAGTAAAGAGGTTCAGCAAAATAAAAAACCTGTATCAAATCATATTGAAAAAATAAATCCAATAGATAATTCAAAAATATTGTGGATTACAATTACTGGTATTGCTGTTTTAACAATACAACTTGCTTCATTTAATTTTTTAGTACCAATTTTATTTCACGATGTATATCGTTGGGATCCTATGCAGTATGGATTTGTTAGTGCTGCAGCAGGTTTAGGGGCTTTATTAGCTACACTTGTTGGGAAATTCGAAAAATTTATTCCAAGGTCAATTTTTATATTAATTGCTGTTTTTGATATTACTTTAGGATTAGTGCATTCCTGGTATTTAGCAATTGCCGTTTCATTTATGCTTGGTTTTGTTTTTAATCGTTCACGTATCAACCAAAGAACTGTGATGTTTGACTTTATTAAAACAAAAGAAGAAACGGTTATTTGGTCTAGTCGATCTACACTAGCATTCCAGTTTACCAAAGCTGCTTTACCTTTAACGTTAGCATTACCTATTCAATGGATTGGGATTATGAATGCAGGCCATCTGTTTGGAGTAATAGGTACGATTGTTGCTGCTACAATGATGGTAATTTATCTAAACGAACTAAATCATAGAAAAAAAATAGAAGTTTTACAACAAGAAGTTGCTCCAAAATCATTTTAATAGCAGCGTATTAAATGAAAAGAACAGCTAATGAAGTGAATTTTATAATGTAGAAACAATGTATAAATAACTATGTAGAAATGAGTACTGTATTATACAGTACTCATTTCTTTTAATTCGGCTGTAATTATAATTAAAATAGTCAATATATCTTCCTGTTTCCAATTCAAATGAAACAATATCCGCGATAATTCTTTATATAAACAAGAGAGTATTAGCTCATTTTACGTCGTTATATATATTGTTTTTGCTAAGAAGGATCCTTCCACAAGGGTAAGTAGGTGGAAGATGAATTGGCTTCGAACAAGAGATGGCAGGAAGCCATCTTAATTGTTCGACATACATAAACTGTTACTTCACTATCTATCGAATGTATGTTTGTTGTGTAATAGACACATGCCGAAATGGAGGTGAAAGGAATGATGATTAATAAAGCATA
>NZ_NADT01000065.1:0-155 GCF_003264205.1 Bacillus sp. SRB_8 | reverse complement strand
AAAACAAACAAATGAAAACATTGCCATTGTAGGAAAAAAGATAAAGTTGCCGAAACTAGGTCTTGTTCGATTTGCCAAGAGTCGCGAAGTAAAGGGACGTATTGTAAATGCTACAGTTAGACGGAACCCTTCGGGCAGATACTTTGTGTCATTGT
>NZ_NADT01000064.1:0-66713 GCF_003264205.1 Bacillus sp. SRB_8 | reverse complement strand
CAAGGTAACACGGGTGCTACTGGACCTCAAGGCGCTCAAGGTAACACAGGTGCTACTGGACCTCAAGGTGCTCAAGGTAACACAGGTGCTACTGGTATAGGAGTTACCGGACCTCAAGGCGCTCAAGGTAACACAGGTGCGACTGGACCTCAAGGTGCTCAAGGTAACACAGGTGCGACTGGTATAGGAGTTACCGGACCTACCGGACCTTCTGGTGGGCCTCCTGGACCTACTGGACCTCAAGGTAACACGGGTGCTACCGGACCTCAAGGTGCTCAAGGTAACACAGGTGCTACCGGACCTCAAGGTGTTCAAGGACCAACGGGTGCTACTGGTATAGGAGTTACCGGACCTACTGGACCTAGCTTCCCAGTAGCAACAATCGTTGTAACAAACAACATCCAACAAACAGTACTCCAATTTAATAACTTTATTTTTAGTACTGCAATTAACGTAAACAATATTATCTTTAACGGCACAAATACAGTTACTGTTATTAACGCTGGTATTTATGTAATTAGCGTATCTATTTCTACAACTGCGCCAGGATGCGCTCCACTTGGAGTAGGAATTTCAATTAATGGAGCTGTTGCTACTGACAACTTCTCTTCAAATCTAATAGGCGACTCACTTTCATTTACTACAATCGAAACATTAGCTGCTGGAGCAAACATTTCTGTCCAATCTACTCTTAACGAGATTACGATCCCTGCAACAGGAAACACTAACATTCGTCTTACTGTATTTAGAATCGCTTAAATTTCACTATTTATTGTTTATGACAAATAAAAAAAAGAGCGAGAAACTCGCTCTTTTTTTGTTATGTACAATAATTCATTACTACTCTAATTCAATTGAAACATTTTTTTGTGGTACAAATGTAGAAATTGCATGTTTATAAATAAGCTGTTGCTTACCTTCTGTTTCCAGCAGGACTGTAAAATTATCAAATCCTTTAATTAATCCACGAAGCTGGAAACCATTTAATAAGTACAGCGTAACGAACGTATTCTCTTTACGGAGTTGATTTAAAAACTGATCTTGAATATTGATTGATTGCTTCATGTCGAATCCTCCTCTTTTTCTCTACTTACTATTATTCGACTTTAGTTGTAGCTTTCCTTCTATGTATCGTAAAATTTCTGACGTTTTTTCACCATCAGTAACATCGAACCACGTGACATCCATCTTATTACGGAACCACGTTAATTGACGTTTTGCATAACGGCGTGAATTCGTCTTTAATTGTGATACCGCTTCTTCTAAAGATACACGATTCTCAAAATAATCATATATCTCTTTATAACCAATCGCTTGAATAGATTGACAATCTCGCACTCCTCTTTCATGTAAACCTTTTACTTCTTCTAATAAACCTTGTTCAATCATTAGGTTAACACGTAAGTTAATGCGATCGTATAGCATTTCTCGATCCATTGTCAAGCCAATTAATGAAACATCGTACAGTAACTCATTTTCTTGTTTTTCGAGCTGGTTACTCATTTTTTCACCCGTCGTGTGAAAAATTTCTAACGCCCGAATAACACGCCTTACATTATTGGCATGAATACGCTCCGCACTTTCTGGATCTACTTCTTGTAACTTTTTATGTACATATTCCACACCGTGTTCTAATGCTAACTTTTCCATCTGTTCTCGGTATGTAGCGTCCCCAGCCTCATCTGTAAACTGGTAATCGAATAGAACAGATTGTATATAGAGACCGGTTCCACCAACAATAATTGGTAATTTCCCGCGCTCTGTAATTTCTCGAATGCACTTACGGACACGTTCTTGAAATTCCGCCACAGAAAATGAATCTTCCGGATCTTTTATATCAATCATATAATGTGGAATTCCGTCCATCTCATCTGTCGTCACCTTTGCAGTCCCGATATCCATCGTACGATAAATTTGCATGGAATCACCACTAATAATCTCACCATTCAACGCTTTTGCAAGATCGATACTTAATTTCGTCTTTCCGACAGCAGTTGGCCCAATGATGACAGCAACTTTTTCACGTTGCACTTCTCCCATATCATTCAACTCTCTTTATGTAATATACTCCATCTATTGATTATACCCAATCTTACCAATTTTAACGGCATGATTGCAAGTTCTTTGAATCTAGTACATGAAATTACACAAAAAAAAGAGCATAGCTTGTCCAATTCTGCATATACATGATAAAAAATAGCTCGGAGAGGGTGCAATGACTATGAAACAAGCGACTATCGATTTTCCATTATTAATAAAAGACCTTATTTTAGCTACTGCTACAAAAGAACAAAATTGTTCACAAGAAGAATTATACTTCGCACTAAATTGTTTACTACGTTCCTTTCATTCTACTCTTCAAGAAGCAACGTTACATCCAGAAAATAAAAATACAGAGTATATGCAAACTCAATTTTGCACCGCGTATAAAATTATTACAGGTAAAACAATTTACCCTTTTCAATAATTCTTATATAAAAAAAGCGGCCGCTTAGACATTTTCAAGCAGCCGTTTTTTATTTTAATAAACTATTTTATAACTTTCACTTTAACGGATTTACGCCCCCAACTATCAGCAGTGCTATCTGAACCAACTAAAACATCAATACGGTTTCCTTTAATCGCGCCACCAGTATCTCCAGCAATTGCTTCTCCATATCCTTCCACCCACACTTTTGATCCGAGAGGAATTACTTTCGGATCAACAGCAATAACTTTCATATTTGGATTCGCTGTTAAATCATGCCCCATCGCAGTTAACACACGACCACCATATGTGCCATTTTCACTCGGGTGAGCTGTGTAAGCTGTCGCTTCTACTGTTATTTCACGACCAGCAGGTTCACTTGTTTCAGTAGATTTTGCCACTGGCTTAGTTGCCGGCTTCGCTTGCGCTACTGGTTTACTTGATGCTCCACTTTTAACTGATTCTTTTCCATTAACTGCCGTATCATTTTTAGCCGGTGCTTTCTCCTTAACTGATGTATCATTTTTAACCGCCGTTTTCACCTTAGTTGGCGCTTCATCTTGAGCTGGAACTTCTTTTCTTTCAATAACAGGTGCTGTACCTGTTAAAAATGGTATGTGAACATACGCCGCTTTCCCGCCATATTCGAATTGTAACCATTCGTTTTGTACTTGATTTGTCGTTTCAATCAAGTCATCTTTTTTAAGCGTGCCAAGAATTTCTGAATCAGTATTCGCTCCAGCACGAATGTTTAATACGTTTGCTGTTACATAATAAGAACTTTTCGTAAACTCAGCACTTACAAAAGCTTCTTTACCATCTAATTTAATTTTGGACCATCCGTTTTCTGTATTTATAACATCTAATTTATTTCCACTTAACATTTTACCTACAAGTTTTGATTCTACAGTTGGGTTTTCTCTAACGTTTAATACATCTGTTGTTACAATCGTTTCCGCTTTAGCAGAACCTGCAAAAATCCCAAGACCAAAAACTGCTGCTGTTGCTATACCTAATAATTTTTTCATGAATAGCCTCCATTTGCTTTGTTTTCGTGTTCTCATTATAGCAACAGTTTTTTGTAGAATTTCGAAAATCACACAATTACAAAGCATTCGTAATAAACGATTAATGATTTGTAACATAAATTTCCATATTAAAAAATTGTATTTCTACCAAAATTAGCAATAGTTTTCATATATTTCTCACAAATTAGTATAAGAATTTTTTTCCAGAAAAAATTACAGTATTACTTTTTTGTTACAAAAAAATCACTTTTCATTACATCTTTTACCAAAATCCATCATAATCCAATTATTAAATTACTTTTTATAACGAAAAAGGAACAACTCCTATTAGCTGTCCCTTTTTATCTTTTATTTAACTTTCTTCTTCCAAACACCTATCATAATAGCTGAAACAATCGTTCCAATTAATATAGAAACAATATATAGCAACGGTTTATTCACTAATGCGATAACAAACAATCCACCATGCGGTGCCGGCAATGTAATTTGGAATAACATAGATAAGGCACCCGCGATACTTGAACCAACAACACAACTTACTATTACTCGAACCGGATCGGCAGCTGCAAATGGAATCGCACCTTCTGTAATAAACGATGCTCCCATAATATAATTTGTTAAACCAGATTTACGTTCTGCTTCTGTAAATTTTGTTTTAAAGAATGTGGTTGCGAATGCAATCGCAAGTGGCGGTACCATACCACCAGCCATAACTGCTGAGTGCACTCCAAAATTCTGCGCTTCTATTGCAGCAATACCAAATGTAAATGCCGCTTTATTAATTGGACCACCCATATCAATTGCCATCATACCACCTAAAATAAGACCTAATAATATAGCATTCGTACCGTTCAAACCATTTAACCATCCTGTTAACATTTCATTTAATGCTACTACAGGCGGATTTACTACTTTTTGCATAACAACTCCTGTAATCAACAATCCAAAGACTGGATATAACAAAACAGGTTTAATTCCTTCTAACTGTACTGGTAATCCTGAAAATAATCTTTTCAATCCTAAAACAACATATCCAGCTAAGAAACCAGCAATTAATCCACCTAAAAATCCCGCATTCGCTTGTGCTGCTAAAAACCCACCTACAACACCAGGCATAAAACCAGGACGATCAGCAATAGAACTCGCAATAAATCCAGCTAAGATTGGTACAAGGAATAAAAACGCACCTGTTTTTCCTCCCCCAATAGACATGAACAATTCAGCTAAAGGACCTTCCGCTTTTATACCACCAAACGAAAACGCTAGCGCTATTAAAATCCCACCACCAACAACGAACGGAAGCATATTACTTACACCGCTCATTAAATGCTTATAAATTCCTAGCCCTTTTTCTTTCTCTACATTTTCTGCCTTCCCATCCTCTTTTACCCCTTTAAAGATTGGTGCATCTTGTTTTATAGCTCGATTAAGAAGGATTTCAGTTTTTCTAATCCCATCGGCGACTGGTACTTGAATGACATGCTTCCCAGCAAAACGATTCATTTCTACTTGTTTATCTGCAGCTACAATAATAGCCGTTGCGCGTTCAATGTCCTCTTTCGTTAAATCGTTTTTAACACCTGTTGATCCATTCGTTTCAACTTTAATCGCTATTCCTAACTCTGCTGCTTTTGCTTTCAAACTATCCGCAGCCATATATGTGTGAGCGATACCAGTCGGACAAGCTGTAACAGCTAATACGTATGGCTCATTCCCTTCCGGCTTTGCTACTTCAACTTCTTCGTCTTCTTTTTCATTCTCTTTTTCATCAAATAAACGGAGAAGCTCATCCTCATCCTTTGCTTCTAATAATTGCTTGCGGAACCCTTCATCCATCAATAACGTAGAGAGACGAGATAACGTTTCTAAATGAGTATTATTCGCCCCTTCACTCGCAGCAATCATAAAAAACAGATGTGCAGGCTGTCCATCAAGCGACTCATAGTTGATACCGCTTACACTTCTACCAAAACAAATCGATGGTTGTTTTACGGCATTCGTCTTCGCATGAGGTATAGCAATCCCTTCCCCTATGCCAGTTGTACTTTGTGACTCCCGCTTTAAAATAGCTTCTTTAAATTCAGCTTTACTATTTAAACGATTTGCTCCGTCTAATTTCTCAACTAATTCATCTATGACAGCTTCTTTATTTGAAGCTGTCAAGTTCATAATAACTGTATCCCTTTTTAATAGTTCTGTAATTTTCATATGTTGCTTCCCCCTATCGCTTAGTTACAATTACTTGCGACAATAATTCTTCTACTTTTTCTTTTTCACATAAATCAGCTGAAAATGCTGTTGCACTCCCTGTTGCAACGCCATATTGAAATGCCTTTTCAATATCTTTTGTCTGTTCATATTTACCTACAAATCCTGCAACGAGAGAATCTCCGGCCCCAACCGAATTAATTACAACACCTTTTGGAACAGTTGCTTCATATATACCTTGTGCCGTAAATAATAAAGCCCCATCTCCAGCCATTGATACGATAACATGCTCTACACCTTGTTCAACTAATTTTCTTCCAAACGGTAAAACATCTTCTACTGTTGAAATCTCTACTCCGAATAACTCACCAAGTTCATGATGATTAGGCTTTATTAAAAATGGTTTATTTTTAATTACATGCTGCAGCGCACTTCCACTTGCATCGACTACTACGCGAATACCTTTCTCAGCTCCGAGCGCTGCGATTGATTCATAAAAAGTAGTTGAGATAGACGCCGGTACACTTCCAGCTAGTACAACACAATCTCCCTGCCTCATACTTTCGATTTGTTTCATTAATTGTTCAAATTGTTCATTTGTCACATTAGGACCTTGCCCATTTAATTCTGTCTCTTCTTGCCCTTTTATTTTCACATTAATTCGGGAATCACCGTCTACTTGGACGAAGTTTGTTGTTACACCTTCCGCCTGTAATACATCTTTAATAAATCGACCGGTAAATCCACCAGTAAATCCAAGCGCTACATTTTCAACACCTAAACGATGAAGAACACGAGAAACGTTAATGCCTTTCCCTCCAGGAAATTTCATATCTTTCTCTGCTCGATTTACTGCGCCTAAATCGAAGGAATTAACTTGTACTACATAATCAATAGATGGGTTTAAAGTAACTGTATAGATCATTGTTTATCAGCCTCAATTACATTGGTTTGTCTTTTATATTTTTCTAAATCAATTTCTAAATGGTTTGTAATAATATTCGCTTCTTCAACATTGGCAATTTTCGCAAATGCAACTTCTGAGAACTTACTTTCATCAATTAAGAAATATCCTTCGTTCGCAAATGTTAATGCCATTTGTTTTAAAAGTGCCTCTTCTGGATCTGGAGTTGTAAAACCAAGCTGTTCATGTACACCATTTGCTCCTAAGAAACATTTATCAAAACGGTACTTTTGCATACTTTCCTGTGCCATAGCACCAATTAAAGCTTTCGTCCTACTCTTCATCATCCCGCCTAGTAAATACGCACGAATATTATTTTCAACTAAAGCTTCAATATGCATAAGTCCATTCGTTACGACAGTAACATCTTTGTTTATTAAAAATGGAATCATTTCAAATGTTGTACTTCCTGCATCTAAATAAACGCAATCCCCTTGTTCAACAATACTAGCCGCATACTTGGCAATTTGTTGTTTTATTTGAATGTTTTTGGATGATTTTTCAATCATCGTTGGCTCCTGTCCTTTTCCTGTTAAAACAGAGGCACCACCATGAACTCTTTTTAATAACCTTTGTTTTTCTAATTGTGCTAAATCACGACGAATTGTCGATTCAGAGCTTTCTGTTCTTTCAACTAATTGTTGTAATTTAACAACCTTCTGCTCTTTTACAAGTTGCAATATCATTTGATGACGTTCAGGAGTTAACATTTTATTCACCTCTTCTTTGATTACAGTATAATGAAAACGATCACAAAAATCAACCATAAACAGTCAAAAATAATCACTATCAATCAAAACCGGTTATAAACAAAAAAAAGAAACCTATTTGATACAACAATCAAATAGGTTTCTTCTCTCGCTTCACTTATAAAGAAGCTTTATAAATTGCAAGAACATCATCTTTATTTAATTTTTTAAAGTTACCGAATTCACCATAAGCCATCGCTTTATCCGCCATTAAGTCAATTTCACTTTCTCTAATAGCGTAATCAGCTAATGTTACTGGAGCTTCAATTGAAGTCCAAAATTGACGTAACGCCTCAATTCCCTCTAATGCAACCTCTTTATCTGTCTTCCCATCTGTTTCTACATCGAATACACGAATAGCGAACTGTTTAAAGCGACTCACATTTTCATCTATAACAAGCTTCATCCAGTTCGGGAATAGAATCGCGAGTCCGCCCCCATGCGGTATGTCATGAACAGCAGAAACTGCATGCTCAATATTATGAGTTGCCCAGTCTCCTTTTACTCCCATCGCTAAAATGCCGTTTAACGCCATAGTACCGCAATATAAAATTGTTTCCCTATGCTCATAATTTTCTAGATCACTTAAAAGCTTAGGAGCTGTTTCAATTACTGTTCTTAAAACAGATTCACAATAACGATCTTGTAATTCTGTATTCATGCCGTGATGGAAATATTGCTCTAATACGTGCGACATAATATCGACCATACCATAAATCGTTTGATCTCTCGGCACAGACGAAGTATGTAGTGGATCTAAAATTGAAAACTGAGGGAATGTAACTGGACTGCCCCAGCCGTACTTTTCATTCGTTTCCCAGTTTGTAATTACAGATCCTGCATTCATTTCAGAACCTGTTGCCGCAAGAGTGAGTACAGTACCGAACGGTAACGCCTCGCTAGCAAATGATTTTTTCGTTACAATATCCCATACATCTCCATCATATTTACTACCAGCAGCAATCGCCTTCGTACAATCGATTACACTTCCTCCGCCAACCGCTAAAATAAATTCGACTCCATTGTCTTTACAAATTTGAATCCCTTTCTTTACTGTTGATAAACGAGGATTCGGTTCAACTCCTGTCAACTCAAATACTTCCGCATTTATATCCTTTAAAATAGAAATCACATTATCATAAATACCATTTCTTTTAATGCTGCCTCCTCCATACACGAGAAGAACTTTTTTACCGAACTGTGGAATTTCCATTTTTAACTGCTCTAACTGTCCTTTACCAAAAATAAGTTTTGTCGGATTACGAAATACAAAATTTTGCATATATCTTTACCATCCCTTCTATATAAAAAGCAACTATACTTTTGTATACCACAATTTTTTCATTTCACAAAAATATTTGCCTAATAAAAAAAATCCCAGCCTACAGGCTGAGATTTTTTTTATTGATAATAAGGTGAGATCATTAAGTAAACAATAACACCAGATAAACTTACATATAACCAAATCGGCATCGTCCAACGTACAATTTTACGGTGACGTGTTAATTGATTCGTAAAACCAAACACAAGTGCAAACAATGCAAGCGGTACAATAATTGCTGCAAGGATAATATGTGTAATTAAAATGATGAAATACACATATTTAATGAATCCTTCTCCGCCAAAATGTGTTGCTGGCGCCAAGTAATGATACGATAAATAAGAAACACAAAATAGCAACGTCGTTGTAAATGCTGCTAGGATGAAACCACGGTGCATTTTCACATTCTTCTTAATAATAGAGTATAAAGCTGCTAATAAGAATACGAACGTAAAGCTATTAAAAATTGCATTTAACATTGGTAAAATTGTTACATCAAAATGTACTTCTCCTTCATAGCCAACAGGTCCAAAGAACAAAAATAAAATAATCGCATTTACAATTACAGAAAGCGTTATCACAATAGGAGCATAGCTTTTCTGATTCGTTGATTGATCCACCAAAATGGTCACTCCTCTTCCTTCAAATATGTATACGTAACCTCACTATTTTAACATATTATTCACAGTGTAAATGTGACAATAGTTTGACACAGTAAGACAGGGCAAAGAAAAAACCCTTCTTAACAACACTTCTTAAGAAGGATTTTATCGCTTTATTATTCAAATAGCAATGCGATTAGTTTTTGTTAAAAAACGTACTGCTATACGCTTGATATATTTCAGACACTTGATATCCCATTAATGAAATTGCTGTTAATGAAAAGAAACCAATCATAAGAAATCGAAACCACATATAAATCTCCTCCTTGTATTTAGCTTAAAAAACAGTCGCTATATTACAAGTTGAGTGGCACTCTTCATCGTCACTTTCCTTTTTCTTTACAATTGCTGTTATAAATCGAATCATAAAGAAAATCACAAAAGGAAATTGTTCGTAATTTACCTTGGCATAGTTTGGCAACGGCTCGCGCTGCACATCGAACGGAGATGAGAAGGAATAGAACATACCTTGCTCTTCCATATATACAATTACAATTTTCATACAAAACATTATTCCTAGAAATGAAACAATATCTTGCCATTCTGTCGTATATAAAAAGTTATACAGCTCTAATACGTACTCTTCCATCGTCATCCCCCCTTCCTTTTTTACCATTTTGCTCGCCTTCATATAAAAAGTCAAGAAAAAAGTTTATATTCACTATGACAATAGTAATTACTTGTTTCTATGATTATATATGATTCTTTTATAGCAATGATTGGGTGTAACTCTCTTCTAAAACAAGAAATTAGAATCGAACAGATTCCTCATTCTTACTTTTAGGATTCAACAATGTACTATTTTTATTTCTATTAAAAATAAAATAAGAAATTATTATAAGAACAGTAACAAGCATTGTTAAAAGCGCTTGTGAACGTAAAGATTCAATTGCGAGCATGGCAACTAAAACTGCTATAATCGCAGCAATTGTAACATATGTTACATATGGAAAAAGCCACATTTTCACTTTCAAATTTTGTTGTTCCGCTTTCCCCATTTTTTTACGTATCTTGAAATGTGAAACTGCTATAACGAGATAAACGAGTAACGCAATCCCGCCAGATGCATTCACTAAAAATAAAAATACTTTATCTGGAGATATGTAACTAAAAACAACTCCAATGTAAGCAAAGAAAGTTCCAAATAAAACCGCCCGAACTGGAACACCACTACTATTCAATTTCAAAAATGCCTTTGGCGCATCTCCTCTTTCTGCCATTGAAAAAAGCATTCTTGAGTTCGTATATAAACCCGAATTTAAACAAGAAAGTACAGCTGTTAAAACGATAAAATTCATAATTTGCGCTGCCGCTGGTATCCCTATATGTTCCAGTACCGCCACAAATGGGCTTTTTAGTATGTTCGCCGAATTCCACGGAAGGAGTGTAACAACTACAGCGATCGATCCAATGAAAAATACGAGAATACGCCAAATTACACTATTTGTTGCTGTTTTGACTGCCTTTACAGGTTCGGCAGACTCTCCAGCGGCCACTGCAACAATCTCAGATCCCATAAATGAAAATATAACGACGGTGATTCCAAGTAACACCGAACTTATACCATTTGGCATAAATCCTCCTTGACCTACCAAATTCGAAGTGCCAGGTGCTTCCGTTCCTGGTACAAATCCTAAAATAACAGCTAGTCCAAGACAAAGGAACAAAACAATACTTATTACTTTAATAAATGAAAACCAATATTCAAATTCTCCAAATGATTTCACCGAGAAAACATTCGTCAACGTTAATAAAATCGTTAATATTAAGCTTAATAACCAGAGTGGGATTTCTGGAATCCAGTATTGAATAATACCAGCACCTGCTGTAGCTTCTATTGCAATAACAATTACCCAGAAAAACCAATATAGCCACCCAATTGTATAACCTGCCCATGGACCAATTGCCTCTCTTGCATATGTTGCAAATGAACCACTTGTCGGATTAATAGCTGCCATTTCTCCTAGCATTCTCATAACGAAAATAACTAGAAGTCCTGCTAATGCATATGAAACGATAGAACCTGGACCTGCTGAATGCACAACCGCACCACTTCCAACAAACAAACCAGCTCCTATTACGCCACCAATGGAAATCATTGTAATGTGGCGTATTTTGAGGTCTTTCTTAAGATTTTTATCCAACTCTTGTACATCCCCTTCCAAACTTAATTTTGAAATTTATGTAAGAGTATTATGTGAAAAATCTTATCCTATACTTTAAAATATATCAAAATATTCTGAATTTAACAATCGTAATTCGACCTCCTTCAAAAATTATTTCATTAGGTTTAATAATTTCCCATACACAATTGTTGAGAAAATTATAGTCACCTTACAAAAGAATGAATTTTCAGATATCATTAAATAAACAAGATTATACATCTAGACAACTTTTTGTATAGGAGTGTTGATATGTTAAACAAGTTTAAATTCATTTGTTGTACTTTAGTAATTTTCTTACTGCTACCGCTAGCTCCCTTTCAAGCACAAGCAGCAAACAATTTAGGGTCAAAATTACTCGTTGGATATTGGCATAACTTTGATAACGGTACTGGCATTATTAAATTAAAAGATGTTTCACCAAAATGGGATGTAATAAATGTATCTTTCGGTGAAACTGGTGGTGATCGTTCCACTGTTGAATTTTCCCCTGTGTATGGTACAGATGCAGAATTCAAATCTGATATTTCCTATTTAAAAAGTAAAGGAAAAAAAGTAGTTCTTTCAATAGGTGGACAAAATGGGGTCGTTTTACTTCCTGACAATGCTGCTAAACAACGTTTTATTAATTCCATACAATCTCTAATCGATAAATACGGTTTTGATGGAATAGATATTGACCTTGAATCAGGTATTTACTTAAACGGTAATGACACTAATTTTAAAAAACCAACAACTCCTCAAATCGTGAATCTTATCTCAGCAATTCGAACGATTTCAGACCATTACGGTCCAGATTTCCTATTAAGCATGGCTCCTGAAACAGCTTATGTTCAAGGCGGCTATAGCGCATATGGAAGCATCTGGGGTGCATATTTACCTATTATTTACGGAGTGAAAGACAAACTAACATACATTCACGTTCAACACTACAACGCTGGTAGCGGGATTGGAATGGACGGTAATAACTACAATCAAGGTACTGCAGACTACGAAGTCGCTATGGCAGATATGCTCTTACATGGTTTTCCTGTAGGTGGTAATGCAAATAACATTTTCCCGCCTCTTCGTTCGGATCAAGTCATGATTGGACTTCCTGCAGCACCAGCGGCCGCTCCAAGTGGCGGATATATTTCTCCAACTGAAATGAAAAAAGCTTTAGATTATATCATTAAAGGAATTCCTTTCGGAGGAAAGTATAAACTTTCAAATCAGAGTGGCTATCCTGCATTCCGTGGCCTAATGTCTTGGTCTATTAATTGGGATGCAAAAAACAACTTTGAATTCTCTAATAACTATAGAACATATTTTGATAGTCTTTCCTTGCAAAAATAATAAAAAACAACAATAGGTTTTATATGACCTATTGTTGTTTTTTATTTATGTAAATTACTTTTTCACTTCTACATGATGAAGAAATTCTTTTCCATCTCTTGAATAACTATTCACAAGACTTAAAAGCAACTTCCCACCAACCAACATCGCACGTTCATCAAAATCGAATTGAGGATGATGGTGTGGATATGTTGCCCCTATTTCTTCATTACCGGCACCTGTGAAGAAAAATGCTCCTGGAACATGTTCTAAGTAGTATGCAAAATCTTCTCCGCCCATAATAGGTGGTACTTCCATGACCCTTTCTTTGCCAAGATCGTGTTCCGCAACCGTCATAAAATGACGTGTTTCAGCTACATGATTTATTAATATTGGATAGCCTCGTTTATATTGAATATTAACTTCAGCATGAAGGGACTGACAAATCCCCTCAACAACTCGTCTAAATTCCTTCTCCATATATTCTCTCACTTCAGGATCTAACGTTCGAATGGTTCCTGTAAACGTAGCAGTATCCGCAATAATATTATCGGCTTGCCCGGCATGGAATGTACCAACTGTTAAAACTGCTGATTGAAGTGGATCGACTTTTCTACTCACTAAAAGTTGCAACTGATTAATAACTTGTGTTGCAACGATAATAGCATCTACAGTATGATGTGGCATACCGCCGTGACCACCTCGCCCTTGAATCTTCACTTCAAAAGTATCAGCTGCCGCCATCATTGCTCCAGCTTTCGTTCCAACAATTCCTAAAGGCATCTGAGAAGATAAATGTGTACCAAAAACAACATCTACTCCTTCTAAACAACCATCCTCAATCATGGCAATTGCTCGGCCAGGCTCTTTCTCTTCTGCATGTTGATGAATAAGGACTATTTTTCCTGAAAGTTGGTCTCTGTTATCACTTAATATTTTTGCAACTCCTAAAAGTGTTGCTGTATGTCCATCATGGCCACAAGCGTGCATTACACCAGGAACCTTTGATTTATATGAAACTTTCTTTTCATCTTGAATAGGTAGTGCATCAAAATCAGCACGTAGCGCCATCGTCTTCCCAGGTATTCCACCTTCAATTACGCCGATTACCCCTCTTCCCCCGACATCTGTTTTCACATCAATATGAAAACTTTTTAAAATTTCAGCTATTTTTTTCGGTGTTTCTATTTCTTGAAACGATAGCTCTGGGTATTGATGAAAATCTCTTCGCCACGAAACCATTTGATTATATAAACTTTCCAATTCTTTATGCCATGTTTCTATCATAGAAATTCCCCTTTCTTTTTAACAGTTTAAATAAAAAATACATAATATTCTGTATTTAATCAATAAAAAAAGAGAACTTTCTTTAAAAGTACTCTTAATTCTTCAAAATATTAAACGTTCTACTTCAGTCACTACTTTGCTTCAATACAAATAGTGAAAGTTCCGGTACACTCAAAAATCTAACAGGCATTCGGGTTGTCCCAATACCACGATTTACGTATAAATGTAACAGCTTACTCTTCCCTTCTAATTCATACATACCTTCAACATGACTCTCAGCTAGTTTTGTAGTAATTAAAGGACCTACAAAAGGAATTTGAACTTGTCCTCCGTGACTATGTCCTGACATTTGAAAATCGACTGGATAACGAGATACTTTATCTACAACATCCGGCTCATGTATTAATAGCATATTGAAATCTTGTTGTCTTAAGTTTTTTAAAGTCGAGTCTATTTGTGGCTTCCCTAATAAAAAATCATCCAAACCTGATATTGTAATATACTTGCCGTTTTCCGCTTTAATTTTCTGCACTTCATTTACTAACACAGAAAAACCAGCTTCCTCCATATACTTTTTGTAAAATAAACTACCGCCCCCACCTCTATCATGATTCCCAAACACAGCATATTTTCCTAGGGGAGCTTTAATTTTCTGCAAAATAACCTTTGCTTCTTCTCTTTCCGCACTATAGGATCCAAACTTATCTATTAAATCTCCTGTAAAAACTACTATATCTGGATGTAATTCATTCATCTTCTCCACCAAATTTTCTAGTTGTTTCAATGTAAAATCTGGTCCTAAATGTACATCTGAGAACTGCAATATTTTTTTATTATTAAACTCTTTAGGAATTGTAGGAGCTTCTATTTCATTCCACGTAACTGTTACTAGTCTTCTTTCTATTTCAGTCGCATAGAAATACAAACTTACTGGTATCATTAATATACTTATGAAACTAATAATAAATATCTTTACGATTGATTTTTTTCGTTCTTTTTTTACATGATGCGTATTCATGTTTTCACCTCTAAAATCACTTTAAATCCTTATTGTTACATTAATGTGACAACATGAACAATGTTCGTTATATCCAATTTCATCCCCACTCACTTTGACAAATTTATACAGAAGTCATATCATATTTTTATCATACATAGATTCTTTAAAATGTTCCTTCTATTCATTCTATCATTTTATTGAGGAGAGATTATTCATGTCTGTATTTACACCAGAAGAAATTACGGAACTTGCTGCTAATTCTGGAAGAAAAAAAGCTCATTTATCATTGCTCCCTATGCTAATTCTCGGTTTTTTTGGTGGTGCTTTCATAGCATTAGGATATTTACTTGATATCCATGTTATCGGAACAATGCCAAAATCTTGGGGATCATTTACTAGCTTTTTAGGTGCTGCCGTATTCCCTATCGGTCTTATACTCGTTATCCTTGCAGGCGGTGAATTAGTAACTGGCAACATGATGACCGTTTCAATGGCATGGCTTCACAAAAAAATCGACTTATTTCACTTCATACGAAATTTAGTTATTGTTACGTTTAGCAACTTCATAGGTGCTATATTCGTCGCTTATTTTTTTGGTCATATCGTCGGCTTAACGGAGGGAGCTTTTTTAGCAAAAACAGTTTCTATTGCACAAGCTAAACTACAAGATACACCACTGCAAGCCTTCATTTCTGCAATCGGGTGTAATTGGCTCGTTTGTTTAGCTGTTTGGCTCAGTATAGGAAGTAAAGAATTTATCGGAAAGATTGTCGGTATTTGGTTCCCTGTTATGACTTTTGTTGCGATTGGATTTCAACACGTTGTAGCCAATATGTTTGTCATCCCAGCTGCAATTTTTTCTGGTCATTTAACTTGGGTTGAATATTTTCCAAACTTCATTTTTGTTTTCTTCGGAAACTTAGTAGGGGGTATGTTATTTGTAGCATTACCTTATTTCATATCTTATAATAAGAAACTACCTTCCAATAAAGAGCAAACTGCATTAAAGAAAAAATCTGTATCCGCTTAAATTGAATGTCTATAAATTGGTCCTAAAAAATATTACAAATTTCATTTTTTTTGCGAATATATGTACGTACACTTGTTCTCGAATGTTTTATACGTTATAATAACAACTTAAATAGCATTATTTACATATGAGGTGAAAAACATGAATAAGACAGAATTAATTAAAAACGTAGCACAAAACGCTGAGATTTCTCAAAAAGAAGCTACTGTAGTTTTACAAACTGTAGTAGAATCAATCACTAACTCTTTAGCTGCTGGCGAAAAAGTACAACTTATCGGATTCGGTACATTCGAAGTTCGTGAAAGAGCTGCTCGTACAGGCCGTAACCCACAAACGGGTGAAGAAATGCAAATCGCAGCTTCTAAAGTACCTGCTTTTAAAGCTGGTAAAGAACTAAAAGAAGCTGTAAAATAATGAAAAATAGCCTTCTCATTTATGAGAAGGCTATTTTTTTCATGACATAATTAATAAAAATTTGACCATTATGCTGCTTATTTTGTTCCTTTATGCAAATAAAACCTTTGCTTTCAAAGAAAGGTTTTGCTGTAATACTCGCCTCTGTATATATATCCCTATGCTGCAAGTTCACTGCTTCTTTTTCTAACTTCTGTAGTATGTATGATGCTATCCTTTTTCCTTGATAATCTTTATGCGTAAATAAGCGATCTACGTAATGATCATCATTATAATCCCCAAATCCCACTATCACACCTTTATAATCAGCAACGTAACAAATATTCTTTTCTAAAGACTGTAGCCATCTCTCTCTATCTAGTCGCTCTGGGGCCCACGCCTGTAGCTGTAACTCGTTATAATCTTTCGCATTCACCGTATGAACCGTTTCATAGAACAATTGTAATACTTGCTCTAAATCCTCCTTCTGGAATGTTCTAATTTTAATATCTTTAAACATATGTAAAACTCCTTATCAAACTAACTCTTTTATTTCGGTTATCCGGATAATTATTTCGTGTTTATTTTCGAAACAGCTTCTTCCACTATATATGATTCTACTTCTGCTCTTTCTATATTATATCGACTTTTCCTTCTAAACGAACAATAAACAATACTCATACAAAGTATTGTTTATTGTAAAAAAGCATATTAAATTCGCTTTATAGCTGAAAGTGTTTAAGATTTCAATTTAACTCTTTGTAATCTTAATGCATTTAATACGACTGATACAGAGCTAAATGCCATTGCTGCACCTGCAACCCAAGGAGCTAAGAAACCGAGCGCCGCAATCGGAATTCCTAGGCCGTTATAAGCTAACGCCCAGAATAAATTTTGCTTAATATTTCTAATCGTCATTTTACTCATAAAAATTGCATCAGCAATACTATTTAAATCACCACGGATTAACGTAATATCCGCTGCTTCCATTGCTACATCTGTTCCTGTTCCAATTGCCATTCCAATGTCCGCTGTAGCAAGCGCAGGAGCATCATTAATTCCATCTCCAACCATAGCCACTTTCTTACCACTAGCTTGAAGTTTCTTCACTTCTTCTGCTTTTCCTTCTGGTAATACTTCTGCAATTACGTGATCAATACCAACTTGCTTAGCAATTGCCTGAGCAGTTTGTGTATTATCTCCTGTAATCATAACGACATCTAGACCCATTTTCTTAAGTCTTGCAATTGCGGCTTTTGAAGTATCCTTTACAGTATCTGCAACAGCAACAATTCCAGCATATTCCTTATCTATCGCAATAAGCATTGCTGTTTTTCCTTCTCGCTCTAGTTCTTCCATTGATTTAGAAACTTCTTCAATATCAATATTAAACTTCTTCATTAATCGGCGTGTACCAATTAATAATTGTTTTCCTTCGACAACCGATTCAATACCAAATCCCGGAATTGCTTCAAACGTTTCTGAACTTGGGATATCAATACCCTTTTCTTTAATTCCTTCAACAATCGCTTCTGCAAGTGGATGTTCAGAATTTCTTTCTGCTGCACCTACTAAACGTAGTATTTCTTCTTCGTGGAATCCATCTGCTACAATTACATCTGTTAACACCGGCTTCCCATTTGTCACAGTACCTGTTTTATCTAGAATAACTGTATCTAATCGATGCGTTGCTTCTAAATGTTCTCCACCTTTAAATAAAATACCGTATTCAGCTGACCTTCCTGATCCCGCCATAATAGATGTAGGTGTCGCAAGACCTAAAGCACATGGACAAGCAATAACAAGTACTGCTATCATTTTCTCAAGTGCTCCGCCAAAATCACCAGGTGTAACAAATATCATCCACACCGCAAATGTAATAATAGCAATTACAACTACAACTGGTACGAAAATACCAGAAATTTGATCAGCTACCCTTTGAATAGGCGCTTTCGATCCTTGAGCTTCTTCTACTACTTTAATAATTTGAGCTAATGCAGTATCTCTTCCTACCTTAGTTGCTTTAACTTTTAAAAATCCATTTTTATTCATTGTAGAGCCAATTACTACATCCCCAATTGTTTTATCAACTGGAATACTCTCGCCTGTTAACATCGATTCATCTATCGCTGATTTTCCTTCTACAATTTCTCCATCTACTGGGATTTTTTCACCAGGTTTAACATAGACAACATCACCAGCTACCACTTCTTCGATTAAAATTTTCATCTCTGTTCCATCTCGCACAACTGTGGCAGTTTTCGCTTGTAGTCCCATCAACTTTTTAATAGCTTCTGATGAACGCCCTTTTGCTCTCGCCTCAAATAATTTACCTAAAATAATTAAAGTAATAAGTACCGCACTCGTTTCAAAATATAAATCTGTCATATGTTCTGAAGAACCAATTGATTGAATACTTAAATAAACACTATAGAAATAAGCTGCGGACGTTCCAAGTGCCACAAGAACATCCATGTTTGCACTTTTATTGCGTAGCGCTTTATACGCTCCAATATAAAACTGTCCACCAATGATAAATTGAACAGGAGTTGCAAGAGCTAGCTGTACCCAAGGGTTCATTAGCATATCAGGTAAATAAATAAACGATGTAAATGAGAAATGACTCACCATTGCCCACAATAACGGGAATGATAAAATAAACGAAATAATAAATTTCTTCTTTTGTCGTTCAATTTCTTGTAAGCGATGATCTGTTGATCCATCTTGCTCATCTGATTTCACTTCTAATTTATATCCTAACTTTGTAATCGCACTCTTCATTTCATTTACACTGATTTCATCAGGATTAAAGTCTACCGTTGCCGACTCTAAAGCGAAATTAACTGTCGCTTTGTTCACACCATCTAACTTATTTAAACGCTTTTCAACTCTGTTCGCACATGCTGCACATGTCATTCCTGAAACAGTAAATTCAGCTTTATCACTTACAATTCCATATCCTAACGATTCAACTTTTTCTTTAAAGTATTGCGGATTTGTTTTCGCTGGATCATACATTATTTTTGTTTTTTCAAGTGCAAAATTTACATTTGCATCATGAACACCTTCTACTTTTTTCAGGCCTTTTTCAATTCTATTTGCACAGGCTGCACATGTCATGCCTGATATTTGGAGATTGGCCTCTTTTTGTTCATTCATGTCTCTCACCTCTATATACCCTTATAAGGTATAATTTTTAGCAAAATAAATCGTACTCCATATAAAGTACGATTTATTTCTATATTAAAAATTATTATTGAATTTCATAGCCTTGATCTTCAATTACAGCAACGATATCTTTTAACGTTACAACTGATGAGTCGATAGTAACTTCAACAGTTCCTTCTGCTAATTGAACTTTTACTTGTTCAACGCCGTTTAGTTCTTTCACATTACTTTCAATAGAATTTACACAATGCCCACAAGACATACCCTCAACTTTTAATGTTAACTGTTCCATTTAAAATCCTCCTCTTGTTTATTCATTGTTTATTAATCACAACTACATCTTACCATACCCCCCTAAGGTAATCAATGGTTTTGTATCATGATTTTTATTTTTTTCTAAAATCTTTATTTTTTTGCTCCAATTATGAATTTATATATCTTCTCCTATATAAACAAAAGCCAAGCTAGTCAAATACTAGCTTGGCTTTTATGCTTTTGAAAAACGTTCAAATACTGTCATTAATTCTTCAATTGCTTCGTCACCATTACCATTTTTAATAGCTCCTGAAACACAATGACTCGTATGATTTTTTAAGACACCCATTCCTACTTTTTTCATCGCTGCATTAATCGCAGAAATTTGAACTAAAATATCCACGCAATAACGATCATTTTCAATCATATTTTGAATACCACGGACTTGGCCTTCAATTCTCTTTAATCTATTTATAATTTGTTCTTTTTCTTTTTCTGATCTATGTGTTACTGATTCATGGTCCTTATGATCCATATTATCACCTTCTTAAAGTTTCTCTTCATCCAATAAAACAATTGCTTTTATGAGTATACCAATTATATCATCAAATATCTATGTAGGATACCCCATATGAGTATATTTTCGCTTTATGATTATTCTTAACACATCATTAGCTTCTCAGTCTCAATTAATATGATACCCTTTCTTTTTTTCAAAAAAACAATAATAAGCAGGGATTGTCCATCCCCGCTTATTATTCATCCACAAATATAAAAGTCTCAATTTTCACACGTGTAAATTGAGACTTTTTTCCTCCTATATATAATTATTGCTGATCACATACTTTTGTATCATTCACTACTGAAGTTCCTTCAACGGTTACCGTATGAAAACAGTCATTTACACGAACTGTCACAACATTATCTTGCCGATCAATGATATGATAGTCATTAAAATTTTTATTCAGAGCACTGCGAATTTGTTCTCCTTCATAAATTGGAATACCATGCGATAAAACCCAAATAAGCCCAGCGATAGCAAGAATAGTTTTCATACGATCTACCTCCTTGAGAATATAGTGAACTTTTAATCCATGCTTTTTCAGCTCTATTAATCATGAATGGAATGAATCAAGCCTTTTTGGAAATAAGTTCATTTCGTCTATTTTATGTTTATGCTAATTGTGACCGAATTGTGACAACTTTTTGTCTATTTAGACGAAAAGTTGAAACAAAACTTTCAAAAAGGACAATTCTACTTATAAAAAAAGGTTATGGAATGTTTCATCCATAACCTTTTTTCAGCCCTATTCTACAACTCATCCACCGTACTTCATGTGATTTTTGTAGAGTTATTTTATTTTTATTCATCGACATCAAAACAAAATCTTGAAAAAACTTCCCACACGAGTTCATTTCTACTACTTACCCCAGTCTTTTCAAAAATGGATTTTAAATGATCTTGTACCGTGTATATAGATATACAAAGTTCATGGGCTAATTCCTTTGTCGACATACCTGTAAGAATTTTACGTATTACTTGCTTCTCACGTGTTGTAAAACTATACACTTCCGTAATAAGCGGAAAGATTTCTTCCGGTCTTGCTCTTTCGAATAGAACAACATAACCACCCTGAAAACTACTTGTACGTTCTAACTTACTGGCCCGAATGATTAAAAAATGTCCATAGGCTAAAGGTATACAAACTTTTTCTTCTCTATTCATACAACCTACATTATATTCGTTAGCCTTTACTTTCGAACAAACCGCACGTATTGGCCTTGGTATTTCTTTTATATTTAACTGTTCATACTTTTTAAGATTTGAGAGCCAATCGCTGCCATCTTGATTCCAATATAATAAATTAAAATCCTCACTTAATATAATCGTGCCTGTCCCTATTACCTTCTCTTCTGAAAAAGGTTTAGGAAATACCTTTTTTAAAGCCTCTCCAGCAATTGGGACTATCGTTGCCAAATACTTACAATCATCTATATGAAAAGCGGGACTTGTACTCCCTCGAAATAAACTAAGATGCCCAAAACAGTTCCCCTTACTCATACAAACGCCCCTTAATTCATCTCCAAAACTTGCTGGTTTTAAAATATTTCGGTATCTAGAGCTTTTCTTTTGTTCACCATTTGTCACCATACTAAGAGAAGCAACATGAGGATAGTGTTCTGATAAATATTTAAATTTATTAAAATCATCTTCTAGAAATTCATTCATAAACAATTGTGGATGAATCTTTTCAACACTTTCATCCGTAAATGCCCCAGTAGATAAAAAAGAAATTGGGTCTATAGCTGTAAAACAAGCGGCGTCAAAATCAATGACTTTACGTATTAAGTGGAGAAATGACTCTTGAAATGTCCTTATAGAACTTATACGATTCGCTACCATTGTAATTTCTTTCGTTATTTTTTCATACATCCTCTTCCCCCCAGATTTATGGGATTGTTTCCCTTCATAATTTCATTCCATAATAAACCTATAATACACATACTTAGGAGGTTAAAAATGAATTGGAATGATACTACCGTAAATTCATATGAACAAAGAATTCCATGTAAAATCCCAGGCTACTACAACCTATATGAAATGATGAATTATTTCTTTTTTACTACACTCCCTAAAGAAAATATGAATCCAAATTTACTAGTTATAGGTGCTGGTGGTGGACAAGAAATTCTCTCAATAGGCAAACAAAATAGCAACTTATCTTTTACAGGTGTCGATCCATCTGAAAGCATGCTACAGCTAGCTAAAAAAAGAATTGAAAGCGAAGGCATACAAAATCAAATTCACTTTGTACATGGAACTGTCCATTCATTATTAACCAATCCATTATTTGACGCTGCTACTTGTATGCTTGTTCTTCATTTCATCCCAACTATTAAGGAGAAAAAAGAGCTTCTTAATGAAATTAGTAGTCGCTTAAAACCTGGTGCTTCATTCTTTCTCTCTACAATAAATGGTGTACCCCATACAAGTATGTTTTCTGCACAATTGAATGCTTGGCGCAACCACATGATGCAAAATCAAATTCCATTAGAAGATTGGAACCGATTTGAAAATTCTTTTGAAACAGAAATATTTCCTATTTCCGAAACAAATCTACTAACTATCATGAAGGAATGTGGCTTTATTCACATCACTCGCTTTTTCACAAGCTTTTTAATTGATGGATACGTTGCCTTTAAACAATAATGAAAAAAGGTAAGCAATTGCTTACCTTTTTTCATATACGTCTTCTACACTTGACTAATAAATCTCAATCCTTTACTTAAAGAAGTCGGCACAACAGATGCATGATTCTCCCCTTCAGCTTCATAAAACATAAATCTAAACTGATCGTGTTTTACTTGGAGAAGGCGCTCTGATAATTCGTTTGCACCTAAAACCATATGCTCTCGTTCCAATGACCCAACTGTAAGGAATACTCCCGTTTCAACCTTAGCATTGTTTAATTCATTTATAAGATTCTTTTCTTTTTCAAGCACGGATTGGTTATTCCACCAAATAGATGGACTACTTATAAAATAATTTTGAAAGGCATTTACGTTTGTGAATAGTATATGTAAAGCAAATAGACCACCTAAAGAATGTCCAAATAACGTTTGCTTTCCTTTATCAATCTCAAATTCCTTTTCAATTTGTGGTTTCAATTCTTCTTCAATAAAAGTAAAGAAATTATGCGCTCCCCCTGTTTTAGGCCACGGTTTACCGTCCGGTTTTAACGGGGCATCTTTTGAAATTACGACAGGTGTAAGATCATAGCATCTTTCTTCTCCTGAAAATGCCCCTTCAATTGGATAACCAATACCTACTATAATAGCTGGTGAAACACCTGTTTTCTCTGCTCTAACTGATTGTATTTTAACCGCTTCATGGAATGTCTGAAAAAAGGCATTGCCATCTAATACGTATATAACAGGATATCCTGACTCTGGTGCTGGCTGCCTCGGCTTTGAAATATGAATTTGATATTCTTTACCTTCTAATTTTGAATACATTTTCCACTGTTCTGTATTAAATGTAATAACCTGCTGTTTTTCAATAGTAGTATTCATCTTACATCCCCCCTTCTTAACTCGTTACATATATTTCTACTTTCTCTTCTTGAGATACAACGCTATCGTAACCGAAACAAACAGGAGACCCATTATACGGATCAATCATGACACGTGCATCAATATGAAATACTTCTTTTAACACTTCATTTGTAATTATTTCTTCTGGGCTACCAGTTGTAACGATTTCCCCTTCCTTCATTGCAATAATTTCATCTGAAAACCTTGCTGCATGGTTAATATCATGTAATACCATAACGACCGTACAATTATGTTCTTTATTTAACTTCTCCACAATTTGTAATACATCTAATTGATGAGACATATCAAGATATGTAGTTGGCTCATCTAATAGCAACACTTCTGTCTCTTGTGCTAAAGCCATCGCTAGCCATACCTTCTGTCGTTGACCACCTGATAAATTTGCAATTTGTCTCGTTCGAAATTCAGAAGTTTTCGTTATTTCTAATGCCCAATCAATCATTTCTTTATCTTTTGAAGTTAACTTATTTACGTTATTTCGATGTGGATAGCGTCCATAAGAAATTAACTCTTCTACTTTAAGCTCTCCTGGTGCAATTGGAGTTTGCGGAAGTAAAGCTAACTGCTTCGCAATTTCTTTCGTTGGAATTGTATTTAAATCCTGTCCTTGCAAATATACTTTACCGCTCTTTTGCTTTAAAATTCTTCCCATTGTTTTTAACAATGTCGATTTCCCGCACCCGTTTGGTCCTATAATTGTCGTTACTTTTCCTTCTTGTATTTCCACATTTAAATCGCGAAACACTGTAAGCTTTTCATAACTCGTTTCTAAATTTTTTGCACTTAAAATACTCACTTTTATTCCTCCTCTTACGCTTTCGCCTTATAAAGTAAATATAAGAAATACGGTACACCGACAATAGAAATAACGATTCCAACAGGTAACTCTACAGGGGTGAAAACTGTTTTTGCAATAAAGTCTGAAGCTATTACAAGGAACATTCCGATTACTCCACACGTAGGAATTATATATTTATGCTGAATACCGACGAGCCTTTTCGCTATATGCGGTGCCATTAATCCAATGAAACCAATACTTCCTGAAACAGCAACACATGCACTCACAAGTCCGATACTACTTAATAGTAAAATGGATTTCTCTCGTTCTACTGCAACACCTAAACTTGTAATACTCGTTTCTTCCAATTGAAATAAATCTAATAAATAAGCTTTCTTTTGTATAAGTGGAATTAAAATGATAAGCCACGGTAACATAGCAACAATATACTTCCAGTTTGCACTATATATGCTTCCAGACACCCAAACTGCAGCCATCTCGAAATCAGTTGACTTCATTTTGAGCGATAAATACATAGAAAACGCTCCAAATCCAGATCCAATTGCAATCCCTGTTAATAAAAGACGTTGCGAGTCTAACTTACCGTTTTTCCAAGAAAACAGATAAATTATTATAGCGGCTCCTAGCCCACCGACTAAACCAAACATCGGCATCATCATAATAGAAACCCAGTCTGTGCTCTTTAATTGCCCTTGAAAGAAGAACATGAAAATTACGATGGCTGTACCTGCTCCGGCATTCACTCCTAAAATACCTGGGTCCGCCAATCCATTTCTCGTAATCCCTTGAATTACAGCACCCGCAACACCGAGGCCTAATCCTACTAATCCAGCAATTACAATGCGCGGAAGGCGAAACTCAAAAATAACTAAATCATGGTCTGGTACTGGATCTATTCTAAAGAGTGTTTTAAATACATCTGTAATCGTAATATCAAACGTACCATTCGTTAAACTAATATAAATAGCACATAATATTAAAAATATACTAATCCCCATTGTCATTCCAAAACGTTGACTTGAACTTTTAAGCATGTCTCTCTCCTCCTCTTGTACGGATTAAATAAAGGAAGAAAGGAATTCCAATTAAGGAAGTAACGACTCCAATTGGTGTTTCAAATGGATAGTTTACAAATCTACTTAAAATGTCACATAATGCTAAGAAAACTCCACCAATAACGCCTGCGCAAGGCAAAATCCACTTATAATCTACCCCAATTATAAAGCGCGTAATGTGTGGAATAATTAAACCTACAAAACCAACTTTCCCCACTAAAGCAACTGCTGTTCCTGTTAAAAAAATAACTGATAAAATTGCCATCGCTTTAACTAGTTTTGTACGCTGACCTAGATTAATAGAAACTTCTTCTCCTAAAGAAAGAATGGTAATAGATTTTGATATTAATAGTGCTAAAATTATACCAATTATCCCAAATGGTATCGTGATTTTAATGATATTAGGGTCCACTTGATCTAACTTTGCATTAAACCAAAAACTAACATTTTGAGAAATTTGGAAATATGAAGCCATCGCAGCCGATACACTACTTAAAAATGTTCCAATAACTGTCCCTATAATTGCTAATCTAACAGGGGATAAGCCATTTTGAAGGAGTGAGCCAAAACCAAACACTATACCGGCTCCTAGTGCAGAGCCAATCATTGAACATAAAACCATACCAATCGATGACATTCCCGGAAGAAAAATCATACAAAGTGTAATAACAAAGGCTGCACCATCCGTCACACCCATAATAGAAGGGGATGCAAGATAGTTTCTTGTCATCCCCTGCATAAGTGCTCCTGATATGGCTAGAAATGCTCCGACTAAAAGAGCTGCAACTACCCTTGGTAAACGTGAAGTAATAATAATATTATGATTTACATCGCTTGAATCAAAATGAAATAAAGCATTCCACACTGTTTCAGCATCAATGTTTTTCGCCCCATATAAAACAGAAAGTATAACTGTAAATAAAATCAATATGGGTGCTATACATAAAATGGTTACTGGTACCGCATTCGTTTTCTGCATATCATTCAACGCACCTTACTTATTGTATTATTTAGATAAATTTTTCACTGCTTCTTTTAAGAATGCTGTTTTACTCCAAGCTGTGCCACCTTGGGCCATTGGATCTACAACGTTTACAAATACTTTCTTTTCTTTCGCAGCATTCATACTTTGCCAAATTGGATTGCTTTCAATTTCTTCTAGCACTTTCGGGTTTTTATTTTCACTTGCCTCATATTGTAAGAAAACATAATCTGGGTTAAGTTCAGCAAGTTTTTCAAATGAAATTTTCTCTTGTGCTTTTACAGTTTTAAGTTGTTCTGGAGCAGTTAGTCCAAGATCTTTATAAATTACAGGGTTGAAGTATACTCCTTCTGGATATAGGAATAATTCATTTGCTCTTAGTCTAATTACAAGTACTTTTTTGTCTTTTAACTTATCTCCTAATTTTGCTTTTGCTTTTTCAGCGTCCGCATTGTAATCTTTAATAATTTTTTCTGCTTTATCTTTTTTACCAGTTAATTCTCCCATTAACTTTAAGTTATCTTCCCAATCTGTTGAAACGTGTGATACCGGGAACGTCGGAGCTACTTTCGTAAACTTTTCAGCTGTTTCTGCTGGGAATTTCGTACTAGATGTAATAACATCCGGTTTTAATTGAAGTAATGTTTCAAAATTAGGTTGCATTTTTTCACCCACAGATTTTGCACCCTCTAATTCTTTTTCAAGATACTTTGGTAATTTACCACCTACAGTAATTGCACCGACTGGTTTAATTCCAAGTACTGCTGCATCTTCCATTGACTCTAAACTAGCTGTCGTAATTTTATCTACTTTTGCTGGTACTGTGTATTCTTTACCTAAATATGTAATTTTTCGTTTTTCATCTTTTTTTGTTTCCGTAGCTTTTGTCTGTTGCTTTTGTTCCCCTGAAGTTTTATCCGTACTATTACATGCTGCTAAACCTACACTTAAAACTGTAACCATCCCTAATGTAAATAACTTCTTGTTCATCTTTATATATCTCCTCTCAAAACTTGTAAATAGATTATTTTTATATGAAAACTTAACTACATGAAACTTGTCCCAAACATATATTTCATTAGATTAATAATTTTATCCGGAACTCATTCTCATTCACTTCCCCTAAACTATAATTCTTTTACACTTCACCCATCGATAACCTTTTTAACTGATAATGATTATCGTTACTAAGTATATATTTAATATGCAATTATTTCAAGAATGATTTGAAAAATTTTAACAAACTGAATTAAAAAGAAGTATCCGCCTATTATTAGCGAGATACTTCTTTTTTTAGAAAATTATATGTAATTCAACTGGACAATGGTCTGATCCCATTATTTCACTGTTAATTTTCGCCTCTGTTATTTTGTCTTTCATTCTTTCCGAGACAACAAAATAATCTAAACGCCATCCAATATTTTTTGCTCTCGCTCCCATACGATACGACCACCACGAATATGCTCCTTCCTGATCAGGATAAAGGTAGCGATACGTATCAACAAATCCTTCTTCTAAAGTACGTGTAAACTTCTCCCTCTCCTCATCAGAGAATCCAGGGTTTTTACGGTTACTTTTTGGATTTTTTAAATCTATTTCTTTATGTGCGACGTTTAAATCTCCGCAAAAAACAACTGATTTCTTTTCATTTAATCGTTTAATATAGGCTCTGAAATCATCTTCCCATTTCATTCTGTAATCTAAGCGTTCTAATCCACGTTTGGAGTTTGGTGTATATAACGTTATCATGTAAAAATCTTCAAATTCTAACGTAATAACTCGTCCTTCTTGATCATGCTCTTCAATCCCTAAACCATATGTAACAGAAATCGGTTCTTTTTTCGTGAAAATAGCCGTTCCTGAGTAGCCTTTTTTCACAGCATAATTCCAATATGTATAATATCCCTCGGGATTTAAATCAATTTGTCCACTTTGTAATTTAATTTCCTGTAAACAAAATATATCTGCATTAGATTCTTCTAGATATTCTAGAAATCCACCTTTTGCAATAACTGCTCGCAAACCATTTACATTCCATGAAATCAACTTCATCTATGTTCCTCCTCTTGATGTGCATTTTCAATTTTCATGCTAACACAAAATAGATACCCTATCATAGTTTCATCTTTGTAATCTTGCTCTTACATTCGTAAATACGTACATACGTACTTTATTCAGGTTATACTAATGCCAGAGGTGATGTTCTGTGCATAATGAAGTGTTCACAGTAACAAATGAGTATTGGCAAGCAATTATTCATAATGACTCCACATATGATGACAAATTCTTTTACGCTGTAAAATCAACCGGTATTTTTTGCCGACCATCATGTAAATCGAGAATACCGAATAAAAACAATGTACGTATTTTTCTTAAGGCAGAGCAAGCATTACATGAAAATTTTCGTCCGTGTAAACGTTGTAAACCAAACGGGCTAACTTTACCTAATGAAGAATGGGTAGAGCAAATTAAAGAATATATCCAAAAACATTATTGTGACGTGCTAACCCTCGACTTACTCGCAGAAATATGCCATGGTAGCCCTTATCATCTACAACGCACTTTCAAGAAAATTGTAGGGATTAGTCCAATAGAATATATACAGCAATTCAGAATTAAAAAAGCGACAGAATACCTTTTACATACAAATCAATCCATTATGGAAATTAGTACTGATGTCGGGATAGAAAATCCGGAGTATTTCGCGACTTTATTTAAAAAGAAGACAGGATTTACCCCTACTGAATATCGAAAAAAGAACGGAATAAAAGAGGTATGAAATAATGAAACCATATGAAAATAAAACTATATATTGGACATTGCTTATTCATAAACATTGGCGTATGCATATTGCAGCTACTTCAAATGGATTATGCTTCATCGGATCGCAAAATGAAACTTTTGAAGAACTAAATACGTGGGCTAGCAAAAAACTGCCACAACATACATTCATCCAAAATCCAGATTATCTGCAAACATACACAAAAGAACTTATCGAGTATTTGGAAACCAAACTAGAAACCTTTACAATTCCTATCGATGTTTACGGAACTGCATTTCAATTAGCTGTTTGGAATACGGTACGTGAAATTCCTTATGGGGAGACACATTCTTATTCAGAGATTGCGGAAAAAATTCAAAAACCTAACGCTGTACGTGCAGTTGGGACTGCCGTTGGGGCAAATCCTCTGCTTATCACTATTCCTTGTCACCGCGTTATTGGGAAAAATGGTAAACTTACCGGTTTTAGAGGTGGTTTAGAAATGAAAAAAGAATTGCTCAAATTAGAAGCGCTTCGGGAGGAGTAAATATGACAGAGGATTGTAATGAAATATTGTCTTTAGTCGTTCCAAAAGAATTTAGTTTTCAAGAAAACTTACGCTATCTATCGCGTTCTAAAAATGAATGTATGTTTCATATTGAAAATAATAAAATCTATAAAGTCATTCCTGTTCAAAACATAAATCCATTAGTTGAAATTGGTTTGAATGCCGATAGTAATATTCAAATACGTTTTTTAGGAGAATCATATGTCTCTGAAAAATGGGCACACGATGCCGTATCTAACTATGTAAAAGAGTGGTTTGATTTAACTACTGATTTAGCTCCCTTCTATAAATTAGCTAAACACGACCCACTCCTTCAAAAACCCATTAAAGAATTTTACGGTCTTCGTACTTTGGGAATTCCGGATTTATTTGAAGCACTATGCTGGGGGATTCTAGGTCAACAAATCAACCTCACATATGCCTATACTCTAAAAAGAAGATTAGTCGAAAATTTTGGCGATTATGTAGATTGGAACGGTAGAAAACATTGGATATTCCCATCACCTGAAGTAATAGCAAATTTAGATGTAGAAGATCTCGCAACATTAAAAATGACTACAAGAAAGTGCGAATACTTAATTGACGTCGCGCAGCTCATTACAGAAGGTAAATTATCAAAAGAATCTCTATTACAAATACAAGATGTGAAGCAAGCTGAAAAACAATTAACTAGCATTCGCGGTATAGGGCCATGGACAGCTCACTATGTTTTGATGCGTTGTTTACGATTCCCTTCAGCTTTTCCAATTGATGATGTTGGTTTGCATAATGCTATCAAATTTATAACAGGTGCCGAAAAGAAACCGACTAAAAATGAAATAAAAGAATTTGCATCAAATTGGACAAATTGGGAGTCTTACGCGACTTTTTATTTGTGGCGGGTGCTATATTAAAATTTCCTAATAAAAAATAGATAGGGAAACCTATCTATTTTTTCACATGTAAAAACTTCACACATACTGGCTCTGGAACATTTACGTCCGTCTGTACAATCGTTAGCTCCCCTGTCATTTCATCCCTAGCAAATAAAGTCAAAGTATTAGATCTTTCATTCGCTGCAATTAAAAATTTTTCATCCGGATCTAAAGAAAAATCACGTGGCCAATCCCCTTCTGTCGATACTGTTTCAATAAAAGCGAGCTCTCCATTGTGCTCATTCACTCGGAAAACCGCGATACTATTATGTCCCCTATTTGCTGCGTAAACAAACTTGCCATCAGAAGAAATGTGAATTGCACTTCCGTAACTATCTTTTCTAAAACCTTCAGGTAATGTAGAAATGTATTGTTTTTCTTTAAAACTGCCACTCTTTGCATCATATTGAAGTACAATAATCTCTGAACTTAATTCTGTCATAACATATGCATACTGCGCACTTGGATGAAATATAAGATGCCTTGGACCACTACCATGTTTTACAGATAACCGTGTAACTTCTATTAGTTCTCCATCACTTTCTTTATATGTAATCACCTTGTCTATTCCTAAATCAACTGCTACTACATATTTTTCATCAGGAGTAAAATCCATATAATGAGCATGTGCCTTTTCTTGCCTTTCCTTATTTGGTCCTGACCCTTTATGTTCTACAATTACCGTAGCAGCATTTAAACTTCCATTATCCTTTTTCACTAAATAGGACTCTACTGTTCCTTTATGATAATTAGCTGCTACTACTATACTATTCTCCCGATTCACACTTACATAGCACGGCGATACCCCTTCTAAAACTTGCATGTTAATCGAATTTAGATTACCGGATTTATTATGAATGGAAAAACTAGCAATTCCACCTAACCCATTATCTTTCGCAACAGAATAAAGGTACTCGTTGTTATGACTAATCGTTACATATGTCGGACTTCCTATATGAGCTGCTAATTCAATCCCTTTAAGTTCTCCGATGTTCGTATCAAGTATAAATTTATAAATCCCCTTACTCTCTGCTTTGGTATATGTCCCTATATAACCATGAAACTGATTTTCACTCATAACATTTCCCCCTTTTACAAACGTCTTGTAACAAGTTTCACTTTGTATTTTTTACTATAGGAAAGAACCAAGTAGCACTTCATTACTACTTGGTTCTCTTTTTAAGCTTGTTCTTCAAATCGTCTTGCGATTTCTACAATTACTTGAACAGCTTTTTCCATAGTATCTACCGAAACATACTCAAATTTACCGTGATAGTTTTCACCGCCAGTGAAAATATTTGGCGTTGGTAATCCCATATACGATAATTGTGATCCATCTGTTCCACCACGAATTGGATGGATGTTCGGTTCGATATTTAAACTTTTCATCGCTTCATATGCAATATCAACAATTTCTCGCACTGGTTCAATTTTTTCAAGCATGTTATAGTACTGATCATTCATCTCTAAAACAATCGCATCTTCACCGTACTTCTCTTGCATGTTTTTCACAATATCTTTAATGTTATTTTTACGCGCTTCAAAATGATTACGATCAAAATCTCGAATAATATAGTAAGCTTTACTTTGCTCGACATCACCATTTAAAGAGAGTAAATGATAAAACCCTTCATATCCCTCTGTATATTCTGGCGCCTCTTCTACTGGCAACTGTCTATCGAATTCCATAGCGAGTTTACTTGCGTTACGCATTTTGTTTTTCGCTGTTCCAGGATGTGTATTTGTCCCTCTAAAAGTTAATTTGGCGCTTGCAGCGTTAAAACTCTCATATTCTAAACCACCTAATGGACCTCCGTCCATCGTATAAGCAAACGATGCACCAAACGCTTCTACATCAAAATGAGCTGGCCCACGACCAATCTCTTCATCTGGTGTAAATGCTACTCTTATTTTTCCATGCTTAATTTGCGGATTATGTATTAAATAATTCATTGCGACCATGATTTCTGTAAGACCAGCTTTATCATCTGCTCCAAGAAGTGTTGTACCATCAGTTGTAATAATTGTATGTCCTTTATATGATGGTAATTCCGGGAACTGTTCAGGTGTTAACACAACATTTAATTCTTCATTTAACGTAATCGCATTACCATCAAAATTTTCATAAATTTGTGGTTTTACGTTTTTCCCTGTAAAATCTGTTGCTGTGTCTAAATGAGCTAAAAAGCCGATTACAGGAACATCCTTATCTGTATTAGCAGGCAGTGTTGCCATTACGTAACCATTTTCATCCATCGTCACTTCTGATAACCCAATCACTTTCAACTCTTCCACTAATAACTTACCAAACTCAATTTGCCCTGGTGTTGTAGGCACTGTATGACTTTCTTCATTTGATTGTGTATCAATCTTTACATATCTCGTAAATCTTTCAATAAGTTCTTGTTTCAAATTCGTTCACTCCTTTTATAGTTCTCTCTCTATTATAATCCTTATAACGAAATATTTTAACTTTTTTGACTGTGGAAATATATATCCATTTACATTTTTAATAAATCATAAAAAGACATAATATTTGTACATTGAAATTCAAACATGTAATATACATCATTATATATTGGGAGGTTTTAAAGATGAGGCTAACTCTCTTTCGCTATTTTCTTTTTTTCCTAGGATTAATTTTTTTTGGACTTGGAAATGCTCTCGCAGTCAAAGTTAAATTCCTCGGTTTACATCCTTGGGAAGTTTTAAATATGGCTCTCTACCAACGGTTTGGGTGGACAATTGGTACTTGGAGTGTCATATGTGGATTATGTCTCGTTCTTATCTCTTTACTAGTAGATCGAAAATATATAAACGTGGGCACATTTTTAAATGCACTACTTATCGGTCCTATTATGGACTTTTTCTTACAATCAAAAATCCTTCCAAACGCTAGTGATTATTTATGGATAAACTTACTCATTTTATTTTCTGGTATTGCAATTACAGGCATTGGGGGCGGCATGTACGTTGCGGCTGGCATTGGTGCTGGACCCCGCGATGGATTCATGCTTACCATTTCTGACAAAACTGGGTTATCTATTAGCTGTGCTCGAATTATTGTAGAATGCTCTGTACTAGTCATTGGATACATGCTAGGAGGTCCTGTTTTTATCGTAACTTTTCTATACACTTTTATTCAAAGTCCAATATTCCAGCATTCATTTAAGGTATTTCAAAAACTCTTACATACTTTAAATAACAAAAACAAAGAACGTATTAGTGAAAATATTTAAAACTCAACTTAATGCAAAAGAGTGTGTTTTAAAAGTAATTTTTAAAACACACTCCATATACCCCATTTCATTCTTCTCTCCATAATCTCTCTACATTCATTAATTGCTCTTCTTTAAATTCTAGCTTATATATATCCGGTTTGGATGTATTCATTAAAAATTCAAGTCCATATTGATTATCAAAATAGTTCATCATTAGTGTCATTACAAGCCCATGTGTACCAATTACAATTTTATGTCCTTGAAAATTCATTAATATTTCTTTTAACACTCTCACTACTCTTCGCTGACAATCCGCATATGACTCTCCATCCGTCAGTGCATATTCTGGATTAAAAAACATCTCCTTTACAAGTGGGTACACTTCCTTATCCGATATAATTTTATTTTCATTTGAAAACTTACACTCTTTAAGATCTTCATATACTAACATTTCTTTTTCATGGAGATCCGCTGACTCTTCTATCGTTAACATAGCCCTCTTATACGGACTTGAAATGAAAGTATTAATTCCCTCTGTTTCTAATATCTCAGTTATTCTTTGAGCATCTAAAATTCCCTTCTCAGTTAATCCACGTGTTCTTTCATTTCCTTCTAATTTTGGCGATTCACCATGCCTAACCATATAGATATATGTATTCATAATTCCTCCTTGAAAATATTTATAAGTTAATTACTTACTTTAATCTTTTCCGTATCAAAACTTGAATACAATCAAAATATTAATTTATTCTTTTTTTATGAACTTTGCTGAGCAGTTCGTCTAACCCACTCCGAAACTAAACTCTCAAATAATTCAGGCTGTTCAATTTGTAAATTATGTCCCGCCATATCTAATACCGCTAATGTCGCTCTTGGATAATCTTCAATGATTCCTACAATATCTTGATAACCTACCGATATATCTTGTCTTCCAGCTAATAAAAGAACGGGTTTCTCATATTTTTTATGCTGGAAGTCCAAAGTAAGAGAGTAATTCTTTTGTAAGCTTTCAATAAACCCATCATTAGCAATATCTAGCCCTGGCTTAATTTCTTCTTTGAAACGCTTATATGTATACTCATTTGCAACCACTGCTAACTCACAAAATTCTTCCCTTTCGGTTGAAGTAAGCGTGTTTAAAAATTCTTCATCTCTTACAATTACCTGTTTATCTGGGAGAAGCCTTTTTTCTCGTTGCGCTACAACAACAGGACATACTAACAATAATCCATTAACTCTATCAAACATCTTTGAAAGTATCCCGCTAGCTAAATATCCCCCGTAAGACTCTCCTACTAGTAAAAAATCTTTAGTTGGGATGATTTTCTCAATAAATGCAGTTAACAGTTCTAATATACAATCTGAACTATTTATCCAATCTGGGGCATTCGATTTTCCCATTCCTGGCAAATCAATATAAATTCGCTGATATCCTTTAGACTTCTGAAACACTGTTTCCATACATCTCTTCATTAATCTATGGTCAGGAGCACACCCATGTATGATAAGTACTGGCTTTCCTTCTCCAATGATTTCATAGTATACTTCTGCATCCCTAATCCGGCATATCATAAAAAAACCTCCCTATTTTTATATTCACCTTTAAAAACAACTCTCTCAAACTCAAAAGAATACACGTTATCATTTTATATCTTTTCAGAAGTTAATTTCAAATCTTAATTTTCAGATTACAAATATAAAAAAGCTTCCCTATGAATGTATCTCCTCCAAGGAAACTTTTTTATATTTTCTTTTACACTATCAAAACTCGAAACGTCTTTCTCCTCTAGTTTCGCCACACCTCATTCTTCTATTTTCATCAATACAATTCTCCAACCATCCGGATCTTCTATCGTTATCCCCTTTTCTTTCCAATACGGATTTTCTGGTTCTACTTCACCATACCCCATTGTATGCAGCCTTTTACTCACTTTTTTCATTTCACTATCTTCTCGCATGTAAAATACAAGTAAGTTATCTTTTGTTGGAGCTGGACATGGGCTCCCATCTATATATCTTGTAAATTCTAAATGATATTCTTCATCTGGTAGTCCAAACATGACGCCATCGTAACCTTCATGACCGTAAAATTCACCTATACGCTTTAAACCTAATCCTTTTTCATAGAATGCTATAACCTCTTCAAACTTATCTGTTGGACGTGCTATTCGAAACTTCACCCAATTTTTCATGCTTTTCCTCCCATACTAAAAACGTAATGAATGACTATATTTTATTGTATATACTTAAAACATTTTTGAAATCCCTCATTAGTATGAAAATAGATAGATACAAAGGTGTTACTTACTAGCCTATAACAATCAAAAACTCACCTAGAAAGAAAATCCCATCATTTTATATGCAAATTTGCATCTCCACTTGCAAAGCACTAAAAAACCTTTAAAATATACTGGATGACTAAATATACAATTCCCATCTAAAATCTTGATACACTAAAAATCATTAAATGCAGTGTTTTTTCATTTTCAAGAATTATTGCACTCTTGTTTTTTTCCTTATAAGCATGCTTTTTATAAGGAAATCTGATACAATCCTTAAGTAATATTATTATGTATGGATATTACGAATATAGTACATACTTAAAGAAGGTGATCTTTTTGAAATTAAATAAAAATTTACAGCTATGTATATTAATCACAACATTAATATGCTATTCAATCTATTTTATGTTTTTCTTTCTGTTCCCTACTAATTTTTCAAATTTCAATGTACGCTTCGCTTCACTCATCGTTGAAGTCATTACATTTATATCGCTAATTTACTCTATATACTCTAAAAAAGTTAGTTCAAATCCTTTTTGGATATGTATTACAATTGCAATTGGTAGTTTTTTATTAGGAAAAGTAGTATATACGTATCAAGATACCTTTTTCGAACTTCCAATACATCATTTTACTATTTCTGATGTATTTTACATGTTTTTTCTATTCTTCTGCCTTATCGCTTTCTGCTATAAGATCTTAAAAGAATGCACTAAATGGGAAAGAGCTTTCTTTATTTGTGATATATGTATAGTACTTACTTCCATATTCACATTAGAATGGTATTTATTTAATCAGCCAAATTTAAATATATTCTCACTTTCACTCGGAGATATTTTCCTTTCATTTCTATATCCAATTGCAGATCTATTATTTCTTCTACTAGGTGTTAGTCTCTTTTTCCGCCCAACAATTTTTAAGTCCAAGCGGAAAATTTATATCTTTATTTTTGTATTGATTAGTTCTGCAACTTTTAACTATATTTATTTTTACTTAAATACCCATTTATCAACTGACACTATAACATTTTTACGTCTTTTATATAGAATACCTATATTGCTTATCGCAATAGCTGGGTCTATTTCAGAAGATGATAATAGCCATAAAAATTATTTCATTGTAAACCCTATACTAGGAAAAAAAGTATTAGTCGTATTTCCCTATCTTGCTGTTGCAATACTAATCGGGTTTACATTAAAAGAACAAACATCGTCTTCAACTCTCATTACAGGAAATTGTATCGCTTTTGTTTTCGTACTTATTCGCCATTCTATTGTGCGTATGCAAAACGACACCCTAACAAAACGTTTACAAGTATTTAATGCTCAACTAGAAGAAAAAGTTACTTTAAGAACTTCTGATTTAGTCCATAAATCAGAGGCCCTATCTCAGAAACAACAAAAATTCAAATCATTATATGAATATCATCCTGATCCCATTTTTACGATTGATTTAAATGGAATATTCTTAAATGTAAATAAAGCAGGAAGCATACTACTTGGAGCACCAACGAACGAGTTACTTGGTGAGACATGTTTTTCTATTATTTTAGATGCAGATAAACATAAACTGATATCTGCATTAGAAAAAGTTAAACAACAAGAATCAGCATCCTTACAACTTAGTTCTCAATATAAAGATGGCTTTACTTATTTTTTATACGTTACCATCGTTCCTATTATGATAGATGGACAAATTTCAGGAAGCTATATTATGGTAAAGGATATTACCGCACTAAAAAAACAACAAGAAGAAATAAAATATTTAGCATTCCACGATACTGTAACGAAAATTGGGAACCGATCCTTTTTCCATAGGAAGTTAAGAAAATTCATAAAAAATGCTCAAACAACACAAAGTGAGTTTGCATTATTATATTTAGATTTAGATCGCTTTAAAGTAATTAACGATACACTTGGACATTCGTCAGGTGATTACATATTAGAAGAAGTAGCAAAACGTTTCCAATCATGTCTTCCATCACATACTCATCTGTCAAGAATCGGTGGTGATGAGTTTACAATCTTAATTGAAAACTATACTGACGAAGATTCCTTATTCGAGTTATGTAACCAATTATTTGAAAGCATGGAAAAGCCGTTTGTCATACATGAGCATAAATTAACTTTATCACTGAGTATCGGTATCTCCATTTATCCACATTCCAGAATCGATACCGCTACACTTCTGAAAAACGCTAATGTTGCAATGTATGATGCAAAGGCAAAAGAGCTTAACTCTGTCTCTATTTATGACGATGTAATCGCTAAAAAAATCGAAAGACGATTACGATTAGAAAAAGATTTACCAAACGCAATACAAAATGAAGAATTGTTCCTTTTGTATCAACCTCAAGTTGATAGTGAATCTAATAAAATTATCGGTGCAGAAGCTTTAATCAGGTGGAATCATCCTGAATTAGGTGTTATTTCTCCATACGAGTTTATTCCGATTGCAGAAGAAACACTACAAATTATTCCAATAGGAAAATGGACATTACAGCAGGCTTGTGAGCAAATGAAACGTTGGCACGCACTCGGATATTCGCATTTAAAAATAGGGGTAAATTTATCTGCTAAAGAATTTGAACAAGAAGGCTTTGTAAAATCTATTTCGTCTACTTTAGCAACTACAGGCTTACCAGCAAGTTCCCTTGATCTAGAATTAACAGAACGAATTGCAATGATGGATGAGAGAGAAACATTGATAAAACTGCGTACACTAAAAAGTTTAGGGATTCACATTTCAATCGACGACTTTGGTACAGGCTATTCTTCCCTAGCCTACTTACCTTTATATCCAATCGATACGTTAAAAATCCCAAGAGAATTTATTACAATGTCTGAAACGTGTGAAGATGGAATGGAAATCATTAAAACAATCATCACATTAGCAAATACATTAGGAATGTCTGTCATTGCTGAAGGCGTAGAAACGAAAGAACACGTAAATTTCCTTCAAAAAAATAAATGTCAGTTTATTCAAGGTTACTATTACAGTAAACCTATTTATGCCAATGCATTTACTAAGCTGTTAGAAAACGGTATTCGTCCATAGTAAATCAAAATGCATATAACTCTATACGGAATGTAATCGTTATAGGTAATAATGAATTTGAACAACTATAGTAAAAAGGAAAGAAAATAATTTCTTTCCTTTTTTTATTATTTAACTACTTCATTTATTAAATCTATTAATTGATGAATTCCCTCCTCATTTGTTTTCTTAAATCCATTCATGTTTTGAATATATCTCTCCTTATTTACATACAACTTATTTACCACATCTGTAAATGTACTGGTGCTTATTCTATCTTGAAGTAATACTTCCGCATATCCTTGCCTAGAAAAATAGTCAGCATTTAAAACTTGATCCCCTCTACTGGAACCATTAGTTAACGGAATAAGCAACATCGGTTTCTTCAAAAATAACAATTCAGAAATAGCAGTAGAACCAGCCCTGGAAACTACAACACTTGCCATATTCAGTATATGTGGCAACTCTTCCCCTATATATTCAAATTGCATATAACCTTCCATTCCGATAGAAGGATCCACCTTCCCTTTACCACACATATGAACAATATTAAAACTTAATAATAATGTATCTAAACTTTTCCTTACCATATCATTTATCCACTTAGCACCTTGACTCCCACCCATTATTAACAATACCGGTTTATCTTGCTGAAATTCACAATACCTTCTTCCTCGTAATACGTTACCTCTCTCAATTTCTTCCCTTACAATTGGTCCTACATAAACCTTTTTCTCATTACTTACATTCTTCCCTGTATGAGGGAATGTTGTGCATAGTTTTGTAGCAAAAGGTAATGCTATTTTATTTGCAAGTCCTAACGTGCTATCTGGTTCACGTATTACGATAGGTACACTATTTAACCATGCCCCTATTACTACAGGAACTGAAACAAATCCTCCTGCTGAAAAGATAACGTCAGGCTTTATTTTCTTAATTAATTTATAACTTTGTAAGCAGCCTTTTATAATTTTAAAAGGATCTTTAAAGTTCTCCCAATCCCAATATCTCCGGAGCTTCCCCGTTGAAATACTATTGTACTTAACATTTTGAACTAATAATTTTTCAATTCCATTTTGAGATCCAATATACTCAACTCCCCATCCTTTTTCTATAAATTTAGGAATCAATACCATATTAATCATTACGTGTCCGGCTGTACCGCCCCCAGTAAAGAGAATCGTTTTATTCATAGCTTATATCCCACCTTTATCATTAAAAGTCTAACTTTATAGTAATCTTTCAAATGTACATTAACTTACTATGATTTATATAAATCTTTAACTCCAGACCTATGTCTTGCAAAAGATCTTTGATGAGTTCATAAAAATCATTTCCATACTCACTACATTCATACTGAGTAAAGACTTGGATTACAGGACTAGTTCCTGTATATATTGTTTTGGGTTTTCGATTAACTTTTTCCACATATGCTCGACATGTATTTATCGCCTCATAGATGCGCAAAACATGTTCTTCTTCATCTTTCCAATCCAGCGTATCAACAATCGAAAGCGATAGCATATTTTGATTATTTATAGTCTCATAACAATTCATATATTTCTTACATCCTTTTATATTTTTCATTAAATGCAGATGTCACTACACTTCGCATACTCAAGTACATCTTTTAATGATTGCTGAAATGGGATTTCTGGAACCCAACCTAACTTTTTTATATCCTCTAATACTAAACTTTCATTTGAGCCGCTCTCACTATTCTCTGTTTCTTTTATAGTAAAATTCAACTGTGTTAATCCTTTATATTGTTCCAATACATCTAATAAAGAGCGTTTTACTCCTGATCCAATATTATATTGTTTTCCATTTATACCATCACGTAATAACACATGATACGCTTTAACTGCATCACGTACATCTAGAAAGTCTCTACTATCTTTCAAACTGTTTACTTCAATAATCGCCTTACTTCTACCCGATTCTATATCTATCATTTTTTTTGCGAGAATTGAACAAACACCATTCGATACTCCTGGACCAATTAAATTTGAGGGCTTTGCAATGATAATATTTGAATCCATTAATCCGCCCCAAGCCTCCGCAATAATGACTTGCATAGTTTTACTTAAACTATATGGATTTGAAACTTTTATGTTTTTCATACTATCTGCTTGCAATGCAGATCCTATAACTAATGTTTTACAATGCGAGGCTTCCTGCTTAATGGCTTCTAATAAATATAAAGTCCCTATTACGTTAATCTCTATATATTCCAGAGAAGCTGTCCAAGACTCATTAACTGAGTTTCTTCCTGCTAAATGCAATACATAGTCTGGTTTTATTTGTTTAATTACCTTCATTACTTCACTCTTATTTGTTAAATCACAAGTAATACCATTTTCGATTTTTTCTCTATGTGAACGATTTTGAAACATAGGAATTACATGAAAGCCTTGCTCTAAAAAATATTGGCAAGCATGACGTCCTGTGAAGCCATTTGCACCAGTTATTAAAAGGCTCGCATTTCTTTTCATCGTAAAAACCCTCCTTTTTCTAACATTTGTTTCACCTCATGTTTTGTAAGTAAGTCTTGTTGAGAACTAAAACTCTTCACATCCACAAGCGGATAACTAGCATAATATTCTTGAAGTCCTTCTATAGGAATAGTCGGTAGTACCACAAAATAATTTTGATCAAAACTAATACTTGTTTTACTCTCTACCTCAGATAAAAGCATTTCACTTAATTTTTCACCAGGTCTTATCCCTACCTCTTTTATCTTCACGCTTTCTTTTTTCGAATCTTCAATCAATATTCTTGCTAAATCCGTTATTTTACATGCTGGCATTTTCATAACAAAGATTTCTCCTCCTCTTCCTTCAGATGCTGCTTTAAATAACAATCCAACAGCATCTTCAATGGTTAAGAAAAATCTAGTCATATTTGCATCGGTAATCCCTACTTTTGAAGATTGCTTAATTTGCTTTTTAAAAAGCGGTACCACACTTCCACTCGTTCCTAAAACATTTCCGCCACGAACACAAATGAATTTTGTTTTCTTCGTTTGCACATTCGCATGAACCATTAATTTTTCACCAATTGCTTTTGTCATCCCATACGTATTTGATGGATCCGCCGCTTTATCAGTTGAAACATATATAACTTTCTCAACTTGATTCTGGATAGATGCTTCAATTACATTTTGCGTACCATGTATATTTGTTTTTATAGCTTCATAAGGATAATATTCACATACTGGAACATGCTTTAAAGCTGCAAGATGAAATACATAATGTACACCTTGGCAAGCATATACTAGTTGCTCTTTATCACGAATATCTCCAATAATAAATTTCAATCTCTCTTCATTTATAAACTGTTGCTGCATTTCAAACTGAACCGTTTCATTCCTTGAAAAAACTCTAATTTCTTTCGGTGATTTTTCTAATAGTTGTTTTATAAGTTCGTGTCCCCACGAACCTGTACCACCAGTAATTAAAATTATTTTATTAAGCATTCCTTTTCCTCCTACCATACATTTCAATTCAAATTGTATTTATTAAGGTTATTGAATTATTTTCAATTGATTCAAATCATAATCGTCGTTTGTTACATTTAATTGACAAAATAAAAAAACAGAAACTATTTTTTAATAGTTTCTGTTTTTCATTTCACTTCTTAGCAATTAGATTTTCTTTATACTGTTTGAATGATAACTATATTACTGGTTTAAAAAACACCGCTCATTTATTTCTTATACTCGTAATAAAATAAAGTGAAACTTTAATTAGTGAGGATTTTGTCCATCCCCCACTGATTATTAGTTGAATCAATCGGGCTTTTACGAGCAGCCCCACCCTCACCTAACTTCTTTGCTTTAGCCGACTTTTGAGATGGGAGTCTTACTGCTCGTTAATAGCGAGATAAATGGAATGATTCATAACCAATACCACATTTAAACTCATAGAAAAGGGAGGTAATGGAATGTACCAAAGCAATTCAAACAATACGTCTAAAGAATTCTCAAAAGCACTCCCTCTCTCCCTATTCGACGTGAAAAACGAGTTACAACAAAAAAGCGATCTCATCTCTTCTGTTACCATATATAAATTAACGAAAGAAGAGCAACTTATCATCGATAAAATTAAAGCTCAGACAAAAGAACTAAATAAAAATAACGTCACAAGAACACGTGCATACTACCAATTTTACATTCAATATCCAGAAATACATTGGGCACTACTTGGGCATATCGTATCACGTAACGGTGGCTGGAATATGACAGATTTAAAGGGAGATTTATATACGAGGCTTTTATCCGAGAAAGATCAAATTACATTTTTCTCTTTTTTAGAAAGAGGAAATTGGCTCATTTTCCAAGATGTATATCCTCAATTTTTACTATATGAGCAAAGTGTAAAAAAATCAAAAAAGCTATTTCACCTTCTCACTCACTTAAATGTTTCTACATTTATGGAAACAATGTGGAACCATTTTTGGAAAACAGGTAACAAAAAAACATTAGCGATCGCAACTATTGTTAATGAACAAAACTACTTAGAAAAAAGAGTTATTCAAAATGCACACTTTAAAAAGACTGTATTAAATAGTATTGGATTTAAACTCTTTGATTTTTTTCAGTTTAATCATATCCTTTTCCCATTTTACGAAAATGATAAAAAGCAAAAAGTATTACTATTTGGTGATACAATGAAACATTTCACTTCTTTGCATGAACGAATTTCACTTGGAAAACGGTTGTATTCATTGTTATTTCGGGATACACATATTTTATCTCAAATAATAAACTGGGTCCATCACCATCCACATACAGGCTCAAGAAAAGATTACTGGCCTCATTTATTTTCTAGTGTAAATGAATCTTTTTCGCGTGAGTTTTATAAACGCCGAATAAAGAAATGCCAGTTACGTAGTGACGCGTATCGTATATACAGCCCTGCACTCATCTATGCATGGCGGGATATGAAACATGAAGAAGTTGAAAATGAAGATTGGTTTAACGATTGGCAAGTTGTAAATTATTTAGTTGATAAGGAGGAAAATATAAATGGACAAATTACAGAAGACTACTGCAAAACACTCGAAAAAATTGAACTCGCAATTCTCGCAAAGAAAAATGTCCTCCTTCGAGAAGAAGAATGATTTTTTAGCATTATTAGCTACAGTCTTACTTTCTTCTATTATTGGAACTTGCTTAGATGCTTTCTTTGTGCATACACAAATATATTCCTTTCCGGTTAGACCTTTCTCATCTATATTTTCAGTTAACATAGGCTTTACGTTGTTTGTGCTACCAATTTTAACAATCATTTTCATACAAATTTCAAAAACATTATCTGCAGTTTCTAGAACTCTATTTATTATTTTAATAGGGCCTTGTGCTAGTATTTTTGAACAAGTTGCTGAGAGGTTAGGTTTATTTGTACATAACGGGAATTGGCATCATGCTTATTCTTTATTTGGATATATCATTTTCTTTTCTCTTATTTGGAAATTATATACTTGGATGCAAAAATAAAGAGACCGTTATAATAACGGTCTCTCCTTAAGCATAATCTTCAGTTACTGCTACTGAACGACTTTGAAGGCTTTTTGATCGCAAACGATATGCAACTACTTTCTTCTTATATTGCTTTACTACATCAACGTGTTCCTCGTAGCTATATATAGAAAATCTAATCTCTCTTTTTCCTTTCTTCGTCTCCATGACTATCGGTGTACCATTCCCTTGCGGCGGAAAATAATGTTTATCTAAAAATAAAGCCTCGTTAAATTCATGAATAACTTGAAGTTTCATTTCTCCTTCTATACTTTCCCCATCTACCGTTACAGTAGTATTTTCCTCATCAAGTTTTTGGTGTAACTCAAATCTACTAATAATTGATTCTACAACAGAAGTTGGCATACTAGAAACTAGTACTTTAAGAGCACCAAAAATAAATAATGTAACTATAAACCATGTTGTCATTTTAATCATCTCCATTACGCTCTAAAATGAGTAGTGTTATACTCCTTATTACGATTCATTAATTTTCAAAATAAAAATTTCACTCCATAAGGTACTAATATACTAATAAGTATCCCTGTTACAATCATCGTTACCGAACCGATAGTTGCCTCTTTCTCTCCTTCTTTCACTAGACGGCTCACACCAATAATATGTGATGCGCAGCCCATACCCACTCCTTTTCCAATCGTACTTGTTATACGGAAAAACTTAAGTACTGTCGGTCCGATAATAGCACCTGTTATTCCTGCAACAACTACAAAACTAGAAGTCATAGATGGAATGCCACCAATTTGATCCGCTAATGAAATGGCAATAGGCATTGTCGCTAATTGTGGTAAAGTTGTTAATATAAGTTCCTTATCTATATTTAAAATTCCACCAATCACTATATTCATACTCGTTAAAGCCACTATACCTATCACTACGCCGATTAGTATCGCTAAAAAGTTTTTCATAAGTATCTTTCGCTCTTTAAATAGAGGTATGGCTAACGCTACAATTGCAGGACTCAAAAAACCTGAAAGAATGTCTCCCCCATTTTCCTTATACTCATGATGAGAAATACCAAATATCAAAAATAAGCAAATCATAATTGCTGTAACTGTTAATACCGGTAACGTAAATGGAAACGTAAATTTTTTATATAACTTTGTCGCCAATAAATAAATTACTACAGTAATAATAATTAAGACCATTTGAATCGTGCACCTTGTCGATTTTATTTTTTTGATGTTACTAATAATTGACTTACATACCCTGAAACAATCAATGTTACTACCGTACTTGCAATTACTAAAAGGAATATAACACTCCCCTTACTTAAAAGAAAAGATCCATATTCCATTAATCCTGTTGTCGAAGGAATTAGAAATAACGGTAAAAATACTATTAACTTTTCTGCCCCTACCTCAAACCACTTTAATGGAAAAATACGAGTAGAAAGGAGTAGAAACAATATTAACATCCCTATTAAACTTCCTGGCATCGACAGATGGAATACTCCTTGAATCCACGTACCAGCTAAGCTAAACACATATAGCACGCCTACTTGAAGTAAAAGCGTCACGTACTTCATTTCTTTCCCTCATTTCCATATTACGCTTCGCTATTATGAAATCTCATTTAATGTTTCCGCAAACCTTGTAACTCCAAGCTGAATTTGTTCTACATTCGCTCTGCCAAAAGTAAATCGGATATATTCACTTTTCGAACCTAGGACGCTTCCTGGGACAAATGCTACACCATTTTGTATAGATTCACCTAGTAAATGATATTCATCAAACGTTCCTTGCACTTTGCACCATAAATGTATTCCGCCCTCAGGAACAAAAAATTCAATCTGATCCCCTAATATTTCTTCAAGCTTTCTAATTAACTCATCTCTTCTTTGTTTCAGTTGTCCACGGAGCATCGTAATATGCGTATGAAAATCCTCAGATTCTAAAAATTGGTTCGCTACCCACTGTGTAAATACACTATGACCGAAATCAACTTGCTGCTTCGCATCTGCCAATCTCTCAATTACGCGCGTGGGGCCAATTACCCAACCAATACGTAATCCTGATGCAACAATTTTTGATAATGAGCTCACATAAAGAACATTCCCATTTTGATCCATCGATTTCAATGTTGGATTCACTTCTCCATTAAAAGAAGTCAAACTATACGGATCATCTTCTACAATCGGTATACCAAATTCAGAAGATAGTTCTAAAACCTTTTTACGTCTTGCCAATGAAAGTACCGTTCCAGTTGGATTTTGATAATCCGGATTTAAAAACACCATACGAATGCGATGCTTTTTGTGCAAATCGATTAAGTCATCTGGATTCATACCATGCTGATCAACTGGTAAACGGAATATTTTTAAACCTGCTGATTTAAACATCGGAAGTGAATAACAATAGGAGGGATCCTCAATTGCAATCGCATCTCCAGGCTTTAACAAACATTGAACGATAAGATTAAGTGCTTGCTGAGCTCCAGATGTAATAAGAATAGAGCTTGAATCTGCTTCTATTTGTTTATATTGCTCGACATGTGCCGCAATGGTTTTTCGCAACATTTCATTTCCAAGCGGATGGTCATAACCGAGATTTCCCATAAATGTTTTCTCCGACAAAATTGTTCGAAATCTATCACTCGGAATTAAATCTGATGACAATTCACCACTCGCTAAATTGATTAAATCATCTTTTTGTGTTTCCGTTCGAATTTGTTGAACAAGTGGTACATTAGGTAAGAACGATCCATCCTCAACGTACCTACCCCAGTTCGGTATTCGTTTATGTGACACACCCCATATATCTGTATTCACCCGAGTGCCGCTTCCTTTTTTCCGTTCTACTACCCCAAGTGATTTCAATTCCTCATAAGCAGCTACGACCGTACTCCGGTTCACTTGTAAATTCTGTGCTAACATACGCTCGGAAGGTAATTTTCTATCAGAAGGGAATTCACCGGTAGAAATGCCTCTTTCAATGTAATCAGCAATTTGTTTATAAACTGGTATCTTATCTTCACGATTCGGTTGCCATTCCATTTAGTTCCCTCCTCTCCAAGCTGGTGCCCTGAACTCATTAATAACAGTATTCACTGCAAAAATGGTATTAATCAAGCGCATGATTTAAAAATGCCTCTACCGTCACATTAAAGCTAGTAGGCTGTTCTAAATAAGGCAAGTGCCCACTATTTTTCAAATCAACGAAGGTCACGTTTCTCAGGTGTTTTTCAAATTCTCTCACATACTTTTCCGGAACAAAATAATCATTCTCTCCTCGTATTATTAATGCAGGACATGCAATGTTAGAGAGGTATGGTCTTTGATCGTAATCAACTAATTCAGCGAATAGCCTTTGAATATGCGTCGGATGAATCGTTTGTAGGGATTGATGAAATCCTCGGACAATTGCATCATTATCTTCTACTCCCATTGCTCTCAATAACGTATCAGCCCAAGTTTTCCCTTTATCCTGCAAGCTAAGTAAATCATATACTTCAAGTCGTTCTTTACGATCTGCCGGTTCTAAATAGGGAAATGCATTTACAACAATTAAGCTAGAAACAAAACGTGGATATTGAATAGCAAAATCGATACCCACTCTAGCTCCTTTTGAAAGACCACAAATTGTTACTGATTTTAGCTTTAAATGATTACATAACTCATATAAAACATTTGAATATTCTTTAAAACTAATTTCCATCCCTTCGGATTTCCCATGCCCAGGTAAATCGAGTGAGATTACGGTCCATGTCTTCTTGAAGTATTTTCTTTGATATAACCAATTATTCGAATTTCCTCCAAGACCGTGTAAAAACAATATGACAGGACCCGATCCTTCTATATTGTAAAAAATCTTTCGATTCTTATATTCAAAATACATATTCATCACCTTCAGATGTAGCATCACATATTTTTATCTTTGAATGAATATATCCAAAACGGTTCTCTTTCTAACCACTCAACTGTGCCTGAAATACCGTCTTCATACTCCCTTTCCAGCTCATCCACTTTAGTTGTAAATTGTGATGCATGTGCTCGTAATGCTTCCAATTTTTTCGGAACATATTTTTTCACTTCATTTTTAAAATCTGGAGGTCCTATTTCGTCTTCATGATTTTTCGAAAAAGCTACAGCATAAAAGGCTGGTCGTTTACTTTCCGAAATATTAGCTAAGGCCTCTACTACTGCTTCCCCTGTTGCATCGTGATCCGGATGAACTGCATACCCAGGATAGAAAGAAATAACTACAGAAGGATCCAATTCTTCAATACAGTTTTGAATCAAGCTTCTTAATTTTCCAGGCTCTTCAAATTCAAGAGTTTTATCACGATATCCCATCATACGTAAATCTTCAATCCCTAAAATATTTGTAGCTCGCTTTAACTCTTTCTCTCTAATTGTATATAAAGATTCACGAGTTGCAAAAGGTGGATTCCCCATCGCTCTCCCCATTTCACCAAGTGTTAAGCAAACATAAGTAAGAGGGACTTTCTGCTCAGTATAAGCCAAAATTGTTCCAGCCACGCAATACGACTCATCATCCGGATGCGGGAAAACAACTAAAACGTGGCGCTCATTTTTCATCAATATATTAACTCCTTCATCATATACAAACTTTATAAAATAACGACCGCATACCAAGTAACTCCTACAAGAAGCACTAAAAGAAGAATGACATAGATAGCGGATAAGTTTTTCACATTCCTCTTTGTAGACTTACCGTAATTCTCTTCTACATTTCGTGCGACTAGTACGGTCCCAAATAGTGATACAACTACAATAATAACAACTAGTGAAATCGCAAAACTCATTGTCTTCCACCTCTCTAAGGCCAGTCTATTTTAAAGCATGAATAAAATACTACCTTTCTTCTCTTATCATAATAGAAGTTTGTAAAAAACGGACCAACCACTTTTGTGTTTTTTTGCTCATCCACTTTAAAAATAAAAAGCAACTGCTCACTTAGGACCAGTTGCTTTTTTACAAGGCTACTTATATTCATTTTCAATTAAAATTAATTCGATTTAAAAGTTTGGTCTTTTCATAATGAAACATTGATTGAGATAGCTCGAAAATTGTTCCATTTACAAGATAAACTGTATTTTCAATAAGAAGCGCTGGATCACCTTCATTTAGTTCTAAAAGCTTTGCATTTTCTTTATTTATTTTTTCACAACTAATAACTTTATCGGCAAAGCCAATATTTAATCGTAAATCTTCAATGAAATAACTGTATACAGAACTTAATGCTATTTCTTCATTCAAATAAGGAATGATATCTTTTTTGAAATAACTTACTTCAATAGAGAATGGTTTCCCATCTACAATTCTTACGCGCTTCAAGAAATATAACCTAGTTCCAATCTCGCATTGCATCCGTTCTACTATCTCTTCATTTGCCTCTATTACTTCATTCTCTAGCACTTTCGTTTCAATATTTTGTGAAACGAGATTTTTCGTTAATCCACGTAAACTTCCTAAATTAATGTAATCTGTTACAGAAGTTTCACGTAAAAACATACCACTACCTTGCACTTGAAAAATATAACCTCTATTCACAAGCTGACTAATTACTTTACGTATCGTATTACGGCTTACTTCAAATCGATTCATCAACGCTTCTTCTGTAGGTAATTTTTTCGTTTCATTAAAAAGCCCATCTCGAATGTTTTGCTCTAACACATCTGCAATTTGTTTATACTTTGCACTCATACACTTTCTCCTAAAATACTCTTTTATCTGTTATAACTCTTCTCCTCTCGTTTCGATCACATGTTTATACCAATGAAACGAAAGTTTCTTCTTACGTTTTAAGTTATCATTATGATCGACAAAAATAAAGCCATATTGCTTTTTATATCCATTTAACCAACTTAATAAATCAATAACTGACCATGCATAATAACCTTTTAAATTAATTCCCTCTTGAATTGCACGCTTCATTACTTTTAAATGCTCTTCAATAAATTTAATTCGCGGAACATCTACAATTTCTCCGTCAATGATTGGATCTTCATCACCAAGTCCATTTTCCGTTACATACATCTTTATGTCACCGTAACGCGCTTTCAACATATGCAATCCATCTAAGAAACCTTCGGGAGATATTTCCCAACCCCATTTGGTATATGTTTTATCATCCATTTTTACTGTTCGATAAAAACCATCGAAAGAAGGATTACCTGGAGCAAGTGTTGAGTTTTCTCGAGAATGCTCCTCGCTCTTTATATCCATATCATATCTTTCTACTCGTATTGGCTGATAATAATTCAAGCCGATAAAATCATTTTTTTCGGCATTTTGTTTAATGATTTCTAATTCTTCAACCGTCCAATTAGGAGTCCACCCATTTTCCTTTAATTGTTGTACAACATAAGACGGATACTCACCTTTTAAAACTGGATCGTAGTACCAATACGCTTCATATTCATTCGCATGATTTGCTGCTAGTATATTTTCTTTTTGATCATCCACACTATAAGCAGGTAAGAAAACATGTGTAATCCCTATCTCCCCATACTGTTTCAGCTGCTTGTACACCGCAACTGTTTTCGCATGCGCATAAAATACATAATGAGTCGCTTGAAAATACTTTAGAACATCATTTTGTATTCCTGGTGGATGTGCACCTTTTAAATAGCCTAATCCACAAAACATTACTGTTTCATTAAAAGTAATCCAATGTTTCACTCTATCACCAAATGCCTTAAAGCAAATTTCTGCATACTTTACAAAAGCCTCTGCTGTTCGTTTATTCGTCCACCCACCATCTTTTTCTAACGGTAATGGTAGATCCCAATGATATAAAGTGGCAAACGGTACAATCCCGTACTTTAAACATTCATCAATTAAATTGTTATAAAATTCAATTCCTTTTTCATTTACCTCTCCATCTCCAGTCGGCAATATTCTCGCCCAAGAAATCGAAAAACGATACGATTCCAATCCCATCTCAGCCATTAAACGAACATCTTCCTTATATCGATGATAATGATCAACCGCTACATCACCATTTGTTCCATCGTATGTTTTGCCAGGAATTTTTGAAAACTCATCCCAATTCGTAACACCTTTTCCATCCTCATTCCATGCACCTTCTACTTGATAAGAAGCTGAAGCTGCTCCGAATAAAAAATCATGTGGAAACTTCATAGTATATACCTCCGTTTCATTAGAATAAATCAAATTCATTATTACATATAAAATTTATAGGTACAAATTTAAAAATTTATTATATAATAAGTTTCTGCTTTTCACTATAATTAAACATAGCATTCACACCATTTATAAAAAAAAGAACCTATGAAGGTCCTTTTTCAAATTGTGCAACGCAGCACTATATTAAGTATCTTAAAATTTATACTAATGATAAATGTTAACAGACTTATTCTTCAATAATGAATTGTGAAATTAGCATTTCTGAATTTTCGACTTTCTTTTTCATTTCATTAGATTTCGTCGTTATTTCTTGAATCAATGTGGCTTGTGCTTGAATTGATTGTACCGTTCGATTCGTTTCTTGTGCGACTTGTGTTGCAGTTTCAGAAACTATTGATAAAGAGGCATTCACTTCTTCTGTCCCAGCAGACATTTCTTCTGTGGCAGCAGACACTTCTTGAATTCGGGACGTTATTCTATTAATATCTTGCATAATAGATGAAAATGCGAGTTCTGCCTTATGTGCTGCTTCTTTACCACCACTAGCCTGTTGTTGACCTTTTTTCATTACATGAACTGTATCCTGTGTATCTTGATGTATAAAACGTAATAAGTTGTTTATATCATTTACAGATGTTTTAGATTTCTCAGCCAGACCTCTTACTTCAGCTGCAACTACTGCAAATCCTTTTCCATTTTCTCCGGCGCGTGCTGCCTCAATTGCTGCATTTAAGGCAAGTAAATTCGTTTGTTCCGCAATATTAGTAATAATATCTAGTACTTCTTCAATTTGTTGTGTACGCGTAACAAGTCTATCAATGACCTTAGAAGTTTCTTCGACAACTTCATTCACACTATTCATTTGACGAATAGATTGTTTTATAACTTCACTACCAGAATTTGCTTGGTCTATTGTTGCAACAGCAACTTCCGCAACCATCGCTGAAGATTCAGCTACTGTTTGAACTCCAGTTGCAATCTCTTCCATCGAAGTTGAACTTTCTTGAATACTAGTCACTTGTCCCTCTATTTCTTTATTTACTTCAGAAGTAGTTCGAACAACCTCGTTTGATATATGTGCTGCCGTTTTTGTCTCTTGTAACATATTTTCAGTTGAAATAATCACTTCTTTCGCTGTAACCTTCACCTGACCGACTAATTGTTGCAAGTTATCTAACATACTATTAAAGGATTGTACAATACGACCTAATTCGTTCTCTGATTTATAAGAAGTTCGAATTGTTAAATCTCCAGCAGATACTCGTTCCATATCTTTTTGTAATAATACAATTGGTTTTTTTATAACATTTTTTATTATAAAACCAATAAAAATGATTATTATGATTCCAACAAATGAAATAATTACAAATGTTATTATTGTATTTTTCACACTATTAACATTCTCTTTTTGTAGTTGTTCAGCCGCGGTATTATTATATAAAATAAGTTCACGAATAGACTGAATTGTTTTTCTCATATTAGGTTCAATTTCTTTTAAATAATAGCTATACGCTTCTTCATTATTAGTCAGTCCCAAATCTTGTGCTTTCTTCATTTGTATTCTTAACTCTTTGAATTGACTTTGAAATGCATTATACAAGTCCTTTTCTTTATGAGAACTAATTCTAGTTTCAAATTGTTTTAATAACTCATCACTTTCTTTCCTAGTCTTATCTATTTCTGATATTAGTTCTTTCATTCTTTTTTCATCTTTCGATATCATAATCTCCATAAAATTCATATTAGCATGGTAAAAATTTGATTCTACACTTCCTATCCATTGAATTGGTAATAGCCTTTCGTCATACATACTAGAAGATGTATTTTCACCTTTTTGAAGCCCTAAAAACCCCAGTGAAGATAACATGATACAAGCCAAACTCGATATAATGACTAACACATTTAATTTCGTTCCAATTTTACTATTTTTAATAAAAGACAACAAATTCACCTCATCTGTATATTATGTTTATATGTTTTATATTACAATAATTATCGACATTTATCGACATTTTTTTCAAATCAATCTTATAAATACATTAAATTATTATATTAACTATATAAATCTATTCAAAGAACTTTGATTCTCATAGTATCAAATACTAAAAAGTCTTATAGGAATTCCACAAGACTTTTAATAGAGTTACATTGTTTCTATGAAATTATGGTAAAAATTAAAGTGACTTATTAGTTCTTATAACTTCTTGATAGAGAATCGGTAACCACGTCTTCGCTAAATAAGATTTGAAATCATTAACAGACCTCTTCACTTAAGAGGTCTATTTTTTATATGTAAGATTTTATTAATCATATGACATAGTGATTATTTAAAACTATTTCTTCCTTCAAATAAAAACATTTGTAATTACTCCACCACTCGGAGAAATTAAAAAAGCATCAAGTTCAAAAACTCCCTTTTTATTAATAAAAGCTATTTCTTAACTTCATAAAAGTGTTATACACTAAGAAAATAAAAAACAAACTATTCGTTAGCAGGTGAAAGAATATGTATGATGTTACAATTATCGGAGCTGGAGTAAGTAGCATCTTTATGGCTTATTCATTAGCCCAAAGTAACAAAAAGATTTTAATTCTTGATAAAGGTAAAGCGCTAAAAGATCGCCATTGTCCTTTAGACCAAGAAAATTTGTGTAATTGTACTACATGTGATAAATATTTCGGATTTGGTGGTTTAGGAAAATCCGAAGGGAAATTTAATTATACAAATGGATTTGGTGGGGAACTTGAGCAAAAAGTAGGTAAAAAAGCTTTTATACAACTCATGGCTGAAGTAGATGAAATTCTATGTCAGTTTGGTGGAAGTTCCGTTTCAAAATATTCTACAGAAAATCTAAATCTCACTAAGAGAGCTGAAGCGTGTGGTTTACAAATGCTCACAACAGAAGTAAGGCATCTTGGCACTACACTTTCAAGTAACATTTTTCAGCAGCTCTACGAATTTTTACTTACGAAAATAAATATCCGATTTCATATAGATGTAGAGCATATCATAAGGCAGAAAGATCATTTTAGAATAGCTACAAATCAAGGGATAGTTCAATCTAAGCAACTCGTATTTGCAACAGGACGTTCCGGGGCTGATTGGTTAAAAGAAATGTGCTCTTCCCTTGAAATTGCACAGGAACAAACCCGTATAGATTTAGGTATTAGGGTAGAGATGAATGAACATCAATTACGTTCTATATTAAAAGATACATTTGAGACGAAACTTTCTTATCAGCATGAACATTTCACGGCTACTACTTACTGTATGAATCCAAAAGGACGCATTATTCGAAAGTACGAAGAAGGTTTAGTTATGCCTGACGGTCAAAATTTTCGAGAGCAAGGAACTGGCACTTCTAACTTAAATTTCACTTTATTTATCCCACTCTATTTTCCAACTCTCAAAGAAGCAAATGTATACGCAAGTTCAATTATTAAAAGCATTAACCAAGGACGAGATCGGATTGTTATACAGCGTTTAGAGGACTTAATAAAGAAACAACCTACAGCGGAGAACAACATGAAACATAATCGTATACAGCCTACACTACACGGAGATTATGGAGATTTGAATGAAGAAATTCCTCAATTATATATTGAAGGACTCAAAAAATTTTTATTACGTTTAGAACAATTTATCCAAGAACCTATCGATAAAGATACTTTATTATATGGAATTGATGGAAAGTTCTATGCTCCTACAATAAAAATCAATAACCACTTTGAAACAAGTATGAATGGGCTATTTTTAATTGGAGATTGTTCAGGCGTCACTCACTCATTATCTCAAGCAGCTGCAAGTGGTCTGTATGTTGGAAAATATTTATCAGGTATTTAAACTTTTTAATTAAGATGCCAGTCAAATGTTTTAAGTTTCACCAACACTTTATTTATCTAATAATAGCTTTAACGAAATTATTATCCCTCCCCCGCTGATGATTACGCCACAAAGAATCAGGATTTTACGGGATATATTGAAAACACATGAAAAACTACATTCTATATAGAATGTAGTTTTCTACTAATTAATATAACCGTTTTCTTCAAGTTGGCTTTTCTGAAAATTTAAACTGATCGAATGTCAATAGTTTAAAAATCATCTATTCATTTTCACTTTCATTTGTTCGATATTTTGTAACATCGCCGTAGTGTTTAATATGTTAGGATGTCTATAAGTATTTTTTACTACGACTATGACTTTTTCTGCTCTGTTTCAAAAAAAATTAGATGTATGTTACTTCGCTTTAAAATTCTCCATTGTATGTATATGAATACTTCAAATTATTACCTTTAGAAAAATATAATCTAAATGGTTCACCACACTCTAATAGTTATAAAAACATAATATATAACCTTAGTTAAATAAACTCTATAAAGAAGGTGTAAAAATGAAGAATAAAATAAATTTACAAATGCAAAATATAAGCTTTGTTTTAATAATTGCTTTAGCAGTATGGTTAAAAACATATCTTATTACGCGATTCAGTTTTGATTTGAAAATTGAGTCTTCCACACAAGAACTTATTTTGTTTATTAGCCCTCTAGCTGCATCATTAGCATTTGTTGGATTAGCATTATTTGCAACTGGTGAAAAGCGAAATTATATAGCGCTATGTATTAATTTCTTATTAACTATAGTTCTCGTTGGAAATGTAATGTTCTATGATTTTTATAGCGATTTTGTTACGTTACCAGTACTTGGACAAACATCTAACTTTACACAGTTAGGCGGCAGTATTAAAGAAATATTAAACTACAAAATTATACTCGCATTCGTAGACATTATTTTCTTCTTTATTTTGTTAAAGAAGAAATCGATAGTCTTTAAAACAGGACGTGTAACTCATTCTGCACGCTTGTTATATTTTCTCTTAACGATTGCTGTATTTTTTGCGAATCTACATCTTGCAGAAAAAGAGCGCCCTGAATTATTAACGAGATCCTTCGACCGAGTAATGCTTGTTAAAAATTTAGGACTATATACTCATCAAGTATATGATTTAACACTACAAGTAAAAGCTGGATCCCAAAAGGCACTTGCAGATAGTAGTAAATTACAAGAAACTGAAAACTACGTAAAGGCAAACCATAGCGAGCCGAATCCTAACATGTTTGGTGCAGCTAAAGGAAAAAACGTAATTGTCGTTACTCTTGAATCCTTGCAAACCTTTTTAATAGGTGCATCCGTCAATGGTCAAGAAGTTACGCCATTCTTGAATGAATTCATAAATGAAAGCTATTACTTTGATAACTTTTTCCACCAAACTGGTCAAGGAAAAACATCAGATTCTGAATTTCTAATAGATACATCGTTGTATCCATTAAATCGAGGAGCTGTATTTTTCACGCACGGTAACAACGATTATACTGCGACTCCAGAAATTTTACGTCAGCAAGGCTATTTCACTTCTGTATTCCATGCGAATAACGCAACATTTTGGAATCGTAATATTATGTACTCTGCTCTTGGTTATGATCGTTACTATAATGAACTTGATTACAAAATTACGCCAGAAACAAATTTAAATTGGGGATTAAAAGATATCGAATACTTTGATCAATCAGTAGATATATTAAAAACTGTTGATCAACCATTTTACGCTCGTTTCCTTACTTTAACAAACCATTATCCATTTACGTATGATGAAGATACAAAATTCATTGAACCATACAACTCTGGTAATGGCGTATTTGATCGTTACATCGTAACAGCACGTTACTTAGACGAATCAATTAAAAAATTTATTGAGCGTTTAAAAGCCGAGGGAATGTATGATGATTCTATTATTGTGTTATACGGTGATCATTACGGCATTTCTGAAAAACATAATCGCGCAATGGCACAGTTTTTAGAAAAAGATCAAATAACAGAATTTGATACTTTAAATTTACAACGCACACCTTTATATATTCATATCCCTGGCCAAACAGAAGGTCAAACTATCTCAAAGCCTACGGGACAAATCGATATGAAACCTACTATTCTAAATTTATTAGGGATTGATACTACTAACGATATCCGTTTTGGCCATGATATGTTTTCAGATGAATATACCGGTTTTGTTGTTTTACGTGATGGTAGCTTTATTACAGACAAGTATGCATATACAAATCATACTTTTTATAATCGAGAAACAGGTGAGGTTGTAGATTTACCAAAAAAAGAAGCTCAAGAAATGATTAACCGTGCACAAAATGAATTACGAATGTCTGACAAAATTATTGAAGGCGATTTATTACGTTTCTCAGAAAGTAATAAAATTAAAACTGGAGAAGTAAAAACTAAAATTAAAGAAACTGAAAAGTAATCTATATAAAGAAAAGGAGCAACTCATTACGGTTGCTCCCTTTTCCCCTCTTATAACACATGATGCAATTTTATATAAAAAACTTGATATATTTTACTTTTATTCTACGCTTGTTTCTAAAGTTAAATCTGTATAGGCATTATCCTCACCTATATTTAAGATTACTTCACATTGACGTAATCTCAATTCAAAGAGCGTTATAGGATCATGATAAACTTCAGGGTTTGATTTCATTTTATGCAGTTTATCTTGTTTTTCTTTTATTTCTAAATGAGTGTTTTTTACAGCTTGTTCCAACGAGCCAAATGGATTTCTAAAGAACATATTAATATCCCGCTCTTGTGTGTTTTCAAATAGCTCAAACTGCAAGAAAAATTTCTTCATAATAGAAGCCGTTACATCGGTATAATCTTCATTTTCTAAATACTGTTTGTATTTGTTATATAGCATAGCTTTATTTTTAGGAAGAACTCCAAATAATTTACCGGCACTTTTCAGTAAAAATTGTGCTGGCGTAAATCGGCGTAAAATATTTACTTCTTCCATTTGTATTCTAGTTGTCATTCTATCAGTATCTCTTCGCCAGTCATCAATTACTTTAAAGTCACATTCTAACTGTATTCGATTTTCTCCAAATAAAGAATTAAGTCCTTCACTGGTTTCTGCTAAGTACAATTGACTTTGAAGGAGCTCGTTATTAGAAGTCGCAATCCAATTTTGCATCGAGCGAGCAAGATTAGGTAATACAGTTTGTTCTAGATATTGTTGCACCCTTTCATTCATCGCTGTATTTAGTTCAATATCAATGTGCCCAAAATCACTTTCTTCACTAATTAAATCGGAACAACTCTGCAATAATTTCGGAATATGTTCTGTAAGATCATTAGTAATTTCGTTTTTCATTGTACGATATGTTTCTGTAATTAAATGAATTTTTTCCTTCTCAAAAGCAGTAAGGTTATTAATACAAGCATTTAGTTTAACTAACATATCTTCATTCCAATTAATAGAATCCACTAGATTATTTTCCCTCTCGACGCGTTTATCCAAAAGATATGTAATTGTTTTTCGAATGAAAAACAATAGCTTTTCAGTACGTTCTGCATCGATATTTTTATGGTTAAAGTTAAAATGAATAAACTCAGTTAAATCGTTTAGTTGTTTACTATTTGTATATAACGAAGAATAAGGGAAAACTCTTGCATTAGGGAAATATGTATTTATTCTCACTTGCGTATCTTGTATAACTCTTTTTGCTTCTGCTTCATTGTAAATGTTATCGATTTTATTTAATAAGAAATGAACTTGTAGATTTGGTGTATGTTCTTGGATACTTAATAGAATGTCACGTTCTTTGTCAGTAAAAGGTGAATCCGTATTCAATACGAATAATAATTCATCTACAGAGTTTAAATATTCAAACACCTCATCTCTCGCGTCATTGTTCCTATTAAAGCTAGGTGTAACAACGAATGTAAGTTTATTTTCACTTAAAAACCTGCATGGTAATTTAAATTCAACACACGCTCTATCTCTATATGTTTGACGATGCACTGCCATCATGTTATGGAAATCAGAGAAATTCTCAGTTGTTGTAATTTCCGAATCTGTTATAGCGTTAATTTCTGTATAAGCGTCATTTTTAAAAACAACTACATTTGAGATTGAGTTTTCTAATATATTTTCTCCTAAAATAGAGTTAATAAATGAAGCTTTTCCGTTCCCTGAAGTTCCAGTTACTAATAGGCGATTTGTTCTTAAATCTGCAAGCTCACCAACTAACCAGCTAAATCGGTTACCCATTTCTAAATCATGTTCTTGTGCCCAGTGTGTAATAGATTCAAAAAGATGTAAACTATACTCTAAGCCATTCACATGATTAATAGAATATGACAGTAGGTCTTCTGCATCTTTTATATCCGCTGAATCTATTTTAGAAGGAAAAATCTCATCCCATGCCAATACTGCTGCAGATGGAAATACAGCATGAGATGGATTGACTACCTTTAACCAATTTGTTAACAGGTTTGGAATGATATCGTGTAATTGTCTAAGCATATATTGACCTTGAATTAATTCAAAGTATGTTTCTTCGTAAAGAGAAGAAATTTCGTCCCATATATCGGACGAATGTATTTCGATATGTATGAAAAATTCATTTATTGTGTTGAGCCATAATAAGTAATTTTGTTCATCTTTATAGCTGTGCCAAAGTGATGAAACAATTTGCGTAAATTGTACTTGATCTACATTATTTAATGTAACTAATACTTTATAAAAATAGTCTGGTGAAATATTTTTAGTAAATCCTTTATCGATATATTCTTTTAGAACCTCAAACCACGGATAAGATTCTGTTCGAATTAACTCGTTCACAGCAAGCTCTACTGCACTATCAAAATCTTGCTGTTCTTCATAAAAGGAACGTGCAATTGTTGTGACGTTTGGATAATCGGGATTTAAAGAAACCGCTTCTTTTATAACAGCGAAAGCTGAATCAAAATTATTTTGCTCGATATAAAGAGACAGTAATTGCAGTACAATTTCGGTCATCAGTATTTTGTTATCAGTATTAATAGAAGTATACACGTTTTCAGCAACTGATAATTGGTTAAGTTCGAAGTAAGCATCCGCAATATTTTTTTGTGCCCATGGCGCTAATTCATTACTAACTTTCTCCCATTTAAAAATAGCTGCTTCAAAATCTTGATGGTGATAATAAAATTCACCTTGTGCAAAACGAATATAAAATCCATCAGAAATCTTATTTTTTTCTTCGTTTACATAAGCTTCTCCAAGTACTTGAAGAGGTGGGTGTGTTTCATTCTCCATTAGGAATGTTTCATAATACATCTTTTTTATTAATTGTTTTTCTAATCTCATCTTTTCCCCCACTATATCTTGGAAAATACATTTTTCTCCATATGTCAATACTTTTTTGTATGTATACTTTTTATCTTAACAAAGAATTCCTTTTGAAAAATTTCATTTTCCTTTCATTTTTCAAGTAAGATTGAATTTTTATGAGAAAAGTTTCAGTTTTTTTTCAATTCCCTTTCAGTTGTGAAACAACATTAAATGTTCCTAATAGCTTAATACGACTATAATATCCACATTAAATTATTAGGAACATCACATGTAGAGAGTATTATAAAAACAATCTATATTGAATATATATACGACGTTTCCTTCGTGGGTAAACAAAATAACCTACCAAATAATGGTTGTTAGATGAACCAAGATACTACATCACGATAACTTAAAAACAGTACTAGTAGTTAACGGCTATCAATACAATATCTTTCTCGAATTGTTTTTCTTTAAAATATTTCAATAGTTATGTAATTAAATTGTTCCAACCTATATAAATAACTAGTCCAAAAAAAATATATATGCATATCATGTTATAGTAAAGAATTCAGGAAATCCTAAAAGGAGGCATTTTCATGTTTGAAGATAAATCTAAAATAAACTACCCATATGAATTTACTGAAACTACAACAATCCCTCTAAAAAACCCCATCAATAAAACATACAAAAACGGCTCTGGTACACATACTTTCCCAATTAAAAAACACTACAAAGAACAAGTTCTATACACTGAAAAAATTAATAATAATAATAAAAATAAATAATCATATAGATCCTTATAACAATTAACAAAGTAAGAATCTATGTTTAGCCGTGCATAGTTACGCTTTTAATAATGTACAACCTTTATTTTAAAATCCACGTACCTTTTAAAAAGTGCTGATATACAGCGCTTTTTTATACATAGATAAATTAAAGTTTCCTTAGTCTAGAACTGCATTACTTGCATTATTAAATATCATGCACTCAAATTTTAATAAACAACAAAATTACTCCCTCCGAATCTCATTCAACACTTAACTTTACATACGAACAAAAGGAAAATAAATAATTTACAAACAAATAAAAACGTAGAAATTAATTATTTCTACGTTTTTATATTTATCTAAAATCTTTTTACTTATTTAACAACAGTGATTGAAGAAAAAATACCAACTGTAGTTTAGAAAAATTAATGATTGGTAGTTTCACATAAAACCAAATAAGTCGGATGTTTCGTATCTCTGATAAGTCACTTTAAAATCGCTTCTACTTATGCAGTTCCTAGCCGTAAAGTAGTTGCAACCTTAAACTGTTGAAAGATGAGATCCCAATTAATTGATCTACTTAGAACAGATTGAAAGTGAGGATATTCCCCATTCATTCCAACTTCAGGACGATATAACTTGTGCGAACCGATATTTTTAAATCGTAGCATCAATTATAAACCAAGCAGATGATAAAAGGCACTTACAAAGACATTTTGTCCATGTGTTTCTACATAATTTCAGTTTTTTCATATCTGTACAGTGGCGAAGAACTCCCTCCATCATAGCTGCACCCCTGTGACTACGCCATCCACACTATTTAATCTAAATCTTCCCCATTCGTCGAAATAACTTTTTTATACCAATAATAGCTCTTCTTTTTACTTCTTTTTAATGTTCCGTTTCCTTTATTGTCCTGGTCAACATAAATAAATCCATACCGCTTGTCCATCTCACCAGATCCTGCACTCACTAAATCTATAGGTGCCCATGTTGTATACCCTAAAATATCTACCCCATCAACCTGAATCGCATCCTTCATCGCTTGGATGTGTTCTCTTAAATAATCAATTCTATAATCATCTTCCACATAACCATTTTTGTCCACTTCATCCTTTGCCCCTAATCCATTTTCTACAATAAATAATGGCTTCTCATAACGATCGTAGACATGATTTAGAGTAATTCTGAATCCCAATGGATCAATGGGCCATCCCCATTGGCTGTACTCCAAATAAGGATTTTGGGTGGATGCAAATAAATTTCCTTCTGCATTATCTCCCCCGTCGCTATCTGTTCTTACACAGCGACTGTTATAATAAGAAAGGGAAATAAAATCTACTGTATATTTTGCGAGGAGCTCTTCATCCCCATTCTCCATTATTGGCAGCGTCCCACTACGTTCCATTTCTTTTAGTGCATAGTTTGGATATTTTCCTCTTGCTTGTACATCAACAAAGAAATAACTTTCCCGATCTAATTTTGTTGCTTCCCAAACATCATTTGGATTACAACTATAAGGATATACACTCCCTGCTGCAAACATACAGCCGACTACATTATTTCCATCTATTTCACGAGCCATTTTAGTGGCCTTTGCACTTGCAATAAGTTCATGGTGTGCAGCTTGATATTTTATCTTTTCCTTATTCTCACCTTCTTCAAAATAAATTCCTGCCCCCATGAATGGAGCGTGTAAAATCATATTAATCTCGTTAAACGTTAACCAGTATTTAACTAAACCCTTATATCTTTTAAAAATAACCTGACATAGTTGCATATAGAAATCAATCATTTTACGGTTTCTCCAACCACCATATTTTTTAATTAGGTGCATCGGACAATCAAAGTGAGTAATGGTTACGAGTGGCTCTATATTATATTTACGGCATTCTTTAAATAAATCTTCATAAAATTGAAGCCCCGCTTCATTAGGTTTTTCTTCATCACCTAATGGAAAGATTCTAGTCCAAGCAATACTCATTCGATAAACTTTAAAGCCCATTTCAGCAAATAGCTGAATATCTTCCTTGAAATGATGGTACATATCAATGCCTTTTTTAGCTGGATAATAGTAATTTTCATCAAAATCAAACATTTTCAGCTTTCCTGTAATTACTAAAGATCGAGCTTCTCCTGTTGGGCATACATCCACATTCGAAAGTCCTCTCCCATTTTCGTTATAGCCCCCTTCACATTGATTGGCTGCGGTAGCCCCACCCCATAAAAAATCATCACTAAACTTCATCACTCATTCCTCCAATATCGAAGTATTATTCTTAGTAACCGTGTATAGAAAACTTTTCCGCCTAGATTTGGCCGTCTTTTGCATCAAAATATAACAGTAATTAAACTCGCTCCTCTATCCACGTTACCATCTTTACTCTCCGCGACCTCTAAATAATCTGCGGAATTCGTAATAACTATTGGAGTAACAACACTGTAACCAGCTTGTTCTATTTCTTCAATATTGAAATCTAACAATCGTTGACCTTTCCTTACCTTATCACCTTGTTGTACATAAGATTTAAATCCTTTACCTTCTAATTGGACTGTGTTTAAACCAACATGAATCAGAATCTGCACTCCATTATCCGATATAATTCCAATCGCATGTAAACTAGGGAATAATGCCGTTACTTCCCCATTAACAGGGGCCTCAACTACCCCTTCTGTAGGTACGATGGCAACTCCATTACCTAATACACCTGATGAAAAAGCCGCATCTTCTATATCTTTTAATTGCAATACTTCACCTTTTATTGGGCTTTCAATTATTTCTTTCTCTAATCTACTTTTCTTTTCATCTTGATCTTGGCTAACTTCAATTTGAGGCTCATTCACACCTGCGTCAGCAGTCTCTTTCTCTTTATATACAATCATCGTCAATATAAATGCAACTGCCATTGAAATTACAATACCGATAACCGCAACAATTAAATTCCCCATTGCTCCATCCGGTTCAATCATCGCAGGTAATTCAAAAATACCCATTCCACCAGCCATAAACTTTCTTAAATTAAAGAATCCATAGAATCCCCCACCGATACCACCAGCAATACAACTAATAATAAATGGTTTCTTTAAGGGTAATAGAATTCCATAAATAGCTGGTTCTGTTACTCCGAATATACTGGATAAGAAATTTGGTAAAGACATTTCCTTCAATTTCTTGTCTTTTGTTTTAAATAATATAGCTAGGACAACTCCCGCAGTTGCGAAAGTACAAGCAAAGAAAGGCATCATCACGTTATCGTATCCCATAGTCATAATATTATTTAGATATACAGGTATGAACCCCCAATGTATACCAAAGATAACTAGTATTTGCCATGTAGCTCCTACTATGATGCCAGCAAACAATGGGCTAAAGTCTCTAACTGCAAATACAAATTCAGAAACAATTGTTGAACCAAAGGTTGCAAGTGGTCCAATTACAATAAATGCAACTGGTAATGCAATTAATATTGTAAGCATTGGAACAAAGAAGAATTTAAGTAAATCTGGTACAAACTTATTACAAACTTTTTCGCATTTTGCTGCGAAATATACAGCTAAAATAACAGGAATAACTGTACCTGTATAGTTTATCGAAATTAAAGGTATGCCAAAGAAGTCAATGTAAATCGGCGATTTAAACATAGAACCTTGAAATAATGTATACATTGCACTAGTACTTGAAGAAACAACACTAGCTTGTATACTTGGATAACACATAATAGCCCCTACAACTAAGCCTAACATGGGCTTTAAACCAAACTTTTTAGCTGCAGTATAACCTAAAAATAATGGTAGAAAAGTAAATAAAGCATCACCGATTGCGTTAATGACCATTGAGCCACCCGAAGTTGAGCTATATAATCCTATAGCAACAAACAGCGCATTTAGTCCTTTCACCATACCACATGCAGCCATAATACCTAATATTGGTTGGAATATACCTGATATGATATCAATTGCTTTGTGTAGTAGTTTTTCAGGCTTTTGCTCACCTTGTTTAGTTGCATTCAGTTGATCTACGTCGATCAGTACACTAATATCATCATATACTTGTGGTACATGGTTTCCGATAACGACTTGATATTGACCACCACTTTTCATGACCGTGACAATACCATCCATATTTTTTAGGGTGTCATCATTTGCGATGGACTCGTCCTTCAATTTAAAACGTAGTCGAGTCACACAATGTGTTAAGCTATTTATATTTTCTTTTCCACCTATATTTTCAATAATTTCTTTTGCTAATTCGTTGTATTTCCTCATTTTTCAATCCTCCATTTTTTCTTGTATTTATTAACAGAAATAGTGAAGGTCTGGCCAACTTAATGTTACCATCCAGCTATGTATTGCATGTTTACAGTCATCACCACCTCGTATGATTAAG
>NZ_NADT01000063.1:122349-144491 GCF_003264205.1 Bacillus sp. SRB_8 | reverse complement strand
TACTATAAGGGGATCATATCACTTAGGTGGGCTTGTTTTGTCGAAAGGTTCTTCTGAAAAAAACAATAAAATAGGTGGAACTTTCTAAAGATTCTGTTATATAATAGCAGTAACTTAAATAAACTGTATTAAAACAGATTGAGGGGAGAAATTAAAATTGATGAAAAGAGAAGAACGAAAAAACATGATTGAGTTTATTGAAAAGAAAAAAGGGATTGAACGTGACGAATTATTATTTATGACGGATGATGAAGTAGAGCATATTTATAATGTAACGTACTTTTTATATGAAGAAATAGCAGAGTAGTATAATAAACCCCCACCTTATTAAAAATATAGGGCGGGGGTTTATTTCGTTTTTATACATGAGAATGATTTTCATGTATAATAATGTAAGATTGGAGGAGTTTCACTATGAGTTCATGGCTATTATTCGCACTATTATCAGCAATTGCTGCTGCCCTCGTATCTATTTTCGGAAAGATTGGCTTAGATGGAATCGATGCCAACGTCGCAACAACGGTTCGCTCTATTATTATGGCATTATTTATGGTAGGAGTTATTATTATACAAGGTAAATTTCAAAATATCGGTGATGTCCTCCTAAATAAAAAAGCACTGCTATTTATCACATTAAGTGGAATCGCTGGTGCTTCGTCATGGCTATTTTATTTTCTTGCGTTAAAAACAGGAAAAGTTTCACAAGTAGCACCTATCGATAAATTAAGTGTAGTATTTTCCATTATTCTCGCGATGATTATATTAGGTGAAAAGTTAAACTTTATGACCGGTATTGGTGTAGTCTTTATTACAGCTGGTGTATTATTTATTGCTTTCAGCTAAAAAAACCGCTATTATTAGCGGTTTTTTCTTTTCCTTATGTAAATCCACACAATCAATATTACAATTGCCGAAACTAATAAAATCCATATTCCATAATGATGTAAACTATATTCAACAAAGCGCCACTTCTCTCCCAGTTTCCAACCTAAGCCAATAAAAACACTTATCCAAATTAGTGCACCACCGTAAGCATACAAACAAAATCGCCACAATGTTAAATTTGAAACTCCAGCAAAATATGCTGTTAAATGACGTACTCCCGGTATAAAGTAGCCAATCATTAAAAGAAATGGACCGTATTTTTCAAATAAAATATGTGTTTTTTCAATATGATGTTCCTTAATTCTAACTTTCGGACCATATTTTTTTAAAACAGGGAGCCCAAGTTTTAAACCTAATATGTAACTTAATGTAATGCCAAGCATTGCACCTGCCATTCCACTTAAAAAAGCAGCTGTTCCTGACATAACTCCTTTTGAAATGTTATATCCAATAAAAGTCAATAAAAACTCATCCGGTATAGGTAATCCAACAATCCCGCCAGCTAAAGCTATAATAATTCCAAAATATCCATAATGTGCGATTAACTCGCCAATATGTTGTTCCATTCGGAAGACACATCCTATACACGATCGTTATCCCATATTGTGCCCATTCTATCTTTAAGACAAACATGGTATACATATTCACTATACATTGTTTTTATAATGAACTCTACTTCTATTCCATTCCTTAAATAGAGATTTAATCGGTGGTTTTTTATCCATCCCCACTGATTATTAGCCTGAACCAATCGGGATTTTACGGGCAGCAGGTCTCCCACTTAACTTCCTTGCATTCGCTCAATTTTGGAGTAGGAGTCTTACTGCCTATAAATAGCGAGATAAAAAAATAAAAATTCATAGGCTTATTTTTTTGTTACAATAAAGGGAAGTTACTTTTTGCAACGGTTTAACTCTCAAGAAAAATGATATATCTAGCAAAAACATAGTTTGGTCTATATAATGCAACTTCTACCTATTAGAGTAACATGCACCCTTTTACATACAACATCATTTTTCTAAATTATACAGGGGGAACGAACATGACCATTGAAAAACAATTTATCCAAAAGATTTACTATAAAACATTTTTAACAGAAGACTCTTCCATTCCGGTAGCGGAAGTACTCGGTGAAGCATATATAAATGAATCAAAAAATGAATTCTCCAATATATCTAATATTCGCTTTGCACAAGGTGAAGTTTATTTTCAAACTAACGACTTTGAAGCCGCTATATTCAAATGGGAGAAAGTAAATAATGAACTTGCTCTCTGGGCTATGAAGAATATTGCAGATGCTTATTTCGAATTAGATTTCTTGCCAAAAGCAGAAGAAATTTATACATCTATCCAAACAGAAGATACAACTCTTACAATGGAAGTTTCCCTACAACTTCTTTCCCTTTATATAGAGCAAAATCGTTTAGGACTAGCATTTAAGACGATTAGCGAGGCTGTTGCATTTCAACCAGACTATCCAAATATTACTGCAATCGCTCGATCGTTCTATGAAAAACAAGAAGATTGGAATAATGCTATTGAACTCGCTGTTCAAGAAGGAATTCGAACAAAATCATTACACTGGTTCGATACTTTAATCAATTATGTGAACAGAGGCTTTACTAAAAAAATTAAACCTGAGTATTTCTATGAATCTTTAAAAGCCTTATATACAATTGATCAAGTTCAATTTAAAGAGCTTGTTATCTCACTTTGGAACAGCTATGAAAATGAATCATTCCATCTCCCTTGGATTCAAACAATAAATCACCTATTCTTACATGTTGAAGTAGATGCTCATGACGATTGGAATGAACTTTCTACTCGCTATCAAGAGACGTACTTCGAATTGATTACTGGACAACATTTCATGCACGAATTACAAGGACTTGTACCAGATTTATTAACAAATTGGTTTAGTTTAATGAGAGCGGAAGATTCTTTACTTGTCTCCGCAGCAGTATTAGCATGGAATGAAGTTTCACCGACAACTCTAGAATCATTACTCGTAAAAAGCGCAGGTGCCTTACTTTCAAATGCATCAGCTCATGCAAACGTTGATATGGCAGACGTATCAGTATTATTTGAAACGATTGCTGTATGGGCTGAGAAGAATGATGTAGATTTAGGTCATCAATTCACACTACTTGTTCGTGAGTTATACGATTTAACTGTTACACAACTTCTAGTAGCAGGAGCTAGCGATTATGATAAATCAGCCTTTATTAACTCTATACTAGGAGAAAATATATTAAATGAGGCTATAACAACTTCAATTACATTTAAAGATGATAGTCAAACTAAAATAACTGAGCTTACAGAACTAGATATACGAAATATACCAAACTTTGACGAACTTCATAACATACTAGCGGTACCTTCTCAGTCAAAACTAGAAAGAAAATGTATTGAAGTTAAATTACCAAGTAGATTTTTACGAAAAAATAAGTTTTCATTCCTTGTCACACCTACTGTGCATGGACAACTTGACAAAAACAGCTCTCACTTTGAATACTTACAGGCAGCAGATAGTCTCATCTATGTCCTAAATTCAGCTTCACCATTACATGATGAAGAGCTCGATACATTATTATATATTCGTGAGCAAGTACCAAATTTACAAATTAAATTCGTCTTACAAACAATTGATACGAATACTAGTGAAAATATCACGAACAGCATTAAAAAGAAAATACTCGTACATTTCCCAGAAGCACACTTTTTCCCTTACTCTCCTTCACAAGAGAGTAGTGAACAGCTAGGTAACGTAACAGACTCTATTCTTTCTAACCTTACTAAGCGTAACGTGGAAAAAGAACGCATTGAAAAATTATTATGGTTTATCCAAAAAACAATTGCATACCTTGTAAATGAACGTGTGGAATTAGAAAATACGTTAGTGAAATCCGTTCGCTGGAATAAACATATTTTAGTAAAACTTGATGGTTTTATTAATAATCTTACTGCCATTCAAAAAGATAAAATTCGTTCTATTACAGAATCTTATCTCTTAACGAAAGAAGAGATTACGCAGGATATACATTCTCAAATTCCTGAATTGTTGCAGAGTTGCTCTGACCTCGTTCAAGAAGATAGTGATTTCAAACTGGTCCATGAAGAACTAAATGTAGCAATGAATGAAAGAATTCAAAAACATGTACAGCAAGTGCTTCTTCCTAAATTTACTGGGTCTATTCAAGAATGGATTGAAACTGCTCATAATGAATTCATTCAAGCTCAAGCTTATTTAGATGAAATGAGCGATACCTTTAATAAGCTCTATGAGGAAGAGCGTATTAAACTTCCTTGTGATTTCAAATTACTAGATGACTGGGATAGAGATGTTGCAAGAATGACGAATAGAATTACAGTAGCTAACATCAATATTTTATTACGCTTTACACCGACACAATTTTTCTTAAAGAGTGCAGGGAAATTATTCGGTAATATGCAAAAAAATCAATCTATGCTATCAAATAAATATAAACAATATATTGAAACAGAAGATTATACAGAAGTTGCTCAGATGATTTCAAAACAATTCTTCCTTCAATTTGAAGTATTTGAAGGTGCGCTAGAACGGGATATCATGATGTTCTTTAAAGACCCTCTTAGCATATTGAAACAAACCGTAGAAGCGGCCCAACTTGAAATACAAGAAGATGAGCAAACATTAACAAAGCTAAGAACAAACCCAGAAACTTATCATGATCCTTTAACACTCTTTAAATTGCAATTGTTACAACGAAAATTCATGTTAAATATCGACCAAAATAATGAACATATTGCTTCACAAGAAACAATAAATAAAACACCAACTGTTTAAATAAGAAAAACCAAGCAACTAATTCGCTTGGTTTTTCTTATTTTTAATCTACAATTTTCACATGTTCAAATGGATAATATATCGCCATGAACTTTCCTAATACTTCTGTTCTATCAATGAGCCCTAAGCCGTTCCTACTATCCCTACTAACTAAACGATTATCTCCCATCACAAAAATTTTATTTTTAGGAATTGTAATCGGTCCAAAATCTTCAGTTAAATTGATAAGTAATTTTTCTGCCTGTTTTTTATTATTCTTTAAATACTCTTCATTTTTCACTTGATGATTAACATATAATTGATCATTCTTCATCTCAATTACATCTCCTGGTAATCCAATAACTCTCTTCACATAGAAATTATCTGTCTTCACGACAATAATATCCTCTCTCTCATAACTTTCAAATCTCTTTGCAAGTTTATTAATAATTACTTTATCTCCATCTTGTAACGTCGGCCTCATCGATGCTCCTTTTACAGTCGTAGGGAAAAACAAAAAGATTTTTGCCAAAAACACTAATAAACATGCAATTGCAATTACTTCAAAGAATTCACGCAAACATTTTTTCTTTTGCATCATTCCACCATCTCATCATCTTTTTATTTTTATTATAAGTACTCCGACTGGTTAATTTCCACAAAATTCTGAATTATAACATTAGAATATTACAAATATAAAAATAACAATCCCTATAAATTCACTATTTTTATATACTATGTTTTCCATCTATCAAACAGGACTTTTCCTATGAAATTTATGCTTAGAAAGTATAAGATACTGCACAAATTAAACAAACAAATATAATAGCATAGCAATAAAAAAGATACTCTCAAAATAGTCTATCAACTATTTTTGAGAGTATCTTTTTATAATCCTACATATACAATACACATCTGCGCTGCGACATATGTAAACCAAATCCAAAGCGGTTCATACTTCAGTTTGCGCCCTCCGATATCTGTCACGCCGATAATAAAATCAGAAATCACAAACAGTAAACCACCAAGTGCTGGTATCCACCATATTCCTATATTCTCGTAATATAAGGCGAATGCAAAACATGCCATTCCTCCAACCCACAAACCGTAAATTAGAGCGCCTATTGTAAAAAGTTTGTCTTGTTTTTCATTTCGAATAAAGAAAAACCACCCTATAATTAGAAAGAGTCCGTATACGAATAAACCGATCCAAAAACCATTCCATGAAATACCTGTTTGTAAAAATGCTTTCACATAGAAACAATGTGCAAGAGCGAAAGTAACCATTCCTCCAATTAATCGATGACCAATTGGAATTAATCCTGCCATAAATAAATCCCCTACAGTTGATAAAGTCATACCGAGTGCAACCCACGTACTGTACTCAGCCGATGGATCTTGTAACCATATCCAAATTGCACTTCCTGTTAAAGAAAAACTAAGAATAAGACGAACTGCTAAAGGTAACGGCATATTATTTCTCGTTCTCTTCGTCTGTCCTATTGCATAAATTGCTCCCATTAAAAAAAGAATAATTTGCCCGACTAACACAATGTAAAGTACATTCATAATATGTTCTCCTCAATAAATGCTTTATTCTATCCTTTTTCGTTACATATATCACGTTCTCCTTTTTCTATGTAAAAAAAGAAGAACAATACTGTTCTTCCATTTTAATCGTTTTTCTGTTCTCTATGCTACTTGTTTTTCTTGCTCAACTTTCTTTTTAACCGGGTTACGATTTACTACAATAATTCCCGCTGCGACACATGCTAAACCAAATAGTACAAAGGAATGGATTGCTTCCCCTAAAATTAGACTTGATAGTAGCACACCAAACACTGGTATAAAGAACATATACATCGAGACTTTCCCTACTTTGTTATACTTCATAATTGTATTCCATATACAGAATCCGGCTGCTGATAAGAACGATAAATATATGAGCATAAGTATTGCATGTAGATTAAATGTGAATGGCATCATTCCAACTTGAAATGCACCTATACATAGCAACCCAATTGATCCGAAAATCATCTGATATGCTGTCATATACCCAATATCTAATGTTTTACTACCTTCTTTCGCTAATATGTTTCCATACGAATACATCATGGCTGCCCCAAGAAGTAATAAGCTACCTATTCCAAAATGAAATGATAAACTTCCATCACTCGGTACATTCACTAAAATCACACCGCAAAAACCGATAGCTACTCCAATTACTTTTCGCCTATTTAGAGCATCATCTTTATATAAAAAGTGTGCGAGTAAAATTTGAAAGAATGATGATGTTCCTGAAATAATCGCTCCTTCAATTCCTGAGCTGTAACTCATTCCAATATAAAAACATATATATTGAAGAAAAGTTTGAAACAAGCCAATTTGAACTAACTGCTTTCCTGTTCCTTTTTTGAACTTCATATCTTTTCCTAACGCTTTAAAAAATAATAAGAGCATTACACCAGATAAGAAAAAGCGATAGCCAGCAAATAATATTTGTTCCCCGACTTCTTGTGGCTGAATTCCAAGTTCAGCATAGCTTAATTTAATAAAGGGAAATGCGCTTCCCCATAAAAATGTTGCTACTATTGCAGCAATAAACACGCCAATCGGATGGGTAAAAAATTTCTCTGTCTTCAACTTGATGTCTTCCTTTCCGATCTTTTTATGAACAATATTCATATATACCAAAGGAAATGCGAAAACACAAGTTTTCAGTTTATCCCGCTATTCGCCGGGCAGTAAAAGCCCGATTGGCAAGGGCTAATAATCAGCGTGGGATGAACAAAACCCCCTCTAATTAAAGTTTCACTTTATACTAAAACAAAAACATATCATCTAAGAAAAACATATGCTATACTATAGAATAATTACAACATAATAACTATTAAAATCAGATTCAACAGAAATGCTGCTATCCATTATGGATGGCAGCTTTCGTCGTTTTATAGGGGTTTCGATTTTGATTCTTTTTCTCAATAAGAATTCGGAAGGAGCGAGTAGTAATGAACGCAGAAGTAAAAACATTACAAGCACAAAAAGATATTTCTAATCCCTCTTTATGGGATACATTAAAGAAACATTATGAACTTATATTTGCAATCGCATCTGGTATTTTTATTTTAGCTGGTTGGTTATTCACAAAAAATAATGCAATAAGTGCAGGTATTACTTTATATATCCTTGCTTATGTAATTGGAGGATTTGCAAAAGCGAAAGAAGGTATTGAAGACACAATTGAAGAGAAAGAGCTAAATGTTGAAATGCTCATGATTTTTGCAGCTATCGGTGCCGCAGTTATTGGTTACTGGGCAGAGGGTGCTATTTTAATCTTCATCTTTGCATTAAGCGGAGCAATGGAATCTTATACATTAAGTAAAAGCCAAAAAGAAATTTCAGCGCTTCTTGATCTACAACCTGAAGAAGCATTACGTATTTCAAACGGAATTGAGGAACGTGTTCCAGTTGAACAATTACAAATTAACGATATTATTTTAATTAAGCCAGGTGAGCGTGTTCCTGCTGATGGCACAATTCATACTGGTGAAACAAATATTGATGAAGCTGCTATTACAGGAGAACCCATTCCGAATGAGAAAAAATTCGGCGATGAAGTATTTGCCGGCACTGTAAATTTACGTGGTGCTATTGAAGTTAAAATTACGAAGCCGAGCGATCAAACATTATTCCAAAAGATTATTCGTCTCGTTCAAAGTGCACAAAGCGAAAAATCCCCATCACAACTATTCATCGAAAAATTTGAAGGAACATACGTAAAAGGTGTACTACTTGTTGTTGCGCTTATGATGTTTGTTCCTCATTTCTTACTTGATTGGAGTTGGAATGAAACGTTTTATCGCGCGATGATTTTACTTGTAGTCGCTTCTCCTTGTGCGCTAGTTGCAGCCATTACACCGGCAACTTTATCAGCAATTTCAAACGGAGCGAGAAACGGTATTCTCTTTAAAGGTGGTATTCATTTAGAACGTCTAGCTTCAGTAAAGGCGATTGCCTTTGATAAAACAGGAACATTAACACAAGGAAAACCTACTGTAACAGATGTATATGTTCGAGAAGGCATAGCAGAAAGTGAAGTACTTTCTATTACAGCAGCGATTGAAAGTCACTCTACACATCCTTTAGCAGAAGCGATTGTTAAATATGCAAAACATGCTTACGACATTACGATAAAAAAACCAGAAAACGTTGAAGATGTAACTGGTTTTGGATTAAAAGGAATATTAGAAAACAAATCTTATAAAATTGGTAAAGCTGATTTTATTGGAGAAGAAACAAAGACATTTCATAATGGCATTTCTGCTTCACTTGAAAAAGAGGGGAAAACTGTCGTTTATATTAGTGATGAGGATGGTATTCTTGGACTGATCGCTTTAAAAGATACCCTTCGCCAAGAAACGATAGCGGCTATTCGTGATTTGCAAAGCATTGGTGTCGAAGCAATCATGATTACTGGTGATAATGAAGAAACAGCAAAAGCAATTGCCAATGAAAGTAATATAAAAGAATATTACGCATCATGTTTACCGGAAACAAAAGTTGAAACGATAAAGCAGTTAAAAGAAAAGTACGGCATAGTCGCCATGGTTGGAGATGGTATAAACGATGCACCTGCACTCGCTACTTCTAGTATTGGTGTTGCAATGGGTGAAGGAACAGACGTAGCATTAGAGACTGCAGACGTTGTTCTTATGAAAAACGAATTATCTCGTCTCTCTCAAGCAATCCGTTTATCAAAACGAATGAACCGTATTGTGAAGCAAAACGTTATCTTCTCTTTAGCTGTTATTGCAATGCTGATTTGTTCTAATTTCTTGCAGTTTTTAGCTCTTCCATTCGGTGTTATTGGACATGAAGGAAGTACCATTCTTGTAATCTTGAATGGCTTACGATTATTAAAAGGAAATAAGTAACGGGTCCCTGATAAAGGACCCGTTTTTTTTAATGGTAGCTATTGTGACCGTTCGCACTACTGCTCGTTTTATGCTTTGGATGCGAACTGCTCTTTTGTTTATTATTACTTTTATTATTGTGGTTCTTTTTATTATTACTCATGAAATATCCCCCCTGTTCCCTTTTATTATGGAACAAGAGCTCATTTTTCATTACGGGAATTATTGTCACCCGTTCTATAATGATGGAGTAAACCATTAATTTCACCGCCAAGTAAAATTACCCACGCAGTTAAGTAAAACCATAACATTAAAATAATGATACCACCGAGACCACCATATGTATTAGCGTAATTTGCAAATTTATCTACATAATAGGCAAATGAGTACGATACCACAATCCATCCTACAGTAGCAAATATTGCTCCCGATATGACTTCTCTTCGCTTTAATTTCCGATCAGGCGCAAATGTATATAAAAAGCTAAACAAAGCGATTAAGACAAAGAAACTTGCTACTAAACGCGTAATACTCCAAACATAAGAAAAACTATCCGATAAACCAATTGCTTTAAACACGGCTGCCCCAATCACTTGTCCAAATACTGGGACGATTAGTGCAAACACAATCATAAAAATTATCGCTAACGTGAACACGATAGATAAAGCTCTTGTTTTAATAAAGGAACGGGTTTCTGTTACATCATAAGCGCGGTTAAAAGCGTTCATAACCGCATTCACCCCGTTTGAAGCAAACCATAACATCGATAGTAAACCGAATGATAATAAACCACCATTTTGTTCGTTTACAACTTTATCTACGTTTACTTCAATTAAGTTCATCGCATCTTCTGGTACGTACGGTTCTAATAAATTGAGCACACTTTCTGTTTGAAGGTCAATAAAGCCAAGAAGCGTAATTAAGAAAACAAGCCCAGGGAAAATCGCAAGCAAGAAGAAATAAGCGAGCTGTGCTGCTAAGCCCGCTACATCATCGCGCATCGTCCGGTCATATAAATCTTTCCCTAACGAAAAAGTGCGATTTCTTTTTGCTTTTTCTAGAAATTTCCTCATATTTTTTAGACGCTTTTCTTCTCTTCTTTATTTTGCTTTAGCTCAATGTATGCTTCAGTTTTTTTTTCCTCTGCATTTGAGTCCTTCATAAATAATTCACGCGCTTCTTTCATACCACCATCTTCAGCTACTACTGGCTCTTCTTCTGCTTTAAGCTCATCTTCCTTTGGAGATACAGCTTGAATTTCAATCGTTTCCGGCTTTTCTACTGGCACGATTTTTTTCTTACTAAAAATTTCTTTCGTTTCTTTTAACGTTTCTACAACAGACGGCGTCAATTTTTTGATTTCTGCTACTTTCGCTTTTACTACATTGAAATCAGCAAGTTCGCGTCCTTTATCTGTAACAGTTTGCACTTTTTCTTTTATCTTCGAATTTTCACCAATTTCAATCATCTTTGTTTTTGCTTTTTCTGCCGTGTTTTTTACTTTTTCACGGTTTTCTTTCTTTAGCATAGATACAGCTACACCTGCAGCTACACCAATCGCAATGTTTCGAGCAATATTATTTTTCTTTGCCATATTCCTTCACCCTTTCATTTCTTATATTAGAAAGTATTACTTTCTAAGCTTCCTCATATTCCTTGTTCATTTCGAATGAAAGCTACTAGCTTTGCACACCCTTCTGTTACAAGGTCATACACTTCTTGGAAGTTCCCTGTAAAGTAAGGGTCAGGAACGTCTGTCCAGCCACCGTCTGGAACAAAATCGGACAGTCTACCAATATAGCCTTCAGTTTTACCAAAACTTTTTAAATCCGCTATATTCTTGTTGTCCATGGCAATAATATAATCAAACTTTGTTAAGTCTTCTTTTTCTACTTGCCGTGCTTTAATTCCTTCAAAAGAGACTTCATTTTCTTTTTAAATTTTTTTTGTTCCTTTATGTGGTGGATGACCAATATGCCAATCTCCAGTTCCTGCAGAATCAATGACAATTTTCTCTTCGAGTCCCTCTTTTACGACAAGATCCCGAAAAATTGCTTCTGCCATTGGAGAACGACAAATGTTCCCAAGACAAACAAACAATACTCGGACCATATTTTTGTTTCTTCCCTTCTTGGTGCATTTCTTACTATATACTTATATAGTATAAACAACCAATTATTAATTATAAAGGAAATCCCTACTAATTTAATAGGATTGAAAAGTTTCATTAACGAAAATGATAAAAAAATGTTAAGATAACCTTATGTTATTTTAAAGGGGGACACTTCGGTGGATTTATCCGTAAAATCAGAAGCAAACGTTGAATATATGGTAGAAGCTATTAAAGAAAAATTACGCATGGTTAATGCTGGAGCAATGAGAGCTGCTAGTTTTAACGAAGAAATGTACGAGGACTTACGTGACATTTATGAGCACGTTATGAAACGTGAAACATTCAGTATTAGTGAAATGCAAGCTATTACTGAGGAATTAGGTACATTAATTAAAAAATGACAAAGAGCCTCAAGTATTCGAGGCTCTTTTAATTTCAACAAATTCATGACAACTCTTCTCTTTTCCTCCTCACATTCTAAATTACTGTACAATGAAAGTAGAACCTCACCTTAGATTTTTTCTCCATACATACTACTCTCAAAAAATTGCCACACTACCATTGCTAACTGTTTTTACTGGAGGTGCTTACTTATGAGCAATTGGTACAGTAAGACGAAAAATCAAACATTAATCGACCTAGAAACAAATGAACAACACGGTTTAACAGATAAAATCGTAAATGAACGTTTAAAGCAATATGGTTCTAATGAATTAGCTACCAAACAAAAACGTACTTTATGGCAGCGCGTTTTCGCCCAAATTAATGACGTCCTCGTGTATGTCCTTATTATCGCTTCCCTTATTTCCGCCTTTGTAGGTGAATGGGCCGATGCAAGTATTATCGCGCTCGTTGTAGTTTTAAATGCTGTTATCGGTGTAATCCAAGAATCGAAAGCGGAACAGGCTTTAGAAGCATTGAAAAAGATGGCAACACCTAAAGCTATCGTAAAGCGAGATGGTGAACTAAAAGAGATTCCATCTGAGCACGTCGTTCCAGGTGATATCGTCATGCTTGATGCCGGGCGGTATATCCCCTGCGATTTACGACTTATCGAAACTGCGAATTTAAAAATTGAAGAATCTGCTCTAACTGGTGAATCTGTCCCTGTAGATAAAGATGCAGTCTACCACCCTTCCATGCAAAATGATGAGCAAGTACCATTAGGTGATCAAAAAAACATGGCCTTTATGTCGACGTTAGTAACATACGGACGTGGCATCGGTGTTGCTGTTGAAACTGGGATGCATTCACAAATTGGCAAGATCGCTACCCTTTTACATGAAGCAGACGATGATATGACACCACTTCAAAAAAGCTTAGCACAAGTAGGAAAATATTTAGGATTTGTCGCTGTAGCTATTTGCACTACTATGTTTCTCATCGGTTTTTTACAGGGCCGGGATACGTTAGAAATGTTTATGACCGCAATTAGTTTAGCTGTTGCAGCCATTCCAGAAGGCTTACCAGCTATCGTTTCCATCGTTCTTGCAATTGGTGTTCAGCGTATGATTAAACAAAACGTTATCATTCGTAAACTACCAGCTGTTGAAGCTCTCGGTTCTGTCACAATTATTTGTTCAGATAAAACAGGTACATTAACTCAAAATAAAATGACCGTTACTCACTTTTATAGTGATCGCACATACGACCAGCTAGAAAATTTGAATGTAAATAATGATGCACACCGTCTATTATTAGAAAATATGGTTTTATGTAACGATGCCTCTTACGGTGCCGACTCACAAACAGGGGATCCTACAGAAATTGCCCTTCTTGTTGCCGGAAGCTCTTTTAACATTCAAAAAGATCATTTAGAAAATAAACATGAACGTGTTAACGAATTGCCTTTCGATTCTGATCGTAAAATGATGTCAACTGTACATACGTACGATGAAGGCTACTATAGCATGACGAAAGGTGCTATTGATAAACTTTTACCTCACTGTACCCATATCTTTATAAATAATAAACTTGAGGTCCTAAAAGATTCTGATAAAAATCAAATATTAGAAGCTGCCGGGTCAATGTCGCAAGAAGCATTAAGAGTACTTTCATTCGCATATAAACGATACGACTTAAACGATATGGATATAAATCATCTCGAAGAAAATCTCATCTTTATCGGTCTTGTTGGTATGATTGATCCACCACGTACAGAAGTAAAAGATTCAATTACAGAATGTAAAAAGGCTGGTATTCGCACAGTTATGATTACGGGTGATCATAAGGATACCGCCTTTGCAATTGCCAAAGAACTTGGCATTGCTGAAGAAATATCTGAAATCATGATTGGAACTGAATTAGATAACATTCCAGATACAGAACTAGCAAGTAAAATTAATCACTTAAATGTATTCGCTAGGGTCTCTCCAGAACATAAAGTGAAGATTATAAAAGCATTACGTGCTAAAGGAAATATCGTTTCCATGACTGGTGACGGTGTAAATGATGCTCCATCTTTAAAACAAGCAGATGTTGGAGTAGCAATGGGAATTACAGGAACAGATGTCGCAAAAGGTGCAGCAGATGTAGTTTTAACAGATGATAACTTCTCATCTATTGTGAAAGCTGTTGAAGAAGGAAGAAATATTTATCGTAATATTAAAAAGTCTATTCTCTTCCTACTCTCTTGTAACTTCGGCGAAATTATAGCTCTCTTTTTAGCTATTTTACTCGGCTGGGCAACACCACTACGCCCTATTCACATTTTGTGGGTAAATTTAATTACAGATACACTGCCTGCATTATCACTCGGTGTTGATCCTGAAGATCCAGATGTGATGAAGGAAAAACCACGACATGCGAAAGAAAGCTTATTTAGCGGCAGCGTTCCTTTTCTTATTTTCAATGGGGTTGTAATTGGACTTCTTACTTTAACAGCCTTTATCGTTGGGGCAAAGCTCTATACAGGAGATACAAATTTATTTCCTCTCTTCCCAGAGCAAATTGATGAAGACGCGCTATTACACGCTCAAACGATGGCATTTGTCGTTCTTAGTTTCTCTCAACTCGTTCATTCATTTAACTTACGTTCAAGAACGAAATCAATTTTTTCAATTGGGATATTTACAAATAAATATTTAGTCTTCTCACTTCTAATCGGTGTTCTTATGCAAGTGTGTATTATCTCCATCCCACCTCTTGCCAATATATTTGGTGTGCATGCATTAACAATGCGAGATTGGGGATTTGTTCTCTTGTTAAGTATCATTCCGCTTGTTGTGAATGAAATCATTAAATTATTTAAGAGAAAATAAAAGGCAATGAGGAATATTCCTCATTGCCTTTTTGTTTATCCCGCTATTTGCCGTGCAGTAAGACTCCCACCTCAAAATTCGGCTGGAGCAAAGAAGTTAGGCGGGAGATGAACATCTCCCACTGATTAAAGTTTCACTTTATCCTTGTAATTCTTTTTTGATATTCTCTGTTAATGTAGCCATACGCTTGCGACTTTCTTCACGCTCACGTTTATTTTGCTCTTCAATTTGTTGTGTTTCTTGCATACCTCTTGAAATAATGTTCCAAGTTTCCTCAAGTGTTTCCATCTTAATACTAGAAGAACCTGATAATCTCGCTACTTCCACACTCTGAGTTGCGATATTTTGTGCATTTTTCTTAAGTAATTCATTTGTACGGCGATCAAGTTCAGCCATAGAGTCCGCAACAAGCTTTTGACGTTTCGCATTTACCGCTTGAATGATACCATTTTTAAAGATAGGAATCGTTGTAATAAATGCTGTATTGATTTTACCGATTAATTTATTGTTACCGCGTTGAATCATACGAATTTGTGGTGCCGTTAATAGAGCAACCATACGTGCTTTTTCTAAATCATCAATACGTTGTTCTAAAATTTCAACAGAGTTTTTAAGCGATTCTAATTCAATACCCGCTAACTGATCATTATTACGTATGCGCTCTTCGTACATCGGAACTAACTCTGTATTTAAACGCTCTAATAACATTTCCCCTGCTACTACGTATTTTTCTAAGTCTAAATAATACTTTAAGTTTTGCTCATATAAACCATCTAACGTACCAATTGATTTTTTCATTTCATCTTGATACTTCGTAATTTCTACGTATACTTTATCCATTTCGCGACCCATCGTCTGATACTTACTAAAGATTTGTTCAATCATTTTATCTGCTTTTTTGAACATACGTGAGAAGAAACCACTTTTCTCTTCCGCAAAGTCTTTACTATCAAATCTGTCCATAATTTTACCAAGCTGTTTTAATAATTCACCAGAGTCTTCTACTTTCGATAAAGACATTGTATGTAAAATTTGATCAGCGAAACGTGAAATTTCCATAGAAGGTTCTTTTCCGAGTTCTATTAATTCTAATTGATCTTTAATATCTACTGCGTTATAAATACGTTGCACTTCTGCATCTTGTCTAAGTTGCAAGCGAACATCTTGTGCGGTTTGCTCATTCAATTCTGTTTTCGAATCTAGTACGACTGGGTTATTCATATGGTATTCTCCCTTTCCTTATAAAAATGGACGAAATAGTCCTTTTATTGTTTGTGATAAATTTTTATAGGCTGATGAACCATGAAATTCAAGATCGAAATTAACTTCTTCAAGCCAATGTGAATCAAATGCTCCTGATTCAATATACGGTTCAATATCGTTTCTCCCCGTTGGATTAAAGTGGAATACATCTACTCCAATTTGATTTAAAAATAGTAATAACACAGCATCAGAACGACTTAATTCTCCGCTCTTCTCATTATTAAATATAACAATTTTCGGTACTTCTTGCGAATAATCAAATTTCTCAAGCTGCTCTAAAATGTTCGGTGGTATTTGAGAGAGTTGTGCGAAAACATACAGCGCTACATCTTGTTTCGTCTCTTTCGCAATTGGTTTACACATTTCACTTTCACACGTATGGATCATTGCTTCTGCAATACCATGTTGTAATCCTTCTGGTAAACGCTTATGCGGCCACCAATGGCTGTTCATAATTAAATCCGGATGTAACTTCCCCCCGCGGTCCAATGCATCTCGATAATGATATTGGAAATTCGCTTTTTGTTCTTTCGTAAACGGGAATGTATTAATTAATAAACTGTTATCAAATGATGTAACAGCCTTTAGTCGCTGAAAATATTCTTTATCATTCTTTGAAACACCTGATATTTTTGCAAATAAAGAAGGAATATAAATATGCTTATTTTCAACAAAGAATGTTGGGCGTACAAATGCCTTTTCTTTCGTAATTAAAAAGAGTTCATCGTACGTCGTTTTGAGCGTACGGGCTACAGGTGTATACGAACGGAATTGCCACGGTTTGTATAATAATGAATTATCGTGGTGAAGTACTTGCTCGATTTCTTTTGAAGCTTGATAAGCTACCGTTGCGACGCGTTCACGACGCCGATCAGGAAATGGTTCCAATGAAATACGGCCTGAATGAGATACGACAAAGGTCTTTCCTTCCTCATCTACACTCTCAAATCCATCTTTTCCTTCTGGGTGATAATAAAGCACATCACAGCCGAGCATAATAAGAAAGTATAAGAAATATATACGACTCTCCGTCGCATCACCGTACCAAACGATACGTGGCATTTGTTTCTTATAATTAATCGTAGAGAACCACTTCGCTACGTAATTTTCACTTAATTTAATCATATCGATTAAGAAACGCCGGAATCCTTCTGTTTTTAAAGATTGATTATGTTGTTTCTCATACAATTTCAATACAGAAATAAACGTCGTATGTATATAATGCTGTAAATCAGGATTGTCTACTTGCGGTAATAGTTGTTTTCCAGACAGATGGGCGACAAGCCTATTTACTGTAAGGCCATTCGGTGCTTCTTGATGTAATGTAAAAACCTCTTGAATATGGCGCAGTTTTTCGGGATCAATCACCTTATTTAAATTTTGTTCATGCAAAACCACGATCCCTTTCACTTCGCTATAATCAAATAGCTCATTGAAATATTCATCTACATCATTAGGAACACCAAGAATACGAGTTGCTATATAACTAAACTTCATCTCATTCTCTGTCAGTTCATATTGTGGGCGTTTTTCTAAAAGCGCTTCAAATTGCTTTAAATCTGATTCGTCTTTTAATGCACATGGTTGAAGTGTAAAACGTGAAAACACAACAGTTCACCTCCAAAAACATTTACTTTTTTTATAAAGTCTCTCTTCTATTATAAACTATTTTTAGTTATAAAAAATGGGCGCTCGCATAACGAGCAAACCCATTTCAATTATTTATGATTATTTTTAGTAGCTGCAACTTCTTCTTTAGCTTGTCCAGAATTCTTCATGTAGTGAAGTATAAACGTTGCTCCAAATGCTACAACTAAAATAATAAAGAATAGCGTATGGCTTACTTCAATATGAATAACAGACAGTAACATTTTTGCTGCAATAATTAAGATTAAAATATATGCTGTCGTTTCAAGTTCTGGAATACGCTCTAACAATTTTAAGAATACGCCAGCAATACCGCGCATCATTAAAATACCGAGCATTCCACCTAATAGTAAAATCCAAACTTCATTCGATACACCAAATGCAGCAAGTACACTATCTACAGAGAATGCGATATCCATTAATTCAACCATCGCAACTGTCCCCCAGAAGACACCGAACATTCTGAAGAGAATACTATTTTGGTTCATACCATGAGCTTCCTCTTCTTCTGCATTACCTTTTCTTTTATCAATGAAGTATTTAACTGAAAGCCAAGCTAAGTAAAGTGCACCTAACACTTTTACCCACCATAATTTAATTAAGAACATTCCGATTCCAATTGCAATAAAACGGAATACATAAGCTCCAATCAGTCCATAGAATAATGCTTTTTTTCGTTTTTCTTCTGGAAGATGTTTTACCATTACTGCTAATACGAGTGCATTGTCAGCAGATAATAACCCTTCAAGTACAACAAGTGTACCTATTAACCCCCAAGATACTGGATCTTGTAACACTTTAATCCACATGTCCAAGTCGAAAAACTGAGCATACGTATCAAGGATTCCTTGCAAAATACTCATCTTACCTTTATCCCCTATTCTTTGCTAGATTTATAGAAAGGTCAAAAAAAGGAAACGAATATCGTTTCCCTTCTTATGCATCCAAGCCATACGCTTTTACAAGCGCACCTAATCCACCTTGGAATCCGCTTCCTACTGCACTAAACTTCCACTGTCCATTATGACGATATAATTCACAAAAGACAACTGCTGTTTCAATGGAGAAATCTTCCCCTAAATCAAAACGAAGAACTTCTTCGTTTGTTTCTTCATTTGCTAAACGAACGAATGCATTTGCAACCTGTCCAAAGTTTTGATTACGGCCTTCACCATCATAAATTGTAACTGTAATAGCAATTTTATGAACATCTGCTGGAACCTTTTTCAAATCGACAACAAGTTGCTCATCATCACCGTCACCTGCACCTGTACGGTTATCTCCTGTATGTAAAACTGATTCACAAGGAGACTGTAAATTATTATAGAAAATAAAATCAGTTTCCTTCGTACATTTCCCGTTCGCATCTAATAAAAAGGCAGATGCATCTAAATCGAAATCAGATCCACCATCATAAGATTTAATATCCCATCCAAGACCAATTACTGCTCTTGATAAACCTGGGCTTGTTTTAGCTAAATCAATTTTCTGTCCTTTTTGCAATTGAATAACCATATATATTCACCTCTATATTTTAATTTTTAAAAATATATCCATCAGTAATTACGCGTTTCACTGATGGATATATAAATCTATTACTCTACATCTAAACCAAAGTTATTACATAGAGAACCTAATCCACCTTGGAATCCACTTCCGATTGCATTGAATTTCCATTCACCTGCGTGACGGTATAATTCGCTCACTACTACAGCTGTTTCAATAGAGAAATCTTCTCCTAAATCGTAACGAATTAATTCTGTATTCTTTTCTTCATCCATAATACGTACGAAAGAATTAGAAACTTGTCCGAAGTTTTGGCTGCGGCCTTCTCCATCATAAATTGTAATTGTGAAACAAATACGCTCAATGTTAGCAGGAACATTTTTTAAGTCTATTTTAATTGTTTCATCGTCGCCTTCACCTTCACCTGTACGGTTATCTCCTAAATGCTCTACAGCACCATTCGCACCTTTTGGATTATTATAGAAGACGAAATCCTCTGCACCTGAAACTTTACCGTTAGCACCTACTAAGAAGATACTAACATCTAAATCGAAATCATTTTGTCCGTCATAACGATTCGTATCCCAACCAAGTCCTACAAGAACTTTCGAAAGACCTGGATTTGTTTTTGTTAAGTCTACCTTTTGTCCTTTTTTCAATGAAATAGATGCCATATTATACTATTCCTCCTTGGTTTATTTTATTGGTAACGTGATACAATCTCACTTAAGTTTTTATCTTGTGTTCCTTCTCCCACTGCTGAAAACTTCCATTCGTTTCCGTGTCGGTACATTTCACCTGCAATTAAAGTCATTTTGCCAGCATAATTATCTGACAAGTTATAACGCGCTAATTCTTCACCTGTTTGTGGGTTTTGAATACGAATATATGCATTGCGAATCATCCCAAAGTCTTGACGACGATTTACACAGTCATAAATATTTACAACGAATACTAAACGATTAATACGGCTCGGAACTTTATGTAATTCTACGAAAATTGTTTCGTCGTCACCAGCGCCTTCACCTGTTAAATTATCTCCTGAATGAATAATACTACCACAAGTAGAAAGTTTGTTGCCGAAGTAAACTAGATCATTTTTGTTTAAAAAACGATCCCCTTCTAACATAACGACAGATGCATCACAATCTACACTTGGTTTACTTCCAAATAAAGAAGACAGAAACCCACCTGATTGCCCAATTGGATCCCAGCCTAAGCCAACCTGTAGTTTCGCTACTCTCGGTTGTCCTTTCGTTAAATCAATCTTTTGTCCTTTTTCTAAAATAATAGGCATGAAGTTTCTTCCTTTCTACAAAGCATTTTCCAACTCGGAAAACATTGTATTCTTCTCTTATATTGTAGCATTATTTATCTAATGAGAAAAAGGATAAATTCTTAATTATATGAAAACAGATACTATATTTATTTATACTGATGTAATAAGTGGTAAATAGAGCCAATCATTCCTGCACAATTACCGCTTTGCGCAAGTTTAATCTCACAATTACTATAAATCTCTTGATTTAAGTATGTTCCTATCTCTTCCTTCACTTCATTTAAGAAATCATCTCCTCTTTCAGTAATTCCCCCACCAATAATAATCATTTTCGGATTAAAAATATAAGCAAGATTGCTAATACCAATCGCCAAATGTTTAAAGAAAATCTTCACGGCTTGAGTAACACCGCTATCACCCTTATCATATAATTCGAAAATTGTTTTACCATCCCACTCCTTTTTACCTTTATATCTTCGTACGAGATGAATTAATCCCGAAATTGAGGCAACCTCCTCAAAAGTTTTCCCTTCTATTAACATGTTCCCCCATTCCCCAGCGCCAAACGAATGTCCACGGTATAACTCTCCATTTATAACAATTGCTCCACCAATGCCCGTTCCAAGCGTAAGCATAATAAAATCGCTTTCTCCCCTCCCTGTACCTTTCCATTTCTCGCCTAAGGCTGCACAATTAACATCATTTTCAATAGATACAGGAACTTTTAATACTTCTTGTAATCTCTCAACAATAGAAATATTAGCATAACGCGGAATATGATCCACACCTCCCGTTATAACTCCTTTATCAATATCAACAATTCCCGCTGTACTAATACCAATTCCGGAAATAGTATGTTCAGTCATTAACTTTTTTGATAAATATATAAGCTTTTGAACAATTTGTTCCCCGCCCAAGTGAATTTCTGTTGGGACCTTTTTATGTATTAGTACTACCCCTATTTCTGAAACAATTCCATATTTAATTTGCGTACCACCAATATCAAATGCAATATACTCTTTCATCCGTTACCACTTCCTCTACTATTATGAGTGTAAATTCTCCATCACTCTACTATATTCACATTAACTCTTTTCTCCCTTTAGAAATACACCTCCTTTTTCTTATGAAGTGGACTTGTTCAGTGCCCTCCCTTTTTCTATATATAGTTTTTTTGCATAAAACTCTTTTTCCTATGAAATATTACAAAGGGGTGTATTTTAGATGGAACAATAATTTTTTCTTCAGGAGGAAAACAATGACAAAAATCTTCATTTTAGCATCAACACTTTCTTTATCCTTTTTTAGCGGCTTAAATATTGGTAATGCTGCAACTGAAAACTTCAATCCAATAACAAACGCTATTGTACAAAATAACGATAATTTAGCAGAAGGTAATTCAAAAGATAATAATAAACCTCCAGGAAACAATGGTTCTCAGGACGATAGTGGTTCTGACGGCAATGGTTCT
>NZ_NADT01000063.1:0-122175 GCF_003264205.1 Bacillus sp. SRB_8 | reverse complement strand
GTGGCAGTGGTTCTGGTGGCAATGGTTCTGGTGGCAACGGTTCTGGTGGCAATGGCTCTGGTGGCAACGGTTCTGGCGGCAACGGTTCTGGTGGCAATGGTTCTGGTGGCAGTGGTTCTGGTGGCAGTGGTTCTGGTGGCAGTGGCTCTCAGGGCGGCAACCGTGTTAAAGGCGACAGCAGTTCTCAAGGTGGTAATGGCTCTCAGGGCGGCAACCGTGTTAAAGGCGATAGCGGCTCTCAAAGCGGTAACGCAAAAGATAATGCAACAAAACAAGGCAATAAATTGCCTAATACTGCAACGCATTATCCTGCATCTATTTTAATTGGTCTTTCGACATTCCTAATTGGTGTGTTACTATTTATTCGTCGTAAAAACGCAAAATAAAAAAATCATCCTTCCATCTAAAAATACATGAAACAGATTATAAAGTGAAACTTTAATCAGTGGGGATTTTGTTCATCCCCCACTGATTATTAACCTTCACCAATCGGGCTTTTACGGGCAGCAGGGCTCCCACCTAACTTCTTTGCTCCAGCCGAATTTTGAAGTGGGAGTTTTACTGCCTGGCAAATAGCGGGATAAAACTAAAAAGGACTTTGATTGCATTTTATTATGCAATCAAAGTCCTTTTTGCCATCTAGTAGAAAGAGCATTAATACGCTTTTCCCCAATACACCATCTGCTTCGCTTTTTTACTACAGCAAATACATTCGTCAGCTAAACTTTCTTGTTCGAACGGAATACAACGTGAAGATACTCCAACTTCTTCTTTTAATTTTTCTTCACAAGCTAGTTCTCCACACCACATCGCTTTAATAAATCCTTGCTTTTCATCAGCCGCTTTTTTCATCTCTTCGAAATTCGTCACACTATACGTATTCTCATCGCGAAATACTTTTGCTTTGCTAAATAAAGAATGGTGAATTTCCTCAAGTAGTACTGGAATGCGTTCTTCTAATTGATCCATTGATATAAACTCTTTTTCTTTCGTATCTCGCCTTACAAGTACAACTTGATTCTTTTCAATATCCTTTGGACCAACTTCTAATCTAATTGGAACACCCTTCATTTCATACTCATTAAATTTCCAGCCAGGTGTTTTATTGCTAGCATCTATTTTTACACGTGCAACCTTCTGAATACGTCCTTGCAACTCTGTTGTTTTTTCTAACACACCTTCTTTGTGCTGAGCAATAGGAACGATAACAACTTGTACTGGAGCGACTTTCGGTGGCATTACAAGTCCGTTATTATCGCTATGAACCATAATAAGTCCACCTATCATTCTTGTTGATACACCCCAAGATGTTTGATGTACGTATTGCCATTTACCGTTACGGTCTAAAAACTTAATATCAAATGCTTCAGAGAAATTCGTTCCAAAGTTATGAGATGTTCCTGTTTGAAGTGCTTTTCCATCATGCATTAAACTTTCAATCGTATAAGTTGCCTTCGCTCCTGCAAACTTTTCTTTTTCTGTTTTTTGCCCTTTAATAACCGGAATCGCTAAATACTCTTCACAAAAAGCAGCATATAGATTTAAAATATTTAATGTTTCAATTTGAGATTCTTCTGCCGTTTCATGAATCGTATGACCTTCTTGCCATAAAAATTCAGTTGTACGAAGGAATGGTCTCGTCGTCTTCTCCCAACGAACTACTGAACACCACTGGTTATATAACTTTGGTAAATCATTATATGATTGAACAATTTTTGAAAAATGCTCACAGAATAGAGTTTCAGATGTAGGACGTATACAAAGTCTTTCCGCCAATTTCTCATCTCCGCCATGAGTAACCCATGCTACTTCAGGAGCAAATCCTTCAACATGATCTTTCTCTTTTTGTAATAAACTCTCTGGAATAAACATTGGCATGTACACATTTTCATGACCAGATTCTTTTAATTTTTCATCCATCACTTTCTGCATATTTTCCCATAATGCATAACCGTATGGACGTAAAATCATACAACCTTTCACACTTGAATAATCAACAAGCTCCGCTTTTTTTACAATATCGGTATACCACTGAGCAAAGTCTTCTTCCATTTTCGTAATGGCTTGTACTTGTTCTTTTACCATAGTTATTCTTCCTCCTTTAGAAAATAGAAAAAGCCCGCGTCCCCAAATAGGGACCGAGCTTTGTCGGCGTTACCACCCTGATTCATACACAAAAAAATTGAGTATGCTCTCTTTTTGATAACGGGAATTTCCCGCTGCATATGCAGAACTCAAAGGTAGGTTCCATATCGCCTCTTTAAGAATCTTCCAGCCAAAAGGATTCTCTCTCTGCAAAAAGGTAAGACATGTACTATTCCTTTTTCATCGTTATAACAAAATAAATTTGTTGAATATCATAATATAAATTTCATTTCAAAACAAGAGCCAATTTTCTTATTTTTATACATTATTTTCAATTATCACTGTTTTATACGTAACTTTTCCGAACTATTTTTACAAGTTGATGAGCAACCATACCAATTAGTGTACCAATTAAAACGAAGAAACAAATAAATCCGTATCCCATTCCTTCCCAACCACCAATAGCGATCATTGTTACAGGAAAGAAAGCTAAACAAAGAAGTACTAAACTAAGTGCAAATATAATATCAAACTGTTTGTCTGGAAAACGTTTCTTTAGTAAATATGACATAAAAAATACAAGGAGAACGGTGACTCCACCAATGATGTAAAAGATACCAAATCCATCTAGCCAATCCATAGTATTCCCTCCTTCCATTCATTCCCTTATACTTATTATATGTTTAATTTTTCTGAAAATAAATAACGAAATTTTATTCAAAAATATATTTTTATTACCAGGTATTAATAGTAATATATAAGAATAGGTTTTATATAATCAGGAGGGAAACTTTATGGATAAAGCATTAACAAATCGCGTCATTATTTTATCTTTTGACTGCTTATCAGCTTTAGATTTTCCTATATTACAAAAACTACCTAATTTCCAAACTTTAATAAAAAGGGGCGCGATTGCGAAAAAAGTGGAGCCAATTTATCCTTCTGTAACATATCCAAGCCACTCAACAATCGTAACCGGTAATTATCCTAATAAGCATGGTGTTGTCAGCAATACATTACTTCAACCAGGACGTGAGTCACCAGATTGGCATTGGTACCGAAAGTCCATTAACGGGACAACTTTATATGATGAAGCACGCAAAGCAAATTTAACGACAGCAGCCCTTCTATGGCCTGTTACTGGAAGAGCAAATATCGATTACAATTTACCAGAAATTTTTCCAAATAGACCGTGGCAAAATCAAATTTTAGTTTCATTATTTAGCGGTAGCCCGCTATATCAATTAGATTTAAATCGTCGTTTCGGCCATATACGAAATGGATTGTCACAGCCTGAGCTTGATAATTTCGTCCTTGCTTCTGCCGTACATACAATTCAGACGAAAAAGCCTAATGTTATGTTTGTACATTTTACTGATTTAGATACTCAAAGACATTACCATGGCTTCGAGTCTGAGGAAACAGTAGCTGCAATCCACAGACACGACGAACGCCTCGGAAAAATTATCCATACATTAAAAGAAAGTGGTATATACGAAGAAAGTACAATTATTGCACTTGGTGACCATAGCGCTTTAAGTGAAAACAAAGCAATCCAATTAAATGTCCTATTCTGTCAAAAAGGGCTTATATCCGTAAATAAACGTGGAAAAATACACGATTGGAAAGCTTATTGCCAAAGCTGTGATGGATCTGCCTACGTACATGTAAAGGATAAAAATGATACTGAAACGATTAAAGAGATTCAACTTCTTCTTGAAGAGCTTCTTCAGGATAAACAAAATGGAATTGAATTTATTCTGCACGATGAAGATGCAAAAGAACGTGGCGCTGATGGTAATTGCTTATTTATGCTAGAGGCCATGGAAGGTTATTACTTCATTGAAAATTATACAGGTGATTTCATAAAAGAAATTAATAAAGAAGATGTTAATTCTAGTAAGAAATATACATTTGGAACACATGGATATTCCCCAACAAAACCTAACTATGAAACAATTTTTATGGCTGCTGGGAAAGGCATTCAAAGCGGCGTTACAATTCCGTATATGAGACTGATTGATGAAGGTCCGACTATCGCTAGGTTACTCGGTTTGCACTTAGGTGAAACAGACGGCGCAATTGTAGAGGATTTACTTCAATTGTAAAGAACTGTGTATATATGTAAAAGTTATGTAAAAATCATCACTGTTTCTCTTTTTATAATTTTTATTTTTGTACACTGTTAGTAGAACAAATTTAAGGGGGAACATTATATGAAAAAAATGTCCAGACAAGAAAAAAGCTGGATATTGTACGATTGGGCGAACTCGGTATATTCGCTCGTCATTACAACTGCATTATTTCCAATTTACTTTAAAGCAGCTGCAAAAGAAGCTGGACTATCTGGCGCAACTTCAACAGCCTATTGGGGATATGCAAACTCGTTCGCTACACTTTTAATTTCTATACTCGCTCCTATTCTCGGCACAGTTGCTGATTATAAGGGATTTAAAAAACGATTTTTCACATTCTTCTTTGGACTCGGTATCGTATTTACAAGTATGCTAGCAATTGTTCCAACATCTCAGTGGTACTTATTACTAGGATGCTATATGCTCGCATTAGTTGGCTTTGCTGGAGCAAATATTTTTTATGATGCATTTCTAGTAGATGTTACCTCTGGAGATAGAATGGACCGAATTTCTACGCGAGGTTTTGCATTAGGTTACATTGGGAGCACAATTCCTTTTATCGGTTGTATTGCTCTTATTATTCTTGCTCAAAAAGGAACTATCCCCTTATCAGTCGGAATTGCTAGTCAAATTTCCTTTGCAATAACAGCTCTTTGGTGGGGACTATTTACGATACCAATGCTAAAAAATGTAGAGCAAACACACTATATTGAACGTCATCCAAGACCAATTGCAATGAGCTTCAAGCGCCTTGCTAATACGTTTAAAAATATTAAAGAATATAAAACTGTATTTATGTTCCTAATAGCTTACTTTTTCTACATTGATGGGGTAGATACAATTATCACTATGTCTACTGCTTACGGAACAGATCTCGGTATTAGTGCAACCAATCTATTAATCATCTTATTTGTAACACAAATTGTCGCTTGTCCATTTGCTTTATTATATGGAAAACTATCGGAAACATTTACCGGTAAAAAAATGCTATATGTCGGCATTATCATTTATATCATTATTTGCACATATGCTTATTTCTTAAAAACGACGTTTGATTTCTGGATTTTAGCAATGTTAGTTGCTACTTCTCAGGGCGGGATTCAAGCACTTAGCCGTTCTTATTTCGCAAAACTAGTACCGAAAGAATCTGCAAATGAATTCTTCGGATTTTATAATATCTTTGGTAAATTCGCAGCAATTATGGGTCCGGTATTAGTAGGTGTCACAACACAATTAACAGGAAAAACAAACGCTGGTGTCCTTAGTATTATTGTCCTATTTATTATCGGTGGATTCTTATTAACTAGAGTACCTGAAAATGATACGTCCGTTACACCACCTAATCCGAAAACTAAAACAATATAAGAGAAAGATCCCCTTCACACAAGAAGGGGATCTTTCTCTTATATTTTTAACGATAACGCCCTACAATTAAAAACTCTAAAGCTTGTACAAAAATAGTTTATCGACAGTTGTTCCTAATACTTCTGCTAACCGGAATGCTAGTGCTAAGCTTGGATCATATTTATTATTCTCAATTGCATTTATCGTCTGTCTTGATACGTTACACTTATCCGCTAATGCACCTTGTGAAATATTATTTGCAGTGCGCAATTCATAGATTTGATTTTTCACACCGTTTCTCCTAACCTGTAAAATCGTTTTTACATCATCAGTATATAGTTGGGGCATGTCATTGTCAAAAGATTGCCACAAGAAAAGGGAGCAATTCTGCTCCCTTACAATAGCTATTTCGAAACTAATCAATTCGTCATTTCCTCTCGATTCACAATATCTTCTTTCTTTATTTGCATACGTAAAACCGGACCTATCGCAAATAAAATAAGTGCCATTGCTATACAAAATACAGTAACTAGTGAGGTCATCTCCTTCAATCCTCCAGCTAGTGAAGTTCCAATTAACATTGCCCCCATGAACAGTGGTAAAATCGTTCCATTTACTCTGCCAATCATATTTTCTGGTACAAGTTGAATCATAAGCGTACCGACAACGATATTGACACAGGCTAAACAAATACCTGTTCCAAATCTCATGAAACTAGTAATCCAAAATGATGTAGATAACCCTTCTACTAAAAATGACATCGCTAATATGCTCATACCGAATACAAACATCTTTTTCGGATTCACTTTTGAAGCGAAAACTGCAGCAACAATACCACCAATTAACATACCGATTCCATCAGCTGCGGCTAAATATTGAACGGCTTCTTTTTCCATTCCAAGCCGTTCTATTACAAGAAACACTTCTAATGGATTCGTTAGTCCAACAGCTAAGCCCATAATGGTGAAAGTGATCGTAATCATACGTAAATTTTTCGTATGAAGAACGTATTTCCAACCTTCTTTTATATCATTTTTTAATGAACCTCTCGCCACTTGCTCTTGTTCCACCCATTTTGGTAAAAATGAAAGAGCGATAGCAGATAACAAAAATAAAATAATTAAGCTATATAGTGACGTAAATAAACCAAGTTGTGTGTACACAAGCGATCCTACCACTGGTCCAAAAATCATAAATAGCGACTGTAATGTTTGATTAAATGCAATCGCATTTGCTACCTGTTCTTCTTTTACATAGCGTTTAAATATACGCGAAGATGATGGCTGAGAAAACTGACCTACAATCGCGGAAATGAGTGTTGCAAAAAATATAGCCTGCCAATAATCCAGCTTTAACAACAAGACAATTCCTACAATAGACAGTACACTTAATACATCTCCAGCGACCATCGTTCTTTTCGGATTCCAGCGATCAGCTAGCGCCCCACCGATAAACGAGAAAATAAAAATAGGTGCATATTCCATAACCGATAATAAAGAAACTGAAACTGGATCATTATTCGTTCGCTCCATTATGAAATACAAAAGAGCCATATTTCTGATCCAAATTGCAAATTGTTGTAAAATATCAGATGCCATAACGAGCATAAATGCTCGGTTTTTAAATAAAGCGTTCATTTTCATTCCCCTTTCATAAACCGACCGTTCGGTCTAATTTATTTTGTAAGAAAAGCAACTGACCTATTATTCAGCTGCCATTCCTTTTAACAATACATCTATTGCCTTTTTATAAATACGTTTCAGCTCTTTATAATCTAACTCGTAGTAAAGTACTCCAAGCCCCGATAATAATCCATTCACAATATACATAAGATCACGCGTATCATCTTCTTGAAACTCTCCAGACTGTATACCTGCTTCAATTAATTTCTCAACCATAACATATGATTCTCTAGTTAAAGCTAACAGTTCATCCAGAATTTCTTTACTTACAACTTGGCTCATAGAGAATTCCTCTATTGCATTTGAAATGGGTTGCTGTATGTCCTCTACATAATATTCCGCGAGACCATATAGTTTTTCAATACTAGTACTATACAACTTCTCTTTTTCATTCCATTTTTCAAGCCAATCATACGTATGCTGTTTCACTACAAATAAAAATAATTCTTCTTTACTTTTAAAGTGATAATAAATGCTTCCTTTACTTCTCTCTGTAATTTCACAAATCTCTTCCATAGATGTAGCTGCATAGCCCTTCTGTGAAAACAGACTTTCTGCTTTATAGGCAATTTCTTTCTTTATCTCTTCTGCGCTTCTTCTCATATTCACACCTCTTTAAACCGACCGTTCAGTCTAATAATAACAAATAAAAAAACTCTATCGCAAGAGGCTATACTCCTTATTTAAGAAAACGTACTTTCAAACCACATTCGAATCATATGTATTATTCCAAATTTAAATCCTAATTTAGTAAGAAATACGGTTCCCTTTTCATTTCCCCTAGCATGTTAAAAATATTTAATCAAACGTTTGTTTAACTGTTTTTATGCATATGTAAGCCAACTAATCAAACGTTTGTTTAAAAAGAAATACGCCCCCTATAAGGCGTATTCTCATCAATCACCGCCGCCTCCACCACCGCAGCTACCTCCACTATCTCCACCAAAAGAACCTCCGCAATCATGTGAACCTCCATCGTGCGAGCTATCATTATCCGATCCAGCAAAGAAAAATAATGGTGATGAGCTGTTGGATGAATTATGAATGTTATTTTGTTTTGTAAGATTTACCTTCTTTTTGTTTGATTGAACTGCTGTTACGATCGTTCCAACTACAACAAATAATAGTATGACAATAATAAATTCCATATAAAAGCCTCCCTTAATCTTCGAATAATTGAATGGTTCTCTCTAAATTTTCAAGTGAAATGAAGCGCGATTCACGAAGAATCTCTTTTCCATTATAAAATAATAAAACTGTTGGCCCTGTAAATACTGCATATCGCCCCGCAATCTCTTGCATGTCTTGTAGTAATATTTCTACTTTCTCTACGTAATCATAATTCTCTAATACGCAATTTACTTTTCTTAACATAACATCACAAACACCACAATTTTCCGTTTTAATAAACAGCAGTACTAATTGTTGTCCTTCAATATATGTCGCTAATTCTTCTATCGTTTCAAATGTATTCATCTTATCCCTCTTAGCGTAATTTACGAAATACTTTACCCTGATACATACGAAAAGCTGAACTATCTTTAATCTTTCTCTTTTCCATTACCTGCTGAAAACGCAGCGTTTTTGCTGTTAACTCTTCTTGTAATTCTTTTCTCTCTACTTCATCATAACAGCACGCAATTAAGTCTTCTATTTTTAATATATCTTTTTGTAGTTCCATTTCTGGTGGAATCATACCTGCATTTTTCAAGATTTTATAACTCATTCTAAGTTCTGGAGGTACCATTGAAAGGTCTTCTAATTGTAGTGGTTTTCCTTTCCCCGGAATATGATCGAGATCACCATTCCGTATTGCTTGTCGAATTTTTTCTTCAGCAATGCTCAAAAAGACATCCACACCATTCGCTCCTTTACATATTTTTACTATTATTTTACATGATATTTTCTCATCTTGCTACGCTATTACAAATTGACTTTATACAATTTTTTCTCAAATTTAATTACAAGGAGCCTCTTCCTCCCTAATCAATATTTTATTTTCATGTGTAATCTGTATTAGAGCCATTTAATATTGAGAAAATCTTTGTGAATCAAATAAAGCGTTTACACCAAATCTTGCATTTGCTACGATTTAATCACCCCCAGCTCCCTTGTATAGACTTCGTGATGTCTGATCATTTTTATCTAGACGTTTCATACGTCTAGATTCACTTTGGTTTATTGGCGCATGCCTTTAAATATATCTTTTATTTTGAAAGGAGAAATGACTATGAGATCAAAAAAATTCACGCTGCTATTACTATCCCTACTACTTTTCTTACCTCTTTTTCTCACAAACTTTATTACTCCAAATTTCGCATTAGCAGATTCACCAAAGCAAGGTCAAAAAATTGTTGGGTATTTTCCTTCATGGGGCGTTTACGGACGTAATTATCAAGTTGCAGACATTGATGCATCAAAGCTAACTCATTTAAACTATGCTTTCGCTGATATTTGCTGGAATGGAAAACATGGAAACCCTTCTACTCACCCCGATAATCCAAATAAACAAACGTGGAACTGTAAAGAATCTGGTGTACCACTGCAAAATAAAGAGGTCCCTAATGGCACTCTCGTACTCGGTGAACCATGGGCTGATGTCACAAAATCTTATCCGGGATCGGGTACAACTTGGGAAGATTGTGATAAATATGCCCGCTGTGGAAATTTCGGAGAACTGAAACGATTAAAAGCTAAGTATCCTCACTTAAAAACAATTATTTCAGTTGGTGGCTGGACTTGGTCTAACCGCTTTTCTGATATGGCCGCTGATGAAAAAACAAGAAAAGTGTTCGCTGAATCTACAGTAGCTTTTCTTCGCGAATATGGATTTGACGGCGTTGATTTAGACTGGGAATACCCGGGTGTTGAAACGATTCCTGGTGGTAGTTATCGTCCTGAAGATAAACAAAACTTCACCCTTCTGCTTCAAGATGTTCGAAATGCATTAACGAAAGCTGGTGCAGAAGATGGTAAACAATATTTACTAACAATCGCGTCAGGTGCAAGCCAACGTTATGCGGATCATACAGAGCTAAAGAAGATTTCTCAAATACTGGATTGGATTAATATTATGACATACGATTTCCACGGTGGATGGGAAGCTACTTCTAACCATAATGCTGCACTATACAAAGATCCAAATGACCCCGCAGCGGATACGAAATTTTACGTAGATGGTGCGATAGACATTTATACAAATGAAGGGGTTCCAGCGGATAAACTCGTATTAGGTGTACCTTTTTACGGACGTGGATGGAAAAGTTGCGGAAAAGAAAATAATGGGCAATACCAACCTTGTAAACCAGGTAGTGACGGAAAGCTCGCTTCTAAAGGTACTTGGGATGATTATTCTACCGGTGACACAGGTGTGTACGATTATGGTGATTTAGCATCTAATTATGTGAATAAAAATGGTTTTGTTCGCGGATGGAACGATGTAGCGAAAGTACCTTATTTATATAATGCGACTACAGGAACCTTTATTAGCTATGATGACAATGAATCTATGAAATATAAAACAGACTATATAAAGACAAAGGGTTTAAGTGGCGCAATGTTTTGGGAACTAAGCGGGGATTGCCGTACAAGTCCAAAATATAGTTGTAGTGGACCAAAATTACTTGATACGCTAGTAAAAGAATTACTTGGTGGACCTATTACTCAAAAAGATACTGAACCACCAACAAACGTAAAAAATATTGCTGTTACAAATAAAAATTCAAACTCAGTTCAATTAAACTGGACTGCATCTACTGATAACGTAGGCGTTACTGAATATGAAATTACTGCCGGAGAAGAGAAATGGAGTACAACAACAAATAGCATTACAGTTAAAAACTTGAAACCTAATACAGAATACACATTTTCAGTATTAGCAAAAGATGCTGCTGGTAACAAATCACAACCTACTTCTATTCTTATAAAAACAGATGATGCTAACACAACACCTCCTGGTGGAAATGGCAATGCTACCTTTTCAGTCACTTCAAATTGGGGAAGTGGTTACAACTTCTCAATTATAATTAAAAATAGCGGAACGACCCCTATTAAAAACTGGAAATTAGAATTTGATTATAACGGCAATTTAACACAAGTTTGGGATTCTAAAATTAGTAGTAAAATAAATAATCATTACGTAATTACGAATGCAGGATGGAATGGTGAAATTCCTCCTGGTGGATCAGTTACAATCGGAGGGGCAGGAACAGGCAATCCCGCCGAACTTGTAAATGCATCCATTAACGAAAACTAAACGTAACCTCCATTAATTATTTCACTAAAGTTTGAATTTAGGTTTGAGTGCTCTATCCTAAATTCAAACTTTTAATTTTATGAAAAATCACAATTTATATTATAATAACCTATTATAATTATATTTAGTTTCTAATATGAAGTTCGCGTGAAGTTCATCTGAATTTTACATGAATTTCCTTTAAGTTCTATTGTCTTCCCATACTAATCACATTATCCTTTACATATAGGAATCATTTCCATTCCATTTCAAACTATCTATATATATAAAAAAAGATAGTAGCCTATTAGGGAAAGGCATCTAGTATTATTATAAATATAACCAAAGAAAAAGAACTCTTATGGTGCGCTTATAAGCGCACCATAAGAGTTCTTTTTCATACAATTCTCATTTGAGAGTTCTCGAAAATCATGTTAATCACAAAGAAAAGGCATTANNTAATGCCTTTTCTTTGTGATTATTGTTAAACGTTCCATTTTTCGATATTCCATATTTTCGTTATCCATGCTTCATAGAAAGAGGGCTCATGTGAAACAATTAAAACTGTACCTTTATATTGTTTTAACGCTTCCTGTAAATCCGCCTTAGTCTCTGTATCCAAATGGTTAGTTGGTTCATCTAAAATTAAAACATTGCTTTTAGTTACGATAAGTTCGCATAATCGTACTTTTGTTTGTTCTCCTCCACTTAATAACTGGATAGGTTTTAATACATGTTCTTCTTTCAATCCGCACTTTGCTAATGCTTGTCGGATTTCTTTTCTTGTCATATCTGGTCTCCCTGCCCATACTCTTTCTAGTGCAGTTATTTCTGAGGAAAATTCCTCTTGTGCAAAATAAGCGGGTTTTACTCGTTCCCCAACAGAAACTGAGCCGCCTAACGGTTTTATTTGTCCTAGTAATGTTTTTAACATTGTTGTTTTTCCAATCCCATTATGACCAATAATCGCAATCTTTTCCCCTTTTTTCACTTGAAAATCCAATTCCGGAAATAACGGTTCACCATAACCAATTTTCAGTTTCTCTACCTGTAATATACGACTCACTGGCTCAGTATAAACATTAAAATCAAAACGGGCGCGAGGTACATCGTTAACCTTTTCAACCTTTTTCATTTTCTCTAATACTTTTTCACGACTTTTCGCTTGTTTCGCTTTACGAATTTTATTTTTTTGAATAAAACCCTCTAAATGTACAATTTCTTTTTGTTGTTTCGCATACGCCGCTTGTAATTGTTTCCTTTGTAATTGATAACTTTGCAAAAAGGTTTCATAATCTCCCGCATAGCGCTTAACCTTTCGTTCTTCTAGATGATAAATAACATTCGTAATATTGTTCAAAAATATTTCATCATGCGAAATGATAATATAAGCTTTTTCATACATTTGTAAATATGATTGCAACCATTCTATATGTGCTGTATCTAAATAGTTAGTTGGCTCATCTAATAATAAAACATCCGCTTTTTCTAAAAGGAGTTTCCCAAGTAACAACTTTGTCCGCTGACCACCACTTAACTTTGAAACATCCTTTTCCAATCCTATTTCAAACAAGCCTAAGCCTGTTGCTACTTCCTCAATTTCTGTATGAATTTGATAAAAATTAGAATTCTCCAATATAGTTTGTAACTCTCCATACCTTACTAACAATTTCGCTACTTCTCCTGCTTCAGCCATCTCTTCTGTAAGTTTTAACATGTCACGTTCCAACTCATACAGGTTAGAAAACGCACTTTGCAAGTATTCTTCAATTGTTATGCCTTCTTGTAAATCTATATGCTGTTGTAAAAAGCCAATCTTCACACGTGGAAACCATTCAATGTTTCCATCATCATGTATAAGTTCTCCTGTTAACAAGCGTAATAATGTGGATTTTCCAATTCCATTTTTCCCTACTAGCCCAACATGTTCGCCCTTTAATAATCGAAAGCACGCATTATATAAAATGATTTTCTCACCATATGAATGACTTACATTTTCTACTGTTAATATACTCATTTTTTTCTCTCCTTTTCTTATGATCCATAAGCTAAATAGAGAGAACAACAGTATAAAGCCTTATTTAGTTATACATATAAAAATGGGTAAGGTGAATACACCTTACCCATTACACATTATCGTAAGAAAGGATTAAGGTTCTTTACCTGCTGTCTTCAATTTAGCTTCATCTTTAAAAATGGGCAGACTTCTCCCGTATCAAGCTAAAACCATTTGAAGAACAGTTGATAAAGTCATTTTATCCTTTCACTCCTTTAACATTTGTTATATTAAGAGTATAAACCACTCTGTTATATTCTATTCTCTACTTTTTCTTTTGTTCCTTCTTCCAATTTATCCGATGTTAATGAATCCACTATTTCCCCTATAGATTTCATCTTTCTCCTTCAATAGAAAAAAGCCTCTTAACAGCAATTATACAAAAAACTGTTAAAAGACTTTTTTCTATTTTTTCATATAAGGAGCCAATACTCTTAAAATTTCTTCCTTATCCTTCTTTAACTCAAGAGATGTTAACATATCCATCGTTCGCGGCCTAGGTAATTCCACTTGTACCTCGCCAACTATTGATGCTGGTCTTTGAGATAAAATAAATACGCGATCAGAAAGTAAAATTGCCTCATCTAAGTCATGTGTAACCATAACAATTGTCTGCTTTTCTTGATGCCAAGAATTTAAAAGCCAACTGTGTACTTCCATTTTTGTAAATGCATCTAATTTTCCAAAAGGCTCATCCAGCAGCATAATTGGCTTTTCACATAAATATGTGCGAAGGAAACTAATTCTTTGACGCATTCCACCTGATAACTCATCTGGATAATGGTCCGCATATTCATCTAGCTCAAACTGCTTTAATGCTTCCATTCCTTCTGTCAGCCTTTGTTTTTTAGGCTTCCCTTCAATTTCCAATGGAAGAACGATATTTTGCAAAGCCGATCGCCACGGTAGTAATAAATCTTGTTGCGGCATATAACTAACAACATCTTGTTTTTTTACATACTCCTCGTTATAAAACACTTCTCCGCTCGTTGGCTCTTCAACACTCGCGATCATATTTAACAAAGTGCTTTTTCCACAACCACTTGGACCTACAAAAGAGACGAATTCTCCCTCTTGTATAGAAGCACTAATATTTGCTAATACATTCTTTCCATCGAAAGCTTTTACAATATCTTTTATTTGTAATCCACTCATTTTTCACTTGGAAGGAATTCATTTGTAAAGGCATCTTTTACATCGATTTTCTTTTTAATAACTTTGTTGTCATATAAGAAATTCATGTAATTTGTCCAAATCTCTTCCTTCTGTACTCCCCACGCTTTTGCATCATCTTGATACTTTGTACTTAACCACTTTTGGCTTTCTTGTACTAATTCTTTATTCACATCTGGAACAGCTTTAATTAAAATATCCGCAGCTTCTTTCGGTTCTTTAATTGCAAAATCATAACCTTCTGTCGTTGCCGTCATAAATTTTTTCACAAAATCTTTATCTTGCTTCGTATGTTTTTCACTTGTAATAATAACAGGACTATAGAAATCAAGCGCTGGATCTAAGTCTTTTACCATAATTGTATTTAACTCTTTTCCTTGACGCTTCGCTTCAATTCCATCCCATCCATAATAAATCCATTCAAAGTCTGCATCACGACCGATTGATTTAAAGAAATCTGTTTGTCCAAGAATAATTTTTTCAACTTTATTAAAATCAGCTTGATGTTTCTCCATAATCGTCTTTAACGTCGCTTCTTCTGCTGGTCCCCCCCAACCGCCATAACGTTTACCTTCAAAATCTTTCGGTGACGTCATATTATCTTTTTTTAGAGATGCAAAAGCAGAGGTATTATGCTGAATAATTGCACCAACAGAAACAACTGGGATTCCTTCAACACGAGCTAATGTTACATTTTCTTGTGCGCTTATCGCAAAGTCTGCTTTCCCAGAAGCAATCATCTGCTCTGCCGTTACATTATCACCAGGCTGGATAATTTCTACATCAAGCCCTTGCTTTTTGTAATAATCTTTCGTTTGTGCTACATATAAGCCAGTATGATTCGTATTTGGAAACCAATCTAAAACGACTTTTACTTTTTTATCTTTACTTGAACTTTCTTCTTTCTTCGCCGGATTACATCCGGCAACAGTTACTGCTAATAATGCAGCTAACATAATTTTTAAACCTTTTTTCATTTTCTGTCGCCCTTTCTGTATATCCATGGTGCTGTTATTCTTGCCATAAATTCAACAATAAAGTACAGACATAATGTCACCATGACGATAATCGCTGCAACACCAAATACTCGAGCCGTTAAAAAGGATTTTGTTGCTCTTGTAAGCATAACTCCTAATCCTTCACTGGCACCAAGCCATTCCCCAATAATCGCCCCCATCACACTATATGTAACAGCAATTTTTAAACCTGAGAAGAAGTATGGGAGTACTGCTGGAAACTTTACTTTCTGGTAAACTTGCCATTTCGTTGCCTTCATTGTTTGTAACAGTTTCAGCATATTTTTATCTACCGTTTGGAAACCTTCTAAAATGCTAAGCGCAATTGGGAAGAAACAAACAAGAATAACAACCATTACTTTTGGCAACATTCCGTATCCAAACCAAATAATAAATAATGGTGCGAGCACAACGATTGGAATTGTTTGCGAAATAACGAGCAATGGATTCATTAAAATCCGAAATAAAGGGATGACATCCATAATGATAGCAATGCTCGTCCCAAGTAAAATTGCAAAAAACAACCCAATTATTACTTCCTGTAACGTTTGCACTGTATTCGGTAATAGTAAATCTTTCATTCCAATTAACTCTTGCACAATTGCAGACGGCTTCGGTAAAATCCACGGCTCAATTTTAAATAATGAAACAGATCCTTCCCATATAGCAATGAGAAGGATAAGCCAAATTGTTGTGATTATTTTAGATCGCTTCTGGTTTTGCATATTCATCACGGTACTTCCAAACTTTTTCGTCAATCGTTACGCCTGTACTTGGACGATAGTGAATTTTAATAGAAGTGATTACTTCTTCTGCTCCAGCATCGACGCAAGCTTGTTGCGCGCGTTTAATGACGTCAAGAAGTACATCTAATTCTCCTTCCAACGTTGTTTCCATTGCCCCTACTTCATAACGAACTCCCGACTGTTGTACAACTTCAATTGCTTTATCAACAACGGAATACACATCTTTGTTCTTCGCTTGTGGTACTACTGAAAATGAAATTGTAACTTGTTGTGACATAATAAAATCCCCCTTACAAAATATGGTTTCAAAAAAAGAAAAGGCTTTCCTACCATGTAGGAAAGCCTTGTATACAAGTTATTCTATAATAACTTATGCTACATCACTTTAAAGTAACTCCCTACGCTGGCATTATCCAGATCAGGTTGAGGGTCGATGTATACTTACATCCTCTCAGCCAATTGGCTCCCCGGTTCTTAATTCGTTTTCATTGTAGCATGATTTATTTTATTGAACAAACAAAAGCATGCATAATCACTTCATTTAACTTTTGAATTCCCCAATTAACTCTTGTAACTCCTGTGAAAGCCAACTTAAAGAACTAGCTAATTCAGCAATATCTTGTACAGACATTTCCTGTTCTTTCATACTTTCTTGAACATTACTACTACTATTCGCATACTTATTTGCGATAAGTGATAGTTCATTTACAACACGAACAATATTTTGGCTATTTTGCAATATATCACTTGAATTGCTAGAAACAGCTCTAACTTGATTGGTAACAGTTTGTGCTGATTTCGAAATTTTTTCAAAGAAAGCACCACTACTTTCAACAAGTTTAATTCCTGATTCTACTTCTTTTGAAGCTTTTTGCATTGAAACAACAGCTTCTTCCGTTCCAGCTTGTGTTTCCCCAATTAATTTTGCTATATCTTTTGCTGATGCTTCCGTCTGCTCTGCTAATTTACGCACTTCATCAGCAACAACGGCAAATCCCTCTCCAGTTTCCTCAGCACGTGAAGCTTCAATAGTAGCATGTAAAGCTAGCGAATTAGTTTGATTTGAAATACCTGTAATTTCAGTTACAATATCACTAATTTCTTTTGATCTTGCTTCCAAAGAATAAATAATAGAAGATAAATCTTGTACTGCATTTTGTATTATGTTCATTTGATTAATTGCCTGTTTAATAACACCATTTCCTTTTCCTGAATGATGCCCTATACCTTCAGACTCTTTCGCCATTTGTTTTGCAGCATTCGTTATCTCTTCCATCTTATCTTCCATTTCATATACAATACCTAAATACTGTGGTACTGAAGTTTCTTGTGACTGGGCGCCAGCTCTTAACTCAACCATAGAACTTACGATTTCTTGAACTGCCATGCTATTCTCTTTCGTACTCACTGACAATTCTTTTGAAGATGAGGAAACCTGTTCTGCTGTCTGCTTCACTTTATCTATAATTCCTTTAAACTTCTCGATGGTATTATTAAAATACGCATTAATAATACCAATATCATCTGGTCTTTCCTCTAATTTAATACTTAAATCACCTTCACCGACTTTGCGCAACCCTTCACGTAAATCCCGCAATGGAGCAAGTGCGTTACGTACGATTAAGAATTGAATAACAGTTGCAATTAAAACAGAAATACAAATAAACATTAAACCTTGTATAATGAATTTTCCCTTTGTAATAGGAACAATAGAGGCATCTACATCGGCTGCAACAATTGCCACAATATTATCTTCTCCATCTTTAATTGGCTCTAATATCGTTACCCATGATCCTAATGCGTCTTCATATACTACTGTCATGTTTGCTTTTTTCGTGCTCATTACCTTATCATATGCTTTCATCCAAAGATCTGGTTGTTTATAATAGTCCCCCGGCTTTACTTCAACAACATTTGCTAAGTCTGTAGACAAGTCGACGATTTGTAACTCACCTTTTTCATTTTCTTTTGCTCCAACAATATACGTTTGTCCAACACTGTTCAATTCTTCCGTTGATTCATCTAATTTCTCTGTTAACTTCTCTCTCTTTTCTCTTTCTGCCGTTGGATCTTTTGCAACATCTCTCACTATTTCTGCGTCTAATTTATGTAATACCGTATCTCCTGTTTCAAAAGAATGCCTTTCAAATATAGACATCATACTATTTTGAAACATGTTAAAACTTAACGCCCCCATACTACCAACAAGCGTCAAAATAACTAATACAGTTAACAATACATTTTTTTGAAGAAATGATAGCTTGTGCCAATACTTTTCCATTAACATCACCTTTCTAAATTAACTTAGTATAAAATAAAACTATTAAAATATAAACCTCATCAATAAATGATAACTATTCTCATTTGTTTACAAATAAAAAAAAGACCAATGAAAAAGCATTGGTCAAAACCAACCCTATCCGTCCGGTAACTGGCTAGCATAGTCATTTGACCTTAGCCCCTGTAGTTTTGCGCCCTCATGTTTCCATCAGTTTGCCTTTCTCGCTGAACGAGTTGAACGATATGGGAGTTCTATGAGAATTTAAATATTCTCTTTCAAAGATTACAACATAAAAATTAAAATGTCCACTTATTTAGAGATTTAAATATAAAGTTTTAATGTATTATTTTTTCGAAATAATTTAACAAAGTTCGTGAATGTTACATTTCTTGTGTTATATAATAAAAAACGTATACAACACAAGGATTATTCCGGATATTAATTTAATTTTCTTTCAAATTAAATTATTCGAATATATCTTAACTTACGAATTTCGGAGGTAGTTTATCATGTTTTGGCTACAATTTCTTACGTTACTACTCTGCATTTTTATTGGTGCACGCTTAGGCGGAGTTGGTCTAGGAGTAATGGGTGGCGTTGGTATGGCAATACTTGTTTTCGTCTTCCACTTACAACCTACAGCCCCTCCTATTGATGTAATGCTTATGATTTTAGCAGTAATTACAGCTGCCGGTGCTTTGCAAGCTGCTGGAGGAATGGATTATCTTGTCCATCTCGCCGAAAAAGCATTACGAAAAAACCCAAAACGCATTACATTCTTTGCTCCTATTGTTACTTATTTATTCACGCTATGCGCGGGAACTGGTCATGTCGCTTATTCTGTACTTCCCGTTATCGCCGAGGTATCTCGCGAATCAGGAATTAGACCTGAACGACCAATGTCAATTGCCGTTATCGCTTCCCAGCAGGCAATTACAGCTAGTCCAATATCGGCTGCAACAGTTGCACTTTTAGCAATGTTAGCCGACTATAAAATCACCTTGTTAGATATTTTAAAAGTTAGTATCCCTTCTACTTTTATTGCTTGTATGGTAGCTGCATTCGTTGCTAGTAAAATGGGAAAAGAATTAAATGAAGACCCTGAATACTTGAAGCGATTAAAAGAGGGAATGATCCCTAAACTTGAAGAGAAAAAAGAATTTGCGGGTGTAAAAGGCGCTAAATTATCAGTTATCCTTTTCCTAGTAGGAACTTTCCTTGTCGTACTTCTTGGTTCATTTGAAGCCCTTCGTCCGGGATGGATGGTTAATGGGAAGTTAGCTCGTCTTTCCATGCCAAACACAATTGAAATGGTCATGTTAACCATTGCTGCTCTTATTATTATTTTCTGTAAACCAAATGTGGAAAGCATTGTAACTGGTAACGTCTTTAAAGCAGGCGCAACAGCAGTTGTTGCTATTTTTGGTATCGCTTGGATGGGAGATACTTTCTTCAACGGAAACTTAAATATAATTCAAGGATCAATTCAACACTTAGTGACAAGTGCACCATGGCTATTTGCTATTGCACTATTCATTCTATCTATTTTACTGTATAGCCAAGCAGCAACAGTTCGTGCTTTAGTGCCACTCGGACTATCACTTGGTATTCCGCCGGCATTACTTATTGCGATGTTCCCTGCAGTAAATGGATATTTCTTCATTCCAAACTACGGGACAATCGTTGCTGCAATTAACTTTGACCGTACTGGTACAACAGGAATTGGTAAATATGTTTTAAATCATAGCTTTATGATTCCTGGCCTAATCGCAACATTCACTTCTATCGGAATTGGAATGCTCTTAATTTCAATTATGTTTTAAATAAAGTGAAACTTTAATCAGTGGGGGGTTTTGTTCATCCCCCACTGATTATTAGCCCGCACCAATCGGGCGTTTACGGGCAGTTGATCTCCCACCTAACCTCTTTGCTAAAGCCGAATTTTGAGGTGGGAGTTTTACTGCCCGGCGAATAGCGGGATAAAAGCACAAACCTACAATTTTAAAGGGTTTGTGCTTTTTTAATCAAACGTTTGTTTAAATAAATTGAAACTTTAATCAGTGGGTTTTGTTCATCCCCCCACTGATTATTAGCCCGCACCAATCAGGCTTTTACCGGCGTAAGACTCCCACAAATAGCAGGATAAACGAAACAACTCATTTTGCGACTCTACAAACTCTTATTTACTTCCTCAACTAATTTCTTCGTACTTTCATACGCAGATTCCGCTAAGCTAATCGCTGAAATAACTGAAACACCATCCGCACCCGCTTCTATAACAGAAGCTGTATTTTCAATTGTAATCCCACCAATCCCAACGATCGGTATTGTAATCTCTTGTTCCCTAAAATACTTTAGACCTTCCGTTCCTTGAACCGCTTTTGTATCTTTTTTCGTACTCGTCGGGAAAATTGGACCAACTCCTAAATAATCGGCTCCATTTTCAATCGCCCAGCGTGCTTCTTCAATTGTATGTGTAGATACTCCAATAATTTTATCTCCCATTTTTTTACGAACAGATGTAAGTCCTTCATCATCTTGTCCAACATGCACGCCATCTGCATCTAACTCGAGGGCTAGTTCCACATCATCATTTACGATGAATGGTACACCGTACTCCTTGCAAAGCGCTTGTAGTTCTTTCGCAAAATCAATACGTTTCTCTCCCGTTAAAGCCCCTTCTCCCTTTTCACGAAGTTGAAAAATTGTTATACCACCTTCTAGTGCATCTCTCAATACTTGTAGTGGCTCCTTCGTACAATTGTTACTTCCCATAATAAAATATACTGGTAATAACCTAGACATTTCAGCCTTTGTAATACGCGGCATCTAGTTCCCCTCCTTACTATATAAGCTCAATCTTTCCATACTTCTCAATATCATCTGAAGTTGTATTCGCTAACTGATTTAAAAATTCACTTTGAAAGCTTCCTGGTCCACTCTCTACTGTTTTCGAAGCCGCTATTTCTGCTGCTACTCCATAGAATGTTAATGCGGCTACCGCTGCCTTTACATAATCCTTTTCTACTGCTACAAATGCTCCTATTACAGAAGTTAGTAAACAACCAGTTCCCGTAACTTTCGTTAAAATAGGGTGACCATTTCGAATAAGAATCGTTCGTTCTCCATCTGTAACAACATCTTCTTTTCCAGTAATCACCGCTACTGTATTTAATTCATCCGCTGCCTGCCTTGCAATACTTACGACATTGCCATTTCCAGCACCGGCGTCTACCCCTTTAATTTCCCATCTCTCATTAATAACGTTCGCTATTTCAGCTGCATTTCCGCGGATAACAGCTAAATCGATTTCAGCTGGAATATATCTCGCAACTTCTGTTCGATAAGAAGTTGCTCCTGCCCCAACTGGATCAAACAATACTGGTACATCATTCTTATTTGCTGATTTACCAGCAAGTAACATCGCTTCTACCTCTTCAGGACGAAGTGTACCCATATTTAAAACAAGGGCTCCCGCAATGCTAGCCATTTCTGCTACTTCTTCTTTTGCATACGCCATTACAGGTGATGCTCCTAATGCTAACAAACCGTTTGCTGTAAAATTTGTTACAACAACATTTGTAATATTATGCACGAGTGGATTAGACTCTCTCACCAAATCCACTACTTTACTAATTTCTTTCATATTCATCCTTTTCATCTCCTAACTATAGTGATGGGAGATACACAAAAAGGCACTTTGCGCGTACGCAAAGTGCCTGAACATGTGCTTTTACACTCTCCCTACGCTGGCATTATCCAACAGGTTCAAATGGTCAATGACGGACTAGTCATACTCTCAGTTTGCATCCACAAACTCCCATGTGTTTATTATTCATCTACTTCAGAGTCTACTCTTATTCTAGTAAAATAACAAGTTCTTTACTTTTATAGAATGATAGAGATCAGAACTCTCCTGGTTCAACCATTCTTCGCCTTTATATAAGTAAAACTCTCACACGTATATTTCACCACAAATAACTCAAACCGTCAGCAAGACTGAATAGAACAAAGATGTATGCTATATTTAACGTATGGAAATTTGAAAGGATGTTTTTAAATATGGCAAAAAGTATTGTAATTGCTGAAAAACCTTCTGTTGCACGTGATATCGCACGTGTACTGAAATGTGATAAAAAAGGGAACGGCTATCTTGAAGGTAGTAAATATATTGTTACTTGGGCTTTAGGTCATCTCGTTACATTAGCTGATCCAGAAAGCTATGATGTGAAATATAAACAGTGGAATTTAGAAGATTTACCAATGCTACCGGAGCGTTTAAAACTAACCGTTATTAAACAAACAGGGAAACAGTTTAACGCTGTAAAAAGTCAGCTTCTTAGAAAAGATGTAAATGAAATCATTATAGCTACTGACGCCGGTCGTGAGGGAGAGTTGGTCGCACGCTGGATTATCGATAAAGTTAAAATGCAGAAACCGATTAAACGTCTATGGATTTCATCTGTTACCGATAAAGCAATTAAAGAGGGCTTCGCAAATTTAAAACCAGGAAAAGCATATGACAATCTATACGCTTCAGCTGTCGCACGTTCAGAGGCTGACTGGTATATCGGACTTAATGCGACTCGAGCATTAACTACTCGCTTTAATGCCCAACTAAATTGTGGTCGTGTACAAACACCTACTGTAGCCATGATTGCAAGCCGTGAAGATGAAATCAAACATTTCAAAGCTCAAACTTTCTATGGTATCGAAGCTCAAACAGCTGAGAGATTAAAGCTAACTTGGCAAGATACAAAAGGAAATAGCCGTAGCTTTAATAAAGAAAAAACTGATGCAATCGTGAACAAAATTAGTAAACAAAACGCTACTGTTGTAGACATTGATAAAAAACAAAAGAAATCGTTCGCTCCTGGTCTTTACGATTTAACTGAGCTACAACGTGATGCGAATAAAATATTTGGTTACTCTGCGAAAGAAACATTAAACATTATGCAAAAATTATATGAACAGCATAAAGTTTTAACGTACCCTCGTACAGATTCACGCTATATTTCATCTGATATTGTCGGAACACTTCCAGAGCGTCTGAAGGCTTGTGGAGTTGGAGAATACCGTCCTTTAGCACATAAAGTATTGCAGAAACCTGTAAAATCTAATAAATCATTTGTTGATGATAGTAAAGTAAGTGATCATCACGCAATTATTCCAACAGAGAGCTATGTAAACTTCTCAGCTTTCACAGATAAAGAACGTAAAATTTATGACTTAGTTGTAAAACGTTTCTTAGCTGTTTTATTCCCGGTCTTTGAATATGAACAACTAACATTGCGCACGAAAATTGGTGACGAAACGTTCATCGCACGAGGAAAAACGATTTTACATGCTGGTTGGAAAGAGGTTTATGAAAATCGATTTGAAGATGATGATGCAATCGATGATGTAAAAGAACAAATCTTACCTCGCATCGAAAAAGGCGATACATTAAACATAAAACTAATTGTCCAAACATCAGGTCAAACGAAAGCACCTGCACGCTTTAATGAAGCAACATTACTTTCAGCGATGGAAAACCCAACAAAATACATGGATACGCAAAACAAACAACTTGCTGACACGTTAAAGTCAACTGGTGGATTAGGTACTGTAGCAACGCGGGCTGATATTATCGACAAGTTATTCAATTCGTTCTTACTTGAAAAACGTGGTAAAGATATTCATATTACTTCAAAAGGCCGTCAGTTACTTGATTTAGTGCCAGAAGAACTGAAATCTCCTACACTAACTGGTGAATGGGAGCAAAAGTTAGAAGCTATCGCTAAAGGAAAATTAAAGAAAGAAGTATTCATTTCAGAAATGAAGAACTATACGAAAGAAATTGTTGCTGAAATTAAATCGAGTGATAAAAAATATAAACATGACAACATTTCAACGAAGTCTTGTCCAGACTGCGGTAAACCGATGTTAGAAGTAAACGGCAAAAAAGGTAAAATGCTCGTTTGCCAAGACCGTGAGTGTGGTCATCGTAAAAATGTATCTCGTACAACAAACGCTCGTTGTCCGCAATGTAAGAAGAAACTAGAACTACGTGGTGAAGGAGCGGGCCAAATTTTCGCATGTAAATGTGGCTATCGTGAGAAACTTTCTACATTCCAAGAGAGACGTAAAAAAGAATCCGGCAGCAAAGCTGATAAACGTGACGTCCAAAAATATATGAAACAACAGAACAAAGAAGAAGAACCATTAAATAATCCATTCGCAGAAGCATTAAAGAAATTAAAATTTGATTAAACAAAAAGGTTCCTACCACTATCGGTAGGAACCTTTTATTTTTAATGAATAATTTTACTTCCTTTTGCGTTCTCAACAAACTTTTCACTTGATTTGTTAATTGGTGTTTTCAGTAATAATGCAGCCACAACCATGATTACTACGAAAGCACTTAACACAAGTAAATCTCTAGTTACTATATCCCAAAGCATCCCACCTACTGTTTCACGAATTGCACTAATTGCATATGTGAATGGCAAGAACGGATAAATCGCTTGGAAGAATGGTGGTGTCATTTGAATTGGGAACGTACCACCCGATCCTGCTACTTGTAGTACAAGTAAAATAATCGCCATCGATTTCCCAACGTTTCCGAAAATAGAAACGAGTGAGTACACGATACAAACAAATACTCCCCCAATAAATAAACTAAATAACACGAACCAGAATTTATCGACTACGTACGTACCGAGTAAGAATATATCCCCCATCGATACGATAAACGCTTGTGAAAGACCTATCGTTAAGAATGTTAATAAACGTCCGAAGTAAACTTCATGGCTCTTATAATTCGCGCCCTCTTCGTGTACTTCTACCGTTAATAATGAAACCATTAATAATGCACCTACCCATAATGCAAGCACTGTATAGAATGGTGACATTGCTGAACCGTAGTTCGGCATCGCAAATAATTTATTCTCTTTTAAATTTACTGGATTTGCAAAGTAGTCACTTTGCTTTTCAACATCGTTTTTCAATAAGCGTATGATGTCTTTTATATCCTCTTCAGATTCAAAATCACGAATTTTATCTGCTAATTCTTTAATCTTTTTCTCAGTCTCCGGCATTTCAGCTTTAATGTCTGCTAATTTCTTTCTACCGTCTACTAAGCCTTTTGATGAATCTTCTAGTAATTTTTTAACATCTGGAAGCTTTTTGTCTGCTTCGCTTAAAATTTGAGTTGTGTTTTTAGACATACGTTTCGTACGCTCAATTGCTGTGTTAAAGTTTGGAACGATTTCTGAATCATATGTTGCTAAGAAATCTCCTAATTGAGCTGAAGCATTTTTAGTTGCTTCATTAATACTTTCTACAACCTCTTTTGTAGGCTTCTGTCCATTGTTAATTAGTGTAGTTGCCTTATTCGTTGCATCTATACCTTTTTGAACAGTATTTTGTGCTTTATTCAATTTTGCAATTCCATTATTAAGGTTTTTGTCACTATTTACATCTGCTAATACCTTATTTGTGCTTTCTAGAACCGGAATCGCATCACCAATTAGATTCTTAGTAGCTTGTAATTGACCATTTAAATCGCTTAAAGCTACTTTTGTGCTATCTAATCCATTAACACCTCTATTATTTACGTCTGCTATAACACCTTCAAAAGTATTTTTTGCCTTATCATATTCATTTTTCACAGTGTCGTATGCTTCATTTGCATCAGCTTTCGCTTGATCAACTGTGCTAACTGCTTTTTTATAATCTGCTACAAATGTTTCATTATAATCTTTTTCAGCTTGATCAATTAATCCATTTGCTGCATCTAATTTTTGATTTGCTGCATCTGTTACATCTTTCTTTACTTCTTGTCCTGTGCCAATAACATTTACAATATCTTTAATACCGTTATTTGCATTTTCCATACCGCTTTTCAGCTTAGTTAAGCGATCCACTCGCCCTTGGAAAAAGCTTTGACCAAAATCAGTCGTAGCCGATTTTTGAAGTTCAGTAAATACATTGATAAGGTACGCAACACTATCTGTACGACCTTGAAGATTCTCAGAAACCGCATTAAGATCTTGCTTTGCCTTTTCCGGATCAAACTGGCCACTTTGTAATCCGTTTACAACACTTTTCCCGTATGATGTTCCTGCACGCGCCGAGTTTAAAACATTATTCACTGTTTGATTAAGATTTCTTGCAATATTTTTATAACCTTCATCATTCAACTTTGAAAGATCCGGACGCGCTGGAAACTCAGGTAATCCCTTCATACCAGAAAGGTCTACCCCTGGGTTCATTAAAAAGTTCGTAACAGCATTTGCTTTATCCATTACATCTTTTGCTACAGTTAAATTATTTCTCATTGTCCCAGGAGCATTTTGCAATGTTTGATCGTTGTTTGCAAAGAACTTATCTAAATTCCCTAACGCTTCTTGACCATCATTCATAACACTTTCTACAACTGGCAGCTCTTTTTGCGCTACTTTCACAACATCTTCTGCTCGAGTTGCATCATCTAACGCCTTATCCATAAGTGTATTCATTTCTGGGAACTGCGCTTCTAACTTAAATACAAGATCTTTTACTTTCTCGATACTCGGTAAGTTTGTTTCTAAATCGATTCCAAGGTCATTGAAGATTTTAAAAATCTCACCGTTTGCTGTTTTAACAAAGTTTTTACTAACCTCTTCTGTAAGACCCGATGCACCTTTAGCTGTAATCTTCGGTGCAATGGCATTCACCTTTTCATTTACATAGTAATCAATTTCCGGCTTCTGTGGATTTTCATTCAAGACTGTTGCAATCTTTTCAGAAAAATCTTTTGGAATAGTAATACTTGCGGAATAATCTCCACGCTCTACTCCATAAATTGCTTGCTTTTCATCAACAAACTTCCACCCGAAATTTTTGTCCTTCTTAAGTGAATCTACAATTTCTTTCCCGATGTTAATATCTTTCCCTCTTAAATTTGATCCAACATCTTGGTTAGAAACTGCAATCTGGATTCCTTTCGTATTTCCGTAAGGATCCCAAGAAGCTTTGATGTTAAACCATGCATATAACGATGGTAAAATCATTAACCCTAAAACAATAACAATTGCAGCCCAATGTTTGGCTACATTCCGTAAATCTGTCTTATAAATACGCCAAATCTGTTTCATATAAGCAATCACCTAATTATATATTTTTCTTTCTTTGGAAAATGATACATACATTTTGCAATTATATCACTTTCTACATCGTGGATTAAACGAAAACATACTATTTTTCCCATTAAATATTTCACTTACTTCATTATATAACGAAGTAAAAAAAGTATGCATACAAAATGACCAAATTAGTTTTACATTCAATAATAACAAATATATAGGAAATGTCATAAAAAATACAAGTATTTTCTCTTGGGAATACTTGTATTTATCAAAAAACCCTCCCAGCTTTTCATTATCTGTGAGGGTTTCTTCTATTATATATCTAATTGTACTTCTACACCGAAATGATCAGAAATTACATTTCGATTTGTTCCATTAAAAATGACTTTTGAAGAATTAACTGTTTTACTTCGATTGCTTAATATTAGGTCGATTCGTAAGTTTTGTTTATTTTCATCCCAACCAGCAATCTCTCCTTGGACAGTTGTTCCTTCATCCTTCTCTATCGCTAGTTCATATGTGTCATATAAACCTTTTTGCATCGTATACTCATAACCCTCTCCTTCCAAACGAGCATTGTTATTAAAATCACCCATTAAGAAGGAAAGTTCATTGCTATTTACACGCTCCATTAAACGATCAACTTGGTCTTTGAATGATTCTTCTTCATCATTCCACCAACCGAGATGGCAAGAATAAAACGTTATATTCTTATCATTATAAGCAATTGTTGCACTTACAATTTTGCGTGTTTTCCAATACGTTGTATCCTTATTTTCTGAGACAAAGAACGTATCTTCCTTTACAATGTTGTGCTTTGTTATAATTGCTAATCCTTCTTCGTACACATCATATCCAATATGAGAGAAATCCCAAATAATATTGTATTCTTTTACATTTAATGCTCTTAACTCTTCTAGCAGTAAAAGCCCAAAATTATCTTTTTTCTTGTTACCGCATACATTTTCAGCTTGTATAGACTGACTTACTTCTTGCAATGCGATCACATCATAATCTTCTTCTTGAATTGCTTTAGCAAGATACTTTATTTTTTCAATTTGATTCTCTTCTTGCCAAGAGTGACAATTTAAAGTTAGCAATTTCATATTATTACGCACCTAACATATCTTGAATGTCTGACTTTAATACGTCAGCTTTCGGGCCATATACGGCTTGTACACCTTTATCTTTAACAATAAGTCCTAAAGCACCATTTTGTTTCCATTGTGCTTCTGGTGCAACAACATCTAAATCTTTTACTGTTATACGTAAACGTGTCATACAAGCATCTACGTCAGCAATATTATCTTTTCCGCCCAATAAATCAATAACTTTTGTTGCTAATGAACCATCTTGTACATTTCCTGTTCCTTCTGTTGACTCATCTTCATTATCAATATAGTTACCTGCACGCCCTGGCGTTGGTAAATTGAATTTTTTAATTAAGAAGTTGAATAACGTAAAGTTAAGGCCGAAGAACACTAATGAAACAATGACAAAGTTGATTAAATCTCTCGTTAAACCTGCATTGATCATCATTGGTGTACGTGTAATTAACTCAATAAATCCAAATGCATGAACACGTAAATTAATTAAATCCGCTAATGCGAATGCAAGTCCTGTTGTAATTGCATACACAACATATAATACTGGTGCAATAAACATGAACATGAATTCAATTGGTTCTGTTACACCTGTTAAGAATACTGCTAATGCAGCTGATAAGAACATTGGTTTATATTTTGCACGTTTTTCTTTATCAACATTACGGAACATCGCAAATGCAATCCCCATTAACGCTGCCGTTGAGCCGATAACTTGTCCAGCTTTGAAACGAGCTGGTACAACGTTATTTAATAAATCGTTATATGCTTTCGTATCTCCATTTGCTAATAAGTTATTTAAATCTGTAATCCATGCAAGCCATAACGGATCTTGTCCCGCTACAATTTGTCCAACCTTTGAGCCAGTTAACATCGTATATGTTCCGCCTAGCTCTGTGTAGTTCATCGGAATCGTTAACATATGATGTAATCCAAATGGTAATAATAAACGTTCTAACGTTCCATATACAAACGGTGCAATAACTGGTGCACTATCTTTAGATGCTGCAATCCAGCGACCAAATTCATTTAATCCACTTTGGATAAATGGCCATACAAGTGATAATACAATCGCAGTGACTGTAGACCAAACAATTACAACGAATGGTACGAATCGTTTTCCATTAAAGAATGCTAATGCCTGTGGCAGTTTATTATAATTGTAGTATTTGTTATATAAAGTAGCTCCTAAGAAACCTGTGATAATCCCTACGAAAACTCCCATGTTTAATGCTGGTGCACCAAGTACAGAAGTAAAGTAATCTTTTACAAGTAAATCTCCTGCTAAAAATGAAGAAACTGTCGCTTTTGAATCCGTTAACATTTGAGCGTTTACGCCAAATATAGCTCCTGTAATTCTGTTTGTTAAGACGAATGCTAATAGTGCTGCAAATGCACCACCTGCTCGATCCTTCGCCCAAGATCCCCCAATTGCTACTGCGAATAAGATGTGTAGATTTGTAATAATTGCCCAACCGATGTCTTCCATTACTCGAGCAATGGTATGAACTGCGTTAACATCCCCAGCAGACATCCCAATTAACTTACCGATGGAAATCATTAAACCAGCTGCTGGCATTACAGCTACAACAACTAGTAACGCTTTCCCGAACTTTTGCCAAAAATCAAAAGACGTAATTTTCATCTGTTTTTCCTCCCCTTTATTTATAACAACATAATGATTTAAATTATAATTTCTGTTTCTCTTATGAAAACGATTCCTTATGTTTCTTTTTCCTCTTTACGCAACCGTTTTCATAAATCTATTTTAATAAAAGCGTTTTCAAATTGCAATAGAAATTTATTTTTTATAATAAAAAAAGATGCTCAAGGAGCATCCTTTTTTATTATAAAATGCGATAAACCCTTGTTTCATAAGGTTTCAACGTGATTGTAGTTATTTGTTCATGTTCCGCAACTTCATAGTTATTTAAAAGCAAACGTTTGCGTTCTAATGCGAATAAACTCTCATTATACACAGCTTCCTCTTTTGAGATATTACTAATTACAATGACTTTTTCATCCTGTAGCGTACGTGTATATGCATAAATTTGTGGATCGTCTTCTAAAAGTAAATCGTACGTACCGTAGTTCAGTACATCGTGCTCTTTTTTCAAGGCAATCATTTTCTTATAGAAATTGAAAATAGACTTTTCTTCATTTTTTTGCTTTTCAACATTAATTTCTTTGTAATTTGGATTCATGCTAAACCAAGGTGTACTTGTTGTGAAGCCAGCATTCATTTCATCGTTCCACTGCATAGGTGTACGTGAATTATCGCGGCAAGAAGCCCATATAATTTCCATCATATCTTGATGTGATACGCCCTCTGCAATTTTCTCACGATATAAATTTTTAATTGCTACATCATCGTAATCTTCAATATTTGGGAACTGAACATTTGTCATACCAATTTCTTGTCCTTGATAAATAAACGGTGTGCCGTGCATAAAGAAATACATCGCTCCTAAAGCCGTTGCACTTTCACGCCAATATTCTTTATCATTTCCCCAAGTAGACACAATACGTGGCTTATCATGATTTTCAATATATAAAGCATTCCATCCCTTATTTTCTAAACCTTTTTGCCACTTTGTTAATACTTTTTTCAACTCAACAACATCAAGATCTTTCTTCTTTTCTGCATCCCATAAGCTTAAATGCTCAAATTGGAATACCATATTGAATTTACCATTCTCTTCTCCAACCCAAAGATCAGCATCTTCAACTTTCACACCATTTGCTTCTCCAACAGTCATAATATCGTATTTAGCAAATGTGTTTTCTTTTAATTCTTCTAGTAATGGCTGAATACCATTTACATTCATATGTTTGTCAAAAGAAGGCACATACTTTAACCCTTTTGGGTTTGGCATATCCTTGAGGCCATCTTCTTTTTTTATATGACTAATCGCATCGACGCGGAAACCATCAATACCTTTATCAAGCCACCAATTAACAGTATCATATAAAACTTCACGAACTTCTTTATTCTCCCAGTTCAAATCTGGTTGTTTACGCGAGAATAAATGTAAATAATATTGCTCTGTCACTTCATCATATTCCCATGCAGAACCATTAAAGATACTTTCCCAATTGTTTGGTTCCGCGCCGTCTTTACCATCCTGCCAAATATACCAATCACGCTTCGGATTGTCTTTAGAAGAACTTGATTCAATAAACCATGGATGTTCATCACTTGTATGATTAATAACTAAATCAATAATAAGCTTCATGTCACGCTTATGAACTTCATCTAGTAGCATATCAAAATCTTCCATCGTACCAAATTCATCCATAATATCTTGATAGTCACTAATATCATAACCATTATCGTCATTAGGTGATTTATACATTGGACAGATCCAAATTACATCTATACCTAAATCTTTTAAATAATCCAGCTTTGCAATAATACCTTGTAAATCTCCAATACCATCACCATTTGAATCCATAAAGCTACGTGGATAAATTTGATAAGCGACAGCTTCTTTCCACCATGTCTTATTCATACTAATTCTCTCCTTTTGCATCCCATCGGATTTTTTATGCAAACGTTTTCGTAACACTATCATAACAAAATATGAATAGTTTGCAACTGTTTTCATTGAACTCTATGTAGTTTCCTTATTCTTATGCCTTATTTATTTCTCACAAAGATAAAGTGAAACTTTAATCGTTAAGGAGGTGTCCATTCCCCGCTGATTATTAGCCCTTACCAATCGAGCTTTTACGAGCAGCTCTATCTTCTTTGTTTCAGCCGGATTGTCTTACTGCTCGCAAATAACGGGATAAATCTAACCCTTCTCTTCTTCTCGTCCATGCGTGTTAAATACACTCTTCATATACTAATACAAGCTCATATTATTTCAGAAAGGAGATATAAATTGAAACAAACAAAATTAACTGGTCGTATCGTCGTTCCCTCGGATCCTGGGTATGACATAGCCCGAATAAATTTAAATTTAAGCATTCCAAAATTTCCTTGTATTATTGTTTTTTGTCAAAATAAAAATGATGTGTGTAACGCCTTAAAATGGGCACGTGAGCGTCATATACCATTTCGCTTAAGAAGTGGACGACATAGCTACGAAAATTTCTCTCTTTTAAATGGCGGGCTTATTATTGATGTGAGTGAAATGAAGCAAATTACGGTTAGTACAGGAAAATTAACAGCAACAATTGAAGCGGGTGCAAATCTTGGCACTGTGTATAAAGAACTTTGGAAATATGGTGTTACAATACCAGCTGGCACAAGTGCAAGTGTCGGAATTGTGGGGCTAACACTTGGCGGTGGCATTGGCATGCTTTCACGCTTATTTGGACTAACATGTGATCAATTAGTAGAAGTCGAAATGGTACAAGCGTGCGGGAAATTTGGTGTAAAAATCATTCGTGTAAATGAACAAGAAAACCCTAACCTATTTTGGGCATGCGGTGGCGGTGGAAATTTCGGAATTGTTACTTCCTTAACCTTTCGAGTCCACCCTATTAAAAACGTATCAATTTTCTCACTTACATGGGAATGGAAAGACTTTATTGCTGCATTTCAAGCTTGGCAAAACTGGGCACCTTATATAGATGAACGCCTCACTTCATCAATTGAATTATTCTCTAAACAACGAAATAAAATCGAGGTGAAAGGTGAATTTGTCGGCTCTCCTTCTGAACTCTATCATCTATTATCTCCTCTTCTTGAAACTGGTAATCCTTCTCTCTTTATAGATGAAGTCCCGTATATAAAGGCTGTTCAATTCTTTAATAGCGGAAATATTCCTGAAAAATTCAAACGCTCTGGTTCCTACGTATATAAACCTATCCCTCTTAAAGGTATTCAAATCTTACAATATTTTCTTTCTCATGCACCAAATAAAGATGCGAGTATTTGGCACCAATCACTCGTAGGTGCTGTAGAAAACATTTCGCCTAATGAAACAGCTTATTTCCACCGCAAGGCAATTATTGCTCAAGAATATATTACTTCTTGGAAATGCAACGATGAAGAAAATCGAAATATACGCTGGGTTAAAGATTTACGGGAAAGCTTAGATCCTTACACACTAGGAGACTATGTCAATTGGCCCAATATTGACATAAAAAATTGGCAAACTAGTTATTATGGCTCTAATTTTCAAAGGTTGCGTAAAGTGAAGACCGCATATGACCCTTGTAATGTTTTTCGTTTTCAACAAAGCATTCCTCCTTTTTACATTGAAAATCGTTCAATGGTTTGTTTCAAGTCCGCTGCTTGCTTCTCTAAATCCTTTAATAATTGATCGATTACTACCATATTTTTAGATTGTTGCAACGTCACACGTGCCACTTCTTGTGAACCAGCTGATGTTTCCTCAGCAATTGCTGCTACAGCCTTCGTCTGTGCTCCTGTTTGATGAATGTGACTCACTTGCTCGTTCATATAGCTACTAATTTGCTTAGTTGCATCGGCAACTTCCATAATGCTTGATGACATTTCTTTTAAAATGAATTCAGTAGCTTCTCCTCGTTTTGCCTCTTCTTTAGCTGTTTTCACTTGCTCCGTCATTTTCAATGCGACTTGTTGCACTTCCTCTTGCATATTTCGTAATAACTGCGATATATTTCTTGCAGAATGATCGCTTTCATCAGCAAGTTTACGTACTTCTTCAGCTACAACTGCAAAGCCCCTTCCATGCTCTCCAGCACGAGCTGCCTCAATAGAAGCATTTAATGCTAATAAATTCGTTTGACTAGCAATCTCACTCACAACAGAAACAATATGTTCTACTTGTTTCATTCGTTCTTCTAACTTCTGTACATTTTGCATCGAATCTTCATTCTCTTTTGCCAATGTTTGAATGCCTTGAATTAAAGAAGTAAAGACACGTGTACTTTGTCCTAAAGCTTGAACCATTTCTAAAGACAATTCGTCGGACTTTTTTGCTTTTTCTTCTACTTCACTCGCAATAGAGGTTGTTGTATCGACAGTTGAAACAATCGCCTGAATGGAAGCTGCTGATTGCTCGGCGCCAGAAGAAATCTCTGCAAGAGTTTCAGACACACCGCGTGCTTGCTTTGTCGCTTCCCCTGTTTGTCTTCTAATTTGCTGAACTTGATTATTTGTATACGAAAATGTAGTATCAATATTTTTTACCATACCTCTTAAGTTCTCGAGCATCATATTAAATGCAACACTTAAAGATTTAATCTCATCATCTACTTTTGGCAACGGGACATCTTCACGAATATCACCATCAGCCGCTTTCCTTGCTGCTTCTTCCAACTTTCGAAGTGGTTTAATTAAAAATATTGCTGCCCCATACGCTAAAATTCCAGACCATACTACACCTAATAACATAACGATAATATTATAAACAGTTTGACTTACATAACTTTGAAAATAATCATATATAACGTAAATAAAAAATAAACTTGTTGAATATGTAATTAAAGCTAAAACTGTAGTGAATAGCATAAGTTGTGTACGTAAGCCAAAGGAAAATGTCTTCCTTTCTTTTTCCATCTCTTCTTTCCCCCTTCTTATAAGCAATATAAGTGCTACCTATATATTATTTTCCATATTTTCGTTATAGAAAGATATAGAGATTTTAAAAATCATAATTCCCTTGAATATCAAATCCCGTCAAAAAAATAAAGGATTCTGACAATTTATGACTAATAACAGAAATAAGGGGCAACATTTGTAAAATATATTTTTGACTGGGGGTTTTGTATGATTCAAGTTCGAAATCTAGTAAAATCATTTGGCTCACTTGATGTTTTAAAAGGAATTGATTTAGAAGTAAAAGAAAAAGAAGTTGTTGTTTTAATCGGTGCCAGTGGTTCCGGCAAAAGTACATTACTTCGCTGTCTTAACTTTTTAGAAATGTACGATGAAGGTGAAATTCACTTACAAGGTGAACGAATTGATCCGAAGCATTCAAATTTAAACAAAGTCCGTGAAAATGTCGGTATGGTTTTTCAACACTTTAACCTCTTTCCTCATATGACCTCACTAGAAAACATCATAGAAGCACCTATTCACGTAAAAAAATTGGAGACAGCAGACGCGAAGGATGTTGGGAATCAACTCCTACAAAAAGTCGGCCTACAAGATAAGGCGGATGTAACTCCTCACCTACTTTCAGGTGGTCAAAAACAACGCGTTGCGATTGCACGAGCTCTTGCTATGAACCCTAAAATTATGCTATTTGATGAACCTACCTCAGCCTTAGACCCTGAACTTGTTGGAGAAGTATTGCAAGTTATGAAAGAACTTGCTGAAGAAGGAATGACCATGATTATTGTTACTCATGAAATGAATTTCGCAAGAGATGTAGCTGATCGCGTCATATTTATGGATGACGGAAAGATTGTAGAGGACGCTCCGCCAGCACAATTCTTTTCAGCTCCATCACATGAACGAGCAAAACAATTTTTACGCAACGTTTTATAATGTAACTTCTGTTTCAAATGAAAAGAAATACATCCATACGGTGCACAACTAATTGTCCAAATAAAATATCTCAGTAACATACTTAAAACCATCCGTATGATCAATATATAGGAGGGGTTTTATGAAAAGAAAACTATTAACCATTGTTGCGAGTATTACATTATGTACATCCTTCATACTAGGAGCCTGTAGTAAGGAAAGTGCTACTACTTCTTCAAATGGTGAAAAAGAATTTCGTTATGCGATGAGTGGATTATATAAACCTTTTAACTATAAAGAAAATGACGGAAAGCTTGCCGGTTTTGATGTGGAAATTGGTGAGGCACTTGCGAAAAAAATGAATATGAAACCCACTCCTATTACAAATCCATGGGAAACGCTAATTCAAGGTCTACAATCGAAAAAATATGATGCTATATTGGGCAGTATGGCAATTACAGAAGAACGCTTAAAAGCTGTTAGTTTCTCCAATCCTTATTATCGCTCTGGTGCCCAAATTTTTGTGGCTAAAAAGAATACATCTATCTCTTCTCCAGAAGATTTGAAAGGTAAGAAAATTGGGGTTGTAAAAGCTAGTACCTTTAAAGACCTTGTTGCAAAACATACAGATCAAATCACAGAATATGATAGCGATATTACTGCACTTATGGACTTAGAGCCTGGACGTATTGATGCAGTAATCACTGATCAAATGGTCGGTTTACGTATGATCAAAGAAGGTAAATCAAATATAAAAGAAGCTGGAAAACCATTAAATCTTGATGAAATGGGAATTGCTATTCGTAAAGATGATAAAGAAATGGTTGAGAAAGTAAATAAAGCTTTAGATGAAATCATTAAAGATGGTACGTATGAAAAGATCAGTAAAAAATGGTTTGGGCGTAATATTCTTGGAGACGAGGCAAAAACAAAGTAAGTTAGCCATTTAGAGATTTCATAAATCATGCCCCACTTTGTATGTGGGGCACTTCATTCACTACTAAAATCCATACAATATGAGGTGACACATATGTTTGAAATTTTTATCTCTACCTATCCCACACTCTTAAAGGCTACTATTGTCACATTACAATTAACTTTAACATCCCTATTACTCGGTTCACTAATTGGATTACTAGTCGCTTTCTTTCGAATCTCTAACAATAAGGTTTTAAATAGTATTGCTCATGTATATATCGCCATTATTCGTGGTACACCTTTAATTGTTCAAATTGCCATTCTCTATTTCGGTATTACATCGATTATTGTCTTCACTCCTTTTTGGGCAGGAGCAATTGCTTTAGCAATCCATAACGGTGCATATATTACTGAAATTTTCCGCGGATCCATTCAGTCCGTTGATCGTGGACAATTGGAAGCTGCTCGCTCTTTAGGGATGCCTTACCCTTTAGCGATGCGCCGGATTATATTACCACAAGCATTTCGTCTGTCTCTTCCCCCTCTAGGGAACCAATTTATTATTGGATTAAAAGATTCTTCACTTGTCGCTTATGTAGGAATGTCCGAATTATGGGGATCCGGTTTATCAATTGCCGCAGGTAACTTCCAGCAATTAGATACATATATCATTGTTGGTGTATACTATCTCGCACTAGTTCTTCTATTTACTTATCTTGTTAGTCTTCTAGAAAAACGACTACAACGAAAAGAAAATAACTCTGTCCAGGTCAAGACGAAGAACAAGAAAGAAGTCTCTTTATAACAAAAAGCAAGCTCTAAGAGAGCTTGCTTTTTCATCGTAAGATATGTCTATTATTGATTTACTTTTTTTATAGTCTCTTTTTCCTCTATATGTTCCTCACGATATGAAATATTATGAGGATCCAATCCATTTCCTAAAGAACCATAGAAATGCTCCCTATGCGGATCAACTAATTCACTTCCGTGATAATACACACGTGGTGTATTCCAAAGTGCTGCCAAAGCTTTTGTCATCGGCATTTCGTGATAGCGTTCCGGCCACATTTCTTTAATTTTATCTTTTACTAATGGATAGTATTTAGAACTCATAGCAGGAAACAGATGATGTTCTGTATGGTATGAGAAATTGAAATGTAAAACGTCTACCCAGCGCGGTACTGTTACTGATAAACAGTTTGCTAAAGGATCATTTACTGGAACAATAGGATTTAAGCGGTGATTTGTTGCGATATACGCCATTACAATAAAGTTAGCAATTAACAACGGAATCACGTATGCAAAGAACCACTTTGTAGGTCCCATAATAAACAATAAACTAATCCAAACTGTCCAGGGCAAAAGAAGTTGAAGCCATACAGATTTTTGATTGGATGACTTAAATTCTTTTATAAAATGAAAGAACATTCGAGTCGAATGTAACGTAAATTGAATTGTTAGTGACAGGAAACTAAAGAATGAACGTACATGAAGAGGCATGCGATATACCCAGCTCAAAAACTTACTCTTTTTCAGTTTCTCAAATGTCGGCCATGCATCTGGATCATTCTCTTCATGCTGTGTGTGAACATGATGCGTTGCATTATGCCACTTTCTCCAAAGTTTTGGGCCAGTTGATAATGGCATAAATGCTATCGCACCTAAAAAATCACGAAGCCATGCCTTTCTTACAACTGTTCCATGTAAAATTTCATGTCCTAAAAATCCAAGTGAAGCAAAACATAATCCAAGAACAATTGCAATTCCTAGATTTGCCCACACATTCAATTCAAATACACCGATCGTTATTAAACCAGCCAATGCCACAAGTAAATAAGCCAGTCCACCAAATAATCGATTAGGAACTGGTTTAAATGCTTTTTTCGGCAAATGTGGTGCTACACGTGCTGCATACCACCCAAACGTATGAAGCTCCTTCATCCTTTTGCCCCTTTCTTATGCCGCGCCCCGCGCAACTTGCATATATCAATTCTTGCTTCCAGATTGATTTTACTACGTGATCCAAAAAGCATTTATCATAAGGAAAATATACTCACTCTATCGTCACTTAATTTTCGCTTTTATTATCAATGAAAAACATTTCTCTTTTTACTCTCTATCAACCTTTCCACATGATGAATCATAACAATAGAATTTCTATATTGTCAACAACTTTTATGACCTAGTAATAAAAGTTGGTTATATTTTTATAATTATACTTTATTTCACTAAAGAAAAAGCATAGATTTCATAAGGCTTTATCAGGTATATATACATATCCACTTAAACAACATAGACTCTATCTTATTCAAGAACTCTCTATGTAATCAACAAATGGAATCACTTGAATTTAGCTTTATATAAATCCTACTTCTTCATACTGCCCCAATAAAATAATTATATTAAAATATTTTTTCTTTCATTTAGTAAGAATAGAACGCTACGAAAACAACATACATGAATTCCATATAATATGGAAATATTAAAAGGAAAATTGTTCTAATTTGGAGGTTTTCAAAATGACAGATGACACATTTCCGCAGTTACCATCATCCTATTGGATTGAATCTACTCAATTTCCTACTTTTCCTCATTTATCCGAAAATATAAAGACAGAAGTTGCTGTTATCGGAGCTGGTATTACAGGCATTACCACCGCCTATTTACTCGCTAAAGAAGGAATAAAAGTCGTTTTAATTGATTCTGGTTCTGTTTTAAATGGAACAACTGGGCATACAACCGCAAAAGTAACAGCTCAACATGATCTTATTTATGATGAATTAATAAACAATTTTGGTGTCGAAAAAGCCAGGCTTTACTACGAATCAAATAGTAAAGCTCTACAATTCATAAACGAGACTGTACAAACATATAAAATCGACTGTAATTTCACAAATGAAGATTCGTATTTATATACAACTACCAATAATGGCCTGCGAAATTTAACGAAAGAATATGAAGCCTATCAAAAATTAAATATTCCTTGTGACTATGTTCAATCCCTGTCGATTCCTATTCCCGTACAATCTGCACTTGTGATGAAAAATCAAGCGCAATTCCATCCCCTCCTTTATTTAAAAACACTTTTAGAAAAGTTTGTGGAAATGGGCGGAAAAGTTTATGAGCAAACAACAGCCATTGATGTGGAAAAAGGAGATTATCCACAAGTTATTACAAAGGGTGACCATCGCATCACTTGTAAATATATTGTCTCTTGCTCACATTTTCCTTTTTATGATGCTAATAGCTTTTTCTTTACGCGAATGTACGCAGAACGCTCCTATGCCCTCGCAATAAAAGCAAAAACGGATTATCCAGGGGGCATGTATTTAAGTATCGATGATCCAAAACGCTCCATACGTTATACGACAAGCAATGGAGAAAAGTTGATATTGATTGGCGGAGAGAGCCATAAAACAGGCCAAGGAATTAATACGATGCTTCATTATGATGCACTATATTCCTTTGCTGAATCTACTTTTGGAGTAGATGAAATTCCTTATAGATGGTCAGCGCAAGATTTAATCACGCTAGATAAACTCCCTTATATCGGACATATTAACGAAAGGAATCCAAATATATTTGTGGCAACTGGATATCGTAAATGGGGAATGACGACTGGAACTGCAGCAGCTCATTTACTGAAGGACTCCATTCTAAAAGTCCACAGTCCATATAAAGAACTGTTTGCACCATCACGCTTTCATGCAAATCCGGATATAAAAACTTTCCTCTCTCAGAACATTGATGTTGCTAAACACTTAATTGAAGGAAAAATTGAAACCGCATTACGTAAGCCAGAAAATCTTGAAGTTGGCGAGGGTTCTGTTGTACATGTCAACGGTAAACGAGCAGGTGCTTATAAAGATAAAGAAGGAAAATTACATATCGTCGATACAACTTGCACACACCTCGGCTGTGAAGTTGAATGGAATAGCGGTGATTGTACTTGGGATTGCCCTTGTCACGGTTCCCGTTTTTCAATTGATGGGGATGTTATGGAAGGTCCAGCAGATCAACCATTAAAGCGAGTTGATAACGAATAATTACAGATTCAGCGTGAGTTTTCATTTACTCCCTTTTGTAAGAATAATCGTAACTAGCACCGTTTTCTTTATTCCTAAAACACAAAAAGAGCACAAACTCACTTGTGCTCTTTTTCATATACTTCAAACAACATATTTCGAAATAATGTATTCAAACTCTCAATATCAATCCCTAATCCCTTTTCAATCCCTTTCACGTATTGCTGATAATAATCAATTTGTTCTTCTAAAAATTGATTTAACGCCTGAACTTTCAATCCAACATCTAATTCCGTACCTGCTTTTTTCTTTACTAACAACTTCTCAATCTCATTCAATACACTACGTTCTATAGATAGTTCTATAAGTAATCGGTCAAATTCTACTGGAGGTAATGTCCCTTTCTCTTCTAGCCACTGACAAGCTAAAATAGGACGTAATACATAAAAGTACTTTTTCAACTTTACATTTTCACCTTGCAAAAATTCACGATAATTTTTTGAAGCCATATGTAAGTAATGATATATCGTTGCTTTTGGATCAAAATTCTTTTCACTCTTTTGCTGAAGCTGCTCTGGAAAGTTAGAGTTTTTCGAATAAAAAATTGGTGATCGAATCCACTCAAGTAAAGCTGGATTTGACTTCGCGAATAGTTGCAATGCCTTTTTAATATCCCAACCACTTATGTCTAAATCATCACTAATTGGATATTCGATTACATCACGCTTATCATGGATTGATAAATACCATTCTACAGGGTGTATATAAACAAACCTAACATCATAATCACTATCTTTCGATGGAAACCCCCAAGCACGACTCCCTGATTCCACTGCAAATAAAATTTTCACATCATTCTCTTTTTCAATTCGTTCTAGTTCTAATTCAATTTTCTCTCTCATTTCATACCATCTCCATTTTTTGATTATTTCCCTGGTAATTCGACAAATATACGACTAATTTTACTATATACCAAAACAGCTGTCAGAAAATTTCTGACAGCTCAATAAAGCACCTATTTTTTCTTTTCCATTACAGTAGCCGCAATGCGTTCAAACTCATTTTGAATCTCCTCTTTATATGCATCCACTTTTGAAAAATCCATAGCAGCAATATAAATTCGTTCTAATTTATCACGAACTGATTTTGCTTTTGCTAAGAAAGACATTGCCTCATTCATTTTTGCTTTATATTGAATGGAAACGTCACGAATTTCTGTAGCATACTTCTCATCCGTCCCCGGTTTAACAATAAGAGTATACATATCTATAATCTCATCACCTTCGCGACTTGGAAAATATTCATGTGGTGCGGTACTATCAAAAATTGCAAATCCTAATTCTCTTACGATAACCATATCAAGACTATTCGGGTCAAATCCGCAATGATATACTTCAACGTCAAAACCTTTTTCTTCTGCTGCCTTCGATAACTTTTTAAGCATTGTTGATTTTCCAGAACCCGGGCGTCCTTTTATAAAATAACGATGTGGTAATCCTTCTGTTAAATTAGGAACAAAATCAACTGCTCCTTTCGGTGTAGCAGCTCCTAAAAAACGATGTTTCACAATCGATTGTTTTCCCTTTTTATCTGCAAATAATTTCTGAATTAGCTGTTCTGTTAGTTCATTTGCTTTATTAAAATCAATGTTATTAATATATATTTTCTCCCACTCATCATGTATAACTAACGCCTCTTTAAAACATCCGTAAGCAGATTTGAAAGCCTTGCCCGCTTCTAATACAAACCGTTCAATTTCTAACTTCTGCTTTCTTAATTTATCTGAGTCCCAAGCAACTCCTAAATTTATATACTCTTCAATAACTCCTGGCATTTTCGGCTCAATAACATGCGGTGATGTTCCATCAACAATTCCTACTTTTAATTTCGGAATAATCACCCCATCAACTGACTTATTATCAGAAGAACAATGCAAAAGTTCAATATCATATCCTTTTTCAACCCATTCACGACCTATTGCCTTAATTAAAGAAGATTTTCCCGTTCCTGGGCCTCCCTTTAAAATAAACAACCTGTCTAGCCCCTTCAAATTCTCTTCGTATAAGCTGTGAAATCCTCTAGCTGTATTTCCACCGGCATAATAATTTAATACATTCCCTGTCACTGCACTCACTCCTTCGCAACAGTCTACTTACATAAGCTACAATATGCGAGCAACTTTATTTGGGTGAACACCTAATTTGTATTGCGCGAAAAAAGGAAATGAATTACAATTTAAATATCACGAATATTCCGAATTTAAAATCGAATAAACCTTTATCAAGAGAGGCAGAGGGACCGGTCCTTTGAAGCCCAGCAACCTCAGTTTATGCAAACTGAATAGGTGCTAATTCCTGCAAAATGCATTGCATTTTGGAAGATAAAACTCAACTAGTATGTAAAGCTCATCTTTCTTGATTATGAAGGATGGGCTTTTTATTATTTGAAAAAAATATATTGGAGGTATGTAAAATGAAAGTAATTGATCTATCACAAACGTTTGAAAATAATATGTCTCAATTTCCTGGAACACCAAAAATCCAACTAGAAGCCATTACAAGCGTTGAAGAAACAGGTTATCAAGTTACGAATTTTCATTCTGTCGTTCATGTTGGTACGCATTGTGATGCGCCTGCTCATTTCATTTCAGGCGCAACCACTATTGATCAATTACCCCTAAATCAATTTGTAGGCGAAGCTGTTCTTATCGATGTGACTCATGTTCAAGAGCGAAAATTACCTAAGGAAGTATTACATACTGTCGACATAAAAGAAGGCGATATTGTCATTTTCCATTCCAATCTATCTAATAAATGGAATACCGAAGCTTATGAGAAAGAAGCGTTTTATCTTTCCGAAGAATTAGCTGAAGAACTAGTTCAATTAAAAGTAAAATCTGTCGGTTTAGATTTTATTTCTCCTGATGAGGTAACGACAGAAACATCACCGATTCATCACATACTGTTAGGAAATAATATTTACTTAATTGAAAACTTAACAAACTTAGATGCCATTAAAGCGAAACGATTCTTTTTCTCAGCAGCACCTTTAAAAATTAAAAATAGTGACGGTGCTTTCGCAAGGGCATTCGCTGTTATTTTTTAAACATGGTCTACAAAAAAAGCAAAGATCACTTTTGACCTTTGCTTTTATATTTTTTATTTAAGTTAAAAAAGAATTGCTCCATCCTTGGTCGTATCCAAGCTAAATAATCTTTATCTTTCTTCTTTGTACAAGCTATCTCTTCTCCATCTACCATTTCGACAAGTTCTAGCTCTAACAGTTGCCTCGTAAATGCTACCATATTTACTTCTTCTGCTGGATATTCTTCTTTTAATTTCTCCTCAATTTCTCCCAATAAAAAACCGTCACGCATCATTGCTAGTGCATCAATCCAAAGTGGCGGCATTTCATATGTCTCTCCTGTAATCGTATCTTTTACAATATAGTTCTTTTGCTCTTTTCGAAATTGAATCGTGTGTAAACATACAGTCGAATTTAATGTTAATTCCATCATACCACCCCTTTCATCATATCCGCATAGAAAAAAGGATGCGCGTGCACCCCTTCTTTTCTTTTCATAACACTACTGAACCGTTACATGAGCTAAAAGCTCTATGTCGATATTTTCCTCCATTATAAACGAAGTTTTTTATAAAAAAAACCCTTCTTGAAACATTTTATAAAATGTTTATATTTACACAACAAGAACACTTTTCTGAAAAGTAATTTCGTCTAATGCACTACACTGTTGGTAAATAAATTTCCACTTTCGTTCCTATCCCCATACTACTTTCAATCGCGATACTCCCTTGATGTTCTTCAATAATTTTATATGTAATCATTAATCCAAGACCTGTACCATTCTCTTTTGTTGTATAAAAAGCTTTTCCGATCTTTTCTATTTTCTCATTTTCTATCCCAAGACCTTGATCTTCAACAGAAATACACAAGTTCTCTCCAGCCTTTTCATATGCCAGAATCCGAATACTCCCGCCTCCTGGCATCGATTCAATTCCATTTTTGATGATGTTTAACAACACTTGTTTTAATTGCTTATCATCACCATTTATAACGGGTAAATTTCCATCTACTTGCAAATTAAATTTAACTTTATATTGAGTCGCATAGCTTTCCATTAACTGTACAACATATAAAAGGATTTCCCCTATATTACACCATTCATAATTTGTTGGTTTCGGTTTTCCTAATAACATCAATTCACTAACAAACCCATTAATTCTCTCAATTTCTTGCAGCATAATCTCATAGCTCATCGTATCTTCAGGATTTCTTTCTTTTTGAATTTGTGTAAATCCTTTTAAAGCTGTTAATGGATTTCGAATTTCATGAGCGATTGTTGTAGACATAGTCCCAATAACCGCTAAATTTTCTGTCTCTTTCATACTGTTCATCATCTCAACAACTGTCCTTACATAAGATTGAAATCTCTTTAATAAAGAATGCGAAATGATGAAAAAGAATATACATAATACAAGCGGAATCACAACTTTTACATCTTGTAATATTAAAGTAAAAAATACATATTTTCCAATTACACTACAGGAAACGAAATAAAAATATTTTCTGTTCACGAAAATCGGTGCAAATAGAATTAAAAATATTTCAACCATATTTCCATTTTCAAAAACACGATCACTGTGTAAATAAATCATTAAGTTATTAATAAGATCAATAAGCATGTACCCAATTAAAAATAAGTATTTCACAAAATATACATAACCTTGTTTTTGAAGATATATTGAAATAGGAAATAAAGATATTACTAATATATATACACCTATTCCCATACCACCTTCTGGCCACCCTACCCTTGCTTCATTAATATTCATAGCGGGATAAACAAAATAATAGATAACGTCATATAAAAAGAATATAATATAGAATAATAATATAAATACTTTTAAAGCTTCTCTTTCTTCATAAATCAAGCTCTTGTATTTGTTCATATAAAAACTCCTCTTGATCAATACAAAAAAACATTTCAAGTGTTATCTCTTTAAATTATAATTATGAAATTGCTTTCAGGGCAACATGTAACCTTCTAATACTAAAAGGAAGGAGATACAGCTCCTTCCTTTTCAGTTACAATTTATATCCATCTTACCCTATCATTTAGCAATCCATCTGTAAAATTATTATGTCCTACTACAAAATCCTTCATATATAAATTTAAATATTCCCCATACTTACTTTCAGTATTTAATAATAATTCTTCTACATAATAAGCGCCTTGTCCAAAAGTATCTAACAGTAAACTACATAAGCCAGCATAAATTCCACACCCTACTTGGAAGTACGTCGCATTTGTTTTATATTTTTGAAAAACTTGGCTACTATTCATTACATTATACATGTATGTCTCATTATGTTCATAAACGAGTAACACACCGACTAAATCTTCTCCTATAATATCATCTTCTGCTGGATTAAATACTTTACGATTCCAATTCCATAAATCTTCCACTTTATCTAAGTTCTGTCTAATTAAGTTTGTTGTATACTCATTGATCCGATAAAGAAAACCCACTTCCATATTAAAAGATTTCCCTAAAATTAAAACTTCTTCATGTGGCATTAAGCAACCATAAAATTCTTTTTCATCTAACTTTACTTTATACTCTGAAGCATATACATCCTCATAAAAGTAAAGTGGACGATGATGACTCATATACATAGGATAACTCCATATCGCTTCATCAAGAAAACGCTCAACTGCCCATGATGCATAAAGTGTATGAGGTTTTATAAGCTCTTTATCATTCAAAAATGAATTATCATGTTCTACAATATAGCATGCTCGCGGCTTTTCATTTGGACGTTCTTTCATAAGCTCAACAACCATCCATTGAACAACACCAGGATTCATACCTGAGCCTATAATCGCTCTTGTATTTGTAAATGTTTCTTTCTCCTTCTCAAACCTCGTATACCTTTCCGTAAGCTGAAAACCAAGTAAACTATCGTCTTGATCTACTGCCTCATTTTCCAAAGCCGAATTAATATAACAAATGCCAAGGTCATTACAACAACTCAGTACCCTAATTGTATCTGCACCTGAAACATCAATAACAACCTTCGTTCTTTTTTCCTTTAAATGATGTTTAAATTTGACCACATCTTGAAGGTTTATTTCATATAAAAAAAATTGCTCTTTCAAATTTGGAAACAACTCATCATAATAACTTTTATCTTTTTGTTTTATATCCACTAAATGGAAGTTCACATTCTTTATCACTTCATAAATTGGATCTTTTTCATTTACTACCGCTTGATTCAAAATTGCTAACACTGCTTTTGCTGCTCCACCCGCACTGCCAAGTAATGTAATCGAAAACGAATCTGGAAACTGCTCCACAAACAAAACCCCTTTAATAAAGTAGTTGAGCAGCACTTCCTCAAAAGTGAGTTGAATACACAAAAAGGTAGCTCGTACACCTTTAGTACAAGATTGCCCCTTCAAAGATCACACTAACATACCTATATGATATTCAATTCATTTCCCCCTCATATCCAAATCGAATGAAACAAATAGGCTCGACCTTTTCTTCCCTATATATAAAAGAAAAAGCCAGCCCTTTCAACTAGTCTACGGACAATGGACAGATTTTACATGTTGAATATTTACATACATTTTTGCATCACGTGCTTTTAATATTTCAATATGCCCTTCATCAATTTTCGCCATCTTTCCGATTTTATTAGATTCTTCACCTAAATCAAACACCATAATTTTCCCAGACATTTTAATAAGCTGCTCTTCGAACGTTCTCGCTAAAGTAATATTTAATGGATTTACGGGGAGTTCATTTTTATTGAGGGAATAAGGGACTTGGTTCTCTTTATAAGGAATTAGCCATTTCAAATGCTTTAAAGATATATATACCGTTTTATAAACTGGACTATAAAAAACAATATAATCGTTCATTACACTTGTAACATAACCGTGTATCGGAACATTTCCTGCCACATAAATTTCTGTAAAAATCCCTTTAGATGTGATTAATACTTTTCTCAAAGAAATTGAAGGTGATTCCCTCTTAATTACAGAGTCCACACCAGGCTTTAATATTTCTTCATCATACTCTCTTAAAAATCTATAATATTGAATATGATATAAAGATATATATACATAGTCTTGTCCATTGTAAAGAACTACAATATCATTTCCTACATCAATTAATACACCTTTAAATTTTTTTTCACCGATCAATTTAACGTATATGTTTTCTCCAATATTCTTGTTTAACTCATTCATCTATATCCTCCTTTCTATGAAATTGCGCTTTTCTGTCTTCCATTTCAAAAAAATAATCAGGGGCAATGTTCCGTCTTTTAATAGTAAGAATTCTTTTTCATATACCGCGAAATTATTGCAGCAAAATATGAAATCGTTCTTCACTTTCAATCATAATGCCCCTTTTATTTATTAAACATTATTCTTCTTCATTCTTTTTGTTTTTAACTATTTGACTCACACTCTTAATATGAGAATTAATTATATAAATGACCTCATCACCGTTTACTAGTGTAATACTTCCATCATGTATATCACTTAATAAACCTTCCACACACTCTGGTCCACCACGATTAATCTTTATCCATTTATACTTCAAGTCATTTAATACATCTAAAAAAGTATCTTCATCAGCATAGAAATATGAACCATATTCTCCCGGTGCTTCTTTCACTTTCCTAACTAGACTCTTCACATGTTTCAACTGGTAATATACTAATTCTCCAAGAGGCAATTGTAGTGTAAGGTAATCTTTTCCTAATGATACGAGTACACCTACTCTACTTTCTGGTCCGCGAAGATTTACTTTTACATTTTCACCGACTAAACCTTTAATTTGATCACAGCATAATACACTCTCCAATTTTGTACCCTCCTTTCTTATTATCTTCCTCTACTTGATTGTCTTTGTGCACGAGCGCGACTTGAATTATTACTGTTTTCATTACTTTTCTCATCGCTACTCTCATCACTATTCTCTCCACTTACTGGTGCATTATAATTAACACTCTTAATATGAGATAGTGCAATTAATACCACTTCTTCTTTTATAATTAACGTTACATAATCGCAAGAAACGTCTTGTAAAATACCTTCAACTTTCTCTGGACCACCACGATTAATTTTCACCCAGCGGTATTTGAAGCCTTGAAGTAGCGTTTCAAAGTCTTCTGCACTGTCTTCTTCCGACCATACAGAATCACCTATCCCACCATCTTTCGTATTTTTTGTAATGCTTTTCAGATGGCGAAGCTGGTAGTAATGGTACTCTCCTTTTTCATTCTGTAATACGACGTAGTCCGTACATACTGACACTATTATTCCTTTTTGAGATTCCGGTCCACCTCTGTTTACTCTTACATAAGATCCAATTAATTCTTTCAAAAAATCCCAATGAAATAAACTCACGAGAAAACCCCTTCCATTAATTTATAAGCTTTTGCACTGATAGTATATGTATCTGTACAGGTTATGTTCGCTATGTTTGTCCCCGCTATGAAAAAATATGCTTTTAACCAATAATACTAATCCCCATAAAATCTTCTTTCCCTTAAAGTAACTCTAGGATTTCGGATGACTTTTTCATCCCTTAATATAAAAAGCCCCCGTATTAAGNNCTTAATACGGGGGCTTTTTATAAATTTAATCTTCGTCTTTAACATCCATATCTTCTGGAATTGGTTCATTTAATATTTCTTCCACTAACTGCTTATATTTCTCCATTTGTTCTAAATGTGTATTAAACTGTTCCTTATTTATTAAATATTGCTCTCCATCAAACAGTGCACGAATTTTCTTTTGCTGAATTAAGTCTTCAACATACGATTTTGGTAATTTCAAATACTCCGCAGCCTCTTCTATCGTTATATACAATGTGTTCATTCCTTTATTATTTTTTCATATACATAATGTATCTTACTTTATTTTTGTAAACAAATAAAAAAGATTTTGTAAATACAAATTAAAAAGCAGGTAGATGCATTCCATATATTGTATAATAGTATAGTAAGTATTTTTTTAAATATAGAATGGTATTACCCATTTACACAAAGGAGAGTTAACATATGGCTACTCGTCACATCATTACAATGTTAGAAAAAACATTACGAGTTGAAACAGAAAACACAATTTCTCATCTATCTAAGTCTTTATCCGATCGTATTCTTTCACAAAGTGCAGCAGTACATGAAAATAATTGTTATCATACGATTGGTGAATGGTACAAAAATCATTTCTTATTCCAACAAGATGATTTCCTTTGGGCTAAATACGTTTTCTATGATGCATATTGTGAAGCTATAAAAAAACAAGGCAATCTTACAAAACGCGTTCGTCAAATATTAGAATCATTAGCTCGACAACATGGAAAACAATATATTGTTTCTATACAAAATATCCCATTTCCTAATGAACAGGAAAAAGGGACAGCATAATTTAATAATGGTCCGCACAAACCAACTATAGATTCATTGTTTCCTAGAAATATTTACAAATAAAATGTTCAAGTCTTTGTGTTCCCTTTTTATAGAAATACATTCATATGACATGAACTAATGAAAACGGTGTCATGAAAATGATTGAAAATATAGTAAACAGGAAAAACCCCATTTGTATCTCTCGTCCATAGAAATAGAGATGTAAATGGGGGTATACTTGTTCCTTTATTATTTCATCATCTGCTTAATCAATTCTCGATTTCTCTTCTTAAATACTTCATTATGGGAAGAAACCATTCCGTACTCACTTGCATCAGGTTGAATAAATTGTTTCGCTTTATTCACAGCGTTTCCAGCATCTTGGAATGCCCCTGCAATTAAATGTAATTTCCCGTCATGCTTTAAAATATCTCCAGCAGCATATAATCCATCTACAGACGACTCACTATTTGCATTCCCTGCAATATAATAATTATCAACAATAGCAACATCTAACTCACTATTTTCCAATAATGTAATATCACGTTCATATCCATGATTAATAATAACTTCATCGATAGATAAATGAGAAATCTCTCCTGTTTCATGATTTGTTAATTCTACATATTCAATCGCTTCATGGTTATCACCAGCAATTAATTTTGTAATCGATGTATTAAAGAAACATTCTGCCGAACTGTTCATAAGTTGTTTTACTTGTGCTTCATGACCAGATAATTCTTCTTTTCTATATGTTAAATAAACTTTTTTCGCAATCGGTTCTAATTCATTTGCCCAATCAATTGCAGAGTTCCCTCCGCCTGAAATAATTACCGTTTTATCTTTGAAACGTTTTAACGATTTAACTGTATAATTTAAATTTGAGACTTCGAATCTCTCAGCACCTTCAATTGATAACTTTTGTGGATTCAATATACCACTCCCAGTTGCGACGATCACTGTTTTTGAAAAATGTTCTTCCCCAGAGCTTGTTTTCAACGTAAAAATACCCTCTTCATTACGAATAATTGATTCTATTTTTGTATTCAATACAACTTCAGGCTGAAATGTTAATCCTTGTTGTACAAGTTGCTCAATTAATTTCTCACCAGTAACCGGTAACAATCCGCCAATATCCCAAATCATTTTTTCCGGATAAACATGTATTTTTCCACCTAACTGTGGTTGAAATTCTATTATTTTCGTTTTCATCTCTCTGAGTCCACTATAAAAAGCTGAATAAAGCCCTGCAGGTCCTCCGCCTATCACAGTTACATCAAACAATTCTTCTCGATTCATTCGTGCCCACTCCTCAGCTATTAGCAATTGATTATCATTCTCAATAAAATATAACCTGTTTCCGCAAAATTTACAATCAAAATTACTATTGACAATACACCTATATAAAATTATATTATTTAAAGAATCAATAGTGATAATCATTATCAGTTTGTTAATAATTAGCAAATTTAGGATTACATCTTCTTTCATTAATATGGTCAATACTATATTATGAAATCTCATATTCAAGATTTTTAATAAATATTTTGTATTCTGTATTACCACTACTCTTTCAAAAAGATTGCAGTTAAACAAATTATTGTATACACATATCATCTATTTAAAGGAGAAAGACGATGAAAAAATTATTTATTTCACTAACAGTTCTGTTCGTCCTTGTTATGAGTGCTTGTAGCAACGGTTCAACAGACAAGAAGAACGACGCAAAAGGTAAGAAATCAGAAACAATTACATACCAATCTGAAAATGGTAAAGTAGAAGTTCCAGCAAATCCACAACGTGTTGTTGTCCTATCATCATTCGCTGGTAACGTAATGTCATTAGGTGTAAATCTTGTTGGGGTAGATTCATGGTCTAAACAAAACCCACGTTTCGATAGCAAACTGAAAAATGTCGCTGAAGTATCAGATGAAAATGTTGAAAAGATTGCAGAATTAAATCCAGATTTAATCATTGGTTTATCAAATATTAAAAATGTTGATAAGTTAAAGAAAATCGCTCCTACTGTAACATACACTTACGGAAAAGTTGATTACTTAACACAACACTTAGAAATCGGTAAATTATTAAATAAAGAAAAAGAAGCAAAAACTTGGGTTGATGATTTCAAGAAACGCGCACAAACAGCTGGAAAAGACATTAAAGCGAAGATTGGTGAAGATGCAACAGTTTCTGTTGTTGAAAACTTCAACAAACAGCTTTACGTATACGGCGAAAACTGGGGCCGCGGAACAGAAATTCTTTACCAAGAAATGAAATTAAAAATGCCTGAAAAAGTAAAAGAAAAAGCTTTAAAAGAAGGATACTACGCATTATCTACTGAGGTATTACCTGAGTTTGCTGGTGATTACTTAATCGTAAGTAAAAACAAAGATACTGATAACTCATTCCAAGAGACAGAATCATATAAAAACATTCCAGCAGTAAAAAATAATCGTGTATATGAAGCAAACATGATGGAATTCTATTTCAATGATCCACTTACATTAGATTTCCAACTAGACTTCTTCAAGAAGAGCTTTCTTGGTCAATAATACAAACATGAGGAATTCTTAATTTAAGAATTCCTCTTCCTTTATTCTATGAAAAGAAAAGATGTGAAACGAATGAAAAAAGAGCAAGACAACCTACGTTCCAACGCTTTTACATACAAATTAATTTTGAGTATCATTGCATTCTTTCTTATTTTTATGTTTGCAATGGTGTTAGGCGCTGCAGATACTTCTATAAAAGACGTATGGTTAGCACTTACTTCCTCTGCTAAAGGAGATAAGCTATCCATCCTTCGTGAAATACGTTTACCACGTGAAGTTGCTGCTATTTTTGTAGGAGCTGGACTCGCTGTTTCTGGTGCAATTATGCAAGGATTAACGCGAAACCCACTTGCCGATCCTGGATTACTTGGCCTAACTGGTGGCGCAAATGCTGCACTTGCACTAACACTTGCCTTCAATCCTTCTATAAGCTATCTTTACTTAACACTAGCTTGCTTTATCGGTGCTGCAATTGGCGCTATTATGGTATTTGGAATTGGCATGGTGAAAAAGGGCGGACTTTCCCCTCTTCGAATTGTATTAGCTGGTGCTGCTGTTTCAGCATTTCTACTTGCAATCTCAGAAGGTGTTGGCATTTACTTTAAAATTTCACAAGATGTATCAATGTGGACGGCTGGGGGCGTAATTGGAACGAGTTGGAGCCAATTAAAAATTATTATTCCGGTTATTTCAATAAGTATATTTATCGCTATCTTACTTGCAAAGAAATTAACAGTTCTTAGTTTCAGTGAAGAAGTTGCTGTTGGACTCGGTCAAAAGATTATCGTCATTAAAACGATTTTATTTATCATTATTATCTTGCTTGCAGGTGCTTCTGTAGCGCTTGTCGGAAACATGGCATTTATCGGCTTAATGATACCTCATATGGTTCGTCCAATCGTTGGACCAGATTACCGTTTTGTTATACCGATGTCAGCGATCGCTGGTGCTTCCTTTATGCTGCTCGCAGATACAATCGGACGCACAATTAACGCTCCGTATGAAACACCAGTTGCTGCAATCGTCGCAATTGTAGGATTACCATTCTTCCTATTTATTGTACGTAAAGGAGGAAGATCTTTCTCATGATGCAATCTATTCTAAAGAAACAACGCCTTATCATACTTGCATTACTCATACTTACCATCACAACAATTGTAATTGGAATGGGGCTCGGTTCTGCCGCTCTCTCCTATGACAGATTAATCCCAACACTTATGGGACAAGGTTCATTTAAAGAAGAATTCGTTTTATATTCTTTAAGGCTACCTAGAATCGTCATTACATTATTAGCTGGTATGGCACTCGCTTTATCAGGTGCTGTATTACAAGGTATTACCCGAAACGATTTAGCTGAACCTGGTATTCTCGGCATTAACGCTGGTGCTGGTGTTGCAGTTGCTTTTTTCTTTCTATACTTCCCGATAGACGTAGGTTCATTCCTTTACCTACTACCAGTCGTTGGATTTATCGGTGCGTTTCTAACAGCTGTTCTAATTTATGTATTTTCATATAGCAAATCCACAGGCCTTCAGCCAATAAGATTAACATTAACCGGCATCGGTTTTTCCTTTGCACTATCTGGCGCGATGATTGTACTTATTTCATCTGCAGATCGTATGAAAGTAGACTTTATCGCTAAATGGATTGCCGGAAACATTTGGGGAGATGACTGGACATTTGTTTTAGCAATGCTTCCTTGGCTAATCGTATTAATCCCATTTGTTTTCTATAAGGCAAATAGATTAAATATACTAGCATTAAACGAGCCAGTAGCAATCGGTGTTGGAATTGAAATTGAAAAAGAACGAAGATACTTATTAATCGCAGCCGTTGCACTTGCTGCCGCTGCTGTTTCCGTAACAGGAGGCATTAGCTTTATCGGACTTATGGCTCCTCACATCGCCAAATCTTTAGTAGGTCCAAGGCATCAAATATTCATCCCTATCGCCGTTTTAATCGGCGGATGGTTATTACTACTAGCGGATACAATTGGACGAAATATCGTCGAACCTAGCGGTATTCCAGCTGGTATTGTCGTTGCTTTAATTGGTGCACCTTACTTTATGTATTTGTTGCTTAAGAAAGTGTAAGAAACACCCTCAAGATTTTTTCTTGAGGGTGTTTTCATTTCATTTTACTGCTGTCCATACCCTTCAAACTTCTTCGACAAATTCTCCATCTCGTCTTCTGGCAATAATTTTGGTTCCCCAACACTTTTCGTTTGGTAATAGATTTGAGCACAAAACTCAATTTCTTCTGCAATAGTAAACGCCATTTTTATATTATTCGCTCCGGCCATTAAACCATGGTTCGCAAGTAAAACTGCACGGCGATCAATCATGCCCTCGAAAGCTGCCTCTGCTAATTGCTTCGTACCAAATGTTTCATATGGTGCACAGCGTACATTCGGGCCTGCGAAAGCAATTAAATATGATACAGCAGGAAGTTCCCATCCTAATGATGCGATTGTCTTCGCATAAGGAGAATGTGTATGTACAAGCGCATTTATATCTTCACGATTTCTATAATAGATAAGGTGCATATCTAATTCGCTTGATGGTTTTCTCTCTCCTTCTATCACTTCACCATCTAAATTCAATATAACTACATCTTCAGGCGTCGTTTCATAATAATCTAGACCACTTGGGCTAATTGCAACAAGACCTTGTTCACGATTAAAAATACTAATATTACCGCCAGTCCCCTTTGTTAAACCACTAGAAATCATTTTCTTTCCGTACGCTACAACTTCTTCTCTTTCTTTTTGCAGTAACATATACATCCCCCTAGTAAGAAACTTATGATGACTATTTTTCTAAAAACTATCTACTTATTGAAATAGCTTTTTTAAATTCTCCATAAACGGTGCTCTCACAATCCCTTTTTCCGTAATAATCGCTGTTACATTTTCATATGGCGTGACATCAAATGCCGGATTGTATACTTTACTTTCTTTCGGAGCAGAATATTGTCCAAAACGATTGATCACTTCAGAAGCATCTCTTTCTTCAATTGGAATTTCTTTTCCTGTCGGTGTTTTCAAATCAATTGTCGGCGTTGGTGCTGCTACATAAAACGGAATGTTATAATATTTAGCCAAAATCGAAACACCTAATGTTCCAATTTTATTTGCTACATCCCCGTTTGCTGCTACACGATCACATCCAACGATTACTGCATCGATTTTCCCTTGTGACATGACCATTGCCGCCATATTATCTGTAATGACCGTTACATCAATTCCCGCTCGCTGTAGTTCTAATGCCGTTAACGTTGAACCTTGTAATCTAGGGCGTGTTTCATCGGAATAGATTTTTAAGTCCCATCCTTTTTCTTTCGCTAAGTACATTGGAGCTGTCGCAGTGCCATACTTAGTCGTTGCTAACGCACCTGCATTACAATGCGTTAATACCCCCATGCCATTATGGAATAATGTTAATGCATGTTCTCCAATTTGACGGTTAATTTCTTCATCTTCTCTATGAATCTCTTTTGCTTCTTCTAATAATCTATCTTTCAACTGCGCAATTAATAAGTGAGCATTCTCTTTCGCGACACTTTCCATTCTTTCAAGCGCCCAAAATAAATTTACTGCCGTCGGTCTTGATGTCGCTAAGTATGCACATACCTTTTTTACTTCCGCTATGAATTCTTCCACCGAACTTTCCGCAACTTCCTTTACTCCTAAATACACACCGTAGGCTGCTGAAACACCTATTGCCGGCGCTCCTCGTACTTTCATTACTTGAATCGCATCCCACACACCCTCAGCCGTTTTAAAAGATTCATAGACTACTTCGTTCGGTAATACCGTTTGATCCAATAACACTAAAGCATCATCTTTCCACTGAATTGGTATTAATTGCTCTGCCATCATCTTCTCCCCTTATTTCGCACTATGCATTGACTGTTTTTTTAACGTTTCTACAAAGCTACTACCTGTTTCATATTGATTCGCTTGTAAAATAAACTTCTTCGCTGTCTGAAGACAAATTCGCTCCGCTCTAGCACGCGCCTCTTCATTCTCAATACAAGTCATATCCTTTACCTTCGCTAGACCAACAATACGACGAATTAACTCAAGACCCGTCACTGCAGATGTATCCTCTAATACAGATTGTAAATAAACTCGGTTAAAGCCTTCTTCCTTCGCCATAATCTCTGTCACATGAATATCCCAAGCATCTAAAAACTTCTTCTTAAATAAATCAATTACATCTATCATGGTAGATTCTATCCAGTTCATATATGTATCTTTCTCAATACCAGATTGCATCACTGCATCTGCATTCACCCAAGCAAACATTAAATTCGCCATTATATTCCCAACGTCATATCCCATAGGTCCATAAAAAGCAAATTCAGGATCAATAACCTTTGTAGAATCACTTTTTACAAAAACAGAACCAGTATGTAAATCACCGTGAAGTAGCGCTTGTGCATTCGTCATAAACGAAAACTTAAGTTTTGCTACTTCCATACGAAGCTCTTTATCACTATAAATATGCTCCCTAATCCATCCTTCATTTAATTGAAACAATTCGTTGCGTTTATTATGGTTTGTGAATGGCTCTGAATATACGAGGTCCTCTGTAATCTCACATAACTCAGGATTTATATAATTCTTCACGAGTTCCTTCTTCTCTTTATGATTCATTACAACATCTGATGTTAATAGAAGAGTATTTACCATAAAAGTAGTTAAATCATCAGCAAGCCTCGGAAACATTTGATGATTTATGAGTGCTGTACGCAATATTGTGTGATCTGATAAATCTTCCATCACGCAACAATTCATCACACTATCAAACAAATATACATTTGGCACGAGTCCAGATGCTAACTCTCCTTCTAATCGCAAAACATCTGATTCTATACGGATTCGATTCGTCGACAACTTAAACTCATCTGAAATACGCGCTGTATCCCCAGCTTGCTTTACAATGACAGAAATGTTCTTCTGTTCATCCCAAACGCGGAACACATAATTTAAATTACCATCACCTATTTCTTTACACTTTAGCCCCTTTGCATGCTCGAACTTAGGTAATTTCTCTTGCACATATGCAATCACATCTTTAGCTTCCATTAAAAAATACTTCGTGAACTTAGACATGGTTTCCCCTCCACACTAAATGTAAACGTTTTCTAAAAGCCGTAAAAAATAATAGACTGAAACTTTTTCAATCTATACTATATCTTCACTATTGCAATACATATCTCGCTTTTATTATATCTTGTTAGAAATGAGCGTCAATGTTTCTATTTCTCATTGCAATATACTTCTTATTATATATATTTATGATGACAATAATTGTTCACAAAGATTCCGATACATTTTGTTTTATTTATTGCACAATTCTTTGTAAAATAGAAGTAAGCAGTTCCTTTTCAAATCCACAACTTCTAAGAAATATTTCCTTCCTAAGAATTTATACTTACACCATGTCTCTAACATACACACTACTCTTTCAAACACTCATTGAAAATTTATGACTTGAAAATTACCTTTTAATTCCCTAGTAGCCTTAATTGAGAATAAATATTAATTAAATTGGTATAAAGTTGGTTTATTCTCTTGACAAAATAACCACTTCTATATGATAATTAATATCGAATTAGAATTATTATAGTTAATTAAAAAATATATTTTATGAGCAAACTAATTTCCGATGCTCAAAACCAACCTTTAGGAGGAATTTTAATATGTTATTAATCGGCACAGAAGTAAAACCGTTTAAAGCTAATGCTTACCATAATGGAGAATTTATCCAAGTTACTGACGAAAGTTTAAAAGGAAAATGGAGCGTAGTTTGTTTCTACCCAGCAGACTTCACATTCGTTTGTCCAACTGAACTTGAAGACTTACAAAACCAATACGCAACTCTAAAAGACTTAGGCGTTGAAGTATACTCTGTATCTACAGACACTCACTTCACTCACAAAGCATGGCATGATAGCTCAGAAACTATCGGCAAAATCGAATACATTATGATTGGTGACCCAACTCGCACAATCACTACAAACTTCAACGTTTTAATGGAAGAAGAAGGTCTTGCTGCTCGTGGTACATTCATCATCGATCCAGACGGCGTTATCCAATCTATGGAAATCAATGCTGACGGTATCGGCCGTGACGCAAGCATCCTTGTTAACAAAATTAAAGCAGCTCAATACGTACGTAACAACCCAGGTGAAGTTTGCCCAGCTAAATGGCAAGAGGGTTCTGCAACACTTAAACCAAGCCTTGACCTTGTAGGCAAAATCTAAGGAGTTCGATCAAAATGATACTAGATGCAGATATAAAAACACAACTATCCCAATACCTTCAGTTAATGGAGAACGATATTTTACTTAAAGTAAGCGCAGGAGACGATAACGTATCTAAAGATATGTTATCTCTAGTAGATGAATTAGCTACTATGTCATCTAAGATTACAGTAGAAAAAGTTGAACTAGAGAGAACACCAAGCTTTAGCGTAAATCGCCCTGGTGAAGAAACTGGTGTCGTATTCGCTGGTATTCCATTAGGACACGAATTTACTTCATTAGTGTTAGCTTTACTACAAGTTAGTGGACGTGCTCCAAAAGTTGAACAAAAATTAATCGATCAAATCAAAAACATTCAAGGCGAATATCATTTTGAATCTTATATCAGCCTAAGTTGTCATAACTGTCCTGATGTTGTACAAGCTCTTAACGTAATGAGCGTTCTAAACTCTGGTATTACACATACTATGATTGATGGCGCTGCATTCAAAGAGGAAGTAGAAAGTAAAGACATCATGGCAGTACCAACTGTTTACCTAAATGGCGAATCTTTCGGAAGCGGTCGTATGACACTTGAAGAAATTTTAGCTAAAATGGGTAACGGTCCAGATGCATCAGAGCTTTCTGATAAAGATCCATACGATGTTCTTGTTGTTGGTGGCGGCCCAGCTGGTGCAAGTGCAGCAATTTATGCAGCACGTAAAGGCATCCGTACTGGTATCGTTGCTGAGCGCTTCGGTGGTCAAGTAATGGATACTATGGGTATTGAGAACTTCATCAGCGTAAAACGCACTGAAGGTCCTAAGCTAGTAGCAAGCCTTGAAGAGCACGTAAAAGAATACGACATCGATGTAATGAATCTACAACGTGCGAAACGTTTAGAGAAAAAAGAACTTATTGAAGTGGAACTTGAAAACGGCGCTATTCTGAAAAGTAAGAGCGTAATCGTTTCAACAGGTGCTCGCTGGCGTAATGTTGGCGTACCGGGTGAAGCTGAGTTCAAAAACAAAGGTGTAGCATACTGCCCACACTGTGACGGTCCATTATTCATCGGAAAAGATGTAGCGGTTATCGGCGGTGGTAACTCTGGTATTGAAGCAGCTATCGACTTAGCAGGTATTGTTAAGCACGTAACTGTTCTTGAATTCATGCCAGAATTAAAAGCTGATGCTGTATTACAAGAACGTCTTAACAGCTTACCAAACGTAACTGTTCTGAAAAACGTTCAAACGAAAGAAATCACTGGTACTGATAAAGTAAACGGTATTTCTTACATCGATCGTGAAACTGAAGAAGTACACCATGTTGAATTACAAGGTGTATTCGTTCAAATCGGTCTTGTGCCAAACACAGACTGGTTAGGCGAAACAGTTGAACGCGTTCGCGGTGAAATCGTAACAGACAAGCACGGCGCTACAAACGTACCAGGAGTGTTTGGTGCAGGTGACTGTACAAATAATCCGTACAAACAAATCATCATCTCTATGGGTTCAGGTGCGAATGCAGCTTTAGGTGCATTTGATTACTTAATCCGTAACTAATTATATAAACGTGAGTTTTAAAAAAGCAGGTGCCAAGGCACCTGCTTTTTTTATAATCCTAATGTATAAACTAAAAATCTCTCATTCCCATTCTTCTCATAAGCACCCGGTAATCTTATTTCCTTCTTCAATTCAAATGCAGTCTGATTCTCCAAGAAGAAAATATAATCTTCAGAAGGGTAGTATAAAATAATATCAATTTCTCTCTCCACCGCTTCTACTGAAAGCAAAATGTTATTCACTACGTTCATAAACACTTGTACAGAAAATGGATTGAAGAAATAAAACCGGTTATCACGTGGATCAATCTCATATTCCTGCGCTAAACAACATTCAAACCGAATTTTATCTTTACTGTTTCTCACTTTTCGCGCATAACGATCACGATTATCCATTGCTTCTTTATAAAACTCTTCATTCATTTCAATTCCAACCGCTAATGCATCGCACTTATGGTGCATGTAAAAATTCAATCTCCCTTTTCCGCACCCAAAGTCTACAATTCGATCGCTACTTGTTATTTCATATTGATTCAATAACTCATCTAATCCGCTATATGGCGTCGGTTCATAACGGTGATAATGCATAGACTTATTAAATCCTTTTTGCTCGCCGACAGTTTTTATATTTAATACAGCATCGTAATATTGTTCGTTCATTCGTTTGCTCCTATTAAGAAATATTACTATTATTATACACCACGTACTGAATGCTCATTTTTATCAAATTAATTGGTACGTGAAATTATATTATCGCGGAATCGAATATATCGACTTAACAACAAATTCCTACCAAAAAAACAGGAGCTTTCTAGCCCCTGTCTTCTAATACTTTCAATACAGTTTGTTTCAATATTTCTACTCCATCCATTATACAGCTATGATCAAACTTCATATACGGATGGTGTAATCCAGGTTGTAAGTTCGCCCCTAGTCCAAGCATGACAGCTTTTAAATGGGGTCTTTTCACTGTATAGTAATGGAAATCATCGCTTCCTGTCGTATACAGTGGTCCAGTACATCCCTCTTCCCCGTACACTTCAAGAATGCCTTTCCGCATGAAACGCTCAGCTTCTTCTGACACTTCAGCTCCTGGTGCGAGATCAATCCACTCATAAGAAAGTTTAGATCCCATTGATTCAGCTGACTGAATTACTTGCTCTATTTTTCGCTTCAATTCATCTAGTAATATGTTATTTTCTGCTCTTACATCTAAACTAAAGTGCCCGTTACCTGGAATAATATTTAGATTATCACCACCAGCTTGGCATCTCGTCATCTTAACAGAATAAGACGTCTGCGGCGGTAACCATATATTTTTCAATCCAATATTGATCATCGAAATGACATCAATTGCATTTATACCTTGATGTGGGCGTGCCCCGTGTGCATCATCTCCATGAATCATCCCTTCTAAAAATGCTGCAGCTCCGTGACGAATAGATGGGGCTGCTTGTTTCAAAGGCAGTTCTTCAATCGGCCTTAAATGAACACCAAATAAGAAATCAGCATCATCCACGGCGCCCTTCTCTACCATCTTTAAGGAACCATTTCCTTTTTCCTCTGCCGGCTGAAAAATAAATCTAACAGTACCACTATCCCATCTCATATTTTTCAATTGTAAAATAAGGCCCATCACAATTGTCATATGAGCATCGTGGCCGCACGAGTGATTCGCTTTAAATTCTCCGTCTACTTCTTGCCATAGTGCATCCATATCAGCACGAATCGCGATAACTGGATTCCCTCTTCCGATTTCAGCAATCACGCCAGGGCAATCATCAAATATTTTATATGAAATTCCTTCTTCTTTTAGAAAGTTAGTAATATAAGCTGTCGTTTCATATTCCTTCCAGCTTACTTCAGGGTTTTCATGTAAATGCTGAAAAATTTCAGTTAAACGCTCTTGTAGTTCTAATGTTTTCAAAGCTTCATTCTCCTTCCCCTAATTACAAACCATTCAGATTAATTATACTTATGAAAAACAGATGTTTTTATGAACATATTGAATTTTAAGAAAAAAGTCAATTGTTTATTTTTCAATACCGTTAATACCCGATTTCAACTCATCTTATAAAGATATCCATACAAATAGAAGATTCTATATTTTCTGTTTTTATATTGACGCTTACATCTATTTTTAGTTATTATAACTTAATAACGTCTATTTTGCGACAATTCTAAAAATACAAACATACATAATGAGGAGGCAGTTTATGAAAAGAGAAATACCTTTTGGCATAGCAATAATCCCTATTATCATTACAGTTGCAGTTATGATGGTTACAATTGTTGTATTAGAACAAAGCCCTCACGTCCCACTTATTATCGGTACAACCGTTGCTTCGATCGTCGCTTGGCGGTACGGTTACAAATGGAATGACATTGAAGAATCGATGTATAAAGGAATTCGCCTTGCATTACCCGCTATCGTTATCATTATTCTTGTAGGTTTAACGATCGGTGCTTGGATTGGCGGCGGAATCGTCGCTACTATGATTTATTACGGCTTAAAACTTTTAACTCCATCACTATTTTTAGTTTCAATTACAATTATTTGTTCTATCGTTGCATTAGCAATCGGTAGCTCTTGGTCTACAATGGGAACAATCGGTGTTGCTGGAATGGGAATTGGCCTAAGTATGGGAATCCCAGCTCCAATGGTTGCTGGCGCTATAATTTCCGGTTCTTATTTTGGCGATAAAATGTCACCGCTTTCAGACACGACAAACTTAGCAGCGGGATTAACAAATACAGATTTATTCACACATATTCGTCATATGTTATTTACTACAATTCCAGGTTTAATTATTACTCTTATCGTCTATGCTTTCTTAGGAAGAAGCTTCGGCGATAACAATATCGATGCAAAAAGCATCGATCAAACGTTACAAGTATTGCAACAAAACTTTGTTATTTCGCCTTTCCTATTAATTATACCCGTAGTCGTTATGGTATTGGTCGCTAAAAAAGTCCCTGCTATACCAGCTATTCTCGTAGGTGTTATTTTAGGATTCTTATCACAAGTCTTTATTCAAGGTGGCTCTGTCTCATCAGCTGTCGGTGCACTCCAAAGTGGATTTGTCATAGACACTGGAAACAAGCTAGTAGATGAACTATTTAACCGTGGTGGCTTAAGCTCTATGATGAATACAGTTTCTATGACAATTGTCGCTATGACTTTCGGCGGAGTACTAGAACATACTGGCATTCTTCGCTCAATTGTAAATCAAATTTTAAAATTAGCGACATCATCAAAAGGACTTATCGCTTCTACCATCGCATCTTGCTTTGCAACGAATCTTACTTGCTCTGAACAATATATTTCGATTGTTGTTCCTTCAAGAATGTATGCAAATGCGTACACAGAAAAAGGACTACATTCTAAAAATTTATCCAGAGCATTAGAAGATGGTGGAACATTAACTTCTGTTTTCGTACCTTGGAATACATGTGGTGTATTTATACTCGCAACACTTGGAGTCGGTGCATTCGAATATGCTCCTTATGCTATATTGAATTTCATCGTACCTATTATCTCAATCATTTATGGTATAACTGGCTTCACAATTACGAAGCTATCTGATATTGAAAAAGCAGACCTACTGAAAAAGCAAAAAGCACAACTAGAAGCTTAAAATTTTTGAAACGAATACAACGGTAAATTTAGCTCATATATTGCACGAGGGCGCCCTTGTTGATAGGGCATTTCCTCGCCGCAAATATTGGCATATCTGTAATCAACTAATTTCTTTAACAGCCTTTCCGTCGATCGCCGAGTCACTTGTAAGTACTCAGAAAGATCCGCCGCTGTAAATTTCAATGATGGATGCGATTGACTAAACTGAATGATTTTTGACAAGTTTGCAGGACTAAGCTTCGTTTCCTTCGCTATTTTCATTAATTCAGGATTATCGTTTTTTAAACTTTGTACTCTCTGTTCTTTCGGGAACGGACCAAATAATTCTTTATCACTTGTTAGTATATAAAAGCAGCTTTCTATCGGATTATTCTTTGCGAAACCTCGAGCGATTTTTGCATTTTGTTCCGCTTCATTTACTGTTTTTCCGTAACCAAATCCAATAGATACTGCGTCTTCTATATTCATAAATAAACGATCTATCGTATTTGTTTTTATACTCAATTCAATATCACCACGAGTTGTATACAAAATAAAAGTCATTTTATCAACTTGTTTAAATGAACCACGTAATTCTTTTGAAATTACATTTAATTGTTCAAGCGAGCTTTCTTGTAACTCTATAAAGGATATAATACAAGCACCAACAGTAGCTGAATGGCTTTTTGCTAACTCAGCTTTTATTTTTGCATCTTTTAACCCATGTATAATTGATTGCGTTGGATCTATCATACGCTCTGAAGGAATCCCTATTTTTTGAAGTTCATCGTAGACAGCGTGAATACTAGTTAAAGCTAAATCAGCCTCTCCAGATTGATATTTAGCTAAATGAAAATCAATGATTCTCTTAATTTCATCATTACTCCATAACATATTTTCATAATCCATCACTTGCGGCGTTTCTTGTAGACCGATGTCATGGAACACATTTGTAATAAACGAACGATCTACTAAATCAATTGAAATTTTATGAGGTTGAATACTTTGATGGTATATTATAGAAAGGAGTGAAGATGCGACAGTTGTCTCGTCTTGCTGCAAATATACACTTGGAATTGGTAATTGTTCTCTTATTTCTTTTGCCATATAATAAGGTAGGGCACCCGAGAAAAAGATAGCATCACAAGGTTTTAAACGCTTTAATAGTTCAGAAGATTCTGCCGGATGAAGGTAAATATATGGATCAATCTCTATTTCTTCTAGTTTATGAGCAATAGGTAAAAGATTCTCCATAAACTCTTTTGAACCGACAACTGCAATTTTTATCATCATTTTCTCTAACTCCTTATCATTAATTAACGACTATTTAACGTCAACTATATCAAATGTACAAAACCATTGTAAACAGGAAGGGGTCTTTATTCAATGAAAATTACAGCTATTCATCTTTACGCAATTCGTTTACCACTTCGCGATCCGTTTGTTATTAGTTATGGTTCTTATTCTGATATACCTTCTATTATCGTCAAAATGGAAACAGATGAAGGCATTATCGGTTACGGTGAAGGCGTTGCTGATGATCACGTTACAGGTGAATCATGGGAAAGTACTTTCCATGTTTTAAAACATACACTAGCTCCTGCTCTAATTGGGAAAAATCCAATGAATATCGAAAAAATACACGATATGATGGACAATACAATTTATGGTATTCCTACTGCGAAAGCTGCGATTGATATCGCTTGTTTTGATATAATGGGCAAAAAATTAAATCAACCTGTATATCAATTAATTGGCGGACGCTATCATGAAGAGTTTCCTGTCACTCACGTCTTAAGTATCGCCGATCCAGAAAATATGGCTGAGGAAGCTGCCTCTATGATTAAGAAAGGTTACCAATCTTTCAAAATGAAAGTCGGCACGAATGTAAAAGAAGATGTAAAACGAATTGAAGCTGTACGTGAACGTGTAGGAAATGATATCGCGATTCGTGTTGATGTAAACCAAGGCTGGAAAAATAGCGCAAACACATTAACAGCACTTCGTTCATTAGGTCATTTAAACATCGACTGGATTGAACAACCTGTTGTAGCGGATGATATTGACGCAATGGCTCATATTCGTTCGAAAACAGATCTTCCGCTTATGATTGATGAAGGACTAAAAGGCTCTCGTGAAATGCGCCAAATTATTAAATTAGACGCAGCTGATAAAGTGAATATAAAACTAATGAAATGCGGCGGCATATATCCAGCTGTAAAACTCGCTCATCAGGCTGAAATGGCAGGCATTGAATGCCAAGTTGGATCCATGGTCGAATCATCTGTTGCCTCTTCCGCAGGATTCCATGTCGCTTTCTCAAAAAAAATCATTACTAGCGTCGAGCTAACAGGACCATTAAAATTCACGAAAGACATCGGAAACTTACATTACGACGTACCATTTATTCGCTTAAACGAAAAGCCGGGACTTGGCATTGAAATAAACGAAAATATATTACAAGAATTAACCGTCTTTCAAGACGTTGTACGCTAAAGGAGGACTAACGCATGACGATTCTTTACGAAGGAAAATTAAAACAAAACAACGATTCATTTCACGTTACATTACTATCTTTAGAACATATGGAACAAATTTTATCATTACAAAACGTTATAGTTGAAGCGCTAGAAGATAAAGGTCGTTTACAACCACTCTCGCTAGAAGAATTTCAATACATTCTAGAAGGAAACGGCATGATGATCGGGGCGTTTATACAAAACGAGCTCATCGCATTTCGTGCCCTACTAGTCCCTCCTATCGACGATGAACATTTAGGGCTTGATATTGGTCTACCAGAAAGTCAGCTACACCGCGTCATCTATCAAGAAATCTCAAACGTTCATCCAAACTGCCGAGGAAATGGCATGCAAAAAATATTAGCCACAGTCATCATGGATGAATTACAAAAAGAAGACAGCCAGTACGACTATGTTTGCTGCACCGTTGCACCTTTCAACATCCCTAGTTTAAAAGATAAGTTTGCGCAAGGGATGGAAATTGCTGCACTGAAGGAGAAGTATGGCGGTAGTATGCGGTATGTTTTTGTGAAGGAATTGCGTAAGGACACAGAAAGAGATTGGACGAATGTTAAAAGTGTTCCGATGAGTGATGTTAGTGAAAAGCAAGCGTTACTTTCAGAGGGGTATCGTGGGTATGCGATGGAGAGAATAGACGATACTTTCACTGTGAAGTTTGGACGATAATCTATGTACAAAGAGAACCCTAATTCATTAGGGTTCTACTTTATTTCATTCCACAATCTAAAGTAATAACTAAACCGTCATCTTCCAACTAGATAACGCTAACCAGTTTTCCATTTCCTTATAATCAGGCATTATCTTGCCAACAAGACGCCAAAAAGAGCGATCATGATTTAAATGAACCATATGACACATTTCATGAACAACTACATAATCAATTACCCTTTGAGGTGCCATTGCTAGCTTCCAATTAAACGTTAGCTGTAGATTTGAATCACAAGTTCCCCACGTACGACTACTATCTGTAATACGAATAGAACGCGGTTTTGTTTTAAAGTTACTTTGATGCGCTTTAATACTCTTCTCTACTAATGCCTTGCACTGCTTATAGTAAAATCGTTTTAAAGCCTGCTGGATTTTCTCATTCTTAAGCTCATTCACGTAAATGTGTAGCTTATCCCCTTCAAAAACTGCATTGTCTTGCGTAATACTTGCATCTTGAGAAATCTGTATCGGATACGTATTCCCTAAATACAGAAAGCCCTCGCCTTGATCATAATCCTTTTCCTGTGGTCCAAGCGCTCGCTCCTGCATTTCCTTACGTGTTTTCTGAATCCAATCCCATTTCTCCTCTAGCAGCTGGACTAAGTATTCAACAGGTGTTCCCTTTGGAGCCTGCACTTCCACATTTCCGTACGAATCTACAAAAAGACGCACCGACTTTTTCTTCTTATAAGTTATATGAAAATTAATTGTCTCATCTAAATATGTATGTACCATTTCATCACCTAGTGTATTATTTTACAAATAAAAAAGAATAGGACACAAACGCCCTACTCTATCTATTATATCATTTACTGTTTCACCGAACTTATTATCCTCTGTACTTTACACCTAATCCCTTAATGAAATTCCTTGCGTATCTATCGCCGCACTCTTTGTAATGCTTATGGCCTTTCTTTCTTAATAAAGCGCCTAACTCTCCTTTTGTTACGATGACGCCTACGCTGTCTAATATATCAAGCACATCTTCACTCGTTAAAGATAGTGCTATTTTCATTTTCTTTAAAAGAAGGTTATTGGCACTCTCCTTGCTCTGTACAGGTGCCGGTTGCCCTGGTTTCGGATCTTGCTTCCCTCTTTTTAAAGTAATAAATCCATTTAAAAATGCCTCTAGCATCATCATGTCGCATGTTAATACGTACTCATCTTCGATTACATCATCATTTTCAGCTTCATGTTGTGGACTTCTCTTTACTTTTGTAAGCATATCAAGTACGTCCTCTTTCGTTACTTCCATCCCGCCAAGTTCAAAGATTTCTACCATATCTATATCTCTTATATCTAAAGCGTACCTTACTCTTTTTAATATATCGTTGTTGCTCATTGCCATTGTATTTCCTCCTGAAATGTTGATTATAGTAATGCTTTTAGCATGTATAAATTAATATCGTTAAGTTACTACTTTAACATTTTAGAGGTAGGTTTTGTAGTCTTAGGTGGATTAATGCTTTTGGGGATGATTTTAAAACAGCAAAAAAGGATGGGATAATCGCGCAAAATTACGGATGGGGATTTACTATTAATTAACACACTTAAAAATGGACTAACCTGATATAGGTTAGTCCATTTCTTTTTATGCAACTCTAATTTAGTGGGCAACTCAAACATGAATGTTACGCAAAATTCAGGTGAAATATATTGATTGTGTTTACTTAGGTTTTCCTTTTTATTTGTGGTACGGTTCACCGTAACTAATCTAAATGAGGTTATTGTTCATTATTTTCATAATTAAATTTAACAAAAAAGGTAGTGCCTTCCGAGCCTGTTTGAATTTCTATTTTCGCATTATGCCGGGTAGCAATAGCATAACATACGCCTAATCCCAATCCAGTTCCATTATCTTTGGTCGTGTAAAATGGAGTACCCAGTTTCTCTAATACTTCAGGCCTGATACCTTTTCCTTGATCCCGCACTGCAAGCACCACACAATTTTGACATTCCTTGTAGGTGCTAATGGTTAGAATTTTCCCTGTGCTCATCGCTTCTAAGCCATTACGGTATAGGTTTATTAATAATTGCCGTATCTCATTACGATTTAAAAGTAATTCTGGAATGTCATTTGTATCGACTTGAATATATTTATTTTGATTATACGTATCAATCTTTATTAAAGGAATAATATCGTGGATAATTGAATTTAAATCTAACATCTGCAAATCCGATTTCTTTGTATTACCCATTGAGAGAAATTCAGTAATAATAGAATTGGCACGGTCAAGTTCTTCAATCATTAATTTAAAGTACTTATTATGTTTCTCATAGGTGTGCTCTTCTTTTAATAACTGCAAAAACCCTCGTACTGTTGTCATTGGATTTCTAATCTCATGGCTGATACCTGCTGCCATTTGTCCTATTAAATCTATGTTGGATAACCTTTTCAATTCCTGCTCATATTGCTTTTTTTCCGTTATGTTTTTAAAAATACAACAAATACCATCATCATACGGGTATGCAATAACTTCGTGCCAATATTCATCAGAGATAGAAAAAAATTCGAAATGAACTGTAATTCGCTCTGACATTGCACGATGAAATTCCTTATACATAACTGCGTCGACGCTACTCGGGAAGACCTCCCATATATTCTTACCTAATACATCTTTTGCTGTTTTTCTTTGTGGAAAATATTGATGCTTATTTACGTACGTGAATTCCCATTTATTATTCAAAGTAAAGAATCCATCCGTAATAATTTCAATCACACTTGTAACTTTTTCATTAGCAGCAGTTAGTTCTCTCGTTCGCTCTTCCACCATGCTTTCAAGTTGATCCATATATAACAAGTTTGAAAACGTAGGAGCTGTGGCATCAACGATAGATTTTGCCAGTTGAATTTGGGAATTATCGTAATTGTGAGCTTTTCCCTCTTTGCCCACGACGATTACCCCTAATACTTCTCCCATTGAAACCAATGGAATCATCAGTAGACCCTTACTATCTATATTTTTTGTTTGAATAACCTCTTGGATCTTGGCTTCATAGCTTTTCTCCATCCAATCCGCTTCTGTCCAATCACAGTCCTTGCTTAACTTCGTTGTTTTAATCGTTGTTTTGTCTAGCGGGTCTAAAAGGTGGGCAGCCATGTTTTTACTCTCTAAAATCTGTCCTAAGTAAAAAAAACATTTATCAAAACTCTCCTGTATCGAGGAACACATTGATAAATCACGGGTAACATCTAGTAACAGCTGCTTCTCGGCAATAAGGTTTTCCTTTTGTGTTAAATTATTTGCGTTTTGAATTGCGACCGCAGCCATATTTACATAAGCTTCAACACTTTGAATCTCTGAATCTGTTAAGTTCATTGGAACTCCATAATCAAATAAAAAAACCAGACCAAATAACTCTTGTCCAAATGAGATAGGCAGGGCTAATAAGGACTTAATTTTGAACGCATCAACTGGTCTTGGATCCGGCCGATGATCCTTTGAGGTATCAGGGATATAGATGGTTTTTTTTGTTTCAATAACTTCTTTTGCCAGTAAGTCTATTTCAGGATCAATTACCTGAGTATCGAGCGTTACGCCATTTATGGTCTCTGGTTTCCCTGCAAACCCTCTAAATGTTCCATCTTCCTGGGGTAAATAAATTCCAACAGCGTTGCACCTAACAATCTCCTCTGATATCGCCATTGTTACACGCTGCAATACTTCACGTAGTTCTAATTTTGTATTTATTATTTTTGTTATATTCGCGAGCCTAGAATATCTCGTCTGATCACTTAACATTCACATAGCCTCCAAGTTATAGGCATATTAAAATAAACATGATAATATCAGTGAAAATCAAGACCAACCTGCCATTTTCAATTTTCTCCTGTATTCTTTTCTTACTCTTGTTTTACATAGAATACCTCACTTACTTATGATACGGTTCACCTTAATTAAAATGGAACAAACACTCATAAAATCGCTACACCCTATCCCCTCTAACTTTCAAAAGTTACACTGTTTCACTATCTCCATCCTTATCAACACTCGCCTCAAACTTATCAAGCAACGCACGCACTTCATCAGTTGATTTCGTGTTCATCAATTGATTTCTTAGTTCAGCAGCTCCAGGGAATCCTTTTACATAAATTTTGAAGAAGCGATGAAGCCCTGTGATTGAACGTGGTAGTACTTCTGCATATTGATCTTGAAGGTCAAGCTGCAGTCTTAAAAGGTCAAGGTGTTCTTGACTGCTATGCTCTCTCGGTTCTTTTTCAAAGGCAAACGGATTTTTAAAGATTCCTCGTCCAATCATAACGCCATCAATACCGTATTTTTCAGCAAGTTCCATTCCAGTTTGACGGTCAGGAATGTCTCCATTGATTGTTATTAGCGTATTTGGTGCGATACGGTCACGTAATTTTTTAATTTCCGGAATTAGTTCCCAGTGCGCATCTACTTGGCTCATTTCTTCTCTTGTACGTAAATGAATAGAAAGGTTTGCAATATCTTGTTTAAAAATGTGCGTTAACCAATCCTCCCACTCGCTTAACTCTTTAAAGCCAAGTCGTGTTTTTACGCTGACAGGTAGTCCGCCCGCTTTTGCTGCTTGAATAAGTTCTGCCGCAACGTCTGGACGTAGAATAAGACCACTACCTTTTCCTCTTGATGCTACGTTCGGTACAGGGCAGCCCATATTAATATCAATACCTTTAAATCCTAACTCTGCCATACCAATACTCATTTGACGGAAATATTCAGGATTATCTCCCCAAATATGCGCCACTATCGGTTGCTCATCTTCTGTAAAAATTAAACGGCCACGTACACTTTTCATACCTTCTGGATGACAATAGCTATCCGAGTTTGTAAACTCTGTGAAGAATACATCTGGGCTACCAGCTTCACTTACTACGTGACGGAAAACAACGTCTGTCACATCTTCCATGGGTGCAAGTACGAAAAATGGTCGTGGTAAATCATTCCAAAAATTATCTATCATTTCAAATTCAAATCCTCTCAATATGAATACAATTTCAAACTCTCAATTTAAAAATATAAAGCCAAATAGCAAAAGTACATTTGGACATTTATATTTTGTGAAAATCAGCAATATTCATTTTAACTAAAATCGTTGCTGAATGGTATTTTTATAAACCAAAAAGCAGATGGTATAGATTTTTCTATATCAACTGCTTTTTTATTATACCAACTTAAGCCAAGTCACACACTCTACATGAGTCGTATGCGGGAACATATCAACAGGCTGTACTTCCTGTGTCTTATATCCGCCTTCTTCTAGCACTTTTAAGTCGCGTGCTAATGTTGCTGGGTTACACGATACATATACGACGCGCTTTGGCTTCATGTCGATGATTGTGTTTAGTAATGCTTCATCACAGCCTTTACGCGGTGGGTCTACGACCATTGTGTCGGCGATTACGCCTTCTTTGTACCATTTTGGAATGACTACTTCTGCTTCTCCTACGCCAAATTCAGCGTTTGTCATGTTGTTTAGTGCTGCGTTTCGGTTTGCGTCTTCGATTGCTTCTGGGACGATTTCAACGCCGTACACTTTTTTCGCTTTTTGTGCTAGGAATAAGGAGATTGATCCAATTCCGCAATAGGCATCAATTACTGTTTCGTTACCATTTAATTTTGCGTATTCTAACGTTTTATCGTATAGCACTTTCGTTTGTTCTGGGTTTACTTGATAGAATGAACGTGCTGAAATCGCGAATTTAATGTCACCGATAAAGTCATAAATATATTCTGATCCGTACAGTACTGTCGTTTTGTCTCCGAAAATAACGTTTGTACGTTTCGTGTTTACGTTTTGAACGATTGATTTTACTTCTGGGAATTTCGCTGCGATTTCTTCAATGATTGCTTCTTTATTTGGCAATTCAGCTGTACGTGTAATAAAGACAAGCATAATTTCCCCTGTTACTTGTCCGTAGCGAGCCATTACGTGGCGAAGTGTTCCTTTGTTACGCTCTTCATTGTAAGCCGAAATACCGTGCTTTTCACAAATACGTTTTACTTCTTGAATTAATGTATCGTTTTCTTCCGCCTGAATTAAGCATGATTCCATATTAATGATGTCATGCGTTCCTTGACGATAGAAACCAGCTACAAGTCCACCTTCACGTTCTCCAATTGGCACTTGTGCTTTATTGCGGTATACCCACGGGTTTTTCATTCCAAGTACAGGATGAACAGGAACATCACTTAATCCACCGATGCGCTGCATAACGTCACGTACTTGTTTTTCTTTCGCTTTTAATTGTCCTTCATATGTTAAGTGCTGAAGTTGACAACCTCCGCACTCGTTGTACACGGGGCATTCTGCATCTTTACGATATGGACTTTCTTGATGAAGCTTCATTAAACGACCAAACGCGAAATTTTTCTTCACTTTAATAATTTTAATTTGCGCTTCCTCACCTGGTAATCCGTTTTTTACGAAAATAGGATATCCCTTCACTTTCGCAACACCGGCACCATCATGTGTTAAATCTTCAAACACTACATCTATAAACTCGTTTTTTTCAACTGGTGGCGTCATTTTTATACTCATTTTCCGACCTCTCTTTTTCATAACACTGCGTTACATTTTATCATACTTATATGGTCTATTTCTATTGGAAGAAAAAAAGCTATTGACGATAGTTCTCTAGTAATGTTACGCTACTACTAATTTAATACGGACGATGTTACCTCATATATAGTCGATAATATGGATCGAGAGTTTCTACCCGGCAACCTTAAATTGCTGGACTATGGGGAAAACTAATGAATATTAGCCTATGTATAAAAAAGACTCCTATTGATTAGCTTTCTCTCATAGATGAAAGTGAATCCATAGGGGTCTTTTTTTTATTTTTCAAAAAGGTCAGACATCTTACGTATGACATGAAACTTCCATTACTTTATTTTTAGTAATATAACGAGCGTTTTATGTAAAAACTTTATACGAACTTCTGAAAGGGGCAACTACATGCAATATGTAATGAGCATTATCGGTATTCTTGTCGTTTTAGGTTTATGCTTTGCTTTGTCAAACAACAAAAGTAAAATCAACTTCCGTGCAATTGCTATTATGATTGGTTTCCAAATTTTAATCGGTTGGTTTATGTTTGGCACAAAAATTGGTCAACAAATTATCATCTTCATTAGTAAAGTTTTCAACAAACTAATTAAACTTGGTACGACAGGTGTCGATTTTCTCTTTAATGGAATTCAAAGAGATTTTGTCTTTTTCTTAAATGTATTATTAATTATCGTATTTTTCTCAGCACTACTTTCTATCTTTAGTTATTTAGGTGTTTTACCATTCATCGTTCGCGTTGTCGGCGGTGCAATTTCAAAAATTACTGGTTTACCACGCGTTGAATCATTCCACGCAGTAAACTCTGTATTCTTCGGTTCAAGTGAAGCGTTAATCGTTATTAAAAACGATTTACAGCATTTTAATAAAAACCGTATGTTTATCATTTGTTGTTCTGCGATGAGCTCAGTTTCTGCTTCTGTTACAGCATCATACGTAATGATGTTAGATGCGAAATATGTACTAGCAGCTCTTCCACTAAACTTATTCTCAAGCTTAATCGTTTGTTCGTTATTAACACCAGTTGATACGAAAAAGGAAGATGAAGTGATTCAAAAATTTGATAGAACTCTATTCGGAGACAGCTTTATCGGCGCAATGATTAACGGTGCGCTTGATGGTTTAAAAGTAGCTGGTATCGTTGCCGCATTAATGATCGCCTTTATCGGTGTTATGGAAGTTGTAAACTACGTAATTAGCGCTGCTTCAGGTGCAATGGGATATGCTGTTACTTTACAACAAATCTTTGGTTATATACTTGCTCCATTCGCATTCTTAATGGGTATCCCAACTCATGATATTATCCCAGCTGGTGGTATTATGGGTACGAAGATTGTATTAAACGAGTTTGTAGCAATCCTTGATTTAAAAGGCGCTGCTGCAACATTAGATCCACGTACAGTTGGAATCGTTACTGTATTCTTAATTAGCTTTGCAAGTATTAGCCAAATTGGTGCGATCGTTGGTACAATCCGTGCCCTTTCTGAAAAGCAAGGAAGCATCGTATCAAAATTCGGTTGGAAAATGCTATTTGCATCGACACTTGCTTCTATTTTATCTGCAACAATCGCTGGATTGTTTATTTAATAAAAAATCACCTTACTTGTTTAAGTAAGGTGATTTTTTGATTCTTTATGAAACCGAGTGAAATTCGACCGCTTCTTCTGTATTGATAATCCTATCTTTATATATACCTTTTATTGAAATATAAATGATAGATTTGTTTATGTTTTTTAACTTTCCTAATGAAAAATGATAAAGTAATCCATCGCTTTTTAAGGTCCACATCTTCCCACTCCATGGCCCAGTAGCTTTTTGTTCATCCGATGCCTTTATTTCACCTTCATATTCACACTCTCCAAAAGGAGTTTTAATTGTATTCTTCTCTGTATCAATTCGAATATTTTTAATTAGTTTCAAATTCTCATCAGAGAGAATTTGAATTTCATGGTCTTTCTTTTTAAAAAAGAGTTTTCCGTCTTTTGTATTTATATATTATGCATTATTCATTTCATCTATCATAAAATCATATTCTTCTTTTGTAATACCCAAGTTTTGATGATAAGGAAAAGTTTTTTTCGGGATAATTTCTTCTTCTGCATACTTCAAATACCAATCTAAATTATTTGTAATGCTAGCGCTCATCTTATTTCCGATTTTCTCCAATTTCTCTTTTATCCCATAAGGAAATTCTAGCGTCATAATATCCGCCGTAACTTCCGCATTCATAAGGCGTGATGGAATATACTCCTCCACACTATTCGCTTTACTCACTTCACTTTGACAACCGACTATGAATAGCGATATGAAAAGGATATATACTAGTTTTTTATATTTCATTTCTGTTCTCCACTCCGTACATCATTCTTACTTACATTTATAGCGGTTCTTATTATAGTCCAAGATCCTGATATTTTAATAGAAACTACTCTACATATGCAAAATTGCATATTAATAAACCTTTCTCTTACTTTAAAATTAACTTAAATTTTTTACCAAAATATACAAATTACAAATGAACAATGTTATAATTTGTAAAAAATATATTGGAGGATATTATGAAAGCTCACGCCCTTTTCGACTTCTTACACTTACTAGTTTTAAGCATGAAAAGCTATTATGTATGGGGAATGCCAATCTATGTATTCATTATCCCTCTTATTTTTGTAGTAGGTTATATCATTATCAAATCAAATAAGAAACGCAAGAATACCTCTATTCAAAGTCACTAACCTACCATTCACCTAAAAATGATATGATGAACAAGGGTATATCCCCACCTCTCTTATAGCGGTGGGGATTTTAATGTAAGCATGCAACATAATACACAATAGAAGGTGATTTTATGAGAAAATACGCAGCGATTGCTTTATGTACATCTGCTATTCTAGTAGGCTGTAATACTAGCAATGTAAGCCAAGAACCTAAAAAAGAGAAAAAGGTACAAGAGGTCAAAAAACAAGAAGAGACGGTGCGGGAACAAGGTAAAATTTCTTATAATCCAATTACGCACGAATCTACAAACGCAAATATTCATATTACAGACATAAAAGATTCTTTAACCGAAGTACAATATAAAATTTGGCGCACTGCTGATGGAAAGGAAAGTGCTAAATCCTTTTCTTCTAAAGAGAAAAATCAACAATTTACACTTCCCTTTGATATAAAAGAATTTGAAGGAAAACGCGGTGAATATCAAATTGAAGCTACAGGAACAACAGAGGGCGGAAAAACTATTCCACTTACGAAATCTACTATTACTTTCGAGCAAAAAGTTCCTGTTCTTATGTACCACGCAATTGATGATTATCATGGACAAGGTATTAAAGATTTATTCGTATCGCCTGCTAACTTTGAAGCACAAATGAAGTATTTAAAAGAAAATGGTTATACTTTGTTAACGTTTGAACGCTGGGGCGATATAAATAAAGTAAACAAGCCGATTTTCGTTACATTTGATGACGGTATGAAAAATAATATGAATGCATTTCATGTTTTACAAAAACTAAAAGACGATACATTTAAACCAGCGGCAACAGAATATATGATTGTTGATAACGTTGATGTAGAAGGAGCTCTTTCTACATCTGAAATAAAAGAAATGGTTGATTCAGGTATTTTTTCTGTACAATCTCACACAGCAACACACGCAGACTTGCCGAAAATTACAAACTATGATGAAGAGTTAAAAGGATCAAAAGAAAAGCTAGAGAAAATAACAGGTAAGCCTGTTATCGCAATTGCTTATCCTTTCGGTCATGTAGATGATAAAGTTGTCGCAGAAACAAAGAAACACTATCAATTTGCAACAACAACGAAGCCTGGACAATTCATTACGAAGGGTGAACCTGATGAGTTGTTAAAAATGAAGCGTGTTCGCATACACCATACAACGACTGTAGAACAATTTGCTTCTTCGATTAAATAACTATTAGAGCTCAATACATTTTGAGCTCTCTTTTTACGTTATATTTATATATATTTTTAGAATTTTCTTGTATTATATATAGTAAGAAATCTTTCAAACTAAAGGAGATTATACATATGTCATTTGAACAAACGTTAGAGAAATATGCTGCCCTTGCAGTCAATGTTGGTGTTAATATTCAACCCGGACAAACTTTATCAATCAGTGCACCTCTTGAGGCTGTACAGTTTGTACGCCTAGTTACAGAAAAAGCATATAAATCTGGTGCAAAACACGTATATGTTGATTGGAATGATGAGACGTTAACACGCTTAAAGTTCGATCTAGCTCCTGAAGAAGCTTTCTCTGAATTCCCTTCTTGGAAAGCACATGCTCGTGAAGAATTAGCAAAAGAAGGCGCTGCATTTATGTCCATCTATGCAGAGAATCCTGATCTATTAAAAGGTGTAGAACCAAAGAAAATTGCAACAGCTCATAAAGTAGCTGGAGAAGCGATGAAAGTATACCGTGATTATGTACAAGCAGATAAAGTAAGCTGGTGCGTAATTTCTGTTCCTACGAAAGAATGGGCTGCAAAAGTATTCCCTGACGTAGCGCCAGAAGAACAAGAAACAAAACTATGGGATGCTATCTTCAAAGCTACTCGTGCTGATTTAGAAAATCCTGTGGAAGCATGGAAAGAACATGATGAAACACTACATACAAAAGTAGATTACTTAAACGAAAAACATTATAAAGCTCTTCACTATACAGGTCCTGGAACAGACTTAACAATCGAACTTCCAGAGAAGCATGTATGGGCTGGTGCTGGTAGCTTAAATGAAAAGAACGTAGCATTTATGGCTAACATTCCAACTGAAGAGGTATTTACAATGCCTCTTAAAACAGGTGTGAACGGCCAAGTATCTAGCACAAAACCGTTAGCATTTGCAGGTAATATTATTGATAACTTTACATTAACATTCGAAAACGGACGTATCGTAGACTATAAAGCTGAATCTGGTGAAGAGGCTTTAAAACATTTAGTAGAAACAGATGAAGGTTCTCACTTCTTAGGCGAAGTAGCTTTAGTACCTCATGATTCACCAATTTCAAACACAAATATTTTATTCTACAATACGCTATTTGATGAAAATGCATCTTGCCACCTTGCAATCGGAAATGCTTATGCATTTAACTTAATTGGCGGAAAAACAATGTCTAAAGAAGAACTTGCTGAAAATGGCGCAAATGCTAGTATTACACACGAAGATTTCATGATTGGATCAGCTGAGCTTGATATCGACGGCATTACAGCTGATGGAAGACATGAGCCGATCTTCCGTAAAGGTAACTGGGCGTTTTAATAAAAATAAAAGGCTATCTTCCACGCCGGAAGATAGCCTTTTATGATGCCGATGACACTTTCAGTCCAATTACTCCTAAAACAATAAAGAGAATACAAAATGCTTGGAATAAATTAATATGCTCTTTAAAAAAGTACACACTAATGATTGTAATAAGTAGCGTTCCCACACCAGACCAAATTGCATAAGCAATGCTTAAATGAATCTTTTTAACAACGATAGCAAACACGCTGAAACAAATTCCATAGAATACGAAAATAAGTACACTTGGAACAAGCTTTGTTAAACCGTTCGATAACTTCATCGCAATCGTTCCAGCTACTTCAAAAATAATTGTTACGAGTAATAATAGCCAATATACCATACTAGAATCTCCTTCTCTGTTACCTTATAGAGATTCTAGTATACTACTTATAGTCCTAACGAAATATATTTAATTTCTAAATATTCCTCGATACCGAAATGGCCTCCTTCACGGCCGATACCACTTTCTTTAAAGCCTCCAAATGGTGCTTGTGCAACTGATGGAAGGCCATCGTTTAAGCCGATAATTCCGTACTCTAACGCTTCACTAATTTGGAATGCTTGGCTAATATCTTTTGTGAAAATATAAGCAGCCAAGCCATATGGTGTATTATTTGCTCGTTCGATTACTTCTTCAACTGTTTTAAATTTCGCAACTGGTGCAACCGGTCCAAATGTTTCTTCATTCATACAAAGCATCGTGTCATTTGCCAAGCCAATTACTGTTGGCTGAATGAAATAACCATCTAACTCTGCAAATTTATGGCCACCGTATAAAACTTCTCCGCCCTTTTGAATTGCATCTTCAATATGTTCTTGTACTTTCGAAACTGCATTCGCATCAATAAGTGGACCTACAGTTGTTCCTTCGCCGAATCCATCTCCGACTTTAAGCTGCTCTACAGCTGTTGTGAACTTCCCTGCAAATTCTTCATACACTTCTTCTTGAACAAAGATGCGGTTTGTACATATACACGTTTGTCCTGCGTTACGGAATTTCGAACCAATTACCGCTTCTACCGCCTTATCTAAATCAGCATCATTCATAACAATAAATGGAGCGTGACCACCTAATTCAAGCGAAACCTTTTTCATCGTTTGCGCAGCGCTAGCCATTAATTCTTTTCCAATTTCAGTTGATCCTGTAAAGGAAACTTTTCGAACGCGCTCATCTTCCATCCACGTATCAGCAATTGCTTTTGCACTACCTGTTACAATATTTATTACACCTTTTGGAATATCTGCTTCATGTGCTAATTCAACTAACTTCAATGCAGTTAATGGCGTTTGACTCGCTGGTTTCACAACTGCCGTACAGCCTGCTGCAAGTGCTGGAGCTACCTTTCTCGTAATCATAGCAGCCGGGAAATTCCAAGGCGTAATAGCTGCCATAACCCCAACTGGTTGCTTCATAACTAAAATACGCTTATTCGGATGAGAAGCAGGAATCATTTCACCGTATATTCGCTTTCCTTCTTCTGCGTACCATTCAACAAAACTATTTGCATAATTCACTTCACCAAGTGCTTCTGCAAACGGCTTCCCTTGCTCTCTCGTCATGATTGCTGCAATTTCTTCTTTATTTTCATCAATGAGCGTGAACCATTTTTTTAACTTTACTGCGCGATCCGCTGCCGTTAATTTTGACCATAATTTAAAAGCCTCATGTGCAGCATCAACTGCTTGCTTTGCCTCTGTAATCCCGCCCTTTGGTACAGTTGCAAATACTTCCTTTGTCGCTGGATTATTCACTTCGATTTGTTCTTGCAGTGTAATCCACTCACCATTTATATACATCGCTTTTTTCTCTAAGTTTACGAACGTCGCTTTTTTATCCAATGTTTTCTTCCTCCTCTATGAACTTCTTAATCTTCCTAGTAGCAGCAGATTGACTTATTTGTAAAAACTCAGCCACTTTATAACTTGATCCATACGTTTTATACGCTTTAAGAATAATATTTCTCTCTACCTCTTCCAGCATTCTATAAAGACTTTGTCCGGATTGTTCAACTGTGGCCTCTTGCATAGATAGTGGCAAATCTTCTACCATTACAAAATCATCTGCAGTGATAACAATTCGTTCAATTACATTTTCAATCTCTCTATTATTTCCTTCCCAAGGGTACCCTACAAACATTTGTAACGTACTAGGAGCTAACTTTACATCCCGTCCGTACTTTTTATTAAAATGCTGTAAATAATGATAGATGAGCGGCAAAATGTCTTCTGTTCTCTCCCGAAGTGGTGGAATTGAAATTGGAATGACATTCAGACGATAGTATAAATCTTTCCGGAATGTTCCTTGTTTCACCATCGTACTTAAATCTCTATTTGTTGCCGCTACAATTCTAACGTCCACCTTTTTTAATTCTCTTCCGCCTATAGGACGAAACGTTTTTTCTTGCAATACTTGCAAAAGCTTCGCTTGAATTTCAAGCGGCATTTCACCAATTTCATCTAAGAAAAGGGTTCCTTTATGCGCTGATTCTAATAGCCCCTTTTTCCCTTCACGATTTGCACCTGTAAAAGACCCACCTGAATATCCAAAAAGCTCAGATTCGATTAAATTCGTCGGCAATGCCGCACAATTAATTTCATAGAAACTTTCATTCTTCCGGTGACTCACTTCATGCAAATGGCGTACTAATCGGCTTTTCCCCACTCCAGTCTCACCTAATACGAGAACAGTACTATCTACTACTGATACTTTTTTTATTGTTTCGATTATTTTTTGCATAGCGATACTTTTAAAAATAAGTCCTTCGTGTTCATATGTTTCTCTTAATTCTTTTTTATATGTTTTTAACTGATTATCCATTTCCTCTACCTTTTGACGTAATTGATAGAGTTCTGTAAGATCACGAGAATAACTAATCACTCTTCTTAAATTTCCCTCATCATCAAAAACAGGCCTTGTACGAACATGCAAATACTCTCCTGATTTCGTTGTTTGAACAAGTTCAACTGGCCTTTTCTTTTCAATTACTTCTAACGTTGCAGACGGATAAAAAATCCCTTCTTTTTGTAGTTCTTTTACATGCTTTCCTACTAATTCCTTAGCAGAGAGCTGGTAATGTCTTTCACACATGCTATTTACACGTACAACGATTCCTTTATCATCCGTAACAAAAATTTCGTCAAATGCATATTCAAATACATCTTGTAAATCCATCAACACTCGTTCCTTTTCTGCAACCATCCTAGCCACCCCTTACTTTAAATCCATCGATTCACTTCACTACCTTTATTATAAAGTGAATTTTCTGCATTTTATATAGAGTAAGCTAGAATGTTTTCAATTTGTTATTTATACAAATCTATTTATATTTTTCAACACATAATTCGCTGCCTTGAAAAATACAGAATGCCATCGCAACCACACCCTCACTTTGTTTTAGCTTGGCATGGGGCAGGAAAAGGGGCTGATCGATTCTATATATGACCAGATGCTCTCTTCCGCCTAAAAAGAAAAGCTTTATGCCCTTTTTTAAGTTATCCCAATTCTTTAAACACGAGCGATATTTGCTTGCTCATAACAAGCTTGCAATGATTCTTCAATTATTGTTAAACCTTCCTCAAGTTGCTCATCTGTAATCACTAATGGCATTAAAACACGAATAACATTTCCATATGTTCCTGCTGATAGTAGAAGTAATCCATGCTTATTTGCTTCTGCACATAAATTAGACGCTAGTGTTTTATCAGGCGCTTTCTTCTTGCGATCTTGAACGAGCTCGAATGCACACATTGCCCCTAAGCCGCGCACATCACCGATGCAATTATATTTGTTTTTCATCTCTTGGAATCGGTTCATTACGACTTTCCCTACTTCTATCGCTCTATCATTTAATTTCTCTTTTTCTATTACATCAAGCACAGCTAATGCAGCCGCACATCCTAGTGGGCTTCCTGCATATGTTCCGCCCAGTTCTCCCGGTGCAGACTCATTCATAATTTCTTTACGCCCAATGACACCACTTATCGGTACACCAGCACCTAATGATTTAGATACCGTAATTAAGTCTGGAACGACATCATAATGATCAATTGCAAAGTATTTTCCGGTACGACTAAAGCCTGTTTGAATTTCATCAGCTACAAATAAAATACCGTGCTCTGAACAAATGCTGCGTACTTCTTGAACGAATTTCTTACTTGGAACGATAAATCCGCCTTCCCCTTGAACAGGTTCCATTACAACTGCTGCAATTGTTTCTGGTGCTACTTCTGATATGAAGAAGTTCTTGAACTCTTCAATGATAAAGTCATCATACTGCTCTTCTGTTAAACCTTCTGGGCGACGGTATTCATATGGGAATGGCGCTTTATATACTTCTGGAGCAAATGGGCCAAATCCAAATTTATATGGTTTTACTTTACTTGTCATCGTCATTGTCATTAATGTACGCCCATGAAATCCTTTAGAAAATGCGATAATTCCAGGTCTCTTCGTATATTTACGAGCAATCTTCACTGCATTTTCAACCGCTTCTGCCCCACTATTTAAAAACAGCACTTGTTTATCGAAATTACCTGGCGCTAATGCGGCCAGCTTTTCTGCCAATTTAATATACGGCTCATACATCATCACATTAAATCCAGTATGAATATATTGATCTACTTGTTTATGAAGCGCTTCTTTAACAGCTGGATGACAGTGTCCTACATTAATTGTCCCAATTGCTCCTGCGAAATCAATGTACTGATTTCCATCCACATCTGTTACGAGTGCACCATTTGCAGACTGTACAAATGTTGGAATACCATTACTTACTCCTTTTGGTACTATATTTTGGCGGCGTTCTAATAAAGACGCTGCTTTCGGTCCTGGAATTTGTTCATTTACTTTAGCAAATTTTTTTGTGTTCACTGTGTACCCCATCCTTTTCTATACAATGTTTTCTCTTTATATTGCAAGATGTATGCCAACTTCCTCTTTCTAGTATTCATCCCATTCTCTTACTATCTCGGCATAAAAAATAAGTCTATAAAGACTCATATAGAGTCCTTATAGACTTATTCATTTATACATTAGACTTTCCTTGTTCCCAAATAAACTCACCTGAATGAGAAATTAAATCTTCAACAGATTGTAATACTAAATCTGCAAGTGGTTCTAGCGTTTGACGATCACCCGTACCAGATAGTACGCCAATCGCATAACAGTCGCCACCATTTTTCGCTAAATATAAATCCGTCGGTGTATCCCCGATGACTGCTACTTCACATGTCTCTAAATTAAATCTCTCACAAAACGATTCTACAATTTTTTTATCTGGCTTCTGTGCTGGAAACGTATCTGAAGCTACAACATAATCAAAAAAAGACTCTAATTGATACTGTTTTAAAAATAATTCTGTCGGTGCGAAATCATCAGCTGTAACAACACCTAAAATAAATCCTTTATCCTTTAAACCTTGTAAAATTCTCGGTAAATCCGCAGTCATTTTCATATAGGAACGATGCTCGTACATAAGAGCAAACAACTTTTCACTCACCCATTGATGCATCTCTTCTTCTCTAGATGATGCAATATACTTACAAAGCCCCTTGGCCACATCAAGACTCGTTCCAGCAGCGAGCGCACTACGCGGATGAACAAATGCTCCATCTACGCCAATCTCTTTTAATAAAGCCTGCTGCATTGATTCTGGTAATTGATATAAATTTATACATTCTGCAACAAGCTCTTCAGCTACTTTTATCCAAATTGAATGAAAATCCATTAATGTCCCATCTTTATCAAATAATATTGCTTTTACCTTCTCCATAGCACCCTACCTCTCATTTCTTATCTCTTCCAGTGTATCAATAAAATATGGATATAAAATAAACGGATTGTAAAAATACCATAAAAATCAAACTAACTTACAATTTACAATTCATCTGCACATAGAGAAACTTTAATCAGTGGGGGAATCTTATTGCTCGCAAATAGTGAGGTGAAAGCAAAAAAAAGATGCCTTTACAGGGCATCCTCTTGATGTTCAGGAACAAATAGTTCCAGACAATGATATATATTTTCAAATTCCATTGGTGCATCTCCGCCATATTCACCATCTAAGTTGATCATTAATTTATCAGGTGAATGCACTTTAATACGATTCGCTTGTGTATATAGTACTTTCGGATTGTTAATATGTTCCCCACGCTGCGCTTGTGTTGCTGCTTTAATTAAATCAGCGATAGAACCTTTTTTCAGTACTAATAAATCAAATAATCCATCGTTAATAGATGCATATGGTGCTACTTTTTCGAATCCACCAACTGAACGAGTATTCGTAATTAAAAACATCGTAATTTCTTCTTGTAGCAACTTCCCATCATACTCAATTTCAACATATGTTGGATGTAATGATGGTAACATTTCGATTCCTTTTAAATAGTAAGCAAGTTGGCCTAATACCGTTTTTAGCTTGCTTGGTACTTCATATGTTAATTCTGTAATACGGCCGCCACCAGCGATATTAATGAAATATGTATCATTTGCTCTACCAAGATCTAACGGTACCGTTGTTCCTTCACAAATAATATCCGCAGCCTCTTCAATAACACGAGGTACACCGATCGCACGCGCAAAATCATTTGTCGTTCCAACTGGAATAATTCCAAACTTTGGACGATGCTCATGTCCTACTAAACCGTTCACTACTTCATTTAACGTACCATCACCACCAGCTGCGATAACAACATCAAACTTACGATCCGCAGCTTGCCTCGCTGCCACAGTCGCATCTCCAGGACCAGTTGTCGCATGACAAGACGCTTCATATCCAGCTTGTTCTAATTTTTGTAATACTTCTGGTAAGCTCTTCTTAAATAGCTCGCGCCCAGAAGTAGGATTATAAATAATTCTTGCTCGCTTCATCATTTATTAGCACAGGAAATTCCTTATTCATTGAAAAACGAATACACCGAACCCTTATTCAGTATCCCTATGCTTACCTCCTCTCATCTTCCTATCCTTCTTTAATTCCGCTCAAACAGGCAGTAAGAACCCGATTCGTGTAGCTCATCAAAAGTAACTATTCACTCCTGATAGTTTTGCTTTATTTAACCAAGAAATTTATCCCGCTATTTGCAGGCAGTAAAACTCCCACTGATTAAAGTTTCACTTTATGTCTATCCATTCTCTCACATCAATTTACATATAATGAATAATAATTATCTATTATTTCATGAGATGAAAAACTCTCTATGTCTAGATTTATCATTATTCCCACCTTTTTGCAACTATCATACCATAGTTGCTATACAAACATTTTTTCACTTTTGACAGTTAATCAAACGTTTGTTTAAATTATTTTTCACCATTTAAACAAACGTTTGATTAACTCAGAAAAAACACCCAAATACGGGTGTTTTTTCTGTTTAATCTTTAAGAATCTATACTATTTTAGCGTTCAAAAATAAGAATTCTTCTCTTTTTTTAGCGCTTATTAATCTCTTCAAGTAAGATTTTATTAACAAGCGGTGGATTTGCTTGTCCTTTTGTAGCTTTCATAATTTGACCAACTAAGAAGCCAATTGCACGGTCTTTACCGTTTTTAAAGTCTTCAATAGATTGCTCATTATTATCAAGAATTTCTGTTACAACCTTACGAAGTGTTCCTTCGTCAGAAATTTGAACCAGACCTTTCGCTTTAACGATTTCTTCTGGGTCTCCACCTTTTTCAATTAATTCACTAAATACTTTCTTCGCGATTTTAGAAGAAATTGTACCTTTTTCAATTAATTGAACCATTTTAGCTAAGCCAGCTGGCGTTAATGCAACGTCTTTTAATTCTTTTTGTTGTTTGTTTAAGTATGCAAGTACTTCACCCATTAACCAGTTTGATGTTAATTTCGCATCAGCACCGTCTGCAACTGTTGCTTCAAAGAAATCAGACATCTCTTTCGTTAATGTCAATACATGCGCATCATAAGCTGGTAAGCCAACTTCTTCAACATAGCGAGCTTTACGTGCATCTGGAAGTTCTGGAATAGAAGCACGAATTTCTTCTTTCCACTCATCGTCGATGTAAAGTTCAACTAAGTCTGGCTCTGGGAAGTAACGGTAATCGTCAGATCCTTCTTTTATACGCATTAAGATTGTTTTCTTCGTTGCTTCGTCATAACGACGTGTTTCTTGTTGGATGATACCACCAGATAATAATTCTTTTTCTTGGCGCACTTGCTCATGCTCAAGACCTTTTTGCACGTAAGTGAAAGAGTTTAAGTTTTTCAGTTCTGCTTTTGTACCGAACTTCTCTTGTCCAACTGGACGAAGTGAAATATTCGCATCACAACGAAGAGAACCTTCTTCCATCTTACAATCAGATACACCTGTATATTGAATGATTGATTTTAACTTCTCTAAGTACGCATATGCTTCTTCTGGAGTACGCATATCTGGCTCAGATACGATCTCGATTAAAGGCATACCTTGACGGTTGTAGTCTACTAATGAACCGTCAGCTGCATGCGTTGATTTACCAGCATCTTCTTCTAAATGAAGACGTGTAATACCGATACGTTTCTTTTTACCGTCTACTTCGATTTCAATCCAACCATTTTCACCAATTGGCTTATCAAATTGAGAGATTTGGTAAGCTTTCGGATTATCTGGGTAGAAATAGTTTTTACGGTCGAACTTCGTTTCCGTTGCGATTTCACAGTTTAATGCCATTGCAGCTTTCATTGCAAAGTTAACTGCTTCCTTATTTAAAGTAGGAAGTACCCCTGGGTATCCTAAGTCAATTACACTTGTTTGTGTATTTGGCTCCGCTCCGAATTCTGTTGGACTCGCAGAGAAAATTTTCGAATTTGTTTTTAACTCAACGTGAACCTCTAAACCAATAATTGTTTCTAAATTCATCTATGCTCGCCTCCTTACAGACTTGCTTTTTTTGTATGATAGTCTGTTGCTTGCTCAAACGCATGTGCAACGCGGTAAATCGTCGTTTCATCGAAGTGTTTACCAATGATTTGTAGACCAAGTGGCATGTTGTTAGCACCGAATCCACATGGAACAGAAATCGCTGGAACACCCGCTAAGTTTACTGGAATTGTTAAAATGTCATTTGCATACATTGTCATTGGATCGTCCACTTTTTCGCCCACTTTAAATGCTGGAGTTGGCGTTGTTGGTCCAATAATAACATCGTAGTTAGCAAATACATTTTCAAAGTCATTTTTAATTAATGTACGTACTTGTTGTGCTTTTTTGTAATATGCATCATAGTAACCAGAGCTAAGAGCAAATGTACCAAGCATAATACGACGTTTTACTTCATCACCGAAACCTTCGCTACGTGTATTTTTGTAAAGATCTAATAAGTTATTTACATTATCAGAACGAACACCGTAACGTACGCCATCAAAGCGTGAAAGGTTCGCAGATGCTTCAGAAGAAGATAATAAGTAATACGTTGCTAGAGCGTATTTAGAGTGCGGAAGAGATACTTCCTCCCAAGTTGCGCCCATACCTTCTAACACTTTTAAAGCAGCTAGTACTGACTCACGAGCTTCTTCGCCAACACCTTCGCCTAAGTATTCTTTCGGTACAGCAATACGTAAACCTTTAACATCGCCTGTTAAACCAGCTAAGTAGTTTCCTACTTCAACGTTTGCAGAAGTTGCATCCATACGGTCAATACCTGAAATAGCTTGTAATAAGTATGCATTGTCTTCTACTGTACGTGTAATCGGTCCGATTTGGTCAAGTGAAGATGCGAATGCTACTAATCCGTAACGAGATACGCGTCCGTAAGTTGGTTTTAAACCTACAACGCCGCAATATGCAGCTGGCTGACGGATAGAACCACCCGTATCAGAACCTAGAGAGAATAATACTTCTCCTGCTGCTACTGCTGCTGCAGAACCACCACTAGATCCGCCTGGAACGTAATCTAAGTTCCATGGATTTTTTGTAGCGTAGAAGCCTGAGTTTTCATTTGAAGAACCCATTGCGAACTCGTCCATATTTAATTTACCGATTGTAACTGTGTCAGCAGCTTTTAGCTTTTGTACAACTGTCGCATCGTAAATTGGATCGAAGTTTGCTAATATTTTGCTCGCACAAGTTGTACGAAGACCGTTAGTTACAATGTTATCTTTTACACCAATTGGCATACCGAATAATAAACCATTATCCTCAGCACCAATCTTTGCATCTAATTCTTTCGCTTTCGCGCGTGCATTTTCTTCATCTAATGTAAGAAAAGCTTTTACGTTATCTTCAACATCCGAAATACGTTTGTAAGATTCTTCTACTAAATCCGTAACGGAAATTTCTTTGTTGTTTAACTTCTTATGTAACTCTGATACAGAATGATCAAATAATGACATCGAAATTCCCTCCTCTATTCTAATACTGCTGGAACACGGATTTGATTATCTTTGTGATCCGGTGCATTTTTTAATACTTCTTCTACTGGTAAACCTTTTTCTGGCACATCTTCACGCATAACATTTTTCATAGTTAATACATGAGTTGTTGGTTTTACATCAGTTGTATCTAATTCATTTAACTGTTCTGCAAATGTAACAATTGCATCTAGTTGTTTTTGAAATTTTTCTGCTTCTTGATCAGTAATTGCAAGACGTGCTAAATGTGCTACGTGCTTTACATTCTCAACGGAAATTCTTGACACGGCTAGGCCACCTCCATAATATATCGTTCAATCTACAATACTATTGATGATACCAAATTTTCAGTACTTCAAGCAAGTCAACACACGGCACTTACGGTATTTTTACATAAAAAAAGAAAGGCAAATGCCTTTCTTTACAATTTACTCTTTATCTAACGATTTATTTTTCGGAAATCTCTCGTTATCTTCTTCATTATCACGAATTGTTTTTTGTAATACAAAACAAGACATCGTTAGAAATAATGTTCCGATTAAATAGTATCCTTTTACACTAAGCGTTTCATCTAGCGTATAAATCCCAATTAGCATTCCTGAAAGCGCACAAACAAATGAAGTCCATGCTAAAAACGTGAACGCTTGCGTATTTCGTCTTCTCATCGTTCTCCCCCTCGTTAGCTGTACACCTATTATAGATAAATATATTTATCACAATGTGTTTTTATGTAAAATCATTTTTCTATTTATTAATCTATCACAAAAAATTTCTATTTTGAAGATAATTTTCTTTCTAATCTGAAAAAACAGTTAAAAATATTGACATTTATTTCAATTCCACATAAAATAAAAACAAATATTACGAACCTCGAAATATACGGGAGTGGAAATAATTGTTACAATATGAACATTTTTTAGACTTACTGCTAGATAACGCCAAGAAACTTTTCTATCCAGAAGAATGGGTAAGCCTTGATTTAACACTTTCCAAGACAGAAGTATTTTGTTTACTTTGGATGGAGCGAAATACGGATATTACAATGACAAAAATTGCTGATCTTCTTGATATACCGATGAGTACAACAACGGGCGTTGTAAATCGCCTTGTAAAAAAGGGATATATTGAACGCTACCGGAATGAAAGCGATCGACGCATTGTATTAATTCGTTTAACAGAAAACGGCGTAATGCTCGTTCAAGAAGTAAAACAAAATGCGGCCCATTACTTTAGCCTAGTGACAGATGCATTGTCAGAAGAAGAAAAAGCATTCTTACTACAAATATTCCAAAAGATCATGAATCACATTGCTACGTCACAGCAAAAAACAGAAGAAAAGGTTTCTACACCTAAAATGAAAAACATTCCGATTGAATAAGACCCTAGTTGGGTTTTTATTCAATTAAATATTTCGACACTCGTAATATTCGACATTCGAAACAAAGGGGATATTAATGATGAGAATTATTCTGTATACAGGTAAAGGCGGCGTAGGAAAAACTAGCATTTCAGCAGCAACAGCAATCCAAAGTGCAAAACAAGGATTAAAAACATTAGTAATGAGTACAGATCCTGCTCATAGTTTAGGGGATTCATTTGGCATAAAACTATCTTCTGAGCCACTAGAAATTCGCGAAAACTTGTGGGCACAAGAAATTAACACTATTTATGAAATGGAAAAAGGCTGGGGGAAATTGCAGAAATATATTACACTACTCTTCACTTCAAAAGCAGCTGATGATATTACAACAGAAGAATTAACGATGTTCCCTGGTATGGAAGATTTAATTAGCTTACTTCGAGTACTCGATTACTATAAACACAACACTTACGACGTCATCATTATTGATTGCGCACCGACTGGAGAAACTTTAGCAATGCTTAGCTTTCCAGACATGCTCGGCTGGTGGATGGAAAAACTCTTTCCTATTAAAAAGAAGATTTTAAAAGTTGTTCGTCCTGTAGCTCAACCACTTCTTGGTGTCCCCCTTCCAACTGATGATATTATGGACGAATTAACGAATACGCTTGAACAGCTCGGAGAAATGAGAGATATTTTATCAAACCGAAAAGTAACGAGTATTCGCGTTGTTGTAAATCCTGAAAAAATGGTCATTAAAGAAGCTCAGCGTAGTTTTACTTATTTAAACTTATACGATTATAACGTAGATGCCATTATGATTAACCGCGTCATCCCTAACACTGTTACCGACCCTTACTTTCAGGCATGGAAAGATACACAAAAGAAATATAAGGCGTTAATTAAAGATAGTTTTCAGCCACTTCCTATTTACGAAGCTCCCATGTTTGAACAAGAAGTTGTTGGTTTAGCTATGTTAGAGCGTGTAGGAAATGCTTTATTTAAATCAGACCCTTCTCCTACTGAAGTGAAATTTAATGGCCGCACACAATATGTAAAAAAAGATGGCGATGAGTATATTTTCGTTCTGTCCATTCCCTTCTCAAACAAAAGTGAACTTTCATTAAATCAAAAAGGTGATGAACTTATTATTCGAGCCGGCTCTATGAAGCGAAATATCACCTTACCAAAAACATTAACACACCTTTCTATTCAAGGAGCTAAGTTTGAAGATGATGTACTAAACATTCGGTTTGGAGGTGTAGTACATGCATGATGAATTACTAAGAAAGGTAATTCGTACAAAAATAAAAATCGGTATGCGTATATTAGAAGAGCTACCGAATCCGATTCAGCAATCAGCTAAGCACGCACTAAATATTTTGCAAGAGGAGCTCTCCTCCTATGCTGAAGAACAACCGCAACCTGAGAGTAATTTAAAAAGCATCATAATTGAATAACTATACCCTTGTAGAAAGCCTTTTCTTATAGGCTTTCTATCCCTTTATTGGAGCTGATATAAGTTGATAAAAACATCTTCAACAAGACATTTCACCACTAATACAATCTGGCTAATCCCCCTTCTATTCTTTTTTCATAACCTTGAAGAAGCTTTCCAAATGCCACAATATATCGCTAATCGATTTTCGATCCATTTTATAACTAACAAACAATTTTTCATTGCAATTTCCATATTAACAACCTTCGTCTTACTCATAGTCATTCTATATCAATTAAGCATCATATCTTCTATTTATTTGATCATTTTTATACAGGGCTGTATCTTCTTTAACGCCGTTCAGCATATTATCTTGTATTTCATTTATCGTTCTTATAATCCAGGAGTAATCTCAGCATCTATCATTATCCTATTTTCTATTTTCTATTTTCTTATTTTCTCTTTTCTTATTTTCATCAAAGAAACTATTAATCCCTAAAAAGAAATTAGCAAGTACACTCATTTTTAGTTTAATCTCTTACCCAATCATAATTTGGATTTCCTTATTATTAGCCAGCTGCTTTAATTAAAAAAAGACCAGGAAAACTCCTGGTCCATCACTCTACTTAACAAACATTGGATTCTATGTTATACAAAATTAGAAGGTACAGAATTAGGGTTTTGTTTGTTAAGTAGATTATATGTTGAACGAGCTAACAGCGGAGGGATTCCTACTGTTAGTCGTTAAACTCAATAATTATTTTACGATTTTTTCAAGCTCATCAAGTGAAAGATCTACTGAAATTGAACCATCATTTGTTTCTTTCTTAATTGCATCTGTTACTTCTTTTGAATGGTATAACTCAATTACTTTTTTCAGTGTTGGATCATTTTTATCTTTCGTACGAGCTGCGAAAATATTAATATAAGCCTTTGCATTTTCATTATTTGGATCTTCTAAGAAAATTGGATCCTTCGCTGGGTCTAATCCAGCTTGACCAGCAACACCGTTATTAATAACTGAAGCCGCTACATCTTTTAACACACGAGGTGTTTGCTGTGCGATAACCGGTGTAACTTTTAGCTTCTTCGGATTTTCAGCGATACCGCTTGGATCCCCAAATAGACCAAAATCTTTCTTAAGCTTTAATAAGCCAGCTGCATCAAGAAGTTTTAATGCACGTGCTTGGTTCGTTGGATCATTCGGAATAGCAATTTCCGAACCATCTGGGATTTCATTTGCTTTCTTATATTTTTCAGAGTATAAGCCCATCGGTGCAATTTGCGTTGTACCAACAGCTGTAATATCTAACTTATGCTCCTTTTTAAATTGCTCTAAGAAAGCAATGTGCTGGAATGAGTTTAGTTCAATATCTCCATCAGCTAACGCTTTGTTGGGTGTTGTGTAATCAGAGAACTCAACCAGTTTAATTTTAATCCCTTCTTTTTCAGCTTTTTTCTTTAAAATTTCCCAAACGTCTCCATCTGTTCCAGTTACACCGACGCGAACTACTTTCTCTTTCGCTCCTGCACCTGTGTCTCCACCTGAGCAGCCGCTTAATGCTGTAATTCCTACGATCGCTGATAATGCAAATGCTAAAATTTTCTTCATTTTCTTTTCCCCTCTTCCTTTTTATGATCTGCGTAAAAAGACTTTCGCAAAGTAGTTCCCTAAATTTTGAGCCACCTGTACAAGAATAATAAGTAAAACGACCGTTACAAACATAACTGACGTATCAAAGCGTTGATAACCATATGTCATTGCTAAGTCACCAAGACCGCCACCACCGACAAGTCCTGCGACTGCAGAAAATTCAATTAAACCGACCGTCATAAACGTGACACCTAGGATCAATGGTGCTAAAGCTTCTGGTACGAGGATTTCAAAAACAATTCTAAGTGGTGAAGCGCCCATTGCTTGTGCTGCTTCAATTACTCCTTTCGGAACAGAAACAAGATTGGTTTCAACCATTCTAGCAATACCAATTGATGCAACTAACGTCATTGGGAAGATTGCTGCAGCCGTTCCAATCGTCGTTCCAATAACACTTCTTGTTAGTGGGCTTAAAGCTACTAAAAAGATAATGAATGGAACCGGACGAATTGTATTAATTATGATATTAAGAATAGAAAAGACCCATTTATTTTCTAAAAAATTCCCTTTTCTCGTTACATACAATAGTAAACCTAGAGGTATACCAAGAATTGTAGCGAATATAAGGGTTACAATTACCATTAAGAGGGTATCCCCCGTCGCATCTAATATGCGAGGCCAAAATACACTCCAATCAACTCGCATGAGCTTCTACCTCCTTCAGCTGCACTTGCAGTCTTAGATGTTGTAATGCTTTTTGAATTTCTTTCTGTTCACCTTGTAGTTCTACAAGAAGATTTCCAAATAGCACATTTTGGAGTTCAATAATATTTCCATAAAGAACATTTACATCGACGTTATAGTTTTTCGCAATATATGATAGTACAGGCTGTCCTGTCTCTTCCCCAGTAAAAGTCAGGCGATAAATCTGACCTCCGTTTTGAATTTTCGCTAGAACACTTTCTGGTAAGTGATCATTAATAACAGAGCGTACAAAATTTTGAGTGGTCTTTGTTTTTGGTTGTGTGAAAACGTCAAACAGTTTTCCTTCCTCAATTACTTTTCCTTTTTCCATAACGGCTACACGGTGACAAATTTCTTTCACAACGTGCATTTCATGTGTAATAAGTAGGATCGTTAAATTGTACTCTCTATTTACTTTCTTTAATAAATTTAAGATTTCTGTTGTTGTTTCCGGATCTAAAGCTGATGTTGCCTCATCACATATGAGAATATCCGGTGATGTCGCAAGTGCTCTTGCAATCCCAACACGCTGCTTTTGTCCACCTGATAACTGTTCTGGATAATAGTTCGCTTTATCTTCTAAACCAACAAATTTTAGTAGTTCATTCACTCTTTCTTTTATCTCATTCTTCGGCAATTTCGCTAACCTTAATGGATAAGCAATGTTCCCAAACACCGTTCTTGAATTAAATAGATTAAAACTTTGGAAAATCATCCCAATTCTTTGTCTTAGTTTCCGTAATTCTTTCGCCGATAATGATGTAATATCTTTATCATCTATTGAAATTGTTCCTGCAGTTGGTCTTTCTAACATATTTACTAAACGTAATAACGTACTCTTTCCAGCACCACTAAATCCGATAATGCCAAAAATTTCGCCCTTTTCAACTGACAGCGTTACATCCTCAACCGCATGAACAGATTGCCCACCTGATTCATATACTTTACTTACATTGTTAAAAGAAATCATTTTCTTCCCTCCTATATGCTGTAAAAACTTGAAGTAGAGCTTTCGAGGTAAAATAAAAAGTGCTCTCCTTCTTATCAGTAATAAAAGATAAGAAGGAGAGCACTTTTATATGTACTCATTCACATCTTCTCATCTTCCAAGCCTTTATAGGCTTGCTGGAGTTAGCACGGTATTAAAAAACCCGTTGCTGAGGTATCGTAGGGCCAGTCCCTCCACCTCTCTGGATAAGAGTGTATCGATTTAATTGTCGTTTAATTAAGTCTTATTATAGAACTCAGAATAATGAGAGTCAATACATTTTTCGGAAAAATATTAATTATTTCTCTATTTGAATTTTAAAATAAGAAGTAACAATACAATAGTGATTTTTAAAGTTATGTAAAATCCTTCTCACTCATACTTTTAAAAAGGAGAATCTTCCCTACTCATTGAATAACATTATTTGAATATGAAATCGGAGGAAGATAGATATATGAAAACAGCTCTTTTGCTCGTCGACATTCAAAATGATTATTTTCCAAGCGGAATGATGGAATTACGTAATCCAGTAGAAGCAAGTGAATATGCTAGTCAGCTACTACAACATTTTAGAATAAGAAACGAACCTATTTTTCATATCCAACATGTAGCTATAAAAGATAGCGCTACTTTTTTCCTACCCAATACAGAAGGTGTCCATATTCACGAAAATGTCCGTCCACTTAGAGAGGAAACCGTGATCCTTAAACATTATCCAAATAGCTTCCGAGAAACTGATCTTCTAGAACAATTACAACGTTCAGGAGTTGAGCACGTCGTAATATGCGGGATGATGACCCATATGTGTATTGATGCTACAGTAAGAGCTGCTTTTGATTTTGGCCTTCACTGTACCGTAATACACGATGCTTGTGCTACAAAAGATCTTTCATTTAAGAATGCTACTATACCAGCTGTTTATATTCATAATACAATTTTGGCGAGTTTAAATGGAGTATACGCAAATATAATGAGTACAGAAGAGTTTTTAGCGACCTAAAAAAACACTCCTTTCAGTTAGCAAAGCCGAAAGGAGTGTTCTCTTGTCTAACCATAGATTTTCTTTCAAATTGTATTATACAGGAAATCCTCAAAATGAATACTAAAAAATATGACTAATAAGTCAATTTTTCTCGCTGTTTTGTTTCTATTTTCATGTTTATCCCGATATTAATAGGGTTTAACTAATTCAAAAGAACAAATAGTAATATTTGGCAACCTTTTCTTGATTGAAATTAACTAGCTTCTATTATAGAGAGTTTCTCAAAAAGAAAAGATCTTCACAGTCTGTGAAGATCTTTTCTACTATTTCTTATAAAGTTTCAGAAGTAGTTTTTGCTTGCATGTGAAGTGCTAAGTAGTCAGGGCCACCAGCTTTAGAGTCTGTACCAGACATGTTAAAGCCACCGAATGGTTGGTAACCTACGATTGCACCAGTACATCCACGGTTGAAGTATAAGTTACCAACGTGGAAGTCTTCACGTGCTTTTTCAATATGGTCACGGTTGTTAGAAAGAACTGCTCCTGTTAAACCGTATTCTGTATTATTTGCAATTGCAAGTGCATGATCAAAGTCTTTTGCTTTACAGAATGCTACTACTGGTCCAAAGATTTCTTCTTTCATTAAACGAGCATCTTCTGCAACGTCAGCAACGATTGTTGGTTGGATGAACCAGCCTTTAGAATCGTCTCCTTCGCCACCTGATACGATTTTACCTTCTTCTTTACCAATTGCAACATAGCTCATTACTTTATCGAATGCAGCTTGGTCATTAACAGGTCCCATGTTAATATCTTTTGCATCTGGGTTACCTACTGTTAATTCTTTTGTTAATTCAACAGCACGATTTAATACATGATCGTATACATCTTCATGGATTACTGCACGAGAACATGCAGAACATTTTTGTCCTGAGAATCCGAATGCTGATGCAACGATAGATTTAGCTGCTAATTCAAGATCTGCCTCTTTATCAACAACGATTGTATCTTTACCGCCCATTTCAGCGATAACACGTTTTAACCAAATTTGTCCCGGGTTTACTTTTGCTGCACGTTCGTAAATACGAATACCTACATCGCGAGATCCAGTAAAGCTAACGAAACGTGTACGAGGGTGATCTACTAAGTAGTCACCAACTTCAGAGCCATTACCTGGAACGAAGTTTACTACGCCAGCTGGTAAACCAGCTTCTTCTAATACTTCCATAAATTTCGCTGCTACTACAGGAGTTGTACTAGCTGGTTTTAGTAATACTGTGTTACCAGAAACTACAGCAGCTGTTGTCATACCTGCCATAATTGCGAATGGGAAGTTCCAAGGAGAAATGATAACACCTACTCCTAATGGAATGTAAGAGAAACGATTATATTCAATTGGACGACTTTCTACTGGAATACCGTCTTTTAATTTCAACATTTGACGAGCATAATATTCCATAAAGTCGATTGCTTCTGCTGTATCAGCATCTGCCTCATTCCATGGTTTACCTGCTTCTTTTACAAGAATAGCAGAGAACTCATGTTTTCTACGACGAACGATTGCTGCAGCACGGAATAAAATATCTGCACGCATTTCTGGTTTTGACTTTCTCCAAGTTTGGAATGTTGCATCCGCTACTTGCATTGCTTTTTCAGCTAATTCACGGCTTGCTTTTGAAACACGACCAACAAGTTCCTCTTTATTTGCAGGGTTTACAGAAACAATTTTGTCTTCTGTAGTGATTTTTTCTCCCCCGATAATTAATGGATAGTCTTGTCCAAGATAAGATTCTACTTTCTTTAAACCCTCTTCAAACGCTAATTTGTTAGCCTCTACTGAAAAATCTGTAAATGGCTCATGTTTGTATGCTACTACCATCTTTTTAGCCTCCCCTTAGAAAAACGTTTACATTTTACAACATTATTCTACACGATAATTTAGATTTATTCAAATATTCCTAGACTTATATTTTAAAAATTAATAAATTTTTAAAATATAATAAAAAAAAGAGATTCATACATACGTATGAATCTACAAAATATGAGTATATTCCAAAACATTTTTCCCGATTAATAAAATAGTAACTAATAAAAATAAAGTCCTTACATATCCAACACCTTTTTGAACCGCAAACTTCGATCCAAAATAAGCACCTAAAATCATTGATAAGCCCATAATTATACCGTATTCAAAATGAATCACATCTAAAAATAAAAAAGTAATTAAAGATACGATATTACTAACGAAGTTCAAAAGTTTTCCAGATGCTGCCGCTTGAATAAAATCCAAACCAATTAATAAAAATGCAAAAATTAAAAAGGATCCTGTCCCTGGTCCAAAAAATCCATCATAAAACCCTATCATTAAAATAACAAAGAAAAATATTAATGTTTTCCCTTTTGTCATCTTTTTATAGGTAGATGCACTTCCCCAATCTTTTTTCGCAATAATATAAATGGCAATAAAAACCAACATCACGAGCACTAGTGGACGCAAAATATCAGGCGGAATAAACTTTACTACTAAAGCCCCTGCGACTGCTCCAATAATAGTTAACGGGATTAACTTTCCTACAATCCGAAAATTCACCTTACCTGATCGAATAAAATAAATTGTGCTCGTAAGCGTCCCCATCGTTGCAGCTAATTTATTCGTTGCGATTGCCGAAGCTGGTGATAAACCAACAAACATAAGTGCAGGAAGCGAAATTAATCCTCCCCCTCCAACAACCGAATCAATAAAAGCAGCTAAAAACCCGAATGCAATTAATAAAATAATGACTTGAAAGCTTAGTTCTTCCATGACTTTGCCCCTTACCCCTTTATTTGTAACATTTAAAATTATAACAAAATTTTTCAAGAAAAAAAGCTGTTCCTTTATGGAACAGCTCTCATCTTTAATCTAAAATTTTCACAAATGGTTCATCTTGCTTCGCTTCACGTATAATAATTGCTTCTGGACGTTCTACAGATTTAATTGTTACTTGTACTTTCATATAATTCGGGAAGTATTCCATAACAAGTCCAGCTACATATTGTGTAAAACCAATTACTTCAGCTTTCCCATTGAATTGGACAGGAATATCGAGCTTCATTTCTTTTAATTCATCATCTCTATACATTCCAGTACCGATAACAGCTGTATAATCGCCTTGGAAATACTCACTTAACTTCGCTTTAAAGTTTGACACCCTTGCAAGGTCTTCACGTTTATTATCCGCTTTTGCTTGTTCAGACGGGAACAAATAATATTTCTCATTGATTGGTTTCCAATCCTCAACCGTTTCACTACCTTTTTCTACCTTAGCATAAGAAACAAAATTCCCTGGCACAAGTGAAGACTTTGGACTTTGACGATAAATTGCAAATGTTATCGGAATATTTTTTGTCGCAGCGTCTTTTTGATGCATGAATTTCAAGATTTCTTGGGCCATTTTTTTCCCTTCAGCTAACATTTTTTCATTTGGGATTGCAGCCTCACGTGGATACCCATGCTCTTCCTCATAATATTGAACAGAATTCATCGCTAATCCAATTACAATGCCATCAGGTTCAGCATCGTTCCCACCTTTTTGTACGTAGTAATCATGCTCTAAAATATTTGAGATATACATTGGATGTTTTTTATTTTTCACTTCTAGTGACTCCGAACCTTCACTTAAGGCTGGATTCAGTCCGATATTCGGAAATTTAACTGCATCTTTTTTCAACTTATCCTCTAGCTCTTTTTGTTCAGCATCTGTACGCTTCCTTTTTACAAGCATTTGTATATTTTGAGCCTCTAGAACCTTTCCGCCTTTAAAGAAATAATCTTTCGTACTAAATGATTCTTTGGCAATGCGCATTAATCCTGTTTCAAATTCATCTACATCTAGACGACTATTTAAACCTTGTACAACTAAACCACGTGCCTTACCTGGATCAAATTGAACCGTTGTCTTATAATATTCATCCGAAATGGAGTATTTCGGGATAACTGCTTGTTCTTTCGCTTTCCCCGATTTCTCAACTGCTTTTTCATCTTTATTAGAACCCATACTACACCCACTTACAAGTAGGCTAAGACTTAATACCGCTAACGCTATTTTTTTCATCGTAAGTTTGCACCTCTTACTTATTCAGCTCTTGTAAGAACCTCTCTTCATTCCAAACTTCAACATTGTGCTTCTCTGCTTGCGCTAATTTCGAACCAGCAGCTTCACCAGCAACAAGTAAATCCGTACTTTTACTAACACTTCCTGTTACTTTTCCACCTAATGCCTCAATTTTCTTCTTCGCTTCACTGCGGCCCATAACTTCTAATTTCCCTGTTAAGACGACAGTTTTTCCTGCGAAGTACGATTCAACATTTTGTAAATCAGCAATTTTTATACCTTTGTATGCCATGTTCACGCCATACTCTTTAAATTGTTGTAATAGCTCTAATACGTCTTCATTATCGAAATACGTTACAACGGATTGAGCCATTTTTTCACCAATCTCATTAATTGTTTTTAATTCTTCTTCCGTCGCTTTCACAAGCTCATCCATCGTTTCGAAATGCTCAGCAAATGTACGTGCCGCTTTCGCACCGACATGACGAATACCAAGACCGAATAATAATCGCTCTAATGAGTTTTCCTTAGAATTCTCAATTGCTTGGACTAAATTTGTTGCTGATTTTTCACCGAAACGTTCTAGTTCTAATAATTGCTCTTTCGTCAATGAATATAAATCAGCAAACGTACGAATATAATCCGCATCAAAGAGTTGTGTAATTACACGTTCTCCAAGTCCATCAATATTCATTGCATTTCTTGAAACGAAATGGATTAATCCTTCACGAATTTGAGCTGGGCAAGTCGGATTTATACATCGAAGTGCTACTTCTTCTTCTAAACGAACAAGTTCACTCTCACATGCTGGACAATGCGTTGGCATATGATATTCTTCTTCCTCACCAGTACGCTTATCAAAAATAACGTTCACAACTTCAGGAATGATATCTCCAGCCTTTTTCACAACAACGTAGTCACCAATTCGAATATCCTTTTCACGAATTAAATCTTCGTTATGTAAAGAAGCACGACGAACGATAGTACCAGCCACTCTAACTGGCTCGAGCTCTGCAGTTGGTGTTACAACTCCTGTGCGGCCGACACTTAATTCAATCCCTGTTAATCTCGTCACAACTTCTTCAGCTGGGAATTTATAAGCTATTGCCCATCTTGGACTCTTTGCTGTAGTTCCTAAGCTTTCTTGAATAGCAACATCGTCTACTTTTATAACGATTCCGTCAATCTCATAATCAAGATGCGGGCGTTTTTCTTGCCACTCTTCTACATAGGCTATTACGTCTTCAATTGTTTCACATGTACGACGATTTGGATTCGTCTTAAATCCAAGCTCACCTAAGAAATCCAGTGATTCACTGTGGGATGGAATTGTTTTTTCTTCTACATTAGCAAGACCATACACAAACATAGATAAGTTACGCTTCGCTGCAATTTTCGGATCAAGTTGGCGTATCGATCCTGCTGCCGCATTACGTGGATTCGCAAATACATCTTCACCATTTTGCTCTTTTTCTTCATTTAATTTAACGAATGAACGCTTCGGCATATAAGCCTCGCCTCGTGCTTCTAACGTTACTTCTTCATTTAAACGCAGCGGGATAGCTTTAATCGTTTTTAAGTTTTGGGTAATATCTTCACCCGTTATACCATCACCACGTGTTGCTCCTTGAATGAAGCGTCCTTTTTCATAATGAAGTGAAACAGCAAGTCCGTCAATTTTTAATTCGCATATATATCTTACATTCGCATCATCAATTCCCTGATGTACTCTTCGATCAAAATCACGCAAATCTCCTTCATTAAACGCGTTTCCTAAACTTAACATTGGTGATTTATGCGTTACCTTTTCAAATATATCAAGAACAGTCCCCCCAACGCGAATGGAGGGAGAGTCTTCACTCATAAACTCTGGGTTCTCTGCTTCTAATTTTATAAGCTCCTGCATATCACGGTCATATTCCGCATCAGAAACAGAAGGATTGTCTAATACGTGATATTGATAGTTAAATGTATTTAACAAATCACGCAGTTCTTCTATACGTTTTTTGGCTATCTCTTTTGACATATCCTCAGTCCTTTCCTATTGTTTCGTCACAGGTGCAAATTTTGCTAATAAACGTTTAATACCAATTGGGCTTGGGAACGCAATATCTAATTCTTTTGAATCTCCTTCACCCTTTACACTTACAACTGTACCGACTCCCCACTTCTGGTGAGCAGCTTTATCGCCTATTCCCCAGCCAATTTGCTCGCCACCTGTCGTCTTAACAGCCGGACGCGCGAAAGCTGAACGAGAACGTGTTGTAGTTGCGCTTGTCGTTCTTCCTTTTGCACCAAACGAAGTTTCACGCTTCGGTGCTGTTTCGTTTAATGGTTCTACTAATTCTGCCGGAATTTCTGTAATAAATCGAGATGCTGCATTCATACTTGTTCTACCAAATAAAGTACGCATTTGAGCATTGGATAAGTATAGCTCTTCTTCTGCACGAGTAATACCTACATAGGCAAGACGACGCTCTTCTTGCATTTCATCCTCTTCCATAAGAGAACGAGTATGCGGGAATATCCCTTCCTCTAAGCCAACAATAAAGACAACTGGGAACTCTAATCCTTTTGCTGAGTGCATCGTCATTAAAATAACTTCTTCACCAGCAGTTGGATCTTCATCTACACGATCAATATCCGCAACAAGAGCTAAGTCTGTTAAGAATGCAACAAGGCTCTTATCTTCGCTTTGGGATTCAAATGTTTGTGTAACAGATAAAAACTCGTCTAAGTTTTCTAAACGACCTTCTGCTTCTAAAGAACGCTCATTTTTCAACATATCACGATAGCCTGTCTTCTCAATAACTTCTTCTACTAATTCTGTAACAGATAAATACTCTTGCATATTTACCCAGTTGTGTAATAAACTTGCGAATTCTTTTACTGCTTTTGTTATTTTTGCACTTACACCAACATGCTCAATCTCATCAAATACAGCAGTTAATGAGATTCCGTTTTGCACACCATAATTAATAATTTTATCGATAGAAGTCGCACCAATCCCGCGCTTTGGCATGTTTATAATACGTCCAAAACTAATCTCATCATCTGGATTCCCAATTAAACGTAAGTACGCCAAAATGTCTTTAATCTCTTTACGGTCGTAGAACTTAGTACCTCCGACAATTTTGTAAGGGATATTAGATTTTAGGAAAATCTCCTCAATCATACGAGACTGGGCATTTGTACGATATAACACTGCAAAATCAGTATATTTTCGGTTCCCCATTTGAATATCATCACGAATTTTTTTCGCAACAAAATACGCTTCGTCCTTTTCGGTTGCAGCACGATAATACGAGATTTTGCTTCCAATTTGATTTTCTGTCCATAATTTCTTCGGTTTACGGTTTGAATTTTTTTCAATTACAGCATTAGCTGCATTTAAAATATTTTGTGATGAACGATAGTTTTGTTCTAACAGAATAACTTGTGCATTCTCATAGTCTTTTTCGAATGACAAAATGTTAGAAATGTCAGCCCCGCGCCAGCGGTAAATAGACTGATCCGAATCACCAACAACACAAAGGTTTTTAAAACGTGATGCCAAATGTTTAACAAGAAGGTACTGAGCTTTGTTCGTATCTTGATACTCATCAACGTGAATATATTGGAATTTACGCTGATAAAACTCTAGTACTTCTGGAACACGTTCAAATAGCTGAATCGTCGTCATAATTAAATCATCAAAGTCTAATGAGTTATTTTTCAAAAGACGTTTTTGATATTCTGTATATACATCGCTCGTTAATTTTTCATATGGATCAGCGGTTGTAATTTTTTTTGCATATTTATCTGCAGATAACAGTTCATTTTTCGCATTGCTAATACCCGCTAAAATAGAGCGCGGCTCAAACTTCTTCGGGTCAATATTGCGCTCCTTCATAATTTTTTTTACTACAGTTAACTGATCACCTGAATCTAAGATTGTAAAGTTACGATTAATACCAATGCGGTCAATATCACGTCGTAAAATACGTACGCACATAGAGTGGAACGTAGAAATCCAAATATCTTCTGCTTCTGGTCCAACAAGTTTATCAATACGCTCACGCATTTCACGAGCAGCTTTATTTGTAAAGGTAATTGCTAGTACATTCCATGGCGCCACACCTTTTTCACCAAGTAAATATGCAATACGGTGTGTTAACACACGTGTTTTCCCACTACCTGCGCCTGCCATTAATAGAAGTGCTCCATTTGTTGTTTGTACTGCTTTTTGTTGCTGCGGATTTAAACCATTTAATAACTTATCTGTCGTACTCATATGTGCCTGCACCTACTCTCCTTTTACTGCTTTAACTGTTTTTAATGCCGATTTTATATCATCATAAATAATATTTCCAACAACTACTGTATCAGCATACTGTGCCATTTCTTTCGCTTGTTCTGCATTAGAAATACCACCGCCATAATATAGCTTAGCTTGTTTCAATTCTGCTTTTACATTTTTAACAAGCTCAATGTCTCCATACGTCCCGCTATATTCTAAATAGAATATCGGTAAATGTAATAGCTTGTCTGCTAAACGCGCATATGCAATAACATCATCTTCTGTTAAATCACATTTTGCATCTGTAAGCTGGGCTACTTTCGCTTCTGGGTTTAAAACACAATACCCTTCCATGTAAATTTCGTCCCAGTCCATAATATCCCCAAATTCTTTCAATGCCTCATGATGAACACCTGTTACCCATTCTACTTTTCGGCTATTTAAAACACTTGGGATGTAATAAAAATCAAATCCTGGTGTAATTGCCTCCACATCAGAAACCTCTAACACACAAGGCACTGCATATCTACGAATGCTAACTAGCATGTGTAATACGTTATCAATTGTCACTCCATCACTTCCGCCTACAATAACAGCATCCGTTCCAGATTCACAAATCATTTCTAAATGTTCGTCACTTAACTCCTTATTTGGATCAAGCTTAAATACATGTTTCCATTTGGGAATATCGTACATGAAAACACCCTTTCTTTTCTCTAGTTATATAATTTCTGTTCAAAATAACAGTTAATTTTTATCAAGATTTTTTACATTCCTTGCTATATCTTTACCAGACTGGCGTATGCAACGATGAAATGCGACAGCTATCTTTACCGGACTTTTTGAACTTCCTTTTACGCATTCTTTCATTATAACAAAAAAAGCTACCTACACACACGCCCAATCCAACATCTTTTTCAACGTCAAATGTTGGATTACATATCAAAAAACTTATACGGAATACTAACAAATGAAATAGTATTTTCTATTTCGAAGTTAATTAAAAAGGAGTGTTTTTCTAATGAAGCAAAACATCGGCACAATTAGTGCTCTAATTCGAATTACACTCGGACTCATCCTCTTCGGTTGTAGTACAGCTAAACTCGTACGTAAACCTTGGTGCACTTGGTCTAAAGTTTTGCTATGGATTGGTGCCATGAAAATTGCGGAGGGGATCGTTCGTTTCTGCCCTATTGTTGAAGCCTGTAAGTTTGGAAAATATATGAATATGAGCGCATTTAAAATGCCTAGCATGAATTTCACTGAAAAAGGACATAATAAAGAAGAAGTTAATTCAGCTTCCAGTCATGACAAGCCAAAGGCAAAGTCAGATGGAAGTTATGACACTTCTGACAAAGAGATTGAGTCAGCGATTGAAGAATTAATCCTGGCAAAACCGCTTTGAATCATTTGTCACGATGCAAGATGCTCTCAAAGGGACTTAGCTGCTGCAGTGGGCAGCTAAGTCTTCTTTATTTTACCACGAAACAGAACGTACATTCTTGTTTTTGCCCTTAAAACGTACATAAAAGATATCAAACAATAAAATTCAGAAAATTAGGTGTAACCCTCTTGCATGTAATGATATAAAAGTGATATCATTTTTATATCAAGGAGGCGATCATATGAAAGAAAAACAAGTATTTTATGTTAATGGATTTCTCGGCGTTATTGGAATTTTAGTTTTAGCCGCTATCGGTGTATTTTGCCTTGTACAAGAAATGTTTGTAATAGCTATTTTAGCTCTCATATTAGCATCTGTTTTAGCTACAGGTATCGGTATCGTTCAACCGAATCAAGCGAAAGTTATTACGTTCTTCGGTAGTTATTTAGGAACAATTCGTCAAAATGGTTTATTTTTAACAATTCCATTCGCTTTTCGTCAAACTGTATCTTTACGTGTTGAAAACTTTAACAGTAAGAAATTAAAAGTAAACGATGTTGAGGGCAATCCAATTGAAATTGCAGCCGTTATCGTATATAAAGTTGTTGATTCCGCAAAAGCAATGTTTGGTGTTGAGCATTACGATCGATTCGTAGAAATTCAAAGTGAAACAGCAATCCGCCACGTTGCTACAAAATATCCTTATGATAATTTCCAAGATGAAACTTGCATCACGTTACGAGGAAATACTGAAGAGATCTCTGAAGAATTAAAGCGTGAGTTAGAAGCACGACTTGAAATCGCTGGCGTAGAAGTATTAGAAACTCGTTTAACACATTTAGCTTACGCAACAGAAATTGCCCATGCAATGCTCCAGCGTCAACAAGCAAAAGCAGTATTAGCTGCTAGAAAAGAGATTGTTGAAGGTGCTGTGAAGATGGCGAAAGATTCAATCCATATGTTAGATGAAGAAGGCGTACTGGAACTCGATGACGAGCGTAAAGCAAATATGGTGAACAATTTATTAGTTGCCATCGTTTCAGATAAAGGTGCGCAACCAGTTATTAATACAGGAAGCCTATACTAAAGGTTGTAAGTGATTATGGCCAAAAAGAAAAGCTTTCCATTACGTATTGATCCTGAATTACACGCAGTCATCGAAAAATGGGCGAATGATGAGTTTCGTAGCGTCAATGCACACATCGAGTATTTACTTCGAGAAATGGCAAAGCAAAAAGGGAAATTAAAAAAAGATAAAGATGCATAAAAAATCCCGCTGAGAAATCAGCGGGATTTTTTATATATTAGCTTCTCGTCATCTCATGCCCAATTGCACGATATCCTATATCACTTCGGTAAAATAAACCATCACTCTCAATTTTACCGATTTCTTTATAGACCTTATCTTTCGCTTCTTGTAAATTATTCGCCTTACAAGCAACAAATAATACACGGCCACCGTTTGTTACAAAGTCACCATGTTTCATCGCTGTACCCGCATGGAAAACTATTACATCTTGCAGTGCATCTAATCCGTTAATAATTTCACCTTTTTTATATGCTTCTGGATATCCTTTCGAAGCAAGTACGACACCAATAACTGCTTCCTTTGACCATTGTAACGTTAATTCACTTTCATCTAATACAGCGTTACATACATCAACTAAATCATTTTCTAAGCGTGGTAATACAACTTCCGTTTCAGGATCGCCAAAGCGTGCATTGAACTCAATTACCTTTGGACCATCATTCGTTAAAATAAGCCCCGCATATAAAATTCCTGTAAACGAACGATTTTCTTGGATCATCGCTTTAGCAGTTGGATGTAATACTGTTTGAATCGCTTCTTGAACCGCTGATTCCGGAATTTGTGGTACTGGGGAATATGCACCCATTCCGCCTGTATTAGGACCTTTATCAGCATCAAAAGCTCGTTTATGATCTTGAGCAATTACCATTGGATGTACGGTTGTTCCATTTACGAATGCCATTAATGAAAATTCTTGTCCATCTAGAAACTCCTCAATAACGACCTTCTTGCTTGCTTCACCGAATTTCACATCTTGCAGCATTTCTTTCACAGCTTGCAATGCCTCTTCAAGCGTCATTGCTACGGTTACACCTTTACCAGCAGCTAACCCATCTGCCTTAATTACGATCGGTGCACCAACTTTCTGAATGTACTTTACTGCCTCTTCATAGTCTGTAAAAGTTTCATATGCCGCAGTTGGAATATCATACTTTTTCATCAATTCTTTTGTAAAAGCTTTACTACCTTCAATAACAGCAGCCGCTTTATTAGGTCCAAATACACGAAGTCCCTCTTCCTTAAAGCGATCAACGATTCCATTCATAAGTGGAATTTCTGGTCCAACGAAAGTTAAGCCTACATTGTTTTCTTTTGCGAATAAGACTAATGCATCAAAATCATTCTCATCAATATCAACTGGTGTTGCAACATCTCGCATACCTTCATTACCTGGCGCTACATATACTTTTTCTACCTTTTCAGATTGTGCAAATTTCCAAACTAAAGCATGCTCACGTCCACCACGGCCGATTACTAAAACATTCATATTTCATCCCCCAATAATTAAATAAGTACAAACTAGAAGCTATGCTCCTAGTTTGTTTTCATATCAATAAAAGTTTAAAAAGGAGGATCAAGAGAACCGAGCAGGTCAAGGCGCATTTGCCAGGAGGATACGGAGTGTAGCTTTCCTACATGAGTACCGCACTGGCATTGCAACGACGACATGCGACAGTTATCTTGACCGGACTTTTTTAACATCCTCTATTAGTGTTTGAAATGACGTACGCCAGTGAACACCATAGTAATCCCATACGCATCTGCCATTTTAATAGAATCTTCATCACGAATCGATCCGCCTGGTTGGATGATTGCTGTAATTCCAGCTTTTGCTGCTTCTTCTACTGTATCTGGCATTGGGAAGAAAGCATCAGATGCAAGTGCGCTACCTTGTGCTTTTTCGCCAGCTTGTGTAATTGCGATTTTTGCAGAACCTACACGGTTCATCTGTCCCGCGCCTACACCAACTGTCATGTTATCATTCGCTAAAACAATTGCATTTGATTTCACATGTTTTACAACTTTCCAAGCTAGTTTTAAATCTTTCCATTCTTGCTCTGATGGTTCACGTTTCGTTGGAATTGAAATTGCGTCCTCATCTAATGATAACGTATCTTCTTCTTGAACAAGAAGACCACCTTGTACAGAAGTTAGTTTTTTGCTTGCACTTGTCGCTTTTTCAATATTTACAGTTAGTAAGCGTAAGTTCTTCTTACTTTGCAACACTTCTAAAGCTTCTTGCGAGAACGAAGGAGCGATAACAATTTCTAAGAAAATTTCGTGTAACTTTTCTGCTGTAGCTTTATCAATTTCACGATTTGCTGCAATAATACCGCCGAAGATTGATACTGGATCCGCTTCATAAGCACGAGTATATGCTTCGTGAATATCAGTTCCTACTCCAACACCACATGGATTCATATGTTTTACCGCTACTACTGCTGGTTCTGTAAATTCTTTCACGATGCTAAGTGCTGCATCCGCATCGTTGATATTGTTATAAGATAATTCTTTACCATGTAATTGTTCTGCGTATGCAACAGAAGACGTTGCTGCGAATGGCGCTTTATAGAATGTCGCTTTTTGATGTGGATTTTCGCCATAGCGTAAATCTTGTTTTTTCTCAAATGTCACCGTTACTGTTTCAGGGCTTTCTTCGCCCATTTGCTCTGTTAAGTAGTTAGAAATTAATGCATCATATGCCGCTGTATGACGGAATACTTTCGCTGCTAATTTACGTTTCGTTTCCTCTGTTACTTCACCGTTCTCTTTCAGTTCTGCTAATACAACATCATAATCTACTGGATCTACAATTACCGATACAAATTTATGATTTTTCGCAGCAGAGCGAATCATTGTTGGGCCACCGATATCAATATTTTCAATTGCATCAGCAAATGTTACATCAGGCTTAGCGATTGTTTCTTTAAATGGGTATAAGTTAACAACAACAAAGTCAATTGGTTGAATACCTAATTCATTCATTTGCGCTACATGCATTTCATTATCACGAACTGCTAATAGACCACCATGAATATTTGGATGTAATGTTTTTACACGACCATCCATAATTTCTGGGAAACCAGTTACTTCAGAAATACCAATTACTTGCAAGCCGTTTTCTTCTAATAATTTTTTCGTACCACCTGTTGAAATAACTTCAATCCCTTGTTCAAGTAAACCTTTAACAAATTCTACTACTCCTGTTTTATCTGAAACACTTACTAATGCACGCTTTTTCATTTATCCTTCACCCCTGGTTGTATGTTAGTTAACAGTTGGTTTTTTCACAGACTGAACAATTTGATTCACTGTATTTACGTATAATTTATGTTCAACTTGTTGAATTTTCTTTTGTAAGCTTTCTCTCGTATCCCCTTCAGAAACAACTACTGCTTCTTGCGCAATAATTGGACCTGTATCCATACCTGCATCTACATAGTGAATCGTTACTCCGGTTACTTTCACACCCGCTTCTAACGCTTGACCAACAGCATCTTTCCCTGGAAAACTCGGTAGTAGTGATGGATGAATATTAATAATTTTCCCGCCGTACGCTTCTAGTAAAGTCGTTCCAATTAAACGCATATATCCAGCTAAAATAACATAATCAATTTCATACTCTTCTAGCTTTTTTAATATCTCTTTTTCAAATGCTTCTTTTGACTCATATGCTTTCGCTGAAAAGGAAAAACACGGAATATGGTGATAATGTGCCCGTCCAATAGCGCGTGCCTCTGGTTTATCACATACTAATAAACTAATATCTGCATCCAATATTTTGTCTTCTACCGCATTAATGAGAGATTGAAAGTTAGAGCCGCTCCCAGAAGCAAAAACTGCTAATCTACTCATACTTCTGTTCCCTCAATAAAGGTAACACCAGACCCTTGTACAGTGTGTCCAATAATATGAGCTTTCTCGCCTTGTTCCTCAAGAAGACGAACAATATCTTTTGCCTCTTCTTCCTTTACTGCTACTACCATACCAATACCCATGTTAAAAATATTGAACATTTCTTTCTCTTCTAGTTTTCCAACTTCTTGAAGTAAACTGAAGATCGGTTGAACTTGCCAAGATCCTAATTCAATTTCCGCACCGATTCCTTCTGGCAACATACGTGGAATATTTTCAATGAACCCGCCACCTGTAATATGCGCCATACCGTATACTTCATGTTTCTTCAATAGTTCTAAAATAGGTTTGACATAAATTTTCGTTGGTTTTAATAATTCTTCACCAAGAGGTAGTTCTAGGCGGCCGTAAATACGGTCTAAAGATAGTTCTCCATCTTCTAGTAATACTTTTCGTACTAAAGAATAACCGTTACTATGAATACCGCTAGATGCTAAGCCAATTAATACGTGACCAGCTTCAATTTTTTCACCTGTTACAATTTTCTTTTTATCAACAATTCCAACTGTAAAACCAGCTAAATCGTATTCTTCCGTAGAATACATTCCTGGCATTTCAGCTGTTTCTCCACCAATTAATGCACAACCAGCTTGGCGACAGCCCTCTGATATACCTTTGACGATGTTTTCAATTTTACTAGGTTCAGCTTTACCACAAGCAATATAATCAAGGAAGAAAAGCGGCTCTGCTCCTTGGACAACAATATCATTTACACACATTGCTACTGCATCAATACCAATTGTGTCATGTTTATCTGCCATAAAAGCGAGCATCAATTTCGTTCCCACGCCATCTGTTCCAGATACTAATACAGGTTCTTCTAATGCAAATTTTGATAGATCAAACATACCTCCAAAACCGCCTAAACCGCCTAGCACTTCTTTTCTCATTGTTGTTTGTACGTGTTTTTTCATGCGAGATACCGCTTCATATCCAGCTTCAATATCTACTCCTGCTTGCTTATATGCATTCGCCATCGTTATTTACACCTCGTCTTTTAATTTCTCCCCATCCAGGGCGGCCGTTTTAAGAAAGAAGCTAGCTTCTACATCAAAAGAAGTAGAAGCTTTTTTCTTCTTATTTCATACTTTCTAAAAGCTCTTGCTCATAATCATAAAGAGCTGTTGGATAGTCTCCATTGAAGTAAGCCATACATAGACCACCGTATTTCCCTTCATATGGGCGTCCAATTGCATCTACTAATCCATCTTCACTTAAAAATGTTAGTGAATCTGCTCCGATGATTTGACGGATTTCTTCTATTGAATTATTTGCTGCGATTAATTCTTTTCTCGTTTGAATATCAATGCCATAGAAACATGGATACTTAAGAGGTGGTGAAGCAATTCTTACATGGACTTCTGTCGCTCCAGCCTCGCGAAGCATACGAACAATTCGTTTACTTGTCGTTCCTCTTACGATAGAATCGTCAATCATAACAACTCGTTTTCCTTCAACTACGCCTCTTACTGCTGAAAGCTTCATCTTAACCCCTTGCTCACGCAGTTCTTGAGAAGGTTGAATAAACGTACGTCCAACGTAACGATTTTTAATTAACCCTAACTCATACGGAATTCCTGTCGCCTCCGCATAACCAATTGCTGCTGAAATACTAGAGTCTGGTACACCAGTAACAACATCAGCTTCAATAGGAGCTTCCGCCGCTAAACGTTTCCCCATGTTTTTACGTGCTGCATGAACATTAATACCAGCTATATTAGAATCTGGACGTGCAAAGTAAATGTATTCCATACTGCAAATCGCGTGGTCTACTTCATTTGTAAAACGATCTACGTGAATTCCTTCATCATTGATAATAAGCAATTCACCAGGTTCTACATCACGAATGTATGTTGCACCAACTACATCGAAAGCACATGTTTCCGATGCTACAACGTAAGCATCCCCCATCTTTCCAATTGAAAGAGGACGGAATCCATTTGGATCTAGCGCAACGATCATTTCATTTCCAGTTAGTAAAAGATATGCAAACGCACCTTTCACTTTATTTAGAGCCTCTTTTACACTATCAATTAAAGAATCTTTTGTACTACGCTTAATGAGGTGTAAAAGTACTTCTGTATCTGAACTTGTTTGAAAAATACTTCCCTCTGCCTCTAATTCACGACGAAGCATTTTTGCATTAATTAAATTTCCGTTATGAGCTAAAGCCATGCTATGATCGGAAAAACGGAATAATAATGGTTGAACGTTAGCAACTTCACTTCCACCAGCTGTTGCATATCGTACGTGTCCAATTGCTGATTTCCCGTTTAATCCCTCTAGCTCACCTCTTGAAAACACTTCTGATATTAAACCTAACCCCTTGTGACCGATGATTTTTTCCCCATTATTTACTACAATGCCTGCGCCCTCTTGCCCACGGTGCTGCAAACTGTGCAATCCGTAGTACGAAACTTGTGCTGCATTTTCATGCCCCCAAATTCCAAAAACGCCACATTCTTCATTTAACCCCTTTATTTCAGCAAGCATGGGATTGCCCCTTTCCAAGCCTTTCTCATTTCATCTACATTTGCTGTAAGTAATACTTCATTTTCTTCATTATGAATTGTTACTTCATTTGTATTTGTCACTTCTCCAACTTGAATTGCTTCAACCACTTTCTCAAATGCTTCTTTATTTTCACGTTTTACAGTTATAACGAAACGCGATTGTGATTCTGCAAATAATACTGCTGTTGCTTCTCCGTCTAATTTCACAGTAGCACCTAAACCGTTAGCACCAATTGCACTTTCAGTAATTGCAACTGCTAAACCACCTTCTGCAACATCATGTGCAGATTGAACAAGGCCAGCTTGAATTGCTGCTAGTACTTGCTTTTGGCGTTTTAATTCTACATCTAGATCGATGCTTGGTGATTGACCGAAAATTTTTCCGTAGATCATTTTCTGTAATTCACTTCCACCAAACTCAGCTTTCGTCTCTCCAATTACATAAACTAAATCGCCAGCTTGTTTAAATTCTTGTGTTGTTACGTGTTTTAAATCGTGTACAAGTCCAACCATCCCAACAGTTGGTGTTGGATATACAGCTTCACCACTACGCTCGTTATACATTGATACATTCCCGCCGATAACTGGCGTTTGTAACTTGCGGCAAGCTTCACTCATACCGTCTACTGATTTCTCAATTTGCCAGAAGATCTCTGGTTTTTCTGGGTTACCGAAGTTTAAGCAATCTGTAATTGCAAGTGGCTCCCCGCCAGAACATACGATATTACGTGCTGCCTCTGCTACTGCAATTTTACCGCCCACTTCTGGATCTAAATAAATGTAGCGAGAGTTACAATCTGTCGTCATTGCTAATCCTTTTTCTGTACCGCGTACACGTATAACCGCTGCATCTGAACCTGGTGTAACGATTGTGCTAGTGCGCACTTGATAATCATATTGATCATATACCCACTCTTTACTTGCAATCGTTGGTTGTTGTAATAAAGATAATAACGTTTCTTTATAATCTTCTACTTTTGGTGTTTCCATTTTCATCTGCTGGAACTCAGCAAAGTATGCTGCTTCTTTTGACGGTTTATGATAAATTGGTGCTTCTTCTGCAAGAGCATCCGCTGGTACTTCAGCTACCATTTCGTCTTTATGGAATAGGCGAAGCATTTTATCTTCAGTTACTTTCCCCATCGTAACTGCTGCAAGACCATACTTTTCAAATAAATCTACTATTTCTTGCTCTCTACCTTTTTTCACAACGATTAACATACGCTCTTGTGATTCAGATAACATCATTTCATATGGAGTCATTCCAGTTTCACGCTGCGGTACATCATCTAAGTACATTTCAATACCCATACCTGCTTTACTTGCCATTTCTGCAGAAGATGATGTTAAACCAGCAGCTCCCATATCTTGAATTCCAACAAGTGCATCAGACTGAATAAGTTCTAAACATGCTTCAATAAGAAGTTTCTCCATAAATGGATCCCCTACTTGAACTGCCGGACGCTTCGCTTCTGAGCTTTCAGATAACTCTTCAGATGCGAATGTTGCACCGTGAATACCATCACGACCAGTTGATGCTCCTACGTACATTACTGTATTACCAGCACCATGTGCTTGCCCTTTTTTTATATCTTCATGATTAATTAGGCCTACACACATTGCATTTACAAGTGGATTTCCTTCATAACATGGATCAAACTGTACTTCTCCACCAACAGTAGGAATACCAATGCAGTTACCGTATCCTGCGATTCCTGCTACTACTTCTTCAAATAAATATTTCACGCGTGGTGATTGTAATTCACCGAAGCGAAGTGAGTTTAATAGAGCTACCGGACGTGCTCCCATAGAGAATACATCGCGAATAATACCACCGACACCTGTCGCTGCCCCTTGATATGGCTCAATTGCAGAAGGATGGTTATGACTTTCCATTTTAAATACAACCGCTTGATTATCACCGATATCTACAATTCCAGCGCCTTCTCCAGGTCCTTGTAAGACACGCTCACCTGTCGTTGGAAACTTACGAAGAACTGGCTTTGAATTTTTATAACTACAATGTTCAGACCACATAACAGAGAATAGTCCCGTTTCTGTATAATTCGGCAAACGGCCTAAAATCTTTTCAACCATGGCAAACTCTTCGTCTGTTAGCCCCATTTCCGCATATATACGTTCTTCTTTAATTTGTGTTGGATTTGGCTCAAGCATTAACGACATATGTTTCCCTCCACTGTTTTAAGATAGATTGAAAGACTTTTAACCCTTCAGCACCGCCAAGTAATTCATCTACAGCACGCTCTGGGTGTGGCATCATACCAAGAACATTTCCTTTTTCATTTACAATACCTGCAATATCTGAAACGCTTCCATTCGGATTTTCTACGTAACGGAATGCGATTTGATTATTCTCTTCTAATTGTTTAAGAGTTGCTTCATCACAATAGTAATTCCCCTCACCATGTGCAATTGGAATATTGATTACTTCATTTTTTTCATATTGTGATGTAAACATAGTTTCATTATTTTCAACACGTAACTGAACCGTACGGCACATAAACTTTAAGTTTTCGTTTCTCATTAATGCTCCTGGTAGTAATCCTGATTCAACAAGAATCTGGAATCCATTACACACTCCTAAAATTGGCTTTCCTTGCTCAGCAGCTTTTTGCACTGCTTTCATTGCGTTAGCAAAGCGAGAAATAGCACCACAACGTAAATAGTCACCGTAAGAGAATCCACCTGGTAGTAAAATTGCATCATATTCATCTAAATTCTCTCTATCGTGCCAAACGTAATCTACTTCTTCACCAAGCTCATCTTTAATTGCATGGAACATATCGACATCACAGTTCGAACCTGGGAATACTATGACTGCAAATTTCACTGTGCGACAACCTCCTCAACTTCATAACGGAAGTCTTCCATTACAACGTTTGCTAATAATTTTTCACACATTTCTTTTACCTTGCTATCCAGATCAGATACTGATTTATCAATTGTTAATTCCATATATTTTCCGATTCGAACGTCTTGTACTTCTGTAAATGAAAGACTATGAAGCGCTCCCTTTACCGCAGTTCCTTGTGGATCTAATACACTTTCTCTTAACGTTACATATACCTTAACTTTATACATGTGAAGCTCCCCCTAAACGTTTTAAAATTTCTTCATATGCTTCTGTTAAATTCCCAAGATCACGACGGAATACATCTTTATCAAATTTTTCATTGCTCGTTTCATCCCATAAACGGCAAGTATCTGGTGAAATTTCATCTGCTAATATGATTTCCCCTTCTTCTGTTACGCCAAACTCTAATTTAAAATCTACTAATCTTACACGACAGCTTGCGAAATGCTCAATCATCACTTGATTGATTTGTAGAGCTGCATCTCGTAATACGCTTACTTGCTCTGGTGTTGCAACATTTAACAAACGAATATGATCTTCCGTTACAAGTGGATCTCCTAAATCATCATCTTTGTAGTAAAATTCTACGATTGGTGTTGTAAGAGCAGTTCCTTCTTCCATTCCTAGTCTTTTTGAAAGACTACCTGCAATTACGTTTCTTGTGACAACTTCTAATGGAATAATACTCACCTTTTTGACAAGTTGTTCTGTATCAGATAACTTCTCCACAAAGTGTGTTTTAATTCCAACTTCTTGTAACTTTCTGAACAATAAAGTTGTAATCTCATTGTTCAAACGACCTTTTCCTGTAATTGTCGCTTTTTTCTCCCCATTGAAAGCAGTCGCACTATCTTTGTACTCTACCCAAACCATATCTGCTGCTTCTGTACGATAAATTCTTTTTGCCTTACCTTCATACAGCAATTCTAGCTTTTGCATTTCGCAAGCCCCCTGTAGTTTGAAAAATGTGAATAATATTTTTATAAAGAATGGCACAGAATGACTCTATTCTGTGCCATATGAAATTTTACGCTTCGTTTAATCCAAGGCGTTCAAAGATTGTATCAACGTGTTGCATATGATGTTCATAATTGAAACATTCGTTAATTTCTTCTTGCGTTAACTTACTTGTAATACGCTCGTCAGATTCTACAAGCTCTTTAAATTGTACTTGTGTTTCCCAAGCTTCCATTGCTTTAGGCTGTACGATATCATAAGCTTCTTCACGTACCAGACCTTTGTCAATTAGTGTAAGCATTACGCGTTGAGAGTAAATTAAGCCGTATGTTCTTGTCATATTGCGTTTCATATTCTCTGGGAATACAGTTAAGTTTTTAACGATATTACCAAAGCGATTTAACATGTAATTTAACGCGATTGTAGCATCTGGTAAAATTACGCGTTCTGCAGAAGAGTGAGAGATATCACGCTCATGCCATAACGGAACATTCTCGTAAGCTGTCATCATATAACCGCGGATAACACGAGCTAAACCAGTCATATTTTCAGATCCAATTGGATTACGTTTATGCGGCATTGCAGAAGAACCTTTTTGACCTTTTGCGAAAGCCTCTTCAACTTCACGTGTTTCACTCTTTTGTAAACCACGAATCTCAACTGCCATCTTTTCAACAGATGTTGCGATTAGTGCAAGTGTTGACATGTAATGTGCATGACGATCACGTTGCAATGTTTGTGTTGAAATTGGTGCTGCTTCTAATCCTAAGTTTTCACAAACATACTTTTCTACGAATGGATCAATATTTGCATATGTACCAACCGCACCAGATAATTTACCAACGCGAACTGTATCAGCAGCTTGTTTGAAACGCTCTACGTTACGTTTCATTTCTTCATACCAAAGACCAAGTTTTAAACCAAATGTTGTTGGCTCTGCATGTACACCATGTGTTCTTCCCATCATAATCGTGTATTTATGCTCTTTCGCTTTATTAGCTAAAATGCTAACAAAATTTTCTAAGTCTTTTAACAAGATTTCATTTGCTTGTTTTAAGATATAAGATAACGCTGTATCTACTACGTCTGTAGATGTTAAACCGTAATGAACCCATTTACGTTCCTCGCCTAATGTTGGTGTTTCTGATACAGCACGAGTGAAAGCAACTACGTCATGACGTGTTTCTTTTTCAATTTCATAAATACGATCAATATCAAATGTTGCATGTTCACGAATTTTTTTCACATCTTCTTTTGGAATATCGCCAAGCTCAGCCCATGCTTCACACGCTAAAATCTCAACTTCTAACCACGCTTTAAATTTGTTCTCTTCCGTCCAAATCGCACCCATTTCAGGGCGTGTATAACGATTAATCATCTTTTTCCCTCCAACAGTTGTTCTTGATGGTCCCAAATATGCAAACTCTTAGCTTTTTCTAGAGCGACTTCAATATTATCATTTAAAATATTAACATGCCCCATTTTTCGCTGCGCTTTTGCTTCTTCTTTTCCATACAAGTGTAAATAGCACCCGGTTAGTCTATTCACTTGTCCTAGGACCCCTTCTATATGTTCGCCTAAAATGTTTACCATGACAACTGGTTTTAACAAATTTGTTTCTCCAAGAGGTAAATTACAGATTGCTCGAATATGTTGACCAAATTGACTCGTTTCACATGCATCCTGTGTATAGTGTCCTGAATTGTGAGGTCTTGGTGCTAATTCATTAATGTAAATCTCACCGTCAGCTGTAGCAAACATCTCTACCGCTAGTGTTCCCACAAGTTCTAGTTCATCCGCAAGTACCTTTGCGTAATCAATTGCTTTTTGAGAAAGTTCTTCTGTAATGCGGGCTGGAACGATAGATTCATGCAAAATATTATTTACATGAATATTTTCCGCTACCGGAAATACTTTAGTTTCACCACTTACACTACGAATTACAATAACTGATACTTCTTTTTCAAAAGGCACCCATTTTTCTAGAATGCACTCTGCTTTATTAGTAAGTTCTTTTGCTCTCACAACATCAGCTTCACTCTTTAAAACCACTTGCCCTTTACCATCGTATCCACCTGTCGTTGTTTTTAAGACAGAAGGGAAAGATAACTCTTTAATTGCTTCTGTAAGTTGATCTTGATTTTGAACCAATCTATACGATGCTACTGGTAACCCAGCTTTTTCAATTGCATTCTTTTCTGTAAAACGATTTTGCGTTTTATTTAACAACTGACTACCTTGTGGTAAGTAAGCATGTTTTTCAAGCCATTGTAAACATCTATAATCAATATTCTCAAATTCATATGTGACAACGTCGCTTATCTCTGCTAAATGCTGAATTGCTTTTAAATCGTCATATGGTGCAACGACTTCAACATCAGCAACTTGTGCACATGGTGAATGCTTTGTAGGATCTAAAACAGCAATTTTATAACCCATTTCCTTAGCTGCCAACGCCATCATTCTTCCAAGCTGGCCGCCTCCAATAATGCCAATTGTTTTTCCAGGTAAAATGATTCTCCTCATACTAGCTCACTACCTTCACGCACAGTTTTCTCAATAGCTTCTCGTCTCAACTCTAATGCATCATGTATATCATCATGAAATGATCCAAGTATTTGTGCAGCAAGTAATCCAGCATTCGTTGAACCAGCCTTACCAATTGCAACAGTTGCAACTGGAACCCCTCCTGGCATTTGGACAATGGATAATAACGAATCTAGGCCGTTTAACGCCTTTGATTGAACTGGAACACCAATTACAGGAAGATTTGTCTTCGCTGCAACCATTCCTGGTAAATGCGCTGCTCCACCGGCTCCAGCAATAATAACTTTTAATCCACGTTCACGAGCTGTTTCTGCATATTCAAACATATAATCCGGAGTCCGATGAGCGGATACAACTTTTTTCTCATACGGTATATTTAATTCATCTAAAATGTCACAAGCATATTTCATTGTTTCCCAGTCTGACGTGCTTCCCATTATGACTCCAACTAGTGATTTCATATTAGAATCCCCCCGATTCAAATAAAAAAAGCCTGAAATAGAACAGTTTCTCTTTTACTATGAGAGAAAGTGCTCTACTCAGGCATACGTATCCCTTGTGAATAGAAAAATACCGAGTGACTTTCCCTCATAGTCTAACGAATAACGGTCGTTAGGTAGAGACTTGCAGGCCATATCCCCGCGATTATATGAGGTCTTATATATTATTGTTTCTATGGCTATATTAACAATATTTCATAAACAATGTCAATAAATAATCGAATGTTTTTTTATTAGTCATCGATAACGTTCGTGTTTTAGTTATATTCAAAAGAAGAATTGCAACTATATGCAAGAAGGAAAGGGAATTAGAATATATATTTCTAGAGATCTATTTTACGTATAACTATTTATATAATACTTCAGTATGTTTTAATCAATATGTATACTCTCTTGTGTTCTATACATCGATAGAACCTATATTATAACGATTTAATTTCAAAGGAGGAATAACCGTGAAAAAAAATAACTGTGCTATTATCCTATTTTTTTCTCTATCGCAGTAATTGCTGTAATTATTGAATGCTTATTTCTATCATCCCATTTTTTCTACTCTCATTATTATGATAGAAATAATCTTTTCTATTCTTAGGGATTATTTTAGGAGCATTCGAAAAATCCGGAGCACAAAAAATCATTACCATTATTTTAAACTGCCTCTATTTCATTCTTTTTTCGTCTTTAGGATTATTAAATTTATGGATTTTAA
>NZ_NADT01000062.1:0-1650 GCF_003264205.1 Bacillus sp. SRB_8 | reverse complement strand
CACATCCATCAACTTAAGGATTTAGACTATTCTTGAAGTTAAAAGCACGTTACTATTCTCTTATGTTAATAAGAAAGGGTGACGTGCTTTTTATGAATATGCATCAAAAACAAGAGTTGTCTTTATTTGCCGAAGAGTTATATCGCTATATGTCTCCTGCTACACTTAATCAATTAGCTATAGAAGCAGGCGGAATGAAACGAAAACGTAAGTGCCATGGGCACCATTTTTTATCTTTGTGTGTATGGTTAAATCAACAAATCGCTACTACCTCTCTTACTCAACTTTGTAGTCAATTAGAAACTTCAACAGGAATTTTATTAAGTCCTGAGGGACTTAATCGGCGATTTAACACGGCTTCTGTAGCCTTCTTTCGAACTGTATTCACTACACTTCTACAAGCTAAAATTGGGGGATTATCTAAGATTTCTCATGCTCTTTCTGCTTACTTTGAGCGTATTCTTATCCTTGATTCTACAACATTTCAAGTGCCTGATCGATTTGCATCTACTTATCCTGGTGCCGGAGGATGTAGTCATAAAGCTGGTGTAAAAATTCAACTAGAGTATGACTTGTTGAGTGGAGAATTTTCTGATGTGAAAATTGAACCAGGAAAACGAAGTGATCAGGCGTATGGTGCGACTCGAACAGGTATGGCACAAAAGAATGAACTATATATTCGTGACTTAGGATATTTTCGTTTACAAGACTTTAAGTCTATTCAAGATAAGCAAGGATATTATTTATCACGTCTTAAGTTACCAACTAAGATATATAGAAAAGAATTCGAAACGGTCGTATTTAAAACAAAACCCGCTCAAATGAGGCCGGTATATATACAAATTCATTTGGAAGACATCATGAACCAATTACAACCTGGCCAAGTGTATGAATTACATGATGTATATGTAGGGAGCAAAGACAAATTACCTACTCGCATTGTGGTTTATAAATGTACGGAGGAGCAAAAACAAAAACGCCTACATGATCGAGCTATTCGTGAAAAGAAAAAAGGAATTACATATACAGAGCGTACGAAACTTTTACAAGGAATTACGGTATATATGACAAACATTCCTACGGAATGGGTACCAAAAGAGAAAATCTATGATTTATATTCACTACGTTGGCAAATTGAACTGTTATTTAAAATATGGAAATCCTGGTTTCAAATTCATCGTTGTAAATCTATTAAACAAGAGCGATTAGAATGTCATCTTTATGGACAACTCATTAGTATCCTATTATGTTCTTCTACAATGTTTAAGATGAGAGAACTCCTGTTACGTAAGAAACAGAAAGAGCTAAGTGAATATAAAGCGATGTACATAATTAAAGATTATTTTTCACTTTTTCACCAGGCATTACACAAAAACACCCAAGAGCTATCAAAGGTTCTCCTTCGTCTGTTTAACCTCCTACAGCGCAACGGACGAAAATCTCATCGATACGAGAAAAAGACAGTCTTTGATATTTTGGGTGTTGTGTATGAGTATACCACTTCTACTCATCAGGCAGCATAGTAAAAAAATTCAAACCCGTCAGGGTTTATTTGATATGCCTACTTTTATAACATCTATAAACGATAATAAAATACTACGTGAAAAGACCGCGTTTTGTATAAAAATATACCTTAAGTTGATGGATGTG
>NZ_NADT01000061.1:0-3482 GCF_003264205.1 Bacillus sp. SRB_8 | reverse complement strand
ATACCTTAAGTTGATGGATGTGGGGTAGAACCACATTGCCATCAAGCTAAGATTTTCAGAAACCTCCCATAACAAAAATTTTATCTTTTCACAGTTATTCATAAGAGTTCGGCTCATTTTTTCTTTTTTTGGCCTTTATTTTTCTTAATTTGGTGGGTATGTATGGTGACTCCCCTCATGCCTCCTTATAGGGAGAATGAGGGAGCATTTTTTATTTACCCAATTACCGAGCTTTCAAATGTTTGAAATAGTTACCTATCCCCTAATCACCGAGTATGTTTATTCCTCTAAACCACTGTCCATAATAATAAATAAAGACAAACCCTTTACCCTTAAGATACAAGCTCTTTCTCAAGGGTATCAAACTCGGTGATTAGGGTAGCGTGGTATAATTCTTCTCTAAGAACGCTGTCATATTAAGGATTTGTAGTCCTTAGCGTACAATTTTCCCGAAATGATATAGTGACCCCTTATGGATAACTTTGCCTATCCCCCGAAAAGGGGTATTAAGGGGTACGGAAACGATTCTGGGTATGAGGGGCCACTCTGAGAAAGTATTCAAATGGATACAATAAAAAACGTAGAAAATAATTATTTCTACGTTTTTTATGTTTACCTAAGTTCTTTTTAGTTATTTTACAACAATGTAGAATTTACCTGACATTTTTTCTTGAGCATCTTGAAATGTTTCTAAAATTATATCTGCCTCTTGACCTAACATATTTTGACTTTCTTTAAAAAACTCCCATTCTATTGTTAACGGAATATCTATCCATCCAGTTAAGCAATCCCATAGTGCATCAGCATTTTCTCCATAATAATCAGGAAGATCTAGCTTTTCCTTTAATATTTTGTGTAAAATTTCTTCACTTGTAAATTGTCGACCATCTAAATTTAAAAATTCCATAAAAACTCCTCCTACTTTATTTCAGTAAATGTTTTATAATGATCCGAAGTTTTATAAATTAGTCCATCACTAGATGACAGCACATGTAAATCGATTTGGAAAGTATCATATTGATTCAAATCGAAAACCATCCGAACTACCATTTGACCTTTCATTTTCTTCGAAAAAAGTAGTTTTCACTTAAATAATGTATAATAAAAGCCGTAGGAGTATAATACCTACGGCTTTGTAAAAGAAATCTTGATTTACTATAAAATATCCTCTAAAGGTTTATTCTTACGATTTAAACCTCCTGTAAATCTTCCTGTTCACTTTGTAAGAATGAATCTAGTTTATTTATCAGTCGTTTAATATTTTCACTTTTGGTATACTTAATTGGATCATAACCGTCATCCGGTTCTAAATAATAAATAAATCCTTTCATATCGTCTGGATAATTAAAATCACTATACAGGTTAGCTATATTCTCTAACAAAGCATCGTAATCGCTATTTTTTTCTCTCATAGACATTAAAATACAGTACTTCCATTTTCGTTCCTCAACATCACCATTCCAAGGTATTGCGAAATCCATTACTATGGTTTCTATTAATTCAATAGCTTTTTCATTATCGTATTTTCCCCATGTAAGTTCTAATAATGCATCATCGCTTACGTGGGGATTATCAATCAAATAATTTGCAGCATATGTATCTATTTCTTCAATGGATAAAAGGCCTAATTTTAATCCAATTAGCAAAGTAGCCCAACTATATTGTAATCTATACGTTTCGAAAATTTTATAACTATACATTATATTTTCACTTCTTTCTTGCATTCGCGTTACCTGTTACGCCAACTCCCTCAATAAACCTTCTGTGTGTAACACCTTTTTTAGGGTCAGGGTCAACAATCCATTCGAATACACCTTTTTTACCATTTAACGAACCTTCTACCTGATAAAGCTGTCGCTTAACTCCGTCACCTCCAACTAAATCAAATTTCGATGCATAACTAACGTAATTATCAATAATGTTATTAAATGCATGTAGTTCATCTATTTTTAGTGCACTTCCTGTACGAATGTTATCTAAAACAGGATTATTTATTTCTATGGTTTTTGGCTTATATTTAGCAGCCGCTTCTAGTGCCTTTCCTTTCTTTTCAAGGTCACCAATTTTCCCGACAACTTTACCAATTACACGTGAAGTACCACCTGATACAACGGATAGTGTGCCCCATGCATAATCTTCTGGACTGTATTTTTGACCTGTTACTAAGTCTTCACCTTTGATGAGTTGTCCAATTTTCTTTTCCTGTACCAATCCCTGGTGTGATGTCTAAAATGAATGATAAGTAAACGTATCTTAAGTCATTTTAAGAGATACAACAGGCGCACATGTAGGCGCCTGTTGTATAAAAAAACACCTTATTTGCTATAAGGTGTTTTTTTATTTCATCTATTTAGAACTCATCTATTTGAACTGTAAAATGTGGCTTGAATTTTACTTCGATTGTTTTGTTTTCTACGCCGCCTTGGACATATAATGAGTCATTACGGGTATAGATTCGTTTCGCCGAATCCATCTTGGTTTCAAAGATACATTTATTTTCATAAAACATTTTTAATTCAACAGTTTCCTCGTAATAACACATAATCATTACTAATTCAAATCCTAATTTATCTATTTTACTATATCTATATGCACCTGCACCAGGAATAAAATAATCTTCTGGTTCACTCTCGAAAATTTCTAACAATTCGTATTCATCATATTGAATATTCATTTTAATAACTCCTTTCGTGAAAGGGCTCAATTCACTTTACTTATGATATTCATGATTTATTAGGTACAACGGAAACAACATCACCATTATCATTCAATACGACTCTAACATCTTTCCCATCGTATTGCCATAGACCAGGTTTATTTCCTGGTTTTTTAGTACTATGCTTAATTGTTTCTTCTACTACGCTTGGTGTTACACCACGTGGGTCAACTTTTTTTAATTCCTCCATGTATTCTTTCGAGCCGAATGTGTACCCATTCCTTTCAGCTCTTTCACGTGCACGCTTTGTAAGTTCTGCTCGCACTTGAATTGTGTCAGGTGCCATTCTTTCAAGCGCGTGTTCAGTATACTTACGCCCTTCAATGACTCCTCCGCCTCTTGGCATACTCCATCCAATACCTGAAGTCCCTTTTGTTGCATTTTCAATAGCCTTTCCTTTCTTTTCAAGGTCACCAATCTTTCCTACAACTTTACCAATTACACGTGTAGTACCACCGGATACAACTGCTAGTGTACCCCATCCATAATCTTCAGGTCCATATTTTCTACCTGTTACCAGATCTTCACCTTTGATAAGTTGTCCAATTTCTTTTCCTGTTCCAACAAAAGGGGTAATATCTAATATAAATGATAAATCTCCGTCATTCTTACGGTCATATATTCTAGATGGGTCACCACCTAAATCACGTAGGGCATTACTTAAATCAATATTTCCAACATTGATGGCTGCTGCAGGTATATCAATCTTATGACTTGCTATTTTATTCGCGGAGTCCATAAATATATTTGCAAGATCTATTCCCAT
>NZ_NADT01000060.1:0-1241 GCF_003264205.1 Bacillus sp. SRB_8 | reverse complement strand
ATATCCCTATCATGGTGTGTACAACAAGAAGGGCAGTCCCATTTACGTAGGTTTAGATTTTTAACGTCTTTGTTTTGATATCCACAACAAGAACATAATTGGCTTGAAGCAAATGTTTTCGATACGACAATGATTTGTTTGCCGTACCATTTTGCCTTATATTCCAACATAGTTCGAAACTGTGACCATGATACCTCACTAATTGCTTTTGCTAAATTATGATTCTTTAACATATTCGATACTTGCAAATCCTCTATACCGATAACATCGTGGTTTTTGATGATTTCAGTCGAGATTTTGTCCAAGTAATCTTTTCTAGCATTCGTCATGTATTCATGAATTCTAGCTACTTTTACTCGTTGTTTATTCCAGCGAGAAGATCCTTTCGTTCTTCTAGAAAGAACACGCTGTGCTTTTGCCAACTTCTCTTCTAATGATCGAAAAAACTTTGGATTTTTATAGGTCGTTCCATCTGACAAAATGGCGAAATCTTTTAGTCCCACATCCATTCCAATGTAAGAATTTGTTTTCGGAAGTTCTTGCACTTCTGTTTCAACTAACAATGACACAAAGTATCTGCCAGAAGGGCTCCGTCTAACTGTAGCATTTAAAATACGACCTTTTACTTCGCGGCTTTTGGCAAATCGAACAAGACCTAGTTTTGGCAATTTTATTTTGTTTCCTACAACGGCAATGTTTTCATTTGTTTGTTTTGTGGTATAAGATTGTACGTTGTTCCTCTTAGATTTGAAACGCGGGGCATTGTTTTGTTTTTTGAAAAGGCGTGTATAAGCATCCGCAAGGTTGCGAACAGACGACTGAATCGCAATACTATCCACTTCTTTTAGCCAAACAAACTCTTTTTTCATGGCAGGGAGTTTGGCAGAGCATGTACCATATGTCAAACCCTTTCCTGTTTCTTTATATGCATTATCCCACAGAGATAGGAAGTGATTGAATATAAAACGAGAACAGCCAATCGTTTTATTGATTAGGATCGCTTGAGCTTTATTTGGATAGATACGAAATTTATATGCTTTATTGATCATCATTCATTTCACCTCCATTTCGATATGCGTCTATTATACAACAAACATACATTCGACAGGTAGTGAAGTAACAGTTTATGTATGTCGAACAATTAAGATGGCTTCCTGCCATCCCTTGTCCGAAGCCAATTCATCTCCCACCTACTCACTTCGCGTTCCTTGAGGAAGGAGTCTTCTTGGCTAAAATGATAA
>NZ_NADT01000006.1:0-285465 GCF_003264205.1 Bacillus sp. SRB_8 | reverse complement strand
CCATGATTCGGGGTACAGTTCAGCTATGTGTAGATAGGTATCTTTTTTAGTGCAAGAAATGAATTTTATTTTGAAACAGAAGGTGGAGACAATGCTAAATCAGATAAAAAAATAAAGTCTGCATGCTCACGAATTTTAGGAATAGAAGTTTCGATAATACGTGATGTAATTTCACCTGGAGCCCCAACGTGTCCGATAGCTACCATAATGGGTTTGTCTTGGATTTTTTTTATGAGTAATTGTGCTTGTTTTGAAATGTGACTTACCGTATATACATCATCAAAAAATAATTGGTTTTCAATAATAGGAACGCCTAATTCTTTACCGATTTTTGGGACAACACTATTAGGGTTTGTTTTACTATCTAAATAAAATAAACCGTGCTTTTTACAGGCAGAAAGTATAAGACGTACAATTCTTTCATCAGCGGTTACTTTTGATCCCATATGATTGTTCATTCCTATTGCATGAGGTATTTCTTGAATTGCTTGTTCGAGTCGGTTGTTTATTTCTTCATCGCTTAAATCTGTTGTAATCGCTTTTGGTCCAAGCCACTCTTTTTTTCCTCTAATTGGTTCCATTGGCATATGTATAATAACTTCATGCCCTTTTTTATGGGCAGCTATTGCATCTTGTTTAGTAGAAGGAAGAAATGGCATAACAGCAACAGTGAGTGGAATAGGAAGTGATAACATCTTATCTGTGCCTTTCATATTATTGCCGAAATCATCGATGACAATAGCAACTTTATTCGTATGAGCGTTTGCTTGAATAGGAAAGAGGAAGAATGGTATGAACAGGGTGAAGATAAGAACTGTAATAGTATATTTGCGCATATAAATATTTCCTTTCTATTTTATCCCGCTATTTGCGGACAGTAAGACTCCCACCTCAAAATTTGGCTGGAGTAAAGAAGTTAGGTGGAAAATCCACTGCCCGTAAACGCCCGATTGGTGAAGGCTAATAATTAGTGGGGATGGACAAAACCCCCACTGATTAAAGTTCACTTTATCAATCATCATTATGTTTTGCGTTTTTACATAAATTAAACAAAAAATGTCGAAGAAAAGTACATTGAAAATAGAGAATCCACTGTTTACGGAGTATTTACAAAAAAGAAGATGAAAAAAATGTCTATTATTGCGAATGTATTTACAAAGATAGAATAATTTGTAATAATTCTCAAAGTGAGGGTAAAGATTTGTAAATTACAGGAGAAAAATGTTAAATTTTCTGATTCTTCAATTTTAAATAGAATTAAGTGTTTAAAGGGCTAAAGTAGAAGAGGCGTTGAGAGTATGGAAGAAAAATAAGGGGGATATGGATGTTTACTGTAAAAAGGAAGTACACATTAGAAAAGCTTTCGCATGATATTCATATGAAACGTGAAGAAATGATTCATTTAGGATTAACAAGTGGGTTAAATAGTATGGAGACAATTCAAGTTAGTCAAGAATTGGACAAGCTTATCGTACAGTATCAGCGTTACAAAGAAAAACAAACACCGAAATGGTTTTCAATTATAAAGGTTCCTATTTTTCAAATTGGGTATGAAGGGAAATCAAACAATTTTTGGAGAATGTTTGTAGCTGGTTTTATGAAATAAGTATAATTACCCTTTTAGGATAAGGATAATTATACTATGTGTAATGGAATCTCTATATGAACTGTCGTTCCTTTGTTTTCTTTACTATCAATAAATATATGCCCATTGTACATCTCTACAATTCGTTTACATATAACAAGCCCAAGACCTGTTCCAGTATCTTTATTAGTAAAGAACGGATGAAAGAGGTGTTTTTGAATATGTTTAGGAATCCCTTTTCCAGTATCAATAATTTGCAAGTGTGCGTGTTTTTCGTTGTTTGTTACTACAATGGTTAATGTATCACCAGAAGCCATAGCTTCAATTGCATTTTTTGTAATGTTTAAAACCACTTGTTTCATATGGTCTTTTGAGCAACGTATATGAACAGGGTGGTCTGGCAAATGTAAATGAAATACTATGTTATGTAGATTCGCTTCAGATTGGATAATTAATGCTACCTCATTAAGAATCGTTCTTACATCATATGTTTGTTCAATGATGGCAGTTGGTTTTCCAAGAATAAGAAATTCGCTTACAATTTCATTAATTCGCTCTATTTCTTGTTCGATTACGGAAAAGTAGAACTGATCCTGTTCATCTTTATATTTCTCTTTTAACAGAGCAACGAGTCCTTTAATTCCAGTAAGAGGGTTACGGATTTCATGAGCTGTACTAGCTGCAAAAGTTCCAACCAATTCAATTTTTTGTAGTTCATTTTGTTGTCTTTCTAGTTTTGTTTGACGTTTTAATAACATATATTGAGCAAGTAAAAATAAAATAGACACTAAAAATAAAGTAGCTATACACTCTATTGAAACTAACTGGTATAAAGTTTGTTGATGAATAGGTAACGGAGAAACAGAGACTTTCCAATTTAATCTTTGGAGTGGGGTAGTAAGCATGTTAGAATGCCCATCGCTTGTTTCGTTATTATCATCGGTTAGAAAAACTACATCATGTTTATCAGTCACTTCGAAATGATATTGTGGTTTAATAGCATTTAAAGAGGCTGAAATGTAGTCAAAGCGTAAACTTGCTAATAATAAGCCTGAGAGTTCCTTTTGTCTATTAAATATTGGAGACGCAATCATAATAGCTTGATGTCCAAGAACGCGATCTGTAATAACTGATGATACAGTTGTTTTCTTAGATTGCAATGCATCTTGGATGTATTGGCGGTCAGAAACGTCAATAGGCGGCGAATCGCCTTGGGATGCGAGTGTAATCATCCCATCTGTCGTAGCGTAATATAGACCGGAAAAACGTTCATCATTTCCATCGGTATCATGTACAATCTGTTTAATCCCATTGATGTTTCCAGTTTCGGTCCCTACGACTTTTGCGAGCATTTCTAAGGCAGATATAGCTTCACCAAGGTGATGGTCTAAATAGTCTCTATATAAAAAGAGAACAGTGTGAGCAGATAGTTTGTTTGCCTGTTTCATTTGATAAGTGTGATATGAAAAAAATGTGGCACCAATCCCTATCGTTGGCAGTATAACAAGCAGTATGTAAAAAACTATGCTTTGTAATTTGACTTTCAAATTTGGTACTCCTTCTTTTTTTATTATCATTATATATAAACTATGTTAAAATTGTCATGTTTTTATTCAAGAATCATTTGCATTACATTAGGGAAAGGAAAAGGAATGAGTGAATATTCATTCGGAAGTTGTAATGAGGTGCTACGTTGCTTTTCTTTTTGTTGCGGAGAATTTAAGTGAAGGGTTGAAATGGTATGACATCAAATAATGAGCGAGAAGACATTTCTCAATCTTTAAAAGTATTTATTGCATTATCCCGTGTACATCGTTCTGTTATGGATACTACAAATAAATCCATACAAAGTAACGGATTAAATCCAACTGAGTTTGCTGTATTAGAATTACTATATCATAAAGGAGGCCAACCACTTCAGCAAATCGGTGAGCGTATTTTAATAGCTAGTGGCAGCATTACATACGTTGTAGATAAGCTAGAGAAAAAAGGGCTTGTAAAACGAATTCCATGTCCAAATGATAGGCGTGTTATTTATGCACAATTAACGGAGTCTGGAGAGAGCTTTATTGCTTCTATTTTTCCAGGTCATGAGCAAGTTATATATCAGTCTTTTGAAATGTTAACGAAGGATGAGAAGGATGAATTACTCGAGCTATTGAAAAAAATTGGAAAGTATGAAAAATGATGATATGTTCCAAAGGAGCTTTGGATAAAGAAATCCAAGGCTTTTTTGTGTGCATGTATTTATGACATCATCTACCGCATTTTGCTGAAGAATAAGAGGAGATTTGTAAGTAAGAATTGAATTATAATAATGATGCATATAATGGAGAGGGGGCTCGTTCATGTCATTTAAAGACTATGAATATAAACGGCCAAATATTGAAGAATTAAAAGGGAAATTTACTGTTGCTTTAGAGAAGTTTGATAACGCAAAAACTGTAGAAGAACAAAAACAAGTTATCAATTCAATTAACGAAATTCGTAATGACTTTGGTACAATGGGGAACCTTTGTTACATTCGTCATTCTGTTGATACGACAGATGCCTTTTATAAGGATGAGCAGGATTTCTTTGATGAATTCTCTCCAGTTGTACAAGGGTATGGTACAAAGTATTATAATGCGTTAATTCATTCTCCATTCCGCGAAGAATTAGAAGCGTATTATGGAAAGCAATTATTTGCTCTAGCTGAATGTGATTTAAAAACATATTCAGATGAAGTAGTGAAAGATTTACAATTAGAGAATAAATTGTCTTCACAATATACACAGTTATTAGCATCTGCAAAGATTGACTTTGCAGGAGAAGAAAGAACGTTATCGCAACTTATTCCGTTTATGCAAGGAAAAGAAAGAAGTGAACGTAAAGCAGCAAGTGAAGCATACTACGGATTTTTAGCTGAGAACGAGGAAGAGTTAGATCGTATTTATGATGAGCTTGTTAAAGTGAGAACGAAAATCGCAAAAACACTTGGTTTTAAAAACTTTGTTGAATTAGGATATGCAAGAATGTATCGTACAGATTATAATGCTGAAATGGTAGCGAACTATCGTCAGCAAGTATTAGATTATATCGTTCCAGTTGCAACCGAGTTAAGAAATAGACAAAAAGCACGCATTGGTGTAGAAAAGCTCGCTTATTATGATGAAAACTTTGAGTTTGCTACAGGTAATCCAACTCCAAAAGGCGATGCCGATTGGATTATTAATCACGGGAAAACGATGTATAAAGAATTATCAGCTGAAACAGATGAGTTTTTTAATTTCATGCTCGATAATGATTTATTAGATTTAGTTGCGAAAAAAGGAAAAGCTGGTGGTGGATATTGTACATATATCGAGAATTATAAAGCGCCATTCATCTTCTCAAACTTTAATGGAACGTCTGGGGACATTGATGTATTAACACATGAAGCTGGTCATGCTTTCCAAGTATATGAAAGTCGTAAGTATGAAATTCCAGAATATAATTGGCCAACATATGAAGCATGTGAAATCCATTCAATGAGTATGGAATTCTTTACATGGCCATGGATGAAGTTATTCTTTGAAGAAGATGCGGATAAATATTATTTCTCACACTTAAGTTCAGCACTTCTATTTTTACCGTACGGTGTATCTGTAGATGAATATCAACATTATGTATATGAAAATCCAGAAGCATCGCCAGCAGAACGTAAGTCAGCATGGCGTAACATAGAGAAGAAGTATTTACCACATCGTGATTATGAAGATAATGATTATTTAGAGCGTGGTGGTTTCTGGCAACGTCAAGGTCATATTTATAGCTCACCTTTCTATTATATTGACTACACGTTAGCTCAAATTTGTGCACTGCAATTTTGGAAACGTGCAAGAGATAATAGACAAGAGGCTTGGGAAGATTATGTGAATCTTTGTCAACAAGGTGGAAGTAAATCATTCTTAGAATTAGTAGAAGTTGCAAATTTAACATCACCATTCGCTGAAGGGTGTGTAAAAAGTGTAATTACAGAAATTGAAGCGTGGTTACGTGCTGTTGACGACACAAAATTGTAAAAAACATGCACTTTTTTCCTATGTTTAACATCGACATAATAGAAAAATGATGAGATAATAAAAGAAAATTCAGAATTATTTTAGGGGTGTTTCTAATGGGGAGCGCCCCTTTTCACCAACAAAAGGGGGGAAAGCACTATGCTTCAATCTAATATGGATGTTAGTTTAGAAACTTTAGTCCACTCATTACAGTCTACACGAAGCACGCTGTTATCAGAAATTGAAATGTTAAATGATACGGAGGTGAATGTAAAGCCACGCCGTGATAAATGGAGTATTATTCAAATTTTGCATCATTTGCATTTAGTTGAACAGTCTGTCACATCTGCCCTTGTATATGCTTTGCAAAAAAAAGAAAGAAAACTTGCTCCATTTAAAGACCTCCAACTTACGCTTGATCGCACACATAAAAGGGAAGCTCCTCAACAAATGAAACCAACAGAAACATTAATGAAAAAACTGCAAGGAATTCAATTACTAGAACATTCACGACAAGAATTATTACATGCCCTTCATAGTGTAATAGATGAAAAAGAATTATTTGAAAATGGATTAAAACATCCTATTTTTAATGATTTGAATTTATATCAATGGGTTCAATTTCTAGATTTACACGAACAAAGACATCTTACACAGCTAAAAGAAGCGAAACATGCAATTTTACAGCGTTAAAATGAAAGAAGTGGGGAACCGCTTCTTTTCTTTTTTACTCATGCATAGTTTTCTTTCTCATTTTGGAATACTACATGGAGAAAAGAAAAGAAGGAGTTGAAAAGCATGTCAAAGAAAAAGAGAGAAGAAGAGCGCGCCTGGAAAGCTCGGAAAGAAAATCAAAAGCCGCATGGGAAAGTGAAAGCTTTTGCAGAATTAGTTGAAGGAACAGAAAAAACGTGATGAAGTTCATCACGTTTTTTGTATGAGTGGGAAAGTTAATAAGAAAGTTGTACCTGTACCTTTTTCGCTCATAATATCAATCTTTCCATCCATTGCTTGAATGACGCTGAAGACGACCATCATTCCGAGTCCGGTACCTTTTTCTTTCGTTGAGTAGAAAGGTGATCCAAGGCGTTTTATTTGTTCTTGATCCATACCAACTCCTGTATCTTTTATATATAATTGTATATGTTTATGGTCTGGAACTAATGTAAGAATAAGGTCGCCACCTGTAGGCATAGCCTCAATACAATTTTTAAAAATATTTAATAAACATTGGTTCAGTTTTTGCTTTTCGCCAGCGATAAAGAAAGATGTACTTTGTTTTATATAATTTATACGAACATTTGCTAAATTGGCGAGAGGTGTGATCAAAGACAACGCATGAAGTAATTCTTCCTCTACTTGTAATTTTTGTTCTTTTTCAATACTCGGTTTTGCAAAAGTTAAGTAGTCTGTAAGAACGTGATTTGCTTGTTCGATACCATTAATGGCTATGTCGATATATAATTTTCGTTCTTTCTCAGAACATGCATCTGACTGTAAAAGTTGTAAAAAACCTTTCGTTGCAGTTAAAGGATTACGAATTTCATGAGAGATAGAAGCTGCCATTTCGCCGATTAAATGAAATTTCTCAGCGTTCATAAGTTCATTTTGGAGACGAACTTGCATTTGTAATATGTGTAGTAAATATAAAATAAGGATCGTACCAATCATCGTACATAGTTCGTACACAATGATATGTGGTATATAATCTGCCTCATTTGTAACACTTGCAAGGAAAAATGGTATCCAACCAAATCCATAAGTAAGACTGTAAAAAATAGCAAGTGTTATTTTTATATGATTAGAACTTCGATTAAAAAATTTGTATGTTAATAGTAGAACAATAAATAGGAGAATAGAAGCGATAAAGGATGGAAACGCACCTATTCCTCCCAATAAAAAGCGATAAATGTTTAATACAGCTAAAATAGAACCACCAGCAATAGGCCCTCCCGTTAACGTGCCGACAATTAATACGATATGTCGCATGTCGAACTGAAAACCATTATTTGTTTTTGCTGCGAAAGTGATACATAGTATGGTAGCGAGGCAACATAATACAATAAATATGGCTGAATTTAATTTAGGAGATCGTTTCCCTTTCTGATTCCAAAATAAATGATATACGAGCATTGTAACGAGAATAGATAATATATTTAAAAAGAGGTAAATAATAAAGAGTTCCAGTGGGATGCCTCCTCTCTTTTAACATTAAATTAATCATACTATAAAATGAAATAAATGAAATAAATGAAATAAATGAAATGCGAAATAGCGGAAAAAATCAGAAATTTTTTCTGGTAGTATACAATATGTTACAATAATCTTTGTCAATGAAAGAAGAAATTCCGTGCACTGCATGGGAGAGGTTCGCGAACTCCCTCTATAAAAAACTATGGAAACAACAATATCATTAGGTATTGTTTTGTTTTTTTATTGTGACAGTTCAAGAACGTTCTTTCTTCTTATTCGTAGTAGAGAAGGAGAATGAGTGAAATGAAAAAAGAAAAAGCAGTTGTTGTTTTTAGTGGTGGACAAGATAGTACAACATGTTTATTTTGGGCGATACAGCAGTTTGAAGAAGTGGAAGCTGTAACATTTAACTACAATCAACGTCATAAATTAGAAATTGATTGTGCAGCGGAAATTGCGAAAGAGCTAGGAATTAAACATACGATACTAGATATGAGCCTATTAAATCAACTTGCTCCAAATGCGTTAACGAGAACGGATATGGAGATTACACATGAAGAAGGTGAATTGCCATCAACATTTGTAGATGGACGAAATTTACTATTTTTATCATTTGCGGCTGTATTAGCAAAACAAGTTGGAGCACGTCATATTGTAACGGGTGTATGTGAAACTGATTTCAGTGGTTATCCAGATTGTCGTGACGTGTTTGTGAAATCATTAAACGTTACATTAAATTTATCTATGGATTATCCGTTTGTTATTCATACACCACTTATGTGGATTGATAAAGCAGAGACATGGAAATTATCTGATGAACTTGGAGCATTTGAGTTTGTTAGAGAAAAAACATTAACATGTTATAACGGAATCATTGGTGATGGTTGCGGTGAATGTCCAGCATGTCAACTTCGTAAAGCGGGATTAGATACGTATCTACAAGAACGCGAAGGAGCGAGCAACTAATGGATAACTTTTTTGGATTTCGCATCGTAGAAAATTTGCAAAAAATGGACAAGGATATTCAGCGTGAACAACTCAAATATCATAATAAAAGAGTAATGGTCAGCAAGGAATTTACATTTGACGCAGCGCACCATTTACACTGCTATGAAGGGAAATGTAAAAATTTACATGGACACACATATAAAGTCGTATTTGGAATTAGCGGATATGTAAATGAAATAGGCCTTGCAATTGACTTTGGAGATATAAAAGAGATTTGGAAAAATGAAATAGAAATTTATTTAGATCATCGTTATTTAAACGAAACATTGCCAGAAATGAATACGACTGCTGAAAATATGGTCGTTTGGATTTATGAAAAGATGGCAGAAGCATTAACGAAAGATAATCGTGCGAACGAATATAAGGGAGCTCGTGTTGAATTTGTTCGTCTTTTTGAGACGCCGACTAGTTATGCGGAAGTAAGACGGGAGTGGATGCTCGATGAGTAAAATCCCCGTCTTAGAAATATTTGGTCCAACCATTCAAGGAGAAGGGATGGTTGTAGGACAAAAGACAATGTTTATCCGTACAGCGGGCTGTGATTATAGCTGTGCTTGGTGTGATTCTGCTTTTACATGGGATGGATCGGCCAAAGATCAAATTAAACAAATGACACCGGAAGACATTTGGAATGAGCTTGTAGAAATTGGTGGAGAAAATTTTTCTCATGTTACGATTTCGGGTGGAAATCCTGTTTTGCTGAAAAATATGCAATTTCTTCTTTCTATATTAAAGGAGAATGGAATGCGAACAGCGGTAGAAACGCAAGGGAGTAAATGGCAAGATTGGTTGCTTCAAATTGATGAGGTAACGATTTCTCCAAAACCACCAAGTTCAACTATGAAAACAGATTTTCAGATGTTAGATTCTGTTATTCATAAACTAGCAGGGAAAGATTTTAGTTTAAAAGTAGTAGTATTCGATGATCAAGATTTTGAATATGCAGTTAAGATGCACGAGCGTTATCCGAATGTACCATTTTTCTTACAAGTAGGGAATGATGATACGAAAACAGTGGATGATGCGGTGCTTATAAAAAAACTATTAGAAAAATATGAGTGGCTTATTGAAAAAGCTGTGAATTGTAAAGAAATGAATGATGCGAAAGTACTGCCTCAGCTTCATGCGTTAGTATGGGGAAATAAACGAGGGGTATAATGAGAAGGGATGTTTAAAATGGCAGGAAGATTAGATGAAGATTTAAAAGATGTAACATTATTAGGAAATCAAAATACAAAATATGTATTTGAATATAGCCCGGAAATTTTAGAGGTATTTGATAATAACCATCCAAACCGTGATTACTTTGTAAAATTCAATTGTCCTGAATTTACAAGTTTATGTCCGAAAACAGGACAACCAGATTTTGCAACAATTTATATTAGCTACATTCCAGAACAAAGAATGGTAGAGAGTAAATCTTTAAAGCTATATTTATTTAGCTTCCGAAATCATGGTGACTTCCACGAAGATTGCATGAACGTTATTATGAATGATTTAATTAAATTAATGGATCCACGCTATATTGAGGTATGGGGGAAATTTACACCACGTGGTGGTATTTCAATCGATCCTTACTGTAACTACGGCCGCCCAGGAACTAAGTATGAGAAAATGGCAGACTACCGCATGATGAATCACGATTTATATCCAGAAAAGATCGATAATCGTTAATATAGAAAGAAAGGATCTGTATGATATACAGATCCTTTCTTTCTATTATATTATGCATGTTGATTAATGACAGTATAGTTTTTATGGCTTACAACTGTAAGAGGTTCCATATCTAGTTCTCTAAAATTCTCCATAATTGTTATATCAACAATAACGGAGTTTTGATTTACCTTTTGAACACGGCCTTGCATTCCACCTTTAAATTCAATGATATCTCCAGTTTCTGCGATCTGCATAAGCAACTCTCCTTGTTCCAGTTTTCCCAAAAAAAGAATAATTTGGGCTTTTTTATTTCTTCTTATTTTGAACTATATTTACTACTTTGTAAATGTTTCCAAAGTAAAAATTCGAAAAATATTCACTTTTTGTAAGGAAATATGTAAAAAATATTGTTTAGGAGAGGAATGATGAAAATGCATACATCTTTATACGGGAGTATAATAAAAGATACAATGACCTACTAAAGTGGGAGAAATTAGGGGCTGGAAAATGATGTTTGAAATTGTGGGGAGCTTTATAGCGATTTTATTATTTTTATTTTCATATATACAGTTGAAGAAAGTGCGTCATCATGAAACAACTACATATTTTGATGGACTGGATGGTGTGCACACTTCGATAACACATGATAGTGGTGGGGATATATAACTTTCTTTTTATGCATGGTATGATGGCAATAAAAAAAGTACGTAATATAGTTCGTAAGTGATGAATGGGGAGTGGAAAGAATGCGAATTTCTTTTATTCGTCATGGTCGTTTGGACAGTACTATAGAGCCAATGACAATTATTTCATTTCGTGAATGGATGAAGCAATATGATTTAGGGACTACAGTAAAAGAAACTCCTATACCAATTGAAACAATTGAGGCGATTGAATCAGCGAAACTGGTTGTAACGAGTGATCAAAGGCGCGCTGTACAGTCAGCGGCTGAGTTATTGGATTCCCTATCTTTTGTGCAAAATCCTCTTTTTAGGGAAGCTGAAGTTCCAACGAGTTTTTATGCTCCAAAATGGTTGAAATGTAAACCGAATGTATGGATGTTTATTGGACGTACACGATGGATAGTTGGTTATAGCAAAGAGGTTGAGTCTTATAAGGAAGTACGAGAAAGAGCAAGGCAAGCCGCTAATATGTTGCACCGCTATGCGCTCGTACATGGACATATTGCCCTTGTAGGTCATAGTTATTTTAATGCGATGATTGGGACTGAACTGAGGGCAATGGGGTGGTCTGGTTCGCCTATTTTCCATAGGAAGCCATGGGGATGTACAACGTATACATTTCATGAGGCGATGGATGGAAATGTATTAAATACAAAATTAATTTAAAAGAGGCTGTCCCTTTGGCAGCCTCTTTCTCTGCATAACAAGTAAAAAAGAATTGTCCTTTTAAGATATAGAAACCAATGACCGTAATGGTTTTATTAGATGGGCATACGGTTCACCGACGAGCATAACGGTTTTATCTTCTTTGAAACCAAGTTTTTCATATAGTGAAAAAGCGCGTTTGTTTTCTAAATTAACAAGTAAGGCGATTTTTTCATGCCCTTTTTCAGTTGCATGAAGTTCAGCTGCATCGATTAATTTAGAGCCAATACCACGTCCACTGTACATACTTGAAACTGACAACGTGTCAATATAATACTCATCAAGTTCAGCTTCTTTTTCTAACGTAATGGATTCGTCTTCATGTAGTTCTCTTAAGTAGTGTAGGATTGGTGCATCAAGTTGTTCAGCGTCACTACCGTGATAAACGACAATAACCCCAACTACCTTTCCACCTTGTTCAGCCACTAAACAGTTTTCATAGCTCAATCGATTATTTTCTTTTACGAACCATGTTTCAAGTCCTAGTATTACTTTTGCTTCAACTGTGCTACCTGTGATTTTTTCAGCAATTTCGTGCAGAGCGTTATACAATAAAGGTGCTACTTCTACCGCATCTGTCTTTTTTGCTTTCCGAATCATAGTATCCCTCCTAGTTCTAAATGTATATTGTAGCATAAAATAAAATATCAAACAGTGATTTGGAACTTTGTTATATAGGGCATCAAAAAGTTTGATATAGAGAAGTAGCTATGTTAGTATATGATATTTAGTGCGAATATAATAAAGTGATATAGATATAAAAATAATGAAAGTGAATTACATAATAGTAACGGGATAATTTTACCGTTGTGGACCTATAGAAGATGCGATAGAATAAAATATTGCAGAGAGGTGAAATACATGGATAAACAATTAGCAAATACAATTTTGGATCAGCTGAAAAATGATGAAATAAAGGAGTATGTTGCGAAGAAAGATGTATTTTATACGTTCAGAGAAGTTGTTGTGAATCGAGAAGATTTTAAACATATTATCGGGAACGCACAGCGCGGTGGACAGGTAATTTATACATATTCAGAAACACCACGTTCATAAATAGAAGATAAAGGAGAGGAGAATTATGGGGGATTTTAAACAAGGCATATTGCCACATTGGGATTATATGTGGAAAGATAGAGCTGGGAATAGGTTTATGGGAATGGTTATGTATCCAGAGAAACGAAAATGTTCAGCAAAAATGCTTCAGAAAATAAAAAGGGCGTATGAACAAGCAGTAGAAATTAAAGTAACGGTACAAGTTCAACATACATATCAGTACGTAGAAGGAATGATCGTATACTTTGATGAAGAAGCTCCTATATGTACAATGCTCGATAAAGATGAGAATCCACATCATATATTTGTAAGAGATATTTTGCGTATTGAGCACCCTGAATAATTTTTTTCATAAATAAATTGAAGTTCCATAATAATAATCTTTTTCTATAATAGTTATCTTTTAGTATGTAACGAGGAACGAAAGAATATGTATAATATTTAATAAAGTAAAATTGATAAATGTAATCGTTTGTTAGAACAGATTATCGTTTAATATCTGTTCTTTTTTGCGTGATGCTGGAGAAATATATTACTCCAGCATTTACTGTTTTATGACAAAAAATATTGGTAACTTTTTTTAAAATAAGGTTAAATTCGTTGACAACTTTTTTGAAAAGCACTTTATTGACATGAGTTTTAGAATGTTGTTTCATAGTCTTTGTATTGAAAAAAATCGACGGTCATGTCGAAAAGTAAAATTTAAAAAAAGAAAGAATTTATACATATATCTTGTGTCTTATTTTGAAACGTAATACAATATATAGAGAAATCAAGAAACGACATACAGAGAATATATATTGGAGAGGGAGGGTCGGAAATGTTAGTTGCATATGATTCTATGACAGGAAACGTGAAGCGTTTCATTCACAAATTAAATATGCCGGCCGTTCAAATTGATGAAGCTCTAGTATTAGATGAAGACTTTATTCTTATTACGTATACAACAGGTTTTGGAAATGTACCGGAACGTGTTTTAGACTTTTTAGAACGCAATAATGAAAAATTAAAAGGCGTATCTGCAAGTGGCAATCGTAATTGGGGAGACATGTTTGGTGCAAGTGCTGACAAAATCTCTACTAAATATGAAGTGCCTATTGTATCAAAATTTGAGTTATCTGGAACAAATAATGATGTAGAATATTTTAAAGAAAGGGTGCGGGAGATTGCGACACATTGAACTGAATAATGAAATCACGCAAATGCAGGACGGTTTTTATCAGCTTCATAAAGATAAAGAGGCATTAGAAGTCTTTATGGAAGAAGCTAGAGAGAATACCGTTCATTTTAATAGCGTGGCAGAGCGAATGGAGTATATGAAAGAACATGATTACTATTACAACGTTCTGGACGAGTATAGCTTGGAGGAAGTAGAAGGAGTTTATAACATCGCTTATGGTGAAAACTTCGAGTTCCAATCTTATATGGCAGCATCTAAGTTCTATAAAGATTATGCGTTAAAAACGAATGATCAAAAACAATACTTAGAAAGCTATGAAGATCGTGTAGCAATTGTGTCATTATACTTAGGACGCGGTGATGTTGCGAAGGCAAAACACTTCGCAAGCATGATTGTAAAACAAAACTACCAACCAGCGACACCAACCTTTTTAAATGCGGGACGAAGCAGAAGAGGAGAAATGGTGTCTTGTTTCTTGTTAGAGATGGATGATAGCTTAAATTCAATCGGCTTTAACATTAATACTGCAATGCAATTATCGAAAATCGGTGGTGGAGTAGCTTTAAACTTATCTAAGCTACGTGCACGTGGTGAGCAAATTAAAGGTATTGATAACGCCGCAAGTGGTGTAGTACCTGTTATGAAATTACTTGAAGATTCGTTTTCGTATGCGAATCAGTTGGGTTAACTTTATGGCTCAACTATAAAACCAGGTCAATTGCTGGAACGCCTGAGTATATCAAGGTAGGATACTACGAAGAAATTACGTAGCGAACCCTGAAAATCCAAGATTGCAGGAAATCAGCAGCCGAGCTCCTAAATTTATTAGATAAGGAGAAGGTTCAACGACCAAGTGGCTATGTAGGTGACTAAGTAGCTCGAACCTGGCTTCTCAAAACAACCAAATTCAAAGGGTGTATACATTTATTATAGTTTATGCCATATTCATGTGCATCAAACATATGATAAATGGTTAAATGAAGAATTTGACGAGAAGAAGATATGGTCTGAACTCTATAGCGATATAGAGAGGATAGCAGAAATGACTATCCCCCATACGTTTTGACGATATGGAGTAACAATATGCAACGAAAAGGTGCAGGTGCAGTATACTTAAACATTTTCCATTGGGATATTATTGAATTCCTTGATACCAAAAAAATAAATGCCGATGAGAAGAGCCGTATTCAGTCTCTATCAATCGGAATTATCGTTCCAAGTAAGTTCTTTGAGCTTGCTGAGAAAAACGAACCTTTCCATGTTTTCGCGCCTTATACAGTATTTAAAGAGTACGGAAAACATTTAGATGATATAGATATCGACGAAATGTACGATGAATTAATGAGCAATCCGAAAGTGAAGAAGAAGCCACTAGATATTAGTGCGCGTGATATGCTTATTAAAATTGCTATGATTCAGCTTGAGTCTGGTTACCCATACTTAATGTTTAAATCAAATGCAAATAACCAGCATCCACTGAAGGATATTGGAACTGTGAAGATGTCGAACTTATGTACAGAAATCTTCCAGCTACAAGAAACTTCTGAAATAAATGATTACGGTACAGAAGACATTATCCGCCGTGATATTAACTGTAACTTAGGATCGTTAAATATCGTAAACGTAATGGAAAATAAAGAAATTCGTGAAGCAGTTCATGCGGGAATGGAAGCTTTAACAGCTGTTTCTGATATGACGATCATTCCGAATGCCCCAACTGTGAAAAAAGCAAATGATGAGCTTCATTCAGTTGGACTTGGAGCAATGAACTTACATGGATATTTAGCAAAAAATAAAATCGCTTATGAAAGTGCTGAAGCGAAAGAATTCGCTCGTACATTCTTTATGATGTTAAATTACTACTCGATTGAGAAAAGTATGGAGATCGCTAAAGAAAAAGGCGAAACATTTAAAGACTTCGATAAGTCTGATTATGCAAACGGCACATACTTTGAAAAGTATGAAACGACAGATTACAGCCCAGTAACTGAAAAAATTCAGCAATTATTTGAAGGAATTCATATTCCAACAAAAGAAGATTGGACAAGTTTAAAAGAGCAAGTACAGAAGAATGGTTTATACAACTCATATCGTCTTGCAATCGCTCCGACACAATCGATCAGTTACGTTCAAAATGCAACTTCAAGCGTAATGCCAATCGTAAGTCAAATTGAATCAAGAACGTATGCGAATGCGACAACATATTATCCAATGCCGTATTTATCAAAAGATACGTTCTGGTACTATAAATCTTCTTATGATATGAATCAGTTTAAATTAATTGATTTAATCGCAGAAGTTCAAGAACATATTGACCAAGGAATTAGTACAATTCTTTATGTTAATAGTGATATTTCAACACGTGAGTTAGCACGTTACTACATTTATGCACATAAAAAAGGCTTGAAGAGTCTTTATTATACGAGAACACGTAAATTAAGCGTGGAAGAGTGCGTGGCTTGTACCGTTTAATATAAAAAGTGAGACATTATGAGCAGGGTTTTTCTGAACCCTGCTCATGCTTAGTTATCAATTTTTTATGTTTATTTAGAGAAGGGGCGATTTAATGCGTGCGGTAAACTGGAACAAAAAAGAAGATGATTTTAGTTTAATGTTTTGGAAGCAAAACATCGCTCAGTTTTGGACAGAAGAAGAAATCGCAGTGTCTTCTGACAAAAATACTTGGGCACAATTATCAAAAGAAGAGCAAATTGCTTATAAGCGTGTATTAGGTGGTTTAACACTTTTAGATACGAAACAAGGTGGCGAAGGGATGCCACTTGTACTTGTTCATCTTGAAAATTTACAAGCGAAAAGTGTATTAGCTTTCATGGGCGCTATGGAAGAAGTACATGCGAAGAGTTACAGCCATATTTTCACAACGTTAGCTACTGAAGAAGAAATTGATGATATTTTTGAATGGGTAGATAACCATCCATTACTTGAGAAAAAAGCTGGTATTGTTACTAGTTACTATCGTCGCTTATTAAAGCCTGAAGTAACGAAAAAAGAGTTATACATGGCAATGGTAGCAAGTGTGTTCTTAGAAAGTTACTTATTCTATAGTGGATTCTTCTATCCACTTTACTTAGCGGGTCAAGGTAAATTGACGGCAAGTGGTGAGATTATTAACTTAATAATTCGTGACGAGTCAATTCACGGCGTATTCGTTGGTATTTTAGCACAACAAATCTTCACAGAACTTTCTGCAGAAGAGCAACAAGAAGTACAAACGGAAACGCAAGAGTTATTAATGGAACTGTATGAAATTGAATTGGCATATACAGAAGAAATTTACACTTCTATCGGTCTTGTAGAGGATGTAAATCGTTTCGTTCGTTACAATGCGAATAAAGGACTTATGAACTTAGGACTTGAGCCGAAGTTTGAGGAAGAAGAAATTAACCCAATCGTTTTAAATGGTTTACGTACAGATACGAAAAACCATGACTTCTTCTCTGTAAAAGGAAATGGTTACGTAAAAGCAACGAATGTTGAAAAGTTAGCAGACGATGACTTCGTATTCAATTTTTAATATAGTGTTATAGAAAAAGCTGTCTTTATAGAAAAGACAGCTTTTTTGCTATGAATAGTTTACATAATGTTATTATTTCATGGGAATATTTTAATCTTGTAAAAGCCCAATTTTTGAGGAAGTGGGAATGAAAAAACAAGGATTAAAGTTTTATTTTTCATATTTAGTCGTATGAGAGATTGAATAACTTATGTCAAAATGAATAAAAAATGAGAAGAAATGAGGACCAGCTCCACCTATACGTTCTTTTTAGTATTGAATTTTCAAATGCTAGAAATTTTGGCTTAAAAATTGCATGAATATTTAAAAAGTAACAAAAAGGGAGGTAATATGCGGTGTGATATATAGTTATTTGAAAACGCTTCCTTTTAACTGTCGATTTTTAAATGGAAATTAGATAGAGAAAGTAGGAGGAATGATAGGTGGGAAAAGTAGTTGGTTTAAAACGTTCATTAGGGCTTTGGTCAATTGTTATGCTAGGGGTCGGGTATATGACACCGATGGTTGGGTTTGATACATTTGGAATCGTTTCTGAAAAAACGGGTGGTCATGTTCCAGGAGCTTATCTTATTGCATTAGCAGGGATGTTGTTTACCGCTGCAAGCTACGGCAAAATGGTAAAGGTTTTTCCTACGGCAGGATCTGCTTATACGTATACACAGAAGACAATTAGTGCAAGGCTTGGGTTTCTTGTTGGATGGTCCGCATTATTGGATTATTTGTTTCTACCAATGGTGAACGCACTATTAACGAGAATTTATATGTCAGCATTTTTCCCAAGTGTTCCTAATTGGGTATGGGTCATTGGCTTTGTTCTCCTGATTACATTAATAAACATGATTAGCGTAAATGCTACTGCTAATTTCAATACTTTCTTAGTAATATTTCAGGTGTTAGTAATGGCCGTGTTTGTTTTTCTAGTTATAAAAGGTTTATTATCGGGAGAGGGAACAGGAGAAATCTTTTCCATTCAGCCGTTTTTTCAATCAGATATACAAATATCACCGTTAGTTGCAGGTGCGACAATTCTTTGTTTCTCGTTTTTAGGTTTTGATGCAGTAACTACATTTTCAGAAGAGACACCAAACGCGAAGAAAACAATTCCTCGAGCTATTTTTCTTACTGCTTTAATCGGCGGAGTTTTATTCATTACTACTACGTATTTTACACAATCTATGTTTCCAGATACATCTGTATTTAAAAATCAAGAATCAGCATCTCCAGAAATTGCACTATATGTTGGCGGGAAATTATTTCAAGCTTTCTTTTTAGTAGGAACCCTTATGGGGACACTTGCGTCCGGTTTAGCTTCTCATACAAGTGTATCTCGATTATTATACGTAATGGGGCGAGATAATGTAATTCCGAAGAAAATATTCGGATACATTCATCCTCGCTGGAGAACCCCAGTATATAATATTATTTTTGTAGGAATTATTTCGCTCTTCGCTATATTCATTGATTTAGAAACAGCAGCATCTCTTATTAACTTTGGAGCGCTTATTGCATTTACATTTGTTAATTTGTCTGTAATTTCTTACTATATAATCAAGCAAAAAAGATATAAGACGATAAAAGATTTCTTAAATTACTTAGTTATGCCTATTTTGGGTGCTGCTACTGTAGCCGTACTATGGTTTAATCTCAATATCCATTCACTTATTTTGGGACTTTGCTGGGCTGCTATTGGAATTGGGTACCTTCTATATGTTACAAATATGTTCCGTTCAGCTCCTCCGCAAATGCATTTTGAAGAAGCACAGGAAATATAAAGTGAAACTATAATCAGTGGGGGGGTGTTCATCCCCCTCCGATTATTAGCCCTCACCAATCGGGCGTTTACGGGCAGCGGGGCTCCCACCTAACTTCTTTGCTCCAGCCGAATTTTGAGGTGGGAGTTTTACTGCCCACAAATAGCGGGATAAAAAAGAAAAAGACATCGGGAATGGATCCGATGTTTTTTTCTTTGAAGATTGGGCAACCATGCAGTATTGCATAATTCATTCAACGGTTCATAAGGAAGAGAGGCAAGTCTAGGGAGTATGGCTGATAAATGATGATCAATATAGTATTTTCATTTGGCACAATTATTGCTTTGTACAATTAGTAAAAATATAAAAGCGGGGTGTTTTCAGTCACAAAGGTTAGAAGAACAATATTAATAGAATGAAAGAAAGGGATGATTGATTATGTATTATGATATTATTACGAGTCCGTGTTATGGAATAATTGAAAAAGTGTCTATTAATAAGGATTCTCGAATTTATGAATGGGAGCCATTATTCTCTATTAAAGATATGAATGGTAAACTGGAAGTAATTAAGATGGGATGTAGTGGAGAAGTTCAATCTTTAGAAGTAGAGGCGGGAGATAAAGTAATTCCAGGTATGGTATTAGCATATATTCAAGAAGATCTTTTCGTTAGTGGTAGTGATTAATGATAGAACAATGAGGAAGATGGAGGCATTCATCTTCCTTTTTTTATTAAGTAAAGAAAAAAACGTTTATTTTCAGATTAATTAAAAAAATCTGTATTTAATGATACAATACAAATTATATAGTTCAAAGGAGGAATAGCAGCATGTTTTCCATCGCTCATACAAAAATTAGACCCATAGTTTCTCTACCTATCGATCAATCTGAAAAGGAATGGAATATAGATGTTAAAAATATAAAAGAATCGTTTCTATTTTTAAAAAGAGGAGAGAAATTATTTGCATACGTTCATGTGAAGGATCTGCTATCAAATAGTAAGGAATTAACTTCTAAGCTATTACTTTCAAATGCTGTTTCACTAGATACAATATGTCATCTTAGTAAAGATATTTCTTTAACAGCTCTTTTTCAAATTATTGGAGCGCCGATTGCCATAGTAAAAAATGAAGTGGATGAGCTAACAGGATATATAAGAAGAGAGGATGTTTTTGCAGAACTATTTAAACAAGAAAATCAGAGTGTTGATATATTGAAAATTATTTTAACGTCTATTCCAATGGGGATTTTTATAGTAGATCGAGAAAAGAAAATTGTAAATTGTAATGAATCTGGTTTGAAGATGATTAAATCGACTCCTGAAAAAGTTATGAATGTACCAGCAGAACTGATTTTTAATGGAGAACACATTAATAACGTATTTACAAAGGGAAAAACGATCTTGAATCAATTACAAATCACAAATGAGATGGGTGTATTAGTTGACTATAGTCCAATTCCAAACTTTGATCAAAGTATTGAAGGAATGGTTATTATTGTGCAAGATTTGCCGATGGTCGAGGACATGGCGATGGAAATTGAATATATAAAGGATTTAAATGAAGATTTACATGCAATCTTGTCTAGTATTTATGATGAAATATTAGTTGTTAATCATAAAGGGGAATTAATTCGTTATAGTGAAACTGTTATCAATGATTTTTGGGGGAGTAGTTTGAAAGACCTTTTAGGAAAAAATCTTTTAGAATTAGAAAATAAAGGATTATTCAGTCCGTCTGTTACGCGATTAGTGTTGGAAAAACAAAAAAAGGTATCAGTTGTACAAGAAACAAAAAGCGGAAGAAAAATATTAGCAGTTGGAAACCCTGTATTTAATGAAAACGGAGAGCTTCATCGTATTATTATTGCCTCAAGGGATATTACCGAAGCAACGAGATTGAAGACGGAATTACATGAAATAAAGAAGATATCAGAGCAATATAAGAAGGAGTTAGATGACTTTAAAAATAAAGATCGTTTTCTTAAGAAGCTTATTTACTGTAGTCCGAAAATGGAGCAAATTATTAACCAAGCTAAAAAAATAGCAGATTTTTCTTCCAATGTTCTTATTTCTGGAGAATCTGGCGTCGGAAAAGAAGTAATTGCTCAGGCAATTCATCAACTTGGAAACCGATCTTCAAAGCCATTTTTAAAATTAAATTGTGGTGCAATTCCAGAAACTTTGTTAGAAAGTGAACTATTTGGTTATACGAAAGGCGCTTTTACAGGAGCCGATAAAAATGGAAAAGAAGGATATTTTAAGCGGGCGGATCAAGGTATTTTATTTTTAGATGAAATTGGAGAAATGCCTTTACATTTGCAAGTGAAATTGCTTAGAGTCCTACAGGAACAAGAAGTAATTCCTATTGGAAGTACAATCCCTACGAAAATAAATGTACAAATTATTGCTGCTACAAATAAGAGTCTTGAAAAGATGGTGGAATCTGGAACATTCCGTGAAGATTTGTTTTATCGGCTAAATGTAATTCCGTTGCGAGTGCCTCCTCTACGAGAGCGAATGGAAGATGTTCCAGTACTTGCCTTTCATTTCTTGCAACAGTTAAATGAAAAATATAATAAAAATTATCATTTAACTCCAGATGCGCTTAGCTTACTAGAGTTTTACTCATGGCCAGGAAATGTACGTGAATTACAAAATATGATTGAACGTTTAGTAGTATCAGCAGATGATCCAGTAATTGAAGCGGAGTTTGTTAGTAAGTTTTTAACAACTGGTTATGACTTTAAAAAATCAAAACCAGCTATTACAAGAGTATTACCATTACAAGAAGCGCTACATTCTGTAGAAGAACAATTGATTTTACTTGCAATGAAGCAGTACAAAACAACGACTAAGGCTGCAAAAGCTCTGGGAATCAGCCAATCTTCAGTGAGTCGTAAATATCAAAAAATTGTTAGTGAAAAAGGGATAGCGGCTGATATCATCTCTTATTCCTAAAAAAGGAGAAGGTCACATAGACTTCTCCTTTTTGTGTGCGCTCAGCATGTGCATATTCTCTAGGAGTCAAGTCCCGAGTGGTGAAGGCGGTAGCGGAAATGATTAACATTCCGTTTTATGCAAAATGGAATAGTGTATGCGAGAGTGCATAAATTGTTTATTGTTTTTAAGAAAATAGTCAGTTTATGTATGATTCCTTTGGATTTTAAATATTGGCATGAAAATTGCTTATAAATATATAAACGATCGATGAAGGGGGATTCAATATAGTGCTAGATTTAAAAATGTATGTAAACGGTGAATGGAGAGAGTCTAGTAATCAAGAGAAAAGAACGATTATTAACCCTGCGAATGGCAAGGGTATAGCATATGCACCTGAGGGAACGATTGAGGATGCAAAATACGCGATAGAAGTGGCGAGAATGGCTTTCGATAGCGGAATTTGGTCAGCGACATCCACTGCTGAAAGGGCATCATATTTATTTAAAATAGCAGATGAAATTGATAAAAATATGGAAGAATTAGTGTACCTTGAAACAATGGATAATGGAAAAACATACCGTGAGGCAGAAGGAGATATTGGAGATGCAGCGGCTTGTTTTCGCTATTATGCCGGATTGATTACAAAGCCAGATGGTCAAACATATCATGTAGCCGATCCGATGCAAGCGATGGTTGTAAGAGAGCCAGTTGGTGTTTGTGGATTAATTGTTCCATGGAATTATCCGCTATTGATGAGTGTATGGAAAATTGCACCTGCTTTAGCAGCTGGAAATACCATTGTGTTTAAACCTTCTGAAGTGACACCAATCACTGCAACAAAGCTATTCGAAATCCTTGAAAAAGTAGGGCTACCAAAAGGTGTTGCCAATATGGTAATGGGGGCCGGTCCAATAGTAGGAAATGAAATTGCAGCGAGTAATAAAGTGGACATGATTTCCTTTACAGGTGGAACAAAAACAGGTAAGCACATTATGAGAACAGCGGCAGATAATATGAAAAAGATTTCGTTAGAACTTGGAGGGAAATCTCCAAATATTATTTTTGCAGATGCAGATTTTGAGACCGCTATTGATTATGCTCTATTCGGTATTTATGCAGGTAGCGGACAAGTATGTTCAGCAGGATCAAGAATCCTTGTAGAAGAAAAGATTTATGATAAATTTGTTAATAGTTTTGTAGAGCGAGCACAGCAAATTAACGTTGGACCTGGTGATAATCCAGAATCAGAAATGGGGCCACTTGTAAGTCAAGAACATATGGAAAAAGTATTACGCTATATTGAAATTGGGAAAGACGAAGGTGCAAACGTTGCTTGCGGAGGTAGACGAATAATGGAGGATGGAAAAGGTGATGGTTTCTTTATTGAACCAACAGTCTTTGTCAATGTAAAACCTGATATGCGCATTGTCCAGGAAGAAATCTTCGGTCCTGTTGTAGTAATTCAAAAGTTTAAAGACGAACAGGAAGCAATTGAGTTGGCAAACGGTACAGACTATGGTTTGGCTGGAGGAGTATTTACAGTCGATGGTGCAAAAGCAATGCGTGTGATTCGCAAACTTCGCGCAGGAATTACGTGGATTAATAGCTATCATCCAACATACAATGAGGCGCCTTGGGGCGGATATAAGCAAAGTGGTATAGGTCGTAGTCTAGGAACGTTTGGTTTAGAAGAATTTCAAGAAATTAAGCAGATTAATATAAATCTAGAAGTAGAACCTATTGGTTGGTTTGCAAATAAAAAAAATGTAGAGGTGAATTAGATGGAAACGAACGTGAAAAATAAATTGAATGAGAAAGAATCAAATGTAAATGAGTATATTACGAAAGTACTACAGTTAATTGAAAAAGAAAAGGTTACTGAAGAAGAGGCAAACTGGATTCAAAAAGAAACAGTAGATGGATTTAGAGAGCATGTAAACCCTGGTTTTCTTGCTTATAGAAAAACAGTAACAAAAGATGGACAATTTGCAGCAGTAGAATGGTCAGATGAAGGATCTTGCTTCATGGATATTAATGGTAAAAAGTATATTGACTGTTTAGGTGGATTTGGAATTTATAATGTTGGTCACCGTAATCCGAAAGTGGTAAAAGCTGTAACGGATCAATTAAAGCGTCAAGCATTGCACAGTCAGGATTTACTAGATCCACTTCGAGCAATGCTTGCAAAGATTTTAGCGGATATTACACCTGGTGATTTGAAATACGCCTTCTTTACAAACAGTGGTACAGAAAGTGTGGAGGCAGCACTAAAACTAGCAAAAATGTATAGTGAACGAACAACGTTCATTGCTACAACGCGTGCTTTCCATGGTAAGAGCCTTGGTGCTTTATCTGGGACGGCAAAAGGAATGTTCCGTAAGCCATTTTTACCATTAATTCCGGGTTTCCGTCATGTTCCGTTTGGCGATATTGATATGATGAGAAAAACATTTGAGACATGTGCATTAGTGGGAGAAGATGTTGCAGCAGTTATTTTAGAACCAATTCAAGGAGAGGGCGGTATTATTTTACCTCCAGAAAATTATTTGAAACAAGTACGAGAGCTTTGTGATGAGTTTGGATCACTCCTTATCTTTGATGAAGTACAAACTGGAATGGGACGTACAGGAAAAATGTTTGCTGCAGAATTATATGATGTCGTGCCGGATATTATTTGTCTTGCGAAGGCGTTTGGTGGAGGTGTAATGCCAGCGGGAGCTATTGTTGCGAAAGAAACAGTATTCAAAAGTTGGTTTGAAAATCCATTTATGCACACAACAACATTTGGAGGAAATCCACTTGCATGTGCTGCTGCAATTGCAACAATCCATGTTTTATTGGAAGAGAAATTACCGGAACGAGCTATGGAAGTTGGGGAGTATTTCTTAAAAGGATTGAAACAAGCAGCAGAAGGACACGAAGATAAAATCTTTGAAATTCGTGGTCAAGGTTTAATGATTGGGATTGAATTCCATAAAGACGAGATTGGTTATGAAGTGTCAAAGGCGATGTTTGATCAAGGCATTCTTGTTGCGGGAACATTAATTAATTCAAAAACTATTCGTATTGAACCATCCCTTACAATTAGTTATGAAGAAGTAGATACAGTTATTAATACGTTTAAATCTGTGCTAACTCAAGTAAAAGTAAAATAAATTTTGTATAAGGTTATATGTGAATTCAAACGATTGAAACTATAATTAGAATAGATTTACCTGTATGTTATTACAGGAAGGCAGTGTAACGAAAAGTTACACTGCCTTTTTATTACATTTTTTATTGTAAGTATTTACATATAATTCGTCTTAGTGTACTATTTAACTAACACACTAAGACAGGAGGGGAGAAATGAAAATCGAGTTTTCTCCAAATACACCAATTTACATTCAGGTAATGGAATACATAAAGAAAGAAATTGTAACGGGTCATTTATTGCCTGGCGATAAAATTCCCTCCGTACGTGAATTAGCGAGTGAATTACAAGTAAATCCAAATACGATTCAACGTACATTTCAAGAGTTAGAGCGGGATGGAGTTGTTGTAACACGTAGAGGAATGGGGCGATATGTAACGAATGAAGGGGAGAAAATTATGGAGCTGCGAAAAGATATGGCGAAAGAATTACTTCATTCTTTTATAGATGGAATGGACAATTTAGGTTTTTCAGAAGAAGAAATTCTTACAATCCTTCGTTCTTCATTACATGAGAAAAGGGAGGAGAGCGAATGACAGAGTTATTAAAAATAGAAAATCTATGGAAGCGGTACGGATTAAAAGTAGTGATCCGTGAGTTAAACATAGAGATTACAGAAGGAAAAATCGTTGGGCTTGTTGGAGATAACGGAAGCGGGAAAACGACGTTATTAAAAATGATTGCAGGATTGCAGCACCCTTCTGAAGGCAGTATAGTAATTAACGGTAAAAAAGTAGGGTTAGAGACGAAAGAAATCGTTTCATTTATGTCTGATAAGCCAGTCTTTGATGATTGGATGACGGTAAAAGATTCTTTATTTTTCTATCGAGATTTTTATAAAGACTTCGACATTCAAAAAGCGGTAGATACGATTGCGGAATTTAAAATACCGTTAGAAGAAAGAATTACAGCTTTATCAAAAGGTATGGTTGAAAAGTTACAAATTATTTTAACATTTTCGAGGAAAGCGAAGTTATACGTACTAGATGAACCACTGGGCGGAATTGATCTTGTTTCTAGAGAACATGTATTGAACCTCATTCTACAATTTTATAGAGAAGATTGTACGATACTAATCTCGACTCACTTAATAAATGAAGTTGAAAATATTTTTGATGAAGTAATCTTTTTAAAAGATGGGGAAATTGTATTGTATGAAAATGTAGAAGAGTTACGTTTTCAGAGAGGGAAAGCTGTCACAGATGTGTTTAAGGAGGTGTTTAGTAGGTGAAGTCGAGCTTAATATATATGTACAATGTGAATAAAAAGCAAATTATTATTTCATTATTATCATTTATATTCGTTGTAGCTGTCGCTTTCGTAAGCTTGGGAAATTATATTAAGCAAGAATCAGGAGAGGTAAGGCAAATAATTATAGTTTCCTTAGTCATCTTAGTATATATAATTTTTATAGCATTGATATTTATTCAGGCGATATCTGCATTTGGAAAAATGACTGAAAGTACATTATTTCGGTTAACACCGACATCAGGTAAAAAGATTGTTTTAGCAATAGTGTTATATACTGTCATTTATCTCCTTATTTTTGAAGTTATAGGTTCTATTTTTTTATATAGTATTTCTATGAAAATAATAAAGGGTACAGAGCTCTATGAAGTGTTATTTACCCAAAGTGTATTCAATCCATTAAAGCACCTCTTTAGTACTATGTTATATGTATTTAAATTATCTAGCATATTGCTTGTATTACTTTTTGCAGTAGCTAGCGTTAAAGTTTTTTCTTTGAAAAAGAAGAAGCTAGAATATACGATTATATTTTTGTTGTTTTTATTAGTAACAAAAGTGATGAGCGTTATATATGAAATGTTGGGTGGGCTTGCTCCTATAGTGCCCTTAATAAGAAATTTAATTTATATAGATGAATCGTCAGATGGAGATGTAATGTTATTCCCGGAAAAGCTTATGAATTTATATAGCCTTAGTTTTTCTATAGGAATATTTATCCTACTTGTTTATATAACAGGTCGCATCATCGACAAAAAACTAGAAGTTTAAAGGAGGAATCATCATTGGGAAATGTAGTAGTGAAATTAGAAAATGTCCGAAAAAAAATCGGTAGAACAGAAATTATTCGGGGCTTATCATTTGAGGTTCGTGAAGGAGAGGTATACGGATTCCTTGGACCGAACGGTAGCGGTAAGACGACGACAATTCGTATGATGACAGGTCTTATTTCTATGACAGAAGGCGATATTACAATTTGTGGTCATAGTATTCGCACAGAGCGTGAAAAGGCGCTAGAGCAAATTGGAGCGATTGTAGAAAATCCCGAGCTATATGATTATATGACTGGAATGCAAAATTTAAAGCATTTTGCGAACATGGCGATTACCCCAATTAGTAAAGAGCGCATCGCTGAAATTGTAAAGCTTGTTGAATTAGAGCATGCGATTCATAAAAAGGTGAAAACATACTCACTTGGTATGAAACAGCGTTTAGGAATTGCGCAGGCGTTACTTCATCAGCCGAAAATCTTAATTTTAGATGAACCGACAAATGGATTAGATCCAGCTGGTATTCGCCAAATTCGTGATTATTTACAACGATTAGCGAAAGAAGAAAATATTGCAGTCATTGTATCAAGTCATTTATTAAGTGAAATTGAATTAATGTGTGATCGCGTAGTTATTATAAAGCAAGGTGAGTTTGTACAAGAGTATAACTTACATGAACAAGCGAAGCATGATGAAACAGTTGTAGTTGCATTTGAAGTAGATCAAGTTCAAAAAGCGAACGAAATTATTAAAGGTAAAGTACAAGGAAATGTAGCTGTGGCATCTGTAATGAAAGAAGAGATTCCGCAAATTGTAAAACAGTTAGTGAATGCTGATGTACTCGTATACGGTGTTACTGTTCAAAATAAAACGTTAGAGGATGAGTTCTTAGCGATTACAGGGGGAGTGAAAGCGTAATGTTTAAATTAATTCAAAATGAATTTTTAAAGTTACATGCGAAAAAAGGTATGTACATTTTAATAGGTGTAATTGCAGCATTGGAGATTTTGGGAGTTTTAGCGATGCTGAAATGGGGAGGAGGAAATGAGTTTAAAGGATCATATTTAGATTTTGTAAGTTCAGAGATTGGTTTAATTACCTTATTTGCAACAATTTTTGGAATTACGATTGCGTCTCGTACAATTACTGATGAGTTCCAAAAAGGTACAATTAAGCAGCTATTAATCCGTCCGAGAAAACGAATTACAGTTTTGTTCTCTAAATATATTACAGTGTTACTTACTATATTATTTATCATATTTGCTAGCACGTTAATCGCAATGATTATTGGCGGGATTGTAATGGATGGTAGTAAAACAGGAGTAACGTTAGGAATCGTAATGAAGTCCATTTTATATCAAGTACTTTCACCGTTCTTCTTTGCAACTCTTTCATTTTGCTTAGCTAATGTATTTAGAAATTCTGTATTACCATTAATTATTACGATGTTCCTATTTTTCTTACAAGGACCAATTAATATGGTACTAATGATGTTTGCAAAAGGTGTAGCGAAATTTGTGGTGTTTTTCCATTTAAATTTAAGTGTTTACGACAGTAATAAATTAGTAAGTGGCGGAGTAGAACCACCATTTACAGAATTTACGTTTACAACTTCATTATTACTTGTGGTTGCATATTTTGCTGTATTACTTGTAGTATCAAGTGTATTATTCCAAAAACGTGACGTATTATAGTAGAAAAAATCCCCGTGTTAACGGGGATTTTTATTAACCAGCTTTTTTGATTTATGTAGCTTTTAAGTGTGGCAGATACATATTTACTTAGGAACATAATTGTAACTAAGTTGAAGAACATTGATATGGTATATCAAATAGGATTGTTATTATGTAATTTAATACGTATATTATTCGGAATAAAGTGAGAAAAATAGGAAGATTTTCAACTATATTCATATTATAATTTAGTTATCCGGCCATTTGTGGAGAAGGGCTACCCATAAAATACTGAATAAAGTTTCACTTTATATCATCTCTGGAGGTGTTCCATATGCAACATGCATTTTCACGTATAAGGCTACGTAGTTTTTTTGGATGGATGATTATAGGGATGTTCCTGACTATGATTCCATTAAATTTATCAGGTGCTTCTGACAATACGATAGAGTTACTGTCACAAATATCAATATTTTTCGCATTTCCACTATTGTGGCTATATTTAAAAACAAGTAAAAATAATGTTGTTTTTAAAAGTTTTTTTGATAAGCCCAGACGTTTACATTGGGGGCTAATTGTATTAGCAACGATAATGGGAATGATTTTTGCAGTCGGTATATCCCAAATTCAATTTTATATTTTAGCACATACTGTACCTAATTTCTTAGTTACCATGTTAGAAGATGGAAATGTAATTAATACGAGTAACATATACATGACGATATTTACTTTCATTTCAGCATGTGTATTAGCCCCAATAATGGAAGAGGTTATTTTTAGAGGGTTTTTCTTACAGCGAATGGCTTACAAATGGGGGATTAAACGAGCGGTTATTATATCCTCTCTTATTTTTGGACTAGGACATTTTGATGTTATCGGTGCTTTCATGTTCGGTGTTATTATGTGCCTTCTATACATAAAGACAAAAAATATATGGACGAATATTGCTGTGCATGCTCTAAATAATTTGATTGCAACGAGTATGCAATTTGTAGGTGGAGAGGGAAGTGACGCAATCTCGATTACGGAATTACAAGCACAAAGTAATTTATGGATCGGCATTGGGCTTACGGTCGTCGGGTTACTTTGGTTAATCCCTTACATTTGGAAACAATGGCGTACAGTAAAAGAAGTTGGTGTGCCACCGATTCGTTTCATAAATGAAGAAAAAGTAGTGAATACATCAGAAGAAAATGAAATATATAGCCAAGTGATAGTAACAGATAGATTGATGGCTGTAGAACTACCTGATGAAGCTGTAAATAAGCTTCGGTTAGAAGAAAATGATTATGTAACAGTTTCTGTAGAAGAAGATAAAGTTGTTATAAAGAAAGCGCATAATAGATAATTAAAAAGTAGCTCCTAAAGAGCTACTTTTTAATTTGTAATAATCTCTACACGAAAATTATTACCGTTCTTTACATATTTAATATCTGTAACGATCCGAACGGTTTTTAGAAGTTCAACTTTTTCACCAATTCGAGGGATGGTCGGAACATTGTCCCAAATACCAAGCAAGTCATCTAATTGTGCCGTTTTTTCATAAAACCAGATTTTCAATGTAAAGCCCCTTTCTCGAACCCTGTGTATTTTAATACATGATATATCATTTTTATTCTTAATGTAAGGGGTTTTTACTCTTTTTGTGAATAAAGATGAATTAATCTTCTGGGAATATATGTTCAATGTCCGGAGTAAGAGCTACTTCTGATAATACGATATGAGAAACTGTCGTTGCATATGAAGAAACATCATTGATAAATTCTTCAAGTTCAACGAGTGAAGGAACAGAGATTTTTACAATGTAGCATAAGCTTCCTGTTACTCGGTAACAAAAACTTGCAGATGGATAAGACTGAATAAACTGTTGCATACGTGTTGTATCACCATTTTTTAAAGTGATTTCTAAAATACAATCTAAAACAAGTCCTGCTTTTTTATAATTGATATCGATTGTGTATTTTTGAATAATCCCTTCACTTTCAAGTTTACGTACACGTTCTGTAGTAGACGGAGCCGATAAGTTTACTCGTTTTGCTAATTCACGCATCGAAAGGCGGCTATCATTATATAATTCATTTAAAATTTTTCGATCAACACGGTCTAATTGCATTTGTAAATATACCTCCAGTAAAATGATAATTTTTGTAAAGAAAAATTTAAAATTAAGATTCATATGAAATGTAAAGTGAACTTTATTTATTTTACAATAAAAAAGAAGGAAATAGGAGGGGAAATGATGGAGAGAATTACATTATCAAATGTAGGAGATACAAAGTTTCAAAAATTATTAGGTCATAATCCAGATATATTAAATTCGTGGAGTACGTTAGAGAATACACTGTATAGTACAGGGGCCCTTTCCGTAGAGTTAAAGGAGCAAGTAAGAAGAACATTAGCGTTTGGGAATGAATGTCCGTACTGTATGGCAAAGGGAAAGCCGGATGATATACAAAAAATAGAAGAAATTAGCGTAGCCGTTACTTTTGCACATGCATTTGTTCATGACCAAAAGGCGATAGATGATAATATGTTTCATATATTAAAACAATATTGGACTGAAAAAGAAATTGTAGAGCTTTGTGCCTATATTTGTTTTATTACTGCTTCGCAGCAACTTGGTTTTCTGTTTCAATTACAGCCCAATTAATTAGGAGGATATTATGCTTAATCAAGCAGCACTTATAATCATTGATGTACAGGAAGCATTCAACTTACCATACTGGGGCGTGAGGAATAACCTTTTGGCGGAAGAAAATATGAAAAGTTTGTTAGAAGAATGGAGAAAAAGAAAACTACCAGTTTTTCATATTCAACATGTAAATAAAGAAAATGTTCAATCGATGTTTTATCAACATGCGGAAACGGTAAACTTTAAAGAAGAAGTGCAACCAATGCCAGATGAAATAATTATCCAGAAATCCGTTAATAGCGCGTTCATTGGGACAAATTTGGAAGAACAATTAAGAGAACAAAATTGTAATACGGTAGTGATTGTAGGATTAACAACAAATCATTGTGTGGAGACTACAACACGGATGGCAGGTAATTTAGGGCTTACAACGTATTTAGTGAGCGATGCGACGGCTACATTCAATCGTAAAGGTCTGGACGGGACAGAGTATAGTGCAGAGGACATTCACAATATGACACTTGTAAACTTACATGATGAATTTGCCAAAATCGTTACGACTGAAGGTGTTTTAAAATTATTTTAAGAAAATAATTGTGGAATTATGTAGAAAAAAATAAGAATATTTCGTATAATCTAAGTATAATCATTTTGAAAATAGGGGTGGCATCATATGGAGCAAATTCCAGTAAAGAAAATAGAAGAAGTACTCGTTTTAGCAGGAGATGATAAACAAAAGCAAAAGGAATTTTATGAATTGCTCTTAACAACGGAGTTTTATGTTGCTGGTTTACTTGAAGCAGAAGACGGGGCAACGGAAGGAACACTTCGTTTGCGTCATTTCCAAGGAGAGGGTAGATGGATCGTTCCGTTCTTTACACAATTGAAATTTGTAAAAGATGTGTTGCCAGAAGGTACACCCCTTATTACGATACGTGGAAAAGAATTATTGGGTAGCATCGAGAAAGATGCGACAGCTGTATTAAATGTTGGAACAGATATGAGTAAAACATTTATTCCAGAAGAAATTGCAGAGATAGCATCAGGACGAATCTTTAATTATTATAAGTAAAAGGAAAAGCTTAGCAGCTTTTCCTTTTTAATTTGAACATGGAGTGGCTATACCAGAAGAAATAGAAACAGTTTTGTTAGTTGTATTTATTGTTGCTGTAGCTCCGAGGGGAATACCGATATTTGGACTTATATGTCCAATCGGTAAACCGAATAACACAGGTATATTATATGGCGTGAAATATTCATATAATATTGTTTGCAATGATTGAGATGGCTTAGAAGGGTTGCAGTCGTGACAACTTGTAAAAATAACGCCGCTGCATTCATTAAACTGTCCAGATAAAAGTAGTTGATTTAACATCCGGTCAATGCGGTACGGTTCTTCACCAATATCTTCAAGCAATAAAAGTTTATTTGACGTATTTATCTCATAGGGCGAGCCAATTATACTTGTTAACACAGTTAAATTCCCTCCAACTAATGTGCCTGTAACTGTACATGGAGAGGTAGGTACGATACATTCTGATGCATATAAGATAGATGAATACGGATGGAATAGTTGATTGAAAGAAGATAAGGAGAGAGAATCTATACCTTTTCCTAATTCTTCAATCATTGGACCATGAAAAGTAACCAGCTCCGCATAACGTGAAAAGGCAGTATGTAAAGCCGTAATATCGCTATATCCCCAAAAAATCTTTGGATTCCGTTGAATGATTTCATATTGAATGTAAGGGAGGAGACGAGCGCTGCCGTAACCACCTCGTGCACAAAAGACTGCTTTGACCTCAGTATTTGTAAATGCTTCATGTATATCATCAAGACGAACTTGATCACTTCCAGCTAAATATCCATATTTTTCATAAACACTCTTTCCAATTATTACGGATAATCCCATCTCTTGTAATACTTTCACACCTTTTAATATATTCTCAAGTGTTGGTGGGCCAGACGGTGCAATAACCATTACTGTATCACCTTTTTGCAAAGCATTTGGATAAATCATTGTTCTCAGCCTCCTTCTCTTTCAATATATTCGCTTGAGCGAAAGTTCAATCCTTGTAAAAGAAGGGGAAAGCATGTCATATAAAGAAGGTATAGGGAAAGTAGGAGGGAAAATGATGTTTACAAGTCGAGTAATAGATATATTACAAATTAAGTATCCGATCATTCAAGCAGGTATGGCAGGAGCGATTACAACGTCAGAACTTGTTGCAGCTGTGAGTAATAGCGGAGGATTAGGTACGCTTGGAGCAGGGTATATGAGCCAAGAACAAATCCGTGAAGCGATTTATAAAATAAGGGAACTAACAAATAAGCCTTTCGGTGTTAATTTACTTTTAACGAAAGAGATACAGATAGAAGAAGAGAAGATAAACGAGGCGAAAGTATTACTTAGTGGAGTGAATAGAGAATTAGGTATAGAGGAAGAAAAGACTTTAAAACTTCCAAAAAGCTATAAAGAACAATTACAAGTATTATTAGAGGAAAAGGTACCAGTCGTTAGTTTTGCATTTCAAACGTTAGAAAAAGAAGAAATAGATGATTTGAAAAAGGAAGGGATAAAAGTTATCGGAACAGCTACCCATGTAGCGGAAGCGAAAGCACTTGCTAAGTTAGGGGTAGATATTATTGTCGGGCAAGGTAGCGAGGCAGGAGGGCATAGAGGAACGTTTATTGGGAAAGAACAAGATGCGATGATTGGTACATTTGCATTAATCCCGCAATTAGTAGCGGAAGTACCTCATATCCCGATTGTTGCAGCAGGTGGTGTAATGAATGGGCAAGGGCTTGTTGCGGCATTTGCGTTAGGGGCAGAGGCTGTTCAAATGGGATCAGCCTTTTTAACGAGTGAAGAAAGTATTACGCATGACGTGTATAAAGAGGCGATTTTACATAGTACAGATACGAGTACAACGGTAACCCGTGCGTTTTCCGGGAAATATGCACGGGGTATTCGTAATGAATTTATAGAGAAACATGAAGGAAGAGAAGAGAATTTACCGATGTATCCAGTGCAAAACGTATTAACTTCAAAAATACGTCAAGAAGCAGCGAAGCAAAATAAGGAAGAGTATATGTCGCTTTGGGCGGGACAAGCATCATCATTAGCACGAACGGAATCAGCTCAGCACGTAGTGAAACGTGTCATGAAAGAAGCAGAGAACGTAATTGAACAATTACAAGATGTATATAAAAAAAGACCACTTGAATAATTCAAGCGGTCTTTTCGTTAGTTTGCTTTATAAAATTGTTGGATAGCTTCGTCGATGTAAACCCAGCCTTTCCAACCTAAGTGCATATGATCTTTTAAGAAGTACTTATCATATTCATGATTTGAGAAATCAGCAATTGGATAGCCAGCTTGCTTAATTTGCTCATGAACTTTATTGTAGTATAATTCGCGTTTTTCTTTCGGGAAGCCAGCGTAATCATACCAAGGACCTTTTACAGGAACAGAAATGAAGAGCGGTTTTGCGCCAGATTGTTTTAATAAATCAAGTACAATTTGTAAATCTTCATATTCTGGTGATTGGTCATAAGCATCATTTTTTAAGTAACCTTCACGTTGTTTTAATTTCTTCTTAATTTTGCTATTGAAGTAATCATCTTCGATGCCATATTCGTTAGAGCTTGATTCTACTGCACCTGTTTGATCAGCATGCTTACGAGCTTCTTCCCAGTTCATTTGTTTCAATGATGGATCAAGCTGTTCTTTATGCGGCTTAATATTAAACATAACTGTAAATAAATCTTTACGATCTAGAATGTTACGATAAATATAAGCGAAAGGTTTAGCAGCAAGTGCTTTTACTTTATACTTTGTATCATCGTAGGCGATACCTTCAAGCGAAATTTTTAATAAAGTTTCTTTTTTTACAATCTCAAAGTTTAATAAGCGTTTTGCAATTTGTTTTTTCATTTCAGGTTTTAAATCATCGTTGAAAATGAAGTGGTAACCTTGTTGTTTTGAAAAGTTAGGTGCAAAGTGTGTCTCATCAATACCTTGTGGTACAAACCATTGCGGAGAAAGAACGAATATCATTTTCTTATCTTTCAATTGATCCATTGTAGATGTGAAGTTTAATACATGTACAAGGTCTTGTGTTCCACCGCGCCCAAGTAGGAATGGTGTGAATCCTTCAGGCTTTACTTTGAAATAATTCGATGGATGGAAAGCATCCATACGTGCGAATTCCGATGAACCGTACATCGGAAGATATTTCGGGTCTGCTAACATCTTTTGCTGTAAAATCATACTTTGAATCTTTTCTTCTTTTAAAGAAGTCGCAGCTTGTTCTACTTTCTCATCACTTAAAAGTGGGAGTAGGAAGCGCGTAGGAATAAGTAAGAATACAGCAAAAAGGGCCAATGCTAAAAGCATCGGACCAAATTTCACTTTGTTCATCGGATTTCTTCTAACTTTTTAATAACCATATTTGGTGTAGCCCACTCATCGCGGTCAAAATCAGAAATAGAAACTTCAATCTCTAAACGCTCTTGGAATTCTACTAATAAAGATACTACAGCGAAAGAATCAAGAATACCTTCTTCAAATAATTGAACATCTAAGTTTTCTTTCACAATATCGTTTTCACATACTTCTTCTAAAATATCTAATACTTGCTCTTTGAATTCTGCCATTTTTAAAATCTCCTTTATATCCGAAATATATTATATGTGCAACTTCTTAATAGTATAAGAAGGGTGCATTAAAAGTATCTGTTAAGGTGTCCAGAGAAGATCAGGAAACCGAAACATACAACGTGGAACGTAATTACAATCGCAAGGACGTGTGTAAATTTATTGTTTGGCCAAAACTTATGCTTCTTGTTTTTTCGTTCGAAAATATCGAATAAGATAAACAAGGCAGCGTGATAAAGACCATAAATAATGTATTGATACACATGCTCACCAGTAATATGCCATATTCCCATGATGAAAAAGTTTAAAAATGCACCGATATACGAAATTGTGTAACGGTTTTTAATTAACTTTTTCTTCGTTGCGAAAAAGACGAAACGCATGTAAATAAAGTCACGGAACCAGAATGATAAACTCATATGCCAGCGGTTCCAGAAGTCTTTAATGTTACGACTAATGAATGGTTTATTAAAGTTTTCTGGAGTTTTAATTCCCATCATATAACTTACACCAATTACAAATGAGCTATAACCAGCAAAGTCAAAGAATAAATATAAGCTATAGCTATACATGTAAATCATATTTGATAGGATTGTATCTTGCTGAGCGAATGCCGGATCCATAAAATATTGCTTTATTAAGTAAGCAATAATAAATTTATACAAGAAACCTTGGAAAATACGGTTTAGCCCTGTATATAGTAAATTTTGATATTCTTCTACACTAGGTGGCTTTTGAATATCTTTTTGGAATCTGCGGTAACGATCGATAGGTCCCGTTGAGATAGCTGGGAAGAATAAAACGAATTCCCAGAAATTAAAGAAGGAAAGTTCTTTAATTAAGTTATCACGAACTTCAAATACCATTTGTACTGCTCTAAATGTTACATAGGACATTCCTAAAAATACAACAAACTTTAGCTCAGGTACAAACGGTGCAATTTTTGCTAAAACAAGCGGTAAAATCGACAAAATAACAGCCATATAAAACCTAAATGTACTATTATTTTGTTTTCTTAACATTAAATAGCCTTTAATAAGGGCATATTGCCAAATAATAAATGCGGCTAACATGATTGCTTGCTTCGGTTTATCAGAGAAGATAATAACGAGCATTACTAATGTTAAAACGGCATTATATTTACGCAACATTTTACCTTTTAATCCAGCTATGATAGTAGGTATTAATAAAATGCCTACTATAGCGAAAAAATAAAATGATCCATATGCGGTCATGCTGTAACCTCACTCAATAATTTTTTGCGATCTACCTTTCCATTTGGTGTCATTGGAATAGAAGAGTGATACATGAATTTACGTGGAATCATGTAATTTGGTAATCGCTCATTGAGTTCTTTTTTGATTGCAGATGTTAATTTGAATTCTTTTTCAAACGAATGCTCTCCAGGAACAACAACCGCTAATAAGTAATCATATTTTTCACCTTTTTTAATTGGAACAACAACTGCACCTTCTACGTAAGAACACGCGCGAAGATGATGTTCGATTTCTTCTAATTCCATTCGATAACCATGAAGCTTAATTTGGAAATCAAGACGACCATTATAGAATAGAAGACCATTTTCTACATAGCCAGCATCACCTGTTTTATAGGCACGCTCACCATCAATCATGGTAAATACTTTTTCTGTTAATTCAGGGCTTCCTAAATAGCCAACGCTTACGCTTGGACCGACAATTACGATTTCACCTTTTTCACCGTCAGGTGCAATTGTACCATCTTCTTTCATAATAAGAAGGCGACAGTCTGATTTACAGTAGCCAACTGGAAGTGATTTGTATTGATCAAGTACTTCTTCTGTAACGTGAATGCCTGTTACAGCAACAGTAGCTTCTGTTGGACCGTACGTATTCATAATTGCTGCTTTCGGGAAACGCTCAATTAATTTTCTAGCTACTTCATTTGGTAACACTTCACCGCAGAATAAGAATGTTTTCATGTTTGGTAGCATACTTTCAGAGAAAGAGGCTTCCATTAAACACATTTCTGCGAAAGATGGTGTCGAAGTCCATACTTGTATATCCGATTGCTCTAAAGAAGCAAACAAGTCTTTTGGACGTGCAATCATGTCTTTATCGATTGCCCATAGTGTGCCACCCGTTACTAATGATGGGTAAATATCCATTACAGATAAATCGAATGAGAAAGGTGCTTGGTTTAAGAATACTTGCCCTGTTTGTAAGTTGAAATCTTCTACAGCCCATTTTGTAAAGCTAACAAGACAGTTATAAGTAATCTGAACCCCTTTCGGATTACCTGTACTTCCTGATGTGTAAATAATGTAGAAGTTCTCATCACCTTTTACCGCATGTTCAGGATTTGGAATGTTCCCTTTATGAGTAAAGAAAATATCTTTTAAGTTGTCTTCACTTACGATACGAACTGGTAAATCAGTTACAGTTACTTCAGTTCCTGATAAAAGTAATTTCGCACCAGAATTTTCAGCGATACGTTGTACGCGATCAGCTGGGATAGATAAATCTACAGGAATGTAAGCATGTCCAGCTTTTACACAACCTAAAAAGTTAATAATCATTTCAGGTTGCATATGGCCATAAACCATAATTGGTGAACGATCATCTGGATACTCAGAAGAAATCCAATGTGCTAACGCATCAGAATCTTCCTTTAATTGTTTGTACGTAATTTTCGCATCTCGCCAAACAAAAGCGGTTTGATCAGGCGTTTCTACAGCCCACTTTTCAATTTGTTCTAATAACTTCATAACGTTCCCACCCTAGAATTCATTGTAAATAAATGTACTTGTGTTTGTATCATGGAATCCATACAACCAAAGTAATGCAAATAAAATTGCAAGGTAATAAACCGTCTTTGCAACCCATTGTGTGAGTGGTTGAGACCATATCTCTTTTAATCTTTCCATGTCTTTCCCTCGCTTAATGAAATAATAGCTCTTTGTAGGTATCATGTCCTACATTATTGTGAAAAAAACAAAATCCCACATTTTAGGTAAAAATAAGTCAAAAGGCTCTTTTCTGATATTAGCACTAAATACTAAAAAAGAAAATCCCTAACTTAGCAATTATATTACATTCAGCATGAATTTGTAATGGGTTTGACATGTAAATAGGAAGTGGATTGTGTGAATGTATAAAAGTGGATTGTGAGAAGGCGGGAAAATATAATATTTGTTTTGTTATTCCTGAATTGGAGTGGGTTAATAATCACTGGGTACTTAGTACATTTTCAAGGTATAGAGCCTTTTAAAAGGAGGTAATTATTATGAAAAGAGAGTGGAGGAGTTTTATTTCAGAGGAAAATATCATTAAATGGAGACGGCATTTCCATAAGTATCCGGAATTATCGTTTCATGAAAAAGAAACTTCGCAATTTATATATGAAACATTATGCTCATTTTCTTCTTTTGAAGTAACGAGACCAACGCAGTACAGTGTGCTAGCAATTAAAAGAGGAAGGCAACAAGGAAAAGTAGTTGCGATTCGAGCTGATATAGATGCTTTACCAATCCAAGAGGGGACAAGGAAACCTTATACGTCTGTGCATAAAGGAATAATGCATGCATGCGGGCATGATGCTCACGCAGCTATTTTATTAAGTACAGCAGAGACGATAGCAAATATGAAGGAAGATTTTGCAGGCGAAATCCGTCTGTTCTTTCAGCACGCAGAGGAAGTGTATCCCGGTGGTGGACAAGAAATGGTGGAGGCCGGTGTTATGGACGGCGTCGATTATGTAGTAGGTTTGCACGTTATGTCTGGATTAGAAAGTGGAAAGATAGGAATTGTATATGGCCCTATGATGGCAGCACCAGACGTATTTACAATTGAAATTTTAGGAAAGGGTGGTCACGCGGCACGACCAGAAGAAACGATAGATCCTATTGCTATCGGAGCACAAATTATTACAAATTTACAACATATCGTATCAAGAAATACAAGTGCTTTTATGCATAGAGTAGTGTCAGTTACACAATTTCATGGGGGGATGGCCGATAATATCATTCCTAGTGCAGCAGCTTTAATGGGAACTGTTCGATCTTTTAATCAAACATTAAGAGAGGAAGCAAAAGAGAAAATTGAGCAAATTGTAAAAGGAATTACAGAAGCACATGGGGGAGATTATACATATACGTATCGTTACGGATATGATCCAGTTGTTAATAATGAGTACATTACGAAAATAGTAGAAAAAAGTGCGATAAAATTGTTCGGAAATCAGCGTATTGTGCATCTTGAACCTTCTATGGGAGGAGAAGATTTTTCAGCGTATTTAAGAAAAGCACCTGGTTGTTTCATTAAATTAGGAACAGGGAATAAAAATATTGATACTTGTTATCCACATCATCATCCGAAATTTGATGTGGATGAATCGGCTTTAATTAATGGAGTGGAACTATTTTTAGAGACAACTATAAGACTACTAGAAACTGATAAAGCATAAAAAAAGGCAACTGCACTCTATTGCAGTTGCTTTTATTTCTTCCGTCAGAGAGGGCTGAGAAAGAACTATGCTCATTTATAGTATATGAATAGCTAACGGACAAGCTTGTACATTTTAACTATTTTTTAAAAAATAGTTATTGACTTTGATAATCAATTTCAATTAATCTAATGGTATAATTGAAAATGATAATTATTATCAATGAAACAGATGAGGAACCTTAATGAGAAAAACATTTCACCTTTTACGAAGGGGATTAAAAAATAAAGATGTTGATAAGCATATTGAATGGCAACGAAATGTAATTCGTTCTGAATATGTAGATGAGAAGAGTACACTTCAAACAGAAAAAGAGATACAAGGTAAAAGGAGAGGTTCAGTTGAGTAAGTTAGTAATGATTTTTGCAAGTATGAGTGGAAATACAGAGGAAATGGCTGACCATATTGCGGGTGCGATTCGTGAAACAGAAAATGAGATTGAAGTAATTGATATTATGGATACACCAGAAGCTTCTATATTAGAGCAATATGACGGGATTATTTTAGGTGCTTATACTTGGGGAGATGGTGATCTTCCTGATGATTTTTTAGATTTTTATGATGCAATGGATTCTATTAACTTAACTGGTAAAAAAGCAGCGGCATTCGGTTCTTGTGATTCGGCTTATCCGAAATACGGGGTAGCGGTTGATATTTTAATAGAAAAGCTGCAGGAGCGCGGGGCAGCAGTTGTGTTAGAAGGATTGAAAGTAGAATTAACGCCAGAAGATGAAGATGTAGAAAAATGTTTACAGTTTGGAGCTGAATTCGTAAAACACCTTTCTTAATGGCAGAAGGGAGATGAAGAGCAATTGCATGAGAAAATCTCAATCAAAACGATGACAGATTACCATTTGTATGATTTTATGCGTTGTCCGCATAAATTTTATTTCCGTCATATAAAAAGAAGAGAACCTTCTTCATTTGAATGGCAACAAATAGCGCAAATGATTGTGAATCAAATTATTAATGAATATTACACGCTACCTGCGGGCCAACAAACGAAAATTGTACTTTTAATATTAATAGAAAAGTATTGGAAAAAAGTAAGGATTAATATGTTTGCTTCAAAGGCGGAGTACTATATTGTTTTAGCGAAGCTAACTGATCACTTATTACAGTTTGTTGAAAGGGATGATAGTCAGGCACCGCCGTTATTTTTATATGAGAAGTTTCAAACATATATGGAAGAGTTAGGTGTCCACATGTCATTGACATTTGAAGTTGGTGAGTGGAGTGCTGAATCGTTTGTAATTAAAAAGTATGTTGTTGATGCGGATGAGGAAATGCTTGCTCTTTGTCAGAAGCTAATGACAGTATTCAGTTATAAAGCTTTCGGTATTCTTCCAGGGAAAATTGAAGTTATTAATTTAATAGAAGGAACTAAGTATGAGTACATTCCAAAGCAGGAAGATATTATAACTGGAATGGATGATTTATTTAGAATGAAAGAAATGTTGCAGCAACCTGAGCACTATACAGAGCGTCATTTTCGTTCTGAGTGTATGAGTTGTGCGTTTCGTAGTGAATGCCAAAGGGAAGAAGTAAAGAGAGAAGCGAAGCAGAAGAAAAATATAGTACATTAAAGGATGCAAATTTGCATCCTTTTTTGTTATTGACATGAAAAGCTTTTCATCATTTACGGTATATTTGTAGCAGATTAATAAAGGGAGGAATAATCAATGAAAGATGAAACGGCAGTATTTCAATGGTTAAAAGAACAGAATGCTCCTTTTGGAATTCAACTGCAAATTTTACAGGCATTTCAATTGTATAAAGTTATTGTTGAAATGGATAAAAAGTTAATGATGTATGAGGAGAGAGAGTATAGGGAGAGAATTTAATCTCGTCCCTGTAGTATTGCTTTAAGCTGTTCTTCATTCTTCTTTAATGTTATTTCGTTGTTTGTTTCAATGTTATAAATAAGGTTATGTAGTAAAGGGCTGTATTGATAAAAGGTAGTGATGCGGTGAATGAGTAATGGATCGCGGTGAGAAATAAGTGCACTGTATTGTTCATATACAGATGTAGTAAACTCATGACCGAAATCATAATATAGCCCAGCAAAATCAAAAGCGGGATCGCCAATTTGAGCATCTCCAAAATCGATAACACCTGAAATGGTTTTGTTCTGCGTATTAAATAAAATGTGATGATGTGTAAAGTCAGCATGAATGATTGTATTTTGAAAGGTAGATTTAGCTATATTGGTAAAGAAATTTTCGAATAAACGATTTAAGGCTGATTTCTGTAATGAAGTAAGATTGTTAGTAAGATATTGATTTAATTTTGTTTGTAGCTCTTTCCAGTAGATAAGTGTTTTTTCGATAGGGAATCCTAGCGTTTCAACACGTTTTAAAGGAATACTATGTAAAGTCGCAAGGAAAGTGGCTAATTGTGTAATAATTACTTCAAGTTCTTTTTTCTCTAGCTTTGCAACTATTTCGGTTGTTAACGGTTCACCAAGAATGAGAGGATAATAGCTGCAAAATGGAACGGTATTACAATTATTCTTATACAATAAATGATACTTAGGAATCTCGATTTCTTGTAATAAATGAGAAAGAATTGTGCACAGTTCTTTTTCTAACGGAATTCGGTTTGCATATTCAAGTTTTCGTGGGAAACGAAATAGTAGTTCGTCATTTATAATAACCGTTATATTATCCCACCCTTCTTCATTTTGTATATATGAATGTATAGAAAGATCTGGTAGAGCTTCTTTTATATATTGTTTGTAAGAGTCCATAATTGTTCCTCGTTTCTAAGTTAAAGGTAGGTTATTCTACTTTATAATATCAGAATTTTCTTTCTATATGTTAAAATATCACTATCATTAATGGAGGAGGGTGGGGTGCATTACGAAGAAAAGAATATTAATCATTTCTCTATGTATCGCTTTTGGATTGTTTTGGCCATATAAAGAGGAGGTTTTTGCCACCTTTAAACCGATAGATCGCTACGAGTTAAATAAGGAATTAAAGAACAAAAGTATAGAAACTTTAACTGATAAAGAAATGAAAATGATAGGAGAACACTTTGTGACAGCGCAACTATCAGTGTTTGAGTTTAATAATAAAGAAGATGTGAAACGAAAAGGTGAAGAAATATTTGTAAATAGAGGGTATGAACAGTTAATAGAAAATTATTACCCAAACCGTTTTCGGGATTTAGAGTATAAATTTACAAACGAAGAGATACGTGAAGAGACAGATGAGAGTTTTCGCTATCATGCTGTAGCGTACGTTACTGGTATTGAAAATGGCAAGAGAAGTGAAATTAAATTATGACATGAAAATTGTAAAGGTTAATAATTTATTCATGGTGTTAGAACAAAAACAATATGTACAATAAAAAACCCTCTAGAAGCAGAGGGACTTTAAAGATTTTCATTTTGTTGACCAAGTTCTTTTTGAGCAATGTATAAATTTCCTTGCTCAACTTGTTTCAGTGTATGAACAGAATCTCCTGCATATCCTTTTTCTGTTTTAACAGTTCTTTTTGAACGATTTGAATCTTGTTTCTTCATATAATAGACCACCCTTCCTTAAAAATAGACGAAAATGATGAGCGCGAGTAATACAGCTGCGAAAATGGTAATGCCCATTAAAAAAGAAGTGTTTTTATATTTAGGTGGCTTATGTACATCTTGCCGATATCCAGGTGAAATTTCAGGGGCGAATTCTTCATCGAATGATTGTTTCTTTTGTTTTTCGTCCATATGTATCCACCTTTCTTTTTCATTATGTTACACGTTACAAGAAAAAATATGCATGAAGAAAACAGCCGCTATATCATTAGCGGCTGCTTTGCGTTGTATATTTTCTTTGTACTTGAAAGAGACGGATAAGCAGGAAGATTGCTCCAAATGCTAGACCGATAATAAGACCAATCCAATACCCTTTCGCTGCCCAGTCAGTATAAGTTGCTAATATGTAGCCAAGAGGTAGACCTATTACCCAATAAGCGATTAATGTCATAATTAAGGCAACATTTACGTCTTTATAACCACGAAGAGCTCCTTGTACTGGAGTTGCAATCGCATCTGAAATTTGAAATAAAATCGCGAATACAAGAAATTCTTTTGCTAAATGATGGACATTTGCATTTGTCGTATAAATAGAAGCAATTTCATCATCAAAGAAATAGAGAAGGATTGAATATAAAAGAGCGAAAGCAAGGGCTAATCCGATTCCGATAAATCCATATTGTTTCGCATTATTGTATCGTTTTGCTCCAACTTCAAATCCAACGGCTATCGTCATTGCCATTGCTAAACTTAAAGGAGTCATATATAACAAGGAAGCAAAGTTCATAGCTGCTTGATGTGCTGCTATTGTTGTCGTACTAAAATTACTCATCATAAGTGTTACCGCAGCGAAAATACTCGTCTCAAAAAAGATAGCAAATCCGATAGGGACGCCAAGTTTCAGGAATTCCTTCCAGATTGTAAAGGAAGGGCGGTATAACTGTTTAAAGATATTGAAAGAAGCGAAAGGCTCTTTCGTACGAATAATAATAACCGTAATAATTAAAATACACCAATAGGTTGCTGCAGAAGCGATTGCCGCACCGACACCACCGAGTTTTGGAAAGCCAAAGTGACCAAAAATTAATAAGTAATTTAATACTACATTAATTGGTAATGATAGTAATGTAATAATCATCGTTGTTCGAGTTTTTCCTAATGCATCAATAAATCCACGTAAAACGGTGTAAGTAAATAAAGGGATAATTCCAATCGCGATAATAATTAAAAATTGTGCTGCAATACGTTCCACGGGTTCTTCTAATTGCATGCCATTTAAAATAGGTGAAACAGCGAAGAATCCGATAAAGATAACAACGAAACTAGCACAAATTGCTAAATATACTGCTTGTATGACAATGTGGGGAACGTCCTCCTTTTTCTTTGATCCAACGAGCTGTGCAACAATAGGAGTAGTAGCCATTAAAATTCCTGTTAAGCCGGTACTAACGGGAAGCCATATACTTGTTCCGATAGCAACACCCGCTAAATCAATAGGACTCGCATGTCCTGACATTGTCGTATCAAAAAAGCTCATCGCAAATAATGACATTTGCGTTACAAAAATCGGGAAAAAGAGTAATAAAAATTGCTTTAACTTTTGTGAGAATGAATTAGTTTCTTTCATAAAATCCCCTTTCAACGTAAAAAACAAACTCTTATTATCATACAATTTAATCAAAAAATAGAAAAGAAATAAGCGTATACAACAAATGAAATCAATAAAAAAAGGATGCACTTTGAAAAGGGATAAGGTATTATGATAAGGTGTGAAAAAATTACATATGCGTTATTAAGGAGGCACTAATTGTGGCTGATTGGTTAATTGGATTAATCATGGGTGCTGTTGAAGGTTTAACAGAGTTTCTACCAGTATCATCAACAGGACATATGATTTTAACAGGACACTTAATTGGATTTGAAGACGATAGAGCGAAAGTTTTCGAAGTTGTTATTCAGTTGGGATCGATTTTAGCAGTTGTTGTTATATTTTGGAAGCGTTTATGGTCATTGGTTGGAATAGGGAAAGTAACAGATGGGCCATCGTTAAATTTATTACATATTATTATCGGGATGATCCCTGCCGGAATTCTTGGTGTATTATTCCATAGTACAATTAAAGAAGTTTTATTCGGTCCAGGACCGGTTGTTATTAGCTTAGTAGTTGGTGGTATTTTAATGATTGTTGCTGAGAAGTTTTCAAAACCAAGTACAGCAAGAACGTTAGATGAAATTACATATAAGCAAGCATTTACAATTGGAATGTTCCAATGTTTAGCACTTTGGCCAGGATTTTCTCGTTCTGGATCAACAATAAGTGGTGGTTTATTAGCTCGCGTTTCGCATACAGCGGCAGCTGAATATACGTTTATTTTAGCGGTACCAATGATGGTAGCTGCAAGTGGCTTAGATTTAATTAAAAGCTGGGATATATTAAGCTCGGCTGATATAACGTTATTTGCAACTGGATTTATTACAGCATTCGTTGTTGCGTTGCTTGCAATCGTTTCATTCTTAAAATTATTAGCTCGTGTAAAACTAACACCGTTCGCTTACTATCGTTTCATTTTAGCTGCGGTATTCTATTTCTTCATTATGTAATAAAAAAACCTGCCGAAATCGGCAGGTTTTTTTATTTTACTACTTTCTCAATCATGCTTTCCATTACATGTTCCCAAAGAGAAGTATCATCAGCTAATGTAGCACGGAAATTAGCATACATTTCTTTTTGTTTCTCTTCGAATGTTGGATCCTCTTTTTCAGGTAATGTAGCGCGCATTGAAGTTACTAATTCTTGTACTTTTGGAGCGCGTGGTCCAAAGACGGCTTGTTCATTTCCGTCTTTATCAATGAAAATAAAGATTGGAATCGCACGTGCTGTTCCGTTTGTTAAGTATTGATCCATTAACTCTAAGTTTTCATCGCGAATTAATAAACGCATATCAATATTTGCAACTTCAGAAATTCGTTTCATAACAGGTACACATAAAAGAGCGTCGCCGCACCAGTCAGCTGTTAATACGATAACGCGCCAGCCATCATTTTGACGTTCTTCTAAAACTGGAAGTAATTCATTTGGAATTAAAAAGTTATTGTAAATGTGTAGTAGCTCGTATTGGTTTACTTTCATTTCATTCACATATGTATCAAAGGACATGCCTTTATCAGCCCATTGTAGTAAGTTCATAAGTAACACCTCTTTAGTATGATTTATTTTTATTGTACCAATTTTTATATAGAAAAGCTTGTATTCTTACTCTTTCTTATCACTAAATAATTTATTTAGTGTGTAAAGGAATAGTGCGACACATAATTCAGCTATGTTGGGCATTTGTACACTCTCTATCCAGTCATCGGCGGTATGTATGACAAACCAATCTAACGTAATTTCAATTATAGAGAGCAGAGCAATTGAGAGCCAATTGGGCATACTTGTCATCATTGGATGTAGGAGCACTTTAAAGAAAATGAATATAAAATATGTAATACCGTCTAATAAAAGAATGAGTAAAAAAAAGAGTAGTAGAGCTGTTCTTGATGAATATTCTATACCTGTAATATGAAAGATTCCTACATATACAAAAAATATAAATGCAAAGAATATAATGAGAATAAGAATAACAACACTAATAATAATAGTCTTATCTTTTAGACTGAGATTAGAAAGTTTGTCTTCTTCACTCATTGCCCCAACTCCTTTTTCTGGAAAATCAATTTCATTGTACCATGAAATATCTATTGAAAAACTACGAATTATAGGGAAATAAGGTGACAAAAAGTAAGATTTCGTGTAAAATTATTAATAAGGTTTTTATTTAACTAAATTAAATAAAAGGGGCTGTCAAAGTTGTCTCAAAATCGAGAACAATTAATGGAAGAACTATCGACAAATGTTTTTGCAATGTTTCGCACGTTGCGTAATGATATTGGAAAAATATTTGGTGGTTACATACCGTGGAATGAGTTCATTGTCCTTAGAATATTGAACCGTACGAATAAAGAAATGGTCTCACGTGTAGCTAATGAGTTAAATGTGTCGAATAGTCATATTACAGCTGTTACAGAAAAATTAATTAATAAAGGCTTTGTAACTCGTTCACGTTCTACATCAGATCGCCGAGTTGTATATTTAGAGATTACAGAACAAGGGAAAGAGTTAGTTGCGAAAATGGAAGGTGAGAAAAAGAAATATTTACAAGAAAGATTTTCCGCACTTTCAGAAGATGAAATGGATATAATGATATCTATTTCTAAAAAACTTATTTAAATAATTACAAATAAGAAAACGCTTACCTAATTAAAAAGAAGACCTTCCTCATATATGGAAGGTCTTCTTCTGTGTGTAATAGATGATAAAAAATAAAATGTGTATGAAAAAAGATAGAGCGCCATACTACTAATAAAGGAAGGAGGGAGAAATATGACGAATCGTAATGGTAGTCAAGGAAGTGGAAATCAAGGTTCACCAAAATCAGGGCAATTCCAGCAGGAGTTTAGTACTGAATTTGAAACGGGAAATGATAATAAAGGAAAAGAATATCGTTCGAAAAAAGGAAGTAAATCAAAAAAGGAGTGAACGATTTCACTCCTTTTTTGATTTAAGATGCTGCAGATTGATCCGTATTATATTTTTCTTCTGATTTTGCAACAATCATTGCACAAATTGCATCACCGGAAATATTGACAGCAGTTCTAGACATATCTAGAATGCGGTCAATACCGATAATTAAAGCAATGCCTTCTACTGGTAGATTTACTTGATTTAAAACCATCGTAAGCATTACTAGTCCAACACCTGGTACACCTGCAGTACCGATACTAGCTAGTACAGCAGTTAATACGACCATAGCTAATTGTGGTAATGTAAGTTCAACGCCGTATACTTGAGCGATAAATACAGTTGCTACCCCTTGCATAATAGCAGTACCATCCATATTAATCGTTGCACCTAGTGGTTGTACAAAAGAGCTTATCGCTTTTGGAACTCCAAGTTTTTCTTGGGCGGTTTTCATGGCAAATGGAAGGGACGCATTAGAGCTAGATGTACTAAACCCAATTGCCATTACCGGACCGAAATGTTTAAAGGAACGAATAATACTTTCTTTGGCTAGTACCTTTAATAAGCCGACGTATACGAAGACACCGTGAATAATGAGTACCAACATAACGACAATCATATACTTGAACATCGCAGCGACGCCTGCAAGACCCATTTTACCAACGGACGAAGCGAGCAACCCGAATGTTCCGATTGGAGCTAATTTCATGACGAGATTAACAAGATACATTATTAATTCGTTGCCCTGTTCAAGTAATGAATGGACACCTTGAACTCGTTTTCCTAAAACAGCTAAACCGAGTCCGATCAATGCGGCAAAGGCAATAATTTGTAGCATGTTCCCATCAGCCATCGCTTTTGCTGGATTATCTGGCACAATATTCAGCAATGTATCAACGAAAGATGTTTCAGTTTTTGCACCTTCATACGTAAGCCCGTCTGTTTTAAAGTTACCGCCAGCTCCTGGTTTTATGATAAGTGCAAATGTAACTGCAATAGAGATAGCGACAGCTGTTGTTACGAGAAAGAATGAAATTGATTTTAAACCAATTCTTCCAAGTTGTTTCGGATCTCCAAGACCAGCAGCCCCAAGTACGATAGAAATGAACACAACAGGAACAACTAGCATTTTAATAAGTCGAATAAACAGTTGACCAAGTGGATTGAACGCATATTGATTCAATGGCTCAAAAATAGATGGAGCAGCTAAATTTAAAGTGAGTCCGACAACTAGACCGAGAAATAATGCAATTAAGATTGCCTTTGTTTTTGTAAAAATGCTTTCTAAATTAATTATACCGAAAAAATACCTATTTTGACAATATCTTCTGAATATTTAGTATAAAACTGTCTGTTTCAATGTATATAGTCCAGTTTTGCTGAAATATGTGGAAAGAATACATTTATGTATTTGGAAAAAAATAGACCATCACATGATGGCCTAGGGAAGGGGACAATTTATATCAATTTAATTAGGGATGGAAGCTATTCAAAGACACTGGGGAATGTCTTATAAATTAGGGAGGAACAGCTTCGATACATATACTATAAAAGATAGATGTGAACATAGAGTGAAAGAGAGAGGGAGTTTTAAGTAAGAAGAAAGAGAGAATAAAAAAATAAGACCATCACATATAGGATGGTCAAAGGAAGGGGACAATTTATGTCAATTTAATTAGGGATGGAAAGCTGTTCAAGACACTGGGGAATGTCTTATAAATTAGGGAGGAACAGCTCCGATATGTATACTATAAAAGGTAGATGTGATCCTCGTGTGAACATGGAGTGAAAGAGAGAGGGAGTTTCAAATAAAAGATAGAAAGAATAAAAAAATAAGACCATCACATATAGGATGGTCAAGGGAAGGGGACAATTTATGTCAATTTAATTAGGGATGGAAGCTATTCAAAGACACTGGGGAATGTCTTATAAATTAGGGAGGAACAGCTTCGATACATATACTATAAAAGGTGGATGTGATCCTCGTGTGAACATGGAGTGAAAGAGAGAGGGAGTTTCAAATAAAAGATAGAAAGAATAAAAAAATAAGACCATCACATATAGTATGGTCAAGGAAGGGGACAATTTATGTCAATTTAATTAGGGATGGAAAGCTGTTCAAGACACTGGGGAATGTCTTATAAATTAGGGAGGAACAGCTCCGATACATATACTATAAAAGGTAGATGTGACCCTCGTGTGAACTTGGAGTGAAAGATATGGGAATTTGAAAAGGGATAAAATAGTTATTGTAAGAGTTATAAGTGGAGATATAATAGAAAATATTCTTTTGTAAAACGATAGGAGTCTGAATATAAATAAAAGTTGAAATCTATGAAAAAAAGGATTATGCTCAACTATATTATGAGAATATAAGGTTTATCCCGCTACTTGTAGGCTCTTAAAAAGTCTTTATTTATGAGGGGATAAAAGCTTCACTTGATAAAGGGAGTTAGTGATATGGAAGTAGCAAAAAAACAAGGGTTGTATAATCGTTTTATACGATTGAATCCACCACAAATTTTAGCATTAGGCTTTTTTTGTTTAATTGTGGTCGGAGGGTTGTTATTAAAGTTACCGTTTGCAACGAAAGTACATATTAGTTGGGTAGATGCTTTCTTTACAGCTACGTCGGCAGCGACTGTAACCGGTTTAGGTGTTGTAGATACTGCGAGTACGTTTACGATGTTTGGTGAAATTGTTATTATGTTTTTAATTCAAACGGGTGGTCTCGGTCTTATGACGATAGCCATTTTAATTGTTTGGGTATTAGGGAAAAAAATTGGTTTACGCCACCGATTATTAATTGGAGAAGCATTTAATCAAACAAATATTGGTGGTCTTGTGAAATTAGTAAAACGTGTTTTTATTTTTTCTATTTGTATTGAGCTAATTGGAGTTATCTTTTTATCGATTCGCTTTATTCCAGAGTTTGGTTTTGGAAAAGGTTTATACTATAGTATTTTTCACGTTATTGCGTCATATAATAATGCCGGCTTTGCGCTTTGGCCAGATAATTTAACAAGATATGTAGGAGATCCTATTATTAATATTGGGATTTGTTCTTTAATTGTAATAGGAGGGTTAGGGTTTACGGTATTAATTGATATATGGTATAGCCGTAGTTTCCGAAAATTATCACTGCACTCCAAAATCATGATTGTTGGAACGATAGCACTTAATGTTATTGCGATGATTGTGATTTTTGTATTGGAATATAATAATGTGAAGACTTTGGGGCACTTATCTTTAAATGAAAAATTATGGGCTTCGTTCTTCCAAGGAATTACACCTCGTACAGCTGGTTTTAACACGGTAGATTATGGGGGGATGGAAGAGTCATCGATACTATTTACAATGGTATTAATGTTTATTGGTGCGGGAAGTGTATCGACAGGCGGTGGAATTAAGTTAACGACATTCGTTATTTTAATTACATCAGTTCTTTCTTTCTTTAGAAAGAAAGAGGATTTTGTTTTATTTCAGCGTACGATTAAAATGTCGACAGTAACGAGAGCGTTAGCAATTGTCGTTGCTAGTCAAATACTTATTTTTACAGCGGTATTTGTATTAATGCTTACAGAAGACTTCAGTTTTATTCAGTTATTATTTGAGACAATTTCAGCGTTTGGTACAGTAGGGTTAACAATGGGGATTACTGCGAAGCTATCGGCGTTTGGAAAATGTATTATTATGTTTGTTATGTTTTGTGGATTAATCGGACCGTTAACACTTGTGTTCTCTTTGGCACGACCAGCAAAACAAAAAATTAAATATCCATCAGAAGATGTATTTACAGGATAAGGTATCCCGCATAAAGCGAGATACCTTTTTCTTTTTAAAAAAGAGAGAACAATAAACCAATAAGCGCCACTCGGAATAAAATCGCAATGAGTGCAGCGATACCACCCACAATGGCAGCGGTACCGCCAGTTACAGTAGCCCCGCGATTATAAGCGTAAATACCAAGTAGAACAGACACAAGACCAAATAGTGTTGGGAATGTGAATAATGATAATATTGCTAAGGCAAGAGCAATGAAACCAGCAGTCGATCCAGCTGCAGACGATCTTACATCATCGTTATCTTTATCATCATAATCGATACGCTGTGGTGCAACTTCAGCTGCGTATTCTTCTTTATAATCACTATCTATTCGATCTCTTTTTTTATATTCATCAAATTTCTCAGTCAAAGTAAGGACTCCTTTCATAACAAGGTTCAATAGTAGTATGTTTCTCTTTACTGTTTTTATCCCGCTATTTGCGAGCAGTGAGACTCCCACCTCAAAATTTGGCTGGAGCCCTGCGGCTCGTAAACGCCCGATTGGTGTGGGCTAATAATCAGTGGGGGATGAACAAAACCTCCACTGATTAAAGTTTCACTTTATCCGAACTTGTACAGGGAGTAATATCCAATTGGAAAGTGGAAAATGTTTTTTCAAAATAGGAAAACTTAGTATGACTTCCTCTATTTTGGAAAGTATAAAAAAGAATAATGAGGAAAGGGTGTAGTACATAATGGAACATCCAATTGAAAATTTAATGAAAACAGCAATGACAAATTTAAAAGAGATGGTAGATGTAAATACGATTGTTGGAAGTCCGGTTTCAACAGCTGACGGAAATGTAGTATTAACAGTATCTCAAGTGGCTTTTGGTTTTGGAGCTGGTGGAAGTGACTTTAAAGGTGATTTTATTTCCGAAAAACATAACGGCGGACAAGGGCAGCATAAAGAGAACAAGCAAAGTCATCCATTCGGAGGCGGAAGCGGGGCTGGGGTTTCTATTAGCCCAGTTGCTTTTTTAGTAGTTGGTTCTAACGGTGTGCAAGTGTTGCATCTCAATAGTAGTACACATTTAATTGAAAAAGCGTTAAATACTGTGCCAAGCACTGTGGATAAATTTGTGAATGGTCGCCAAAAGTGAACTTGCATTTTTTAGGAATTATGATATATTAGAAAAAGTGCGCTTTATGACGATCGGAATAATTGAACTGTAAATATATATGATGTGTGGAATAAGGGAGAGGAATTTATGATTAATATCAAAAACTTAGTAGTTGGCTTATGTATGTTAGTAAGCGGTTTTGTTGTATATGTAATAAAAGAAAAAGCTCCATTCTAAAACAGACAAACCGTTAATGTCTGTTTTTAATTTGTAAAAAATGTTGACAAGTTATTGTATTGGTGTTAAAATTTTAATTCGTGTCTCGGTTAAAGCTAGTGTAAAGTAAATAAATCTTATGAATATAATACGAAAAGTTTGCGAAAGATCGGGTAGTCTTACCAACAACTTTTGTGAACAAACCCTATAAATTGTATATGTAAGCTTTATATGTATACTAGTGAATCAAGGAGCGGTCAGTGGAACCGTAATGATGAGAGAGAGGTAGGGCTTTCATCCAGTATATGTTACTTTCCCGTTAGGTGAATATAAAAAAGAGGGCTCCTTTTGAAAAGGAGCCCTCTTTCTATAAATAAATTGAAACTATAATCAGTGGGACCATTCCATTCCCTTTACATGTTAGCTCACAAATAATGTGATAAAAATGATTAAGTGCGGTTTTCAACTTGCTGACAAATTTCATCTGTTGTTAAACCATGTGCTTTAATTACAGATCCTTTTATCGATGTATCTGCAATGCCCATCATATTAGAATCTTGCCCGGTTACAACGCAACAATCACACCCATGTGCATCATTTTCAGAGTTAAGTGAAACGACTTCATGTCCTTGTTGCTGAAGAGCTTGTTGAACATCTGTTAAAGAGTTCTCAACACCAATTCTAGCCATAATTTTCACCTCCTACCATCTAGTTGCTAGTATGCTCAAGTCCATAGCATATATTTATGAAAAGATGGTAGGAAGAGAATATTTGTTTAGTCGTTATATACACCAGTAAGCATTTGACTAACGAATTGATCATTTAATGTATCTTGTGCTGAACTGTTATTAGACTGAATATCGATTGAAGCTGTGTAGTTGTTATGTTTCCTACTATTTGGTTCTACTTCAACGTAATTATCGAATTTACAAAATCCTTTCGTATCCATTAGATCAAATAGTTGTAGCATTTCTACTACCTCTTGTCTCGTTCCTTTAATTTGTACACACGCCATTGTTATTTCCTCCTTCAATTTGACAAATTGTTTTTTAAAAATAGGATTATGATTACTAAATGAAAAATATGAATGTTATTTTTAGACAGCGTTATTTTTGTTATTTTCCCCCTTTTTCACCAAAAGTCGTTGTATATTCCCGGATTTATAAAATCGGACGTCCGTTTATTGAATACAATAGATTCGTATCAATTGGCGAAAACCCTTCTTTTAAACAAATATTTTTTTTAGTAGAATTTGACGAAAAAATTTTTTTGACTTTTTGTAAACGTTAACAATGTTATTAAATCAATATGAACAAAGATGTACGTACGATTAAAAATTAAAAATTTTCTAAAAATTCACTTGATTTATTTGAAAAGGAGAGTAGACTAGGAAACAATAAAAAACTCATAGAACATAGGGGGCGCTTTCAAGTGAACGAGCAGTGGATTTTCTTAAATGGAGAATTTGTTCCAAAAGACGAAGCAAAGGTTTCAGTATATGATCATGGCTATTTATATGGCGATGGAGTGTTCGAAGGAATTAGGGTATATAGCGGTAATGTTTTCCGTTTGAGAGAGCATCTTGTCCGGTTATATGAATCAGCGAAATCCATCATGTTAGAAATTCCATATACGTTAGAAGAAGCAACGAAAATCGTTGTTGAAACGATTCGACAAAACAAACTATCTAATGGATATATCCGCCTCGTTGTATCAAGAGGACCTGGGAACTTGGGATTAGATCCCGATTCTTGTACGAAACCAAATGTAGTAGTAATTGCAGAGCAATTATCTTTATTTCCACAAGAATATTATGAAAAAGGGATTCCGATTATAACAGTTGCAACGCGTCGCAATCGCCCGGATGTTTTATCGCCTCAAGTAAAATCTTTAAATTACTTAAATAATATTTTAGTTCGCATTGAGGCGAAATTAGCTGGAGTACAAGAAGCACTTATGTTAAATGACCAAGGATATGTAGCTGAAGGCTCTGGAGATAATGTATTTATTGTGAAGGGAAATAAATTAATTACACCACCAAGTTCTGCTGGAGCGTTAGAAGGTATTACACGAAACGCGATTTTAGAAATCGGCGAAAAACTTGGATATGACGTAAGAGAAGAATTATTTACAAGGCATGATGTATATGTAGCTGATGAAGTGTTTTTAACAGGAACAGCTGCTGAAGTAATTGCTGTTACGACAGTAGATGGAAGAACGATTGGTTTAGGTAGAACAGGGCCACATACGAATCGTTTATTAGAAGAATTCCGTAAATTAGTTGTAGAAGATGGAGAGAAAATTTACGAAGAAAATAAAGTTGGATAATAGCTCTTATGACATGATAAAGCGTTGATAGGGAGGAGTAGTTGACTGTGAAGCCTCACAGAGAGTCGGTGGTTGCTGGAAACCGATGGTTCACGTCGACGAACATCACCCTTGAGTGCTAAGCTGAAACGTTTGTTTAGGCTTAGACGGTAGCTCCGTTATTAGCTAGACTCATATCCCGAGTCACTGAGGCAAGAGTAATCTTGCGAAGAAGGGTGGTACCGCGAAATCTTTCGTCCCTTCAGCACATAGCTGGAGTGTGGACGTAGGATTTTTTTATTTTATAAATGTTTAAAAAAGGGGGCTTATAAGAAAAATGTCTTCAAAAACGGAAGAGAAACTGGCAACTGGTGCACAGCTATTGTTAGAAGCGCTAGAAAAGGAAGGAGTAGAGGTGATTTTTGGTTATCCAGGTGGTGCGGTTTTACCTCTATATGATGCGCTTTATGATTGTGAAATTCCGCATATTTTAACGAGGCATGAGCAAGGTGCAATTCATGCTGCTGAAGGATATGCAAGAATTACAGGAAATCCAGGAGTGGTAATTGCAACAAGTGGACCGGGTGCTACAAATGTTATTACTGGTCTAGCTGACGCGATGATTGATTCATTGCCACTTGTTGTATTTACAGGGCAAGTAGCAACAACGTTAATCGGGAGTGATGCTTTCCAAGAAGCTGATATTATGGGGCTTACGATGCCGGTGACAAAACATAATTATCAAGTACGAAAAGCATCGGATTTACCCCGAATTATTAAAGAAGCATTTCATATCGCTAGAACAGGAAGACCAGGCCCAGTCGTAATTGACCTTCCGAAAGATATGGTAGTAGAGAAAGGTGAGCGATGTAGTGATGTTCAAATGGATTTACCAGGATACCAGCCTAATTACGAACCGAATCTACTACAAATAAACAAATTATTACAAGCGATTGCGACTTCAAAAAAACCGTTAATTTTAGCTGGAGCAGGTGTATTGCATGCGAAGGCATCGAAAGAATTAACAAGCTTTGCTCGTAAATATGAAATTCCTGTTGTTCATACTTTACTTGGTCTTGGTGGTTTTCCGCCAGATGATAAATTATTTCTTGGGATGGGAGGAATGCACGGTTCTTACACGGCTAATATGGCGTTATATGAATGTGATCTACTTATAAATATAGGAGCAAGATTTGACGATCGTCTTACTGGAAATTTAGCTTATTTTGCTAAAGAAGCGATTGTCGCACATATAGATATTGATCCAGCAGAAATCGGAAAAAATGTGCCGACTGAAATTCCAATTGTTGCGAGTGCGAAGCAAGCATTAGAAGCTCTACTCAACTTTAAGGAAGGGGAAGTAAATCACAATGATTGGCTCTCATTATTGAATAGTAGAAAAGAAAAATACCCTCTTTCTTACAAAGAGCATTCGGAATGTATTAAGCCTCAATATGCAATTGATATGCTATACGAAATTACGAAAGGGGAAGCGATTGTAACGACAGATGTTGGGCAACATCAAATGTGGGCAGCTCAATATTATCCGCTGAAAAATCCAGATAAATGGGTAACTTCTGGAGGCTTAGGAACAATGGGCTTCGGATTTCCAGCAGCAATAGGTGCACAAATCGCAAAGCCTGAAGAACTAGTTATTGCAATTGTTGGTGATGCGGGATTTCAAATGACCCTGCAAGAACTAAGTGTATTAAAAGAGCATTCTTTACCAGTTAAAGTGTTTATTTTAAATAATGAAGCTTTAGGAATGGTAAGACAATGGCAAGAGGAATTTTATAATGGGCGATATTCGCACTCCTTACTTTCATGCCAACCAGATTTTGTTGCGCTTGCCAATGCTTATGGCATAAAAGGTGTTCGTATTGAAGACCCACTTCTTGCAAAGCAACAATTACAGTATGCAATTGAGTTAAGAGAGCCTGTTGTAATTGATTGCCGCGTACTTCAATCCGAAAAGGTAATGCCGATGGTTGCCCCAGGAAAAGGCGTTCATCAAATGGAGGGAGTGGAGAAAAGGTGAAGAGAATTGTAACAGCGACAGTTCGAAATCAAAGCGGTGTGTTAAATCGAATTACAGGTGTTATGACACGTAGACATTTTAATATTGAAAGTATTTCAGTAGGTCATACGGAATCATCGGATATTTCGAGAATGACGATTGTTGTACACGTTGAAAATGAACAGCAAGTTGAGCAGTTAATTAAACAACTTCATAAGCAAATTGATGTACTGAAAGTATCAGATATTACAGAAGAAGCGATGATCGCTAGAGAACTTGCACTTATTAAAGTAGCAACGTCTGTAGCAAGAGCAGAATTATATAGTTTAATTGAACCGTTCCGAGCCGCTGTAATAGACGTTGGGAAGGATTCCATAGTGGTGCAAGTAACAGGTACCCAGGAGAAAGTAGAAGCGTTAATTGAATTACTTCGTCCATATGGTTTGAAAGAAATTGCTAGAACAGGTGTAACAGCATTTACACGTAGTATGAAAAAACAAGATAAACAAGTTATGTTAATTCAATAATTATTTAAAAAATAGGGGGAAATGAAAATGGCGAAAGTTTATTATGAAAAAGACGTAACGGTAAATGTATTAAAGGAAAAGAAAGTAGCAATCATCGGATATGGATCGCAAGGCCATGCGCATGCGCAAAACTTACGTGATAACGGATTTGATGTGGTAGTAGGACTGAGGAAAGGGAAGTCATGGGATAAGGCGAAAGAAGACGGTTTTTCTGTATATACAGTAGCGGAAGCAGCAGAAAAAGCAGATGTAGTAATGATTCTACTACCTGATGAATTACAGCCGGAAGTATATGAAGCTGAAATTGCACCAAACTTACAAGGCGGCAATTCTCTCGTTTTCGCGCATGGATTTAATGTTCACTTTGATCAAGTAAAACCGCCAGCTAATGTAGATGTATTTCTAGTAGCACCGAAAGGTCCAGGGCATCTAGTACGTCGTACGTTTGCGGAAGGGGGAGCTGTTCCTGCATTATTTGCAGTATATCAAGATGCAACAGGAGTTGCGACTGAAAAGGCACTTTCATATGCAGATGGAATTGGGGCGACGAGAGCAGGTGTATTAGAAACAACGTTTAAAGAAGAAACAGAAACAGATTTATTTGGAGAGCAAGCTGTACTTTGCGGCGGAGTAACTGCACTAGTAAAAGCTGGGTTTGAAACGTTAGTTGAAGCTGGTTATCAACCTGAACTTGCATATTTTGAATGTTTACATGAACTGAAACTAATTGTTGACCTTATGTATGAAGGTGGACTTGAAAATATGAGATATTCAGTTTCAGATACAGCGCAGTGGGGGGACTTCGTATCAGGGCCACGCGTTGTTACTGAAGATACGAAGAAAGCGATGGGTGCAGTACTAGCAGAAATTCAAGATGGTACATTTGCAAGAGGCTGGATTGCAGAGCATAAAGCAGGAAGACCAAATTTCCAGGCGACAAATGAAAAAGAAAATGAACATGAAATCGAAGTAGTTGGACGTAAATTACGTGAAATGATGCCTTTCGTACAGCCCCGAGTAAAGGTAGGGATTAAATAATATGAAGCAAATTTTGTTCATGGATACGACGCTTCGTGATGGCGAACAATCACCAGGAGTTAATTTAAATGAACAAGAGAAATTACAGATTGCGAGGCAACTAGAGAGACTTGGTATTAATGTAATGGAAGCTGGATTCGCAGCAGCTTCTGAAGGTGATTTTCAATCGGTAAAACGTATCGCAAATACCATTCAAAATGCTACGGTTATGAGTTTAGCTAGAGCGAGAGAAAGTGATATTCGAAGAGCCTATGAAGCTGTGAAAGGCGCTGTCTCTCCTCGTTTACACGTATTTTTAGCTACGAGTGACATTCATATGAAATATAAGCTTTGTATGTCAAAAGAAGATGTATTAGATAGCATACATCGCTCGGTTACGCTTGGGAAATCACTATTTCCAACAGTTCAATTTTCAGCAGAAGATGCAACAAGAACATCGAGAGCATTTTTAGCTGAAGCAGTAGAAGTCGCGATTCGCGCAGGAGCGAATGTAATCAATATTCCTGATACAGTTGGATATACGAATCCAAAAGAATATTATTCTCTTTTTAAATACTTACAAGAATCCGTTCCGTCGTATGAAAAAGCAATTTTCTCTTGTCATTGTCACGATGATCTTGGGATGGCAGTAGCGAATTCGTTAGCTGCGGTTGAAGGCGGAGCGTTACAAGTAGAAGGAACGATTAATGGAATTGGAGAAAGAGCGGGGAATGCGGCGCTAGAAGAAGTAGCGGTTGCTCTCCATATTAGAAAAGATTTCTATGAAGCAGAATCCTCTATGACATTAAAAGAAATTAAAGCGACGAGTACGTTAGTAAGTCGGTTAACGGGTATGGTTGTACCGAAAAATAAGGCGATTGTTGGAGCAAATGCTTTTGCTCACGAATCAGGTATTCATCAAGACGGTGTATTAAAAGAAGTAACGACGTATGAAATTATTGAACCATCACTGATTGGAGAGTCACAAAATCTATTTGTATTAGGAAAGCATTCCGGGCGCCATGCGTTTACTGAAAAAATGAAAGAACTTGGTTATGAGTTTACAAAAGAAGAACGAGATGTGGTGTTTGAAGCATTTAAAAACTTGGCTGACCGTAAAAAAGAAATTACAGAAGAAGATTTACGTGCGCTTATGCTTGGTGAAGCAGCATTTGCGGCCCAGCAATATAGCATTACTCAATTGCAAGTACATTTCGTATCAAATAGTACACAGTGTGCAACGGTTGTACTAAAAGATGAGGAAGGAAATATGTACGAAGATGCAGCAACTGGTTCTGGAAGTATTGAAGCGATCTATAATGCAATTCAAAGAATTTTAGGATTAGAATGTGACTTAGCGGATTATCGCATACAATCTATAACGCAAGGTCAAGATGCACTTGCACATGTTCATGTTGAATTAAAAGAAGGAACTCATCAAGTATCAGGTTTTGGTGTTGCGCAAGACGTATTAGAAGCATCGGCGAGAGCGTATGTTCATGCGGCCGGAAAATTAAAATCTTTTATTACTCTTGTGAAGTAACTGTTTGATAAGTGAGGGGATCGTCCCTTACTTATCAAAGTATATTTCTGAAAATTCAGACAAAAAGGAGTGTTTTAATTGGAAAAACGTATCGTTTGTTTAGCGGGTGATGGTGTTGGTCCGGAAATTATGGAAAGCGCGAAGGAAGTATTGCATATGGTAGAGAGGCTATATGGACATCACTTTCATTTACAAGATGAGTACTTTGGCGGAGCGGCTATCGATTTAAATGGGCAACCATTACCACAGCGAACACTTGCCGCTTGTTTAGCGAGTGATGCGGTTTTACTTGGAGCGGTTGGTGGACCGCGGTGGGATGATGCGAAAGAAAGGCCAGAGAAAGGATTATTAGCTTTAAGAAAAGGACTTGGTGTATTTGCGAACGTTCGTCCTGTAACAGTAGAAAGCGCAACTGCACATTTATCGCCATTAAAAAACGCAGATGAAATTGACTTCGTTGTCGTTCGTGAACTAACAGGCGGTATTTATTTCTCTTATCCGAAAGAAAGAACGGAAGAATCGGCAACTGATACACTTACGTACCATCGTCATGAAATTGAACGTATCGTGTCGTATGCTTTTCAATTAGCGAGTAAGAGAGAGAGAAAAGTAACCTCTATTGATAAAGCGAATGTTTTAGAATCTAGTAAATTGTGGAGAGCTGTTACGGAAGAAGTAGCTCTTCGTTATCCTAATGTTGAATTAGAGCACATTTTAGTAGATGCAGCTGCTATGGAGTTAATTCGAAACCCAAGGAGATTTGACGTTATCGTAACAGAAAATTTATTTGGTGATATTTTGAGCGACGAGGCTTCTGTATTAGCAGGGTCATTAGGAATGCTTCCATCAGCGAGCCATGCGGAAAACGGGCCGTCTTTATATGAGCCTATTCACGGATCAGCGCCAGATATTGCAGGTAAAAATAAAGCGAATCCAATTGCGATGATGCGTTCAGTAGCGATGATGCTTGGGCAATCATTTGGATTAACGAGAGAAGGGTATGCGATTGAAGAGGCAATTTCTGCAGTTCTTCAATCTGGGAAATGTACAGCTGATATTGGGGGGAATGAGACGACAACTTCATTTACGAGGGCAGTTATTCAAGAAATGGAAGAGCAGGCACTAGTAGGGAGAGGAAGATAATGGGGAAAAGGTTACTAGATAAGCTTTGGGAAAGGCATGTAGTTGTAACGAATGAAAATGGATTGGATTTATTATATATCGATCTTCATCTCGTTCATGAAGTAACGTCACCGCAAGCCTTTGAAGGCTTGCGGCTTGCAAATCGAACTGTTCGGAGACCGGAATTAACGTTTGCAACGATGGATCATAATATTCCAACGAAAGATGTTTGGAATATTACCGATCGCATTGCGAAGCAGCAATTGGATACACTTCGTGACAATTGTAAACAATTTAAGGTTCGATTAGCCGATATTGGTGATGAAGAGCAAGGAATCGTTCACGTTATAGGACCAGAACTTGGGCTCACACAACCGGGGAAAACGATTGTATGCGGTGATAGCCATACAGCAACCCACGGTGCTTTCGGTACTTTAGCGTTTGGTATTGGTACGAGTGAAGTAGAACATGTATTAGCAACTCAAACGTTGTGGCAACGAAAACCGAAAGCGATGGGGATTGAATTAAAAGGAAAGTTACCGAAAGGCGTTTATGCAAAGGATATTATTTTGCATCTTCTCTCAAAGTACGGTGTAGCGGTTGGAACGGGGCATGTAATGGAATTCTACGGAGAGACGATTCGTGATATGGGTATGGAAGAGAGAATGACACTTTGCAATATGGCAATTGAAGGGGGAGCGAAAGCTGGCATCATTGCACCAGATGAGAAAACATTTTCTTATGTAAAAGGGCGTGAATATGCACCGAAAGACTATGAAACGTTTACGGGAAAATGGTCGGAGCTTTATACAGATTCAGATGCAATTTATGATTTACATATTTCGGTAGATGTTACGGATTTAGCACCGTATGTCACTTGGGGAACAAATCCTAGTATGGGTGTTCCTATTGATGAAAAATTACCAGAGAAGCATAACGAAAATGATGAAAGAGCATTTTCATATATGGGATTGAGCCCTGGGCAAAGTACGTTTGAAATTCCTGTTAAGCATGTCTTCATTGGTTCTTGTACAAATTCACGTTTATCTGACTTAGAAATTGCTGCATCTGTTGTAAAAGGGAAAAAGGTAAAAGAAGGTGTGCGAGCACTCGTTGTACCAGGATCAAAAAGTGTGAGAGAGCGGGCGATGCAAAAAGGCTTACATCGCATATTTGAAGAAGCGGGATTTGAATGGAGAGAGCCTGGATGTTCAATGTGTCTTGGGATGAATCCAGATCAAGTACCTGAAGGAGAACATTGTGCTTCTACTTCAAATCGTAATTTTGAAGGAAGGCAAGGGAAAGGAGCACGAACACATTTAGTAAGTCCAGCTATGGCTGCAGCAGCTGCGTTATATGGTCATTTTGTTGATATTAGAAAGGAGAGTTACGATGGAACCATTTCATATTCATAAAGGTACTGCCGCAGTACTTATGAATGATAACATTGATACAGATCAAATTATTCCGAAGCAATATTTGAAGAGAATTGAAAGGACGGGATTTGGAAAATATTTATTTGATGAGTGGCGTTACGATAATGAGCGCCATGAAAATCCTAATTTCCCCCTTAATGCACAAGAACGAAAAGGAGCAAGTATATTAATTACAGGTGATAATTTTGGATGTGGTTCTTCAAGAGAACATGCTCCTTGGGCGCTTGCGGATTATGGTTTCCGCGTTATTATCGCCGGAGGATTTGCAGATATTTTTTATATGAATTGTATGAAGAATGGTATGTTACCGATTGTAATGGATAAAGAGATGCGTGAACAACTTGCCAAAACGAATGCGAGAGATCAAATGGAAGTTGATTTAGAGAATGAAGTAATTATTACGAATACGCACAGGTTTCATTTTACAATCGAGAAAATGTGGAAAGAAAAATTATTAAATGGTCTAGATGAAATCAGCATTACAATGCAATATGAACAAGAAATTGAAGAGTATGAAAGAAAAGTAGCTTCACATTAACTGAAAGTAGAATATTCGAAATGTATTTACATTCAGAATTAACTGTTATATAATATGTAAAAAATCAGAGGAGAAAGGGAGTAAGTATTATGAATATCGTACAATCTATTAAAATGCTTACAAAACTACATCATCATACATGAAACCCTTGAACCTAACGTGAAAACGTGTAGGCACAAGGGTTATTCCCGTTGTACCTACACTCTACTAAAGAGCCTTGTAGGTATTTTGTCTACAAGGCTCTTTTTATTTTCGGTTTGGGTGGATGTAATGGGCATAAATTAAAGAGGGAAGGGTGTGTGAATTCAGATGACAAAGTGGAAACGGGCAAATCCGAATGGAACGAGAGATTACTTATTCGAAGAATGTACGTTAATTGAAGAAGTGGAACAAAAATTAAGACGGACCTTTTTAGAGAGAGGTTATGAAGAAATAAGGACACCTACAATTGAATTTTATGATGTTTTTGCATTTCAAAACAGGCCGATAGATGAAGAAAAGATGTATAAATTTTTCGATGAAAAAGGACGGATTATCGTTTTACGCCCAGATATGACAATTCCTTTAGCAAGAGTAATTGGAACACAGAGAGGGGATATTCCTCTTAAAGTAACTTATAGCGGGAATGTATTTCGGGCGAATGAGTCCCTTACTGGGAAATATAATGAAATAGTGCAAAGTGGTATTGAAATTATCGGGATTGAAAATGTAAGGGCTGAAATTGAATGTGTGATAAGCGTAATTCAAGCACTTCAAAAATTAAAGGTGCAATCTTTCACAATTGAGATTGGGCAAGTGCAGTTATATAAATGTATCGTAAAAAAGCTCCCCATTAATGATGAAGAAGAGAAGTTACTTAGAACGTATATTGAAAGTAAAAATTATGCCGCACTCTCACACTTTATAGAAGAAAAGAAATTAAATCGGTGTGATGAAACAGTAAGGTTACTTGAGAAACTACCAAGGTTATTCGGGAGTTTAGATGTTGTTGAGGAAGCAGAAAAACTCGCCTCAAGTAATGAAATGAAAATGGCCATTGCGAGAGTGAAAGAAATATATGAAACAATTGAACAGTTAGGATATGGCTCTTACATATCAATTGATTTAGGTATGGTTCAACATTTGGATTATTATACGGGTGTTATTTTCAAAGGGTATATATATGAAATTGGAGAAGAGATTGTTAGTGGCGGAAGATATGATGAGTTAATTGGAAATTTTGGAGAGATGATGCCAGCGGTTGGGCTCGCGGTGCAAGTAAATCAAATAGTTAAGGCACTTCAAGAGCAGCAAGAACCATATAAACGAAAGAGAATAGATATTATGATTCATTATGAGTTAAATAGATTAGCAGAAGCGGAAAGGTTACGAAATTTACTTCAAAAGGACGGGAAGAATGCCCAGTTATCTTTATTCTCTAATTTAAACGATACTTTTCAATTTGCAAACAAGAATAAAATAATGACAGTCGTTGAGGCGAAGAGTGAGTCACTAGTGGAATATGTATGGAGAGAGAAATGGATCATCCAGAAAGAAGGGGAGGCTTCATGCGTAACATTCAAATTGCGTTAACGAAAGGAAGATTAGAAAAGCATGTTATTCCACTGTTTGAAAAAATTGGAATTGATTGTTCAGAGCTCAAAGATAAAGGAAGAAAACTTGTGTTTAAAAGTAAAAACACAAACATTTCATTTATTTTAGTGAAAGCGGTAGATGTTGCTACTTATGTAGAACATGGCGTAGCTGATATTGGAGTCGTTGGAAAAGATATATTAATGGAATTTGAGAAAGATATATATGAGATGGTCGATTTAGGAGTGGGCGTGTGTAAATTTTGTGTCGCTTCTATTCCTACGTATAATCCGAAGAGTTATCGGAAAAAACGAATTGCTACGAAATATCCGCACATTACTTCTACATATTTTCATGATAAAGGGGAGGATGTAGAAATTATTAAAATAGAAGGATCTGTAGAGATTGCTCCACTTCTAGGTTTGGCAGATGCAATTGTTGATATTGTTGAAACAGGAAAAACATTACAAGAAAACGGGTTAATTGTATTTGAGGAAATGTGCTCTATATCAGCTCGAATGATTGTGAATAAGGCTGCATTGAAAACTAAAAAAGACGAAATATTCTGTATTATAAATATGATGGAACAAGAAATTTTGTCAGGGAAATAGGGGGATTTTAAATGGAGATAGTTTTTGAAGATTTCCAAGAGGCTTTATCGAAAATAAAATCGCTACGAGAAAGCGCTAATATAATAGAAGAAACTGTTCAAAGAAGTGTAAGTGAAATTGTTCAAAACGTAAGGGAGAGTAAAGATGAGGCTTTATCGTTCTATACAAAAAAGTTTGATGGTGTAGAGACAAAAGATTTTCGTGTAAGTGAGGAAGAAATAAAACAAGCAAGTAAGTTTGTAGAACAAGCTTTTTTAGAAGCGTTAAAAGAGGCGAAGAAAAATATTATCTCGTATCACGAAAAGCAAAAAAGACAATCTATGTTTGATTGCGTGAGTGAAGGGGTAATTAGAGGGCAGCTTATTCGTCCGTTAGAAAATGTAGGTGTATATGTGCCGGGCGGGACTGCTTCGTATCCTTCATCAGTATTAATGAATGTATTGCCAGCAAAACTCGCAGGAGTGAAAAAAATTGTAATGGTAACACCGCCGAAGCAAGGAGGAATTGATCCGCATATTTTAGCTGCTGCAAGTCTTGCAGGTGTAGATGAAATATATATGGCCGGTGGTGCTCAAGTAATTGCTGCTCTAGCATATGGAACGGAATCGATTCCTAAAGTAGATAAAATAGTTGGACCAGGGAATTTATATGTCGCGCTAGCGAAGCGAGAAGTATATGGGATAGTCAATATCGATATGATTGCTGGACCATCAGAAATTGTAGTTATCGCAGATGAAACAGGAAATGCCGAATATATTGCTGCTGATTTATTATCACAGGCAGAACATGACGAGAGGGCAACAGCTATTTGTATTACAACAAATATAAAGCTTGCTAAAGAAGTAGAAAGAGAAATAGAAAGGCAGCTAGAGACGTTGCCTAGAAGTGAAATCGCTCGTGAATCCATAAAAAGAAATGGAGCAATTTTTATTGTCCCTTCTTTAGAAGAGGCGTTTCATTTATCAAATGAAATCGCTCCAGAACATTTAGAGTTACACATAAAAGAGCCAATGAATGCTCTAGCTTATGTAAAGCATGCTGGATCAATTTTTCTTGGCCCATATGCACCTGAACCGCTCGGAGATTATTTGGCGGGGCCGAATCACGTATTACCGACAAGTGGAACGGCAAGATTTTTTTCTCCGTTATCCGTCGATGATTTCGTAAAAAAATCAAGCTTCGTTTCGTATACGGAAGAAGCGTTAAGAAGTGTACAGCATCATATTGTAGAACTTGCAAATAAAGAAGGTTTACATGCACATGCAAGAGCAATCCAAATTAGGTTTAAGGAGGAAGAATAATGCGCGAGTCTAGTCAAGTACGTGAGACGACGGAAACAAAAATTAAATTAAGTTTGCAACTTGATGAAAGTACGAATGTTTCTGTGCAAACGGGAGTTGGATTTTTTGATCATATGCTAACTTTATTTGCTAGACACGGAAGATTTGGTTTGCAAATTGAAGCTGAAGGTGATGTATTCGTTGATGCTCATCATACGGTTGAAGATGTTGGAATTGTACTCGGAACTTGCTTGAAAGAATCATTGCAAAATAAAGAGGGGATTAACCGTTACGGCTCAGCGTATGTACCGATGGATGAATCTTTAGGATTTGTCGCGATTGATATAAGCGGGCGCTCATATATTGTATTTCAAGGTGAATTAACAAATCCGAAGCTAGGGGATTTTGACACAGAATTAACGGAAGAATTTTTTAGAGCAGTTGCTCATGCTGCAAATATTACGTTACATGCTCGCATTTTATACGGAAGCAATACACATCACAAAATTGAAGCTTTATTTAAAGCGTTCGGTCGAGCGCTTAGAGAGGCAGTCGATAAAAATGCCAATATTAATGGTGTAAATTCAACGAAAGGGATGTTGTAATTGATTGCAATTATAGATTATGGAATGGGAAATATTCGTAGTGTGGAACAAGCATTAAAATATATTGGAACAGAGTACATCATAACGGATGATAAAAAAGAAATATTGAGAAGTGATGGAGTTATTTTACCAGGAGTAGGCACATTTCCGAAAGCGATGGGCGTTTTAGAAGAAAAAGATTTAGTATGTGTGCTAAAAGAAGTTGGGAGCTTAGGAAAACCGCTTCTGGGTATTTGCTTAGGAATGCAGCTTTTATTTGAGAAAAGTGAGGAACTACAAAATTGTAACGGATTAAATTTATTGCCAGGTGTTATTCGAAAGTTAAAAGTTCCTTATAAAATTCCACATATGGGGTGGAATGAATTAAAAAAAGAAGGAGAAATATCGCTTTGGAATGGAGTAGAGGACGGTTCTTTCGTATATTATGTCCACTCTTATTATGCAGATTGTCCGAATGAAATTGTGTATGGGGCAAGTGAATATGGTGTGAAAGTACCTGGTTTTGTAGCAAAAGGAAATATATTTGGCGCACAGTTTCATCCTGAAAAAAGTGGGGAAATTGGGATGCGAATGTTAAAAAATTTCAAAGGGGTGGTAGAAGCATGGAAATCTTCCCAGCTATCGATGTAAAAGAAGGACGATGCGTCAGGCTTTATCAAGGAGAGTTTAGTAAAGAAACGGTGATGAATGAAGATCCAGTCGCACAAGCAATCATATTTGAAAAACTTGGAGCGAAAATACTACACGTTGTTGATTTAGATGGAGCAATTGTTGGGGAGTCAGTAAATTTACCTGTCATTGAAAAAATATGCAAGGCGGTACGTATTCCGGTGCAAATTGGAGGAGGAGTTCGGTCACTCGCGGCAGTGGAGAAGTTGTTGTCAGTAGGTGTAGAAAAAGTGATATTAGGAACGGCTGCCCTTTACGATAAATCATTTTTAGAAGAAGCGGTTCGTCTATATAAGGAGCAAATCATAGTTGGAATTGATGCGAAAAATGGTTTCGTAGCAACGAGGGGCTGGTTAGATGTGTCTGAAATTTCGTACATCGATTTAGCGAAGCAAATGGAAAGTGTAGGTGTTCAAACGATTGTGTTTACGGACATTTCAAAAGATGGGACACTTGCAGGACCAAATTTTGAGCAATTAGAGTTACTGCAAAAAAGCGTGGGTATTCGTGTGATTGCATCTGGAGGTGTCGCATCTATTCAACAGGTGAAAAGATTAAATGATATGAACATATATGGCGTCATTATTGGGAAGGCACTTTACGAGAAAACGATTGATTTAGAAAAAGTGTTACAGGTAACAAAACTATGTTAGCAAAACGAATTATTCCATGTCTAGATGTGAAAGAAGGGCGGGTAGTAAAGGGTGTGAATTTTATAGGGTTACAAGACGTCGGTGATCCTGTTGAAATAGCCGCATTATATAATGATGCGGGAGCAGATGAAATCGTATTTTTAGACATTACTGCGACGCATGAAGGGCGAAAAACGATTATAGATGTTGTAGAAAAAACTGCTTCAAAAGTATTCATACCTCTCACAGTTGGCGGGGGGATTTCAAGTGTTAAAGATATGTACAATTTACTAAGAGCTGGAGCAGATAAAGTTTCAATAAACTCAGCGGCAGTGAGAAATCCGAAGTTAATCCAGGAAGGTGCGGAACATTTTGGCTCACAATGTATTGTCGTAGCAATTGATGCTAGAAAAGTAGAGGAAGATAAATGGAATGTATACGTGAACGGCGGAAGAGTCGATACAGGGATGGATGCAATCGAATGGGCAAAGCGCGTTGTCCAGCTAGGGGCAGGAGAAATTTTACTGACGAGTATGGATGCAGATGGAACGAAAAACGGATATGATCTTCGTTTAACAGGAGCAATTTCAAACAGCGTTTCTGTTCCAGTAATCGCATCAGGTGGATGTGGTCATGTGGATCACATTATAGAAGTATTTCAAAAGACAACAGTTGATGCAGCATTAGCGGCATCAATCTTTCATTATGGTGAAGCGACTGTACAAGATGTAAAGAGAAAATTAAGAGAAGCAAATGTTGAGGTGCGGTTATGAAACCTAATTTTGCAAAAGGATTGATACCAGCTGTTGTTATCGAGGAAGATACGAAAGAAGTTTTAATGTTAGCTTATATGAATGAAGAAGCGTATGACAAGACGATGGAAACGAAAAGAACATGGTTTTATTCCCGTTCGAGACAATCGTTATGGAATAAAGGAGGTACATCGGGAAATGTCCAATATGTGCAATCACTTTATTTAGACTGTGATCAAGATGCAATCGTTGTTGTTGTAAAGCAAGTAGGGCCTGCTTGCCATACGGGAGAAAAAACGTGTTTTCACTACAAAATTATATAGGGGGATACATATGGAAGATATCCTTAAGTTATTATTTGAAACAATTGAAGAACGAAAGAAAAATCCACTCTCTGAATCATATACGAATTATTTATTTTCAAAAGGTGAAGATAAAATTTTAAAGAAAATTGGTGAGGAGTGCACCGAAGTAATTATTGCGTCTAAAAATAATGATAAAGAAGAAATAGTAAAAGAAATGGTTGATGTGTTCTATCACTGTTTTGTTCTATTAGCCGAAAAAAATATTCCATTAGAAGATGTCATGCAAGAAGTGAAAGAAAGAAATGGAAAGCTTTCGCGAGTAGGGGACAGAAGAGAAATAGATACATTATAAGGGGGAATATGGATGAAAGTGGACTATCACATTCATTTAGAAGAAGGGCCATATTCAATAGGGTGGCTAGCTAAAATAAATGATGCGCTACAATATTTTGAACCGCTTAAAGAAGAAAAACATTCTATGGAATGGCTTATGAAAACACAAGAACGCCTGCAAAGACGTGTGAAAGAAGGTCCATTTACAGCGAAATGGATTGATTTATATTTAGAAGAAGCTGTGCGAAAAGGTATAAAAGAAGTTGGCATTGTCGATCATTTATATCGTTTTCATGAAGCGAAAGGATATTATGAAAAGTATGTAGATATTAGTGATTCTAAGCTTGGTCGCCTGCAAAAAGAATGGTTAGATCAAGTAAGAGTAACGTCTATTTATGATTTTACAAAGGCGATTGAAGAGGCAAAAGAGCGATGGAGTAAACGAGGGATAACGCTCAAACTTGGAATTGAAGCGGATTATTTTATCGGGGGTGAACAAGAGTTAAAAGGTTTACTAGCATTAGGAGACTTTGATTATGTAATCGGTTCGGTCCATTTTATAGATGGATGGGGATTTGATAATCCAGATACGAAAGAGTATTTTGGTACGCATGAGTTACATACTTTATATCACACGTTTTTCGCTACAGTTGAAAGTGCTGTTCGTTCCGATCTTTTTGATATTATAGCTCACCTCGATAACATAAAAGTATTTAATTACCGGTTAGATGAGAATGAACAGCTTTCTTATTATAAGGAAATTGCTCGTGCGTTAGTGGAAACAAATACAGCAACAGAAATAAATGCGGGATTGTACTATCGATATCCTGTGCGCGAAATGTGCCCAAGTCCGCTTTATTTACAAGTATTAGCTAAGCATGGAATTCCGATTACTCTATCCTCAGATGCCCATTATCCGAATGATTTAGGAAAGTATGTGGAAGAGAATATAAAGACATTACGCAATCATGATATTTCTCACATAGCTACATTTACGAAACGAGTAAGAACGATGAGATTGCTTGAAGAAGAAGTAATAATTTCAAAATGAAACACGATTTTTTGATGAAAATCACTCTTTTTGTTCAAAATAAGAAAGAATGAAAAGGAGGATAAAAAATGGCGAAACAACAAAATAAACAAAACATACAAGCGGTAGATCAAGCCTATACTTCTGAAACAAATAATACTGCTAACTCAGTTATTGAGGAACAAATTAGCGATACAGTTGCAGAAGGAACAATCGATGCGAAGCTTGGGAAAGAATCGCAAGAAAAAGCGTAAAAAGAGGGGAGAGTTGCATCTCCTCTTTTTTTATGGAAAAGTGTCGATTTTCAAAACTATAATCAAATTCCTTGGTTTTTATATGTAGATTTCTTACAATGAAATATAAGAGATATCATATTTTGTATAGAAGAGGTGTTAGTAGTGGCGAAAATATTAGTAGCAGGGAAAATTCCAGAAATCGGATTAGAATTATTGAAAAATCATGATGTAGAAATGTACAATAAAGAAGAATTAATTAGTGTAGAAGAGTTAGCAGAACGTGTAAAAGATAAAGATGCACTTTTAAGCTTACTTTCTACGAAGGTATCGAAAGAGGTTATTGACGCAGCACCAAACTTGAAAATTATCGCAAATTATGGTGCTGGTTACGATAATATTGATTACACATATGCTGGAGAAAAGGGTATTGCTGTTACAAATACGCCGAAAGTATCTACAGAGGCAACAGCAGAATTAACGTTTGCACTGCTTTTAGCAGCGGCACGTAGAATTCCTGAAGGGGATACCTTATGTCGTACAACTGGATTTAACGGCTGGGCACCATTATTCTTCTTGGGCCGCGAAGTACACGGTAAGACAATTGGAATCATTGGCCTCGGAGAAATTGGGAAGGCAGTTGCAAAGCGTGCGAGAGCATTTGGAATGAATGTTTTATATACAGGACCAAATCGAAAGCCTGAAGCTGAAAGTGAACTGGAAGCGACATACGTAACGTTGGAAGAATTATTACAAACAGCGGACTTTATTACAATTAACTGTGCTTATAATCCGAAATTACATCATATGATTGATGAAGAACAGTTTAAAATGATGAAGAAAACAGCATATATTATAAATGCTTCACGTGGACCAATTATGAATGAATCAGCACTTGCTCATGCACTAAAAACGAATGAAATTGAAGGTGCAGCTCTTGACGTATTTGAATTTGAACCGAAAATTACAGAAGAGCTAAAAGGATTAAAGAATGTAGTACTTGCTCCTCACGTAGGAAATGCAACATTCGAAACACGTGATGCAATGGCTGAAATGGCAGTAAGAAATATTTTAGCTGTATTAAATGGTGAAGAACCTGTAACACCTGTAAATCAAAAAGTATTAGTTACAAAATAAAAAACCTTCCGAAATACGGAAGGTTTTTTATTTTTCTTTATTCGCTTTTTTAGAAGGTCTTTGTCTAATAAATTGAGATAACATATACAAAATGTATAGTGGAATGGCAATGAATAAGAAAACAGAAATGTTGCCAAAACTTGTTTGGTACATTGTGATAATAATTCCAACTAAAAATAGTGTAATAATTATGCTATATCGTGGAATTGGTACATCTTTTAAACTTGGGATACGAACACGGCTCACCATTAAAAATGCGAACGTTACGAATACGGTAATGAGAACAATTTTTGGAATGGTATGTGAAAATAATGTTAAGAAAGCAACAAGCCCTCCTGCTGCAGTAATCGGAACTCCAGTGAAATATTTCATAGAAGTAGATGATGGCGTTACATTAAATCGTGCTAAGCGATATGCTCCGAACAGTGGGAATAATCCCGCTATGTATAGTCCAATGATGCCATAGTTGGAGAAAGATGTGTAATACATTAAAACAGCAGGTGCTGCGCCAAATGTTACAACATCCGCGAGTGAATCAAGCTCTTTGCCCATTTGTGAATCAACGCGTAATAAACGAGCGACACGACCATCAAGACTATCTAACATCATCCCGATCAGTACTAAAATAGCAGCTGATTTATAATATCCTAAAGATGCATAGCCGATTGACAAAAATCCGCTATATAAATTCCCGAGCGTAAATAAGTTTGGAATAGCTGCTCTATACAAAATCTGATCCCTTGCTTTCTGTTATAAATTCTTAATTAGTGTATGAAAGTTTACTTATTTTATCATACCATAAATTTCTTTCTCATACGAAAAAAATTCCCAATTTGTGAAAGATTGTATAGAAGAGAAATTTAAAAAATAAGTAAAAAAAGGAAGCAACTTTTGTAAAGTTGCTTCCTACACTATTCAAATTTCGTTGTCATCGTTCCGGTTTTATATCGATTGTTAGGATCAAATCGTAATAAATCTCCATAAATGAGTTTGTCGGATAATTTTAATTCTGTTTTTGCTTTTTCAATATAAGGCTGACATAGTGTTAAATCAGCTTCTTCACCTGTGCTTCTTTTATAGCACATATTTTTTGTATAAACATAATCTTCCGAAACAAAACTGCCGTCCCGCATTACCATAAGAGGGTCTTTTTCTTTCGTAAATAAGTCTGTTCCAAATTCTACGGATTGATTTGTTTTAATACCAAGTAAATGAAGTAACGTTGGTTTAATATCAATTTGACCAGATACTTTAGAGATGACTTTTCCTTCTTGGCCAGGCACATGAATAATGAGAGGGACGCGTTGTAATTGCATAGAATCAAACGGTGTAATAGCGTCTTTCCCAAGGAACTGAGCCATAGCTGCATTATGGTTTTCAGAAATGCCGTAATGATCACCATAAATGACAATAACGGAATTATCATATAGTCCTTCGTCTTTCAATTGTTTAATAAATAATTTAAGAGCTTCATCCGTGTAACGAACGGTTGGGAAGTAGCGATTTAAAACACCACTTTCGGAATTAAATTCATCAACATATTGATCTTCTGGATTTAGAAGAAATGGAAAATGGTTTGTTAACGTAATAAATTTTGTATAGAACGGTTGTGGTAAAGATTTTAACTTTGGAATAGATTGCTCAAAGAACTCTTTATCTTTTAATCCCCAACCGACAGACATTTGTTCCGTTCCTACGTAATCATTTAAATTAAAGTAACGATCATATCCAAGCGCAGGATACATTACGTCACGATTCCAAAACGTTTTATCGTTTGAATGGAAGACAGCAGAAGAATATCCGTATTTCTTTAATTGTTCTGGTGTGGCAGTGTATTCATTTGTTGCATGAGTAAAGAATACAGAACCACGGTCTAACGGATAAAGGGAATTTTCAACGATAAATTCAGCATCAGAAGTTTTACCTTGTCCCGTTTGATGATAGAAGTTATCGAAATAAAAACTATCTTTAATAAACTCATTTAAAAATGGAGTAATCTCTTTTCCATTTATTTTTTTATTAATAATAAAACTTTGTGTAGATTCCATTGAAATTAAAATTACATTTTTACCCTTTGCAGCTCCAAATAAGTTTTTATCAACTTGTTTATCTTTTGAGTCTGTATAGTTTTTAATTTCAGAGAACCCGTCTCCACTTGCAAATACACGCTCAGCTGAAGACTTAGATTGAAGTGTAATATCAAATAGATGATATGTGTATAACCCTAAATTTTTCACGACAGTTTGACGATCAAACGAGCGTGAGAACATTTGTGGTTTATATATAACTGAAACAACAATTTGTAGTGCTAATAATACTGTTACACCGCTAAAGAAAGTTCGCTTCTCAGAGCGAGAAAGGGGTGTTTTATCACCAAATGATGGGAATTTACGCGAAATAAACATTAAAATAATTGCGTCTGCAAATAAAAGTAATGTTTTATACGTAAAGAGTTCTTTTATACTCGTCCCTAAGTCAGCCATATTATTTGTTTGGAATAAAACAGGGAAAGTAACAAAATCGTTATAGAACCCGTAAAACATTGCATTTCCAAATAAAATAAATGACAGTATAAAACTAATTACAATAATAATTCGGTTTCGGTACTTAGATGCAAGTAAAGCGAAACCAAAAAATAAAAGTAACGAAGCTAGTGGGTTAATAAAAAGCATAAACTCTTCAAAGAAGTTATCAATTCTAATATCAAATGCTAGCTTGTACACAATATATGTTTTTATCCATAATAAAACGACTGCAACTAGTGCAAATCGCAGTTTTGGAAACAGATTTTGTAGCATAATATACTCCTCTCCTAAAAGCATGACGGTTCTTGTGAGCCGGTTTGATTAGCGCCTCATTTTATATATACGAACAGTCCTTTGTTATTATGTTTATTATACTATGAGTATCATTATACGAAAATAAAAGAGAGTTGTGGGCTTTTTTATAATAATTGAGTAGAAAAAGGGCAGTGGGAGACAATAAAACGGAGTTTCTATGTATGATAATTATCGTGCGCAAAAAGAATCGAGTAATAAAACGGAGGTTATAATGCGAAAATTATTATATTTTATAGTATGCAGTAGTGTTATACTTTTTGCTTCACCGAGTGTGTCGGTAGCACAATATGATGCACCCCTTATGGAAGATGCCCTTTATTCTGTTTTATTTCCAAAAATAAATAAGGCAATTGAAAAACAATATGGGAGCTTGAAGCCTTATCAATGTCCTAAAATTATTAGTTTAAAAAAAGTGTATAGTGGTACATATTTATTTCAAACGAGTATTGAAGTAACGAAGTATGAACAGGTTGGTGGGAAAATTGTTCCACCATTTGAGAAGGTAACGATTACATTTAATAACGAAGAGGGCGAATGGGAAGTGACAAAGGTTTCAGTAAAGCGCTTACCAAATGATACAAAATTAAACTGTAAAAAAACAATATAAAAAATTGTTTGACAAATAAAATGGTCCTTTGGTATTGTTAATAGCAACAATTAGATGTTTGAAAATTAAATAGACTTACCTCATCTACTCTCAAAGGTAGAGGCCGCGATAGGAAAGAGTAAGCTATGGGAGATTTAATGGAATCTGTGATCATAGGTTGAAAGGGACTATTGCCGAAATATAAGAATAACCATCTTATTCATATATTGGGACTGCATTGAATAAATGTAGTACTGTCATAAGATTTATTTTATGAAGAGCTATTTGGAGATGTTGATGCGGTTTCTTATTTTGAGGAGATAACAACTCGTTTATTTTTTCAATATATATTTTTCCTAATAAGAAACGCGTGTGAACATTGTTCCGCGCGTTTTTTGTCTATCTAAAAGCGTGCTGCAATGAATAGAAGATTGGGGTTATGAGTTTTAGAGGAAATAAGGGAGGAATTCAAATGTATTTACACGGCACAAGCCGAATCAATGGGCAAGGACACTTAGAAATTGGTGGGTGCGATACGACGCAGCTAGCAAAACAATACGGAACACCACTTTATGTATACGATGAAGAGTCTATTCGAGGAAAGTGCCGCGCGTTTCATCGTGCTTTTAAAGAAAGTGGTTTCTCTTATCAAGTAGCATATGCAAGCAAGGCGTTCTTGTGCATGGAGATGTGCCGAGTAGCTCGTGAAGAGAATATGTCTTTAGATGTTGTTTCTGGAGGAGAATTATATACTGCGCTCCAAGCTGGTTTTCCGGCATCGCGTATTCATTTTCACGGAAATAATAAAACAGAAGAAGAAATGATTATGGCTCTTCAGGCGAATATCGGTTGTTTTGTAGTAGATAATTTCTTAGAATTAGAAATCTTACATGATTTAGCAATGCAACATGGGAAATTTGTGAACATATTAATCCGTGTAACGCCTGGAGTAGAGGCACATACACACGAATATATAACAACAGGTCAAGAGGATTCGAAATTTGGATTTGGTGTTTCAAATGGTCAAGCGATGCAAGCAATTGAGCTTGCCTTGCAAAAATCAAATTATAATGTGCTAGGAATTCACTCGCACATCGGATCACAAATATTTGAAACGGCTGGATTTGTTCGAGCAATTGAAGTACTCCGCCAATTTTTAGAAGAAGTGAGAGAGCGAACACATTATGTGATGAAAGTATTAAATGTGGGCGGAGGTTTCGGTATACGTTATACGGATTCAGATACACCGTTAACACTTGAAACGTATGTGCACGCTGTAACAAGTACGATAAGAGAACAATTTACATTATGTGAATATCCGCTTCCAGAAATATGGATTGAACCAGGTCGTAGTATCGTAGGTGATGCTGGAACAACACTTTATACAGTCGGAGCGGTGAAAGAGATTCCTGGCATTCGGAAATATGTTTCAGTCGATGGTGGAATGACAGATAATTTAAGACCAGCTCTATACGGGGCCCGTTATGAGGCGATGTTGGCGAATCGAGGGAATGATGAGAATGAGGAACTCGTTTCGATTGCTGGGAAATGCTGTGAAAGTGGAGATATGCTGATTTGGGATATTAACTTACCGCAAGTTGCTTCTTCTGATTTACTAGCAATTTCTTGTACGGGGGCATATGGGTACTCGATGGCGAATAATTATAATCGTATTCGTAGACCAGCTGTCGTCTTTGCAAAAGGCGGGACGTCACAAATTGTCGTAGAACGTGAAACATATGAAAATATCATTGGGAACGATCGCATACGTATTAAAGAGCTGGTGTGAATGAGAAAGAAGGAGTTGTCTAGTAAAGGCAACTCCTTTTAAAAAAAGAAAAATAATTAAATATATCGGAAAACTAGGATTGAAAAAAATCAGAATTGTGATAAAATACAAATACAAAGCTTATCAAGAGAAGCTGAGGGAACTGGCCCTACGAAGCTCGGCAACCTGCTTATAGAAAGCAAGGTGCTAAATCCAGCAAAATGGAATCCATTTTGAAAGATAAGGTAAAATATATTACCGAACAGTCTTTTCGAAATGGGAAAGATTTTTTTTATGAATAAAAAGGGGGGCTGTTTGCGTGAGCGTACGGGAGCATTTTGATGAAGTATCTGAGAAAATTCAAGCGATGCTTGCTGATATGAAATATGGTTCCATTACAATTGTTGTGCAAGATGGAAAAGTGATTCAATTAGAAAAAAGTGAAAAGGTTCGTTTAAAGTAAAAAGCGCTGACTAGAAAAACTAGAGGCGGTTTTAATCTATTTTTAATAGGTTAAAGCCGTCTTTTTGCTTTTACAGGGGGAAAAAACATGTTGACGTACGAAACGTGGAAAGAAAATAGTGTTTCATTTTCTGAAGAAGATGAAACGAAAGGCGCGCTATCAGTATTAAGTTGGGCTTATAACGAATATAAAGATGAAATTGTATATGCATGTAGCTTTGGGGTGGAGGGAATGGTTTTATTGCATCTTATAAACCAAGTAAATCCATCTGCTAAAGTTGTATTTTTGGATACAAATGTTCATTTTCAAGAAACGTACGAATTAATTAAGAAGGTACGCGAGAGATTTCCTTCATTAAATATTATAGAAAAACAGCCAGAACTTACACTCGATGAACAAGCGAAGCTTCATGGAGAGAAGTTATGGGAAAGTAATCCGAATCTTTGCTGTAGTATTAGAAAAATTTTACCGTTAGAAAAATCATTAGCAGCGGAAAAAGCGTGGATATCAGGCTTAAGAAGGGAACAATCAGAAACGCGTAAGCATACACAGTTTATAAATCAAGATCGTCGTTTTCAATCTATTAAAGTTTGTCCACTCATTCATTGGACTTGGAAAGAAGTTTGGCGATATGTATATAAACATAGTTTGCCGTATAACCCATTGCATGATGTTGGCTATCCGAGTATTGGGTGTGAGAAATGTACATTACCTGTAGGTGATGGTGGCAACTCAAGAGATGGAAGATGGGCTGGGAAAATGAAGACGGAATGTGGCCTTCACTTTCAATGAGATAGATTTTGAAATAAAGCTAAGAAGGGATATAAGAAGATGAGTACAACAAATGAATTAGTAAACCGCATTGATGAAACATATGAAATATCGAACATTGTAAAGGAAATCGAGATAGACAAAATTGCACTTAGTGATTTAGAACTTTTGGCGACAGGAGGATATAGCCCTCTTACAGGATTTTTAGGGAAGAGAGATTATGATTCAGTAGTAGAAACGCTTCGTTTAGCAAATGGTAGCGTATGGAGTATACCGATTACACTACCGGTAACAGAGGAAGTAGCAGAGGGACTGAAAGCTGGAGAGGAAGTAAAACTTGTTAACGATGGAAATGTATATGGTGTTATTCAAATAGAAGATATTTTTGTACCTGATAAAGAAAAAGAAGCGTTACTTGTATATAAAACGACGGATGAAGCTCATCCAGGAGTAAAGAAATTATATGAACGACCAAACGTTTACGTTGGAGGAGCTATTATTCTTACAAAACGTTTTGGGAATAATCCATTTCCTTCTTATCATTTAGATCCAATTGAAACGAGAGAAGAATTTAAAAAACGCGGTTGGAAAACAGTAGTTGGATTTCAAACGAGAAACCCAGTACATCGTGCCCATGAGTATATTCAAAAATCTGCCCTTGAAATTGTAGATGGTCTCTTTTTAAATCCGCTCGTTGGGGAAACGAAGTCAGATGATATTCCTGCTGATGTAAGGATGGAAAGCTATGAAGTATTACTTCAAAACTATTATCCGAAAGATCGTGTCTTTTTAGGTGTATTTCCTGCAGCAATGCGTTATGCAGGACCAAGGGAAGCGATATTTCATTCACTAGTAAGAAAGAACTTTGGTTGTACCCACTTTATTGTAGGGCGTGATCATGCTGGGGTAGGGGACTATTACGGAACATATGAAGCGCAGGAAATCTTTACGAATTTTACAGTAGAAGAGTTAGGGATTACGCCGTTATTTTTTGAACATAGTTTTTACTGCACGAAATGTGAAGCAATGGCTTCAACGAAAACATGTCCGCATGGAAAAGAAGACCGTGTCATTTTATCGGGTACGAAAGTACGAGAAATGTTAAGGAATGGTGAGATTCCGCCAAGTACATTTAGTCGTAAAGAAGTAGTGGAAGTGCTAATTAAAGGTTTGAAAAAAGAAGTAGTAACAGAATAGGGAGAGAATGAGATGGATACGAATATTACTTGGCATACAGCTTCTGTTTCAAAAAATGAGAGAAGAGTGAAGAATGGGCATCACAGTTTTGTAGTTTGGTTTACTGGTTTATCAGCTTCGGGTAAATCTACAGTAGCGAATGCGGTTGCTCGCAAACTGTTTGAAAAGAATATCGGAAATTATGTGCTAGATGGGGATAATATTCGCCAAGGTTTAAATAAAGATTTAGGTTTTTCTGAAAGTGATCGCATGGAAAATATAAGACGTATTGGTGAAGTGGCAAAGTTATTTGTAGATCAAGGAACTGTTGTCCTTACAGCGTTTATTTCACCATTTCGAGTAGACCGAAAACAAGTTAGGGAACTATTAGCTGCAGATGAGTTTATAGAAGTGTTTGTAAAATGTCCAATTGAAGAGTGTGAGAAACGTGATCCGAAAGGACTTTATAAAAAGGCGAGAAAAGGTGATATTAAAGAGTTTACAGGTATCGATTCACCGTATGAGGAACCAAAACAAGCAGAATTAATTGTAGAAACGCACAAGTATTCTATTGAAGAATGTGCAGAGCAAATTGTGAAGTACTTGCAAGAGCGTAGTTTCATATAGGGGGATAAAAGATGAGTTATGAAAAAGTGTGGGCTAATAATGAAAAATTAAATCAAACAGAGAAAAAGAAATTAGAGAAAGACGGATTAGAAATCTTTAATGATATTCCTTACTATGCGGAGAATGGATTTGAATCTATTCCGAAAGAAGAGTGGGACGCTTTTAAATGGGCGGGATTGTATTTGCAAAGGCCGAAAGAAGCGGGCTATTTTATGATGCGTGTCAACATTCCTTCTGGAATTATTACAAATGCGCAGGCAGAGGTGTTGGCTTCCATTGCTGAAGATTATGGGCGTGATGTGTTAGATATTACGACAAGACAGGCGATTCAGTTTCATTGGTTAGAAATTGGGCAAATCCCGGATATTTTTAAGAGGTTAGCTAGAGTTGGTTTATCTTCAGCAGGGGCATGCGGTGATATTACGCGTAATATTACAGGTAATCCACTTGCTGGAATTGATGCGAATGAACTATTTGATACAACATCGATTGTTAAAGAAATATACGATTACTTCCAACATAATGAAGAGTTTTCTAATCTACCACGTAAATTCAAAATGTCTATTAGTTCTAACATTTATAATTCAGCAAATGCAGAGATTAACTGTGTGGCGTTTACACCTGCTACGAAAGAAATAAATGGTGAGGAAAAGGTTGGGTTTCATATAAAAATAGGCGGAGGATTATCAGCTCGTCCATACTTAGCGGAAGAATTAGATGTATTCGTTTTACCAGAAGAAGTGAAGGCAGTGTCGATTGCAATTGCTACTATATTCCGTGATTTTGGATATCGTGAAAAACGCCACTTAGCACGTTTGAAATTTCTTGTCGCTGACTGGGGCGCTGAGAAATTTAAAGAGAAACTAGTAGAATACACAGGCCCATTGCAAAGTAAAGGGGAAAGTGCTCTCAAAGGCTGGAATGCAGGATACTTTTATGGCGTTCAAGATCAAAAACAAGCAGGATTAAAGTATGTCGGCTTTAATGTACCAGTAGGACGTTTACACGCAGAGGAAATGTTTGAGATTGCAAGAATTGCAAAGAAATATGGAAACGGGCAAATTCGAACTTGTAACTCTCAAAACTTCATTATTCCGAATGTTCCGCCAGAAAATGTTGCAGGATTATTAAGTGAACCGTTGTTTGAAGCAATTTCAGCAAATCCGAAATCGTTTATCGGTCATGCGGTTTCATGTACTGGCATTGAGTATTGCAATCTTGCGTTAGTAGAAACGAAAGAAAGATTACGCAAAATCGCAGAGTACTTAGATACACAAATTGCACTCGATGTTCCAGTTCGAATTCATATGGTAGGATGCCCGAACTCATGTGGTCAACGTCAAATTGCTGATATTGGTTTGCAAGGGATAAAACTGAAAACGAAGGAAAAGGGAATCGTTGAGGCGTTTGAAATATATGTGGGCGGAACACTATTAGACGGAGGAGCATATAACGAAAAGTTAAAAGGGAAAATAGATGGAGAAGATTTGCCGGATGTTCTCGTGTCCTTTTTAAGTTATTTCCAAAAGAATAAATTACTAGCCGAAACGTTTTATGATTTCGTAGGACGTGTTGGAGTGGAAGAATTACAAATTGTACTAAATCGTGTATTAGAAGAAGTAATAGCATCTTAGGAGGGGCAATATGGACTTATATCGATTTGAAGCTGTATTAGTAAATAGTATTGTTCCAATTGTTGTCGTTGCTCAGAGTGAAGAACAGGCATTTAAGCTTGCGGAAATTGAGCTTGAAAAACATTTTTTACCGTTACCAGAAGTGAAAGAGATTTCTTTGTTTGAAAAAAAGAAGATTCGAAAAGGGGCGGCATTTGTTATTCATGAGTAGAGAACATGTAATACGAAATAATAGTAACTTCCATTCGTGATTAAGAGTGGAAGTTTCATTTTATAGTAGAAATGAGGAGAGATTATGGGGAAGGTTTATATCGTCGGGGCGGGTCCTGGTGATCCGGATTTAATTACTGTTAAAGGGTTGAGATGCATCGAGAAGGCTGATGTTATATTGTACGACCGTCTCGTAAATAAAGAATTGCTTTCTCATGCAAAGCCTGAAGCGGATTTAATTTATTGCGGGAAACTCCCAAATTATCACACGATGAAGCAAGAGACAATTAACACATTTCTTATTAAATATGCGAAAAAAGGAAAAGTTGTAACGAGACTTAAGGGCGGAGATCCATTTGTATTTGGAAGAGGTGGAGAAGAAGCTGAAGCGTTAGCGAAGCAAAGTATCCCATTTGAAATTATTCCTGGTATTTCAGCTGGTATAGCTGCTCCTGCTTATGCTGGAATTCCAGTAACGCATCGCGATGCAAGTGCAAGTTTTGCTGTTGTGACAGGGCACCGGAAAGAAGGGGCTGAAGAGGAAGTGAAGTGGGAAAGTTTAGCGAAAGGTGTAGATACATTAGCGGTCTATATGGGGGTTAGTAATTTACCTTACATATGTGAACAACTAATAAAACATGGAAAAGATCAAAGTACACCTGCCGCTATCATTGAGTGGGGAACGACATCTATGCAACGTACTGTTACAGCGACGTTAGGAACAATTGTAGATGTTGCCAAAAAAGAACGAATTCAAAATCCAAGTATGATTGTTATTGGAGAAGTTGTCCGTTTTAGAGAAAAGATACATTGGTTTGAGAAACAAACGGAAAATGCATATCAAGTAAGCGGAGTATTGTAAAATGAAGGCTGTTATATATATATGTCATGGAAGCCGTTTGAAAGCAGCAAAAGAAGAAGCGGTTGCATTTATTACGTCATGTATGAACCGTGTAGAGGCAAATATTCAAGAAATTTGTTTTTTAGAGCTAGCGAATCCTTCTATTGAAGAAGGATTTCGTACATGTGTGAAGCGTGGTGCTACAGAGATTGTCGCTATTCCAGTTTTTTTATTAGCGGCAGGACATGTAAAGAAAGATATTCCGTTTGAATTACGAAAGTTAAACGAGGAATATCCGGATATCAAAATAGTGTATGGTAATCCATTTGGTGTATCAGAAGTGCTTGTAAAAGCGGTATATAACGGAAGTGGTATTAAAGACTATAAAGAAGAAGTAACACTTTTGCTCGTTGCAAGAGGGAGTAGTGATCCGGAAACTTTACAAGACATAAAGTGGATTTCTTCTTTATTTCAAAAAGAAGAGAACATTAAAGAGGTGGAAGTTTGTTATTTAGCAGCCGCGGAGCCGAAGTTTGATGAGAGGTTGAAAGAAATTGTAGAACAAAAAGAACGGAACATTGTTGTGTTACCTTACTTATTATTTACAGGCTTACTCATGAAACATGTTGAGAAAGAAGTGCGTCAATATGAGTCGGAAGAGATAAAAATAAGTCCCTATTTAGGAAAGAATGTAGCGTTTCGAGAGATGTTAATTCAGAAAACAGAGGAAATATTGAAGGGAGATCAATATGTATCCACTTACAGTGCGAGTTGATAAGAAACGTGTTGTTGTCATTGGTGGAGGGAAAGTAGCGGGGTTTAAAATTATTCCTTTACTAAAACAAGGTGCGGATATTGTTGTAGTAAGTACAGAATTAGATGCAAATTTAGTGAAACTTGTAGAAGAAAAGCAAATTCGTTGGTATCAAAGAGAGTATGAGAAAAGTGATATTAAAGATGCTTTTTTAGTAGTTGCAGCGACTAGTAATTCGGTACTAAATGAACAAATTGCTGAAGATGCCGCAGTGAATCAATTGGTAAATGTTATTACGAATCCGGAAAGTGGAAATGTTCATTTTCCGGCGGCAATTCATCGTGGATTGCTTAATGTAGCTGTTTCTACTGGAGGGGCAAGTCCGAAACTTGCAAAAAAAATTCGTGATGATATCGCAAATAAATATGATGAGAAGTATGAATCGTATCTTGATTTTTTATATGAAGTTAGACTAAAAGTGAAAGAATTACAAGTAGAGAAAAGGCAAAAAAATATATTGTTACAAGAAGTATTAAAGTCGATATATGTTCAAAGTGAACAAAAAAGAGAGCTTTTTTTACAAGAATTAGAGAGGGGAATTTATATAGGATAGTGAGCGAATTGTGCTTTACAAATATAAAAATATAATTTATAATCACAAGTAACTTCAAAAGATGAAATCGATGAGCAAGAAGAGTACGTATATTTGATGCGTTCAGAGAGCTGGGGTAAGGTGTGAGCCCGGTACGATAAAATATACAGAATGGGCTTGCGAGAGGTATGCTGAACATTGCAGTAGGCAACCCGGGTTCCGCCGTTAAAAGGATAGGGTATCGGAATTTTCCTGTACCTGAACAAGTGGGATTTATTGATCCAATTGAGGTGGTACCACGGTATTCTATTACATATATCGTCCTCTACATGCATATTTGCGTGTAGGGGACTTTTTTATTTTCTAAAGGAGGTGTGCGAGTATGAAATGAAAGTGTATAATTGATAAAAGTTATAATATTCAGAAAAGGAGAATTTATGATGAAAGAAACACAGCAATGGACGTCGAAAATTGGCTTTGTACTCGCAGCAGCCGGAGCCGCAGTAGGTCTTGGTGCAATATGGAAGTTTCCATATGTTGCAGGTAATGGTGGGGGAGGCGCATTCTTCCTTGTATTCTTACTATTAACTTTATTTATTGGTATGCCTCTTCTTTTAGCTGAATTTGTTATTGGCCGTAGTACTCAAAAAGAGGCCGTTACAGCTTATAAAGTATTAGTACCGAATAGCAAGTTATACCCTTGGATTGGTCGTATGGGGGTTGTTACTTGTTTTAGCGTACTATCTTTTTATAGTGTTGTAGGTGGATGGATTTTACTTTATTTATACTATAGTGTCACAGGTAGTTTCTGGAACGGAGTAGTCGATTATGGACAATTGTTTGCTGAAACAATTTCAAATCCAGTAAGTGCGATTGGGGCGCAATTCATCTTTATGCTTTGTACCATTTTTGTTGTTAGTAAAGGTGTGGAAAAAGGCATAGAAAAAGCAAGTAAGTACATGATGCCGTTATTATTCGTTTTATTTATTGCTATCATTATTCGTGCGTTAACACTTGATGGTGCTATGGCTGGGGTAGAGTTCTTCTTAAAACCAGATTTTTCAAAGCTTACAGCAGATACGATTTTATATGCGATGGGGCAATCTTTCTTCTCACTAACGGTAGGTGCCTCGGTAATGGTAACGTATAGTTCGTATTTAAAGAAAGAAGAGCATTTAGCTAAATCAGCAACATCTATTGTAAGTTTAACTGTATTTATTACAGTACTTGCAGGGTTAGCGATTTTTCCAGCGATTTTCGCATTAGGAGTTAAACCGACAGAAGGACCAGGGCTACTGTTTATCGTTCTTCCTGCTGTCTTTGCAAAAATTCCATTTGGACAATTTTTCTTCATTATGTTTTTAGTGTTATTCTTCTTTGCGACTTTAACATCTGCGATTTCAATGCTTGAAATTGTAGTAGCATCTGTTGCGAAAGATAATGAGAAGAAGCGTCCATCAGCTTCGTTATTAATTGGTATTCTTATTTTTGCAGTTGGAATCCCATCAGCGTTATCGTTTGGAATTATGAGTGATGTGAAAATATTTGGTAAGACATTCTTTGATTTCGTCGATTTTTCGGTAAGTAATGTATTACTGCCACTCGGAGTACTAGCCATTTCGTTATTTGTACCAAATAAAATGAGTAAAGAGCTATTAATGAAAGAATTAGAAGTTACGGAAACGAAAGGGAAAACATTGTTTAATATTTGGTTCTTCTTGCTTCGTTATGTTATTCCGGTAACTGTAATTATCGTATTTTTAAATGCGATAGGTGTATTTAAAATGTTTGCATAATAAAAAGACGGAGATGTGGATTCTCCGTCTTTTTATTGTGTTGTAGGTGTATTTAATAAGCGATTATATGCTTTATAAGCTGTGACAACTGCGATAAATGATCCAATTAAAAATAACGCTGAGCCGCCGAATGTAAATAACCGGCCGATGTATGTTTCTCTAGCTTCTTCTATTTCTTCTTGTAATTGTGTATTCATATTTATCACCCCGCAAAATATAGGCATTTAGTTGTAGTTTATGTAAAACGCCTAAAAAGTGTGAAGTAGTAAAAAAACTCGGTATGCACCGAGTTTTTTATAATCCGATATAAGGAGATGGATCAACTGCGTTTGTCTTACCGACATTCCATTCCCCAAGGTGAAGTTCGAAGTGTAAATGTTGTCCGTATGATTGGCCAGTGTTCCCCATAAATCCAAGTTGAGTGCCTTGTTTTACAGTTTGTCCATTAGATACAGAACGGCTACTCATATGTGCATATACAGTTGTATATGTTTTTCCGTTTATACGGTGAGATAAGTATACAACATTTCCGTAACTAGATGATAATTCTGAACGGATAACGACGCCATCTGCAGCAGCTACGATTGGCACTGTTCCTGAAGCTGCGATATCGATTCCTTTATGGTTATCTAAAGAACGTGTACCAAATCCTGAAGTTTTCGATCCAGCGGCAGGTTTAATAAATCCACCTTTGTTCGTATCTTGCGGTGTTGGTGCGGATTGTGTGCTTTCTTTAGCAGAAGCGGCTACCTGTTTTTTTGCTTCCTCAGCCTTACGTGCCTCTTCAGCTTTACGCGCTTCTTCTGCACGTTTTTCTTCTTCAATTGCTTTTTGAACAGCTTGACGCTGGTTTTCTAAAATGCCTTTTGATTCTTCTAACCCTTCAATCTCTGAATCTACTTTTGCTACTTTCGTATGTAGATCGTTAATAAAAGTTTGTTGCTGTTGTTGGTTACTTTGTAATTCTTGCTGTTTTTGTTCTAATTTTTGCTCAGATGCTTTCAGTTGTTGCTCTTTTTTCTCAACAGCCTCTTTTTCTGTCGTCACAGCATTTTGATCGCTTGTTTGTTTTTTTACAATATCTGTATCGTTATTTAAAATTAAACTTACAGAATACATATTATCAACAAGATCGGCAATATTTGCAGAACTTGTTATTACTTCTGTAATGATACTCGTACGAGGCTTTTCTTGCATAGATTGTAGTCGTTGTTTAATAACTTCCTGCCGTGTATCTATGTTCGTTTGTAATTGCTCTATATGTTTCTTTTTTTCAGTAATAACTTGCTGTGTGTTGCTAATTTCTTTTTTTGTATCGTTTAATTCAGCTTCGTTTTTATTAATAGAAGTAGTTAATTCGTCGATTTTCTTTTGTAATTCCTGGATTTCTTTTTCTATTTGTTCTTTCTCAGCTGATTTATTTTGTAAGTCATTTTGTTTGCCTTCTAATTCGGATTGAATATTAGATAATTTATTCTCATTCGTTTCAGCGTATACGGGTGAAAGTAACGGGGAAACGAAAATCGTTCCAGCTGCTAAAACACTAAATGCTGCAAATTTCTTTTTCATGGTTGTCTTGCTCCTTTCCCTATGAATGTTATATATCATAAGAAGAAGAGTGTCTATCGTTGTAATCATAATGTAAAGAAAATTTTATAATTTTGCTAAGTTTTGTCGGAATTTAGTATCTTTTCGTAGTGTTTGTCATAAATTTAAAATTCTTGAATGTATAGAAAAAGATATCAATTTCTATATTTTTTTTAAAAAACATGGGAAATGATGGAGTTTTCCATAATGAAACAGTATTTTAAAAACCTATCAATCACTAGTAAGGAATCGATTTCATGTGAGGTTTTCTGACATGGAGTTTGTTTTTGTCAAGAAAATTATTTGCATTCGTGCAAACTTATTTTGTTGTCAGATTTTAAATTTTGATTTATGATTTTCAACAGGGACAAAATGTAGTGAATTGTCGAATAATATGTAATACTCTTAATTTCAAGTTTTATAGAGATAGAATGAGAGATAGAGTGACACATCGAAGAGGGGGTTACCACAAGTATGAAAAGAATAGGACTTGCATGGCAAATTTTAATAGGACTTGCGCTTGGTATTACAGTTGGGGCGATTTTCTTTGGCAATCAGGAAGTGGTGAAGTACTTACAACCAATTGGTGATATTTTCATCCGATTAATTAAGATGATTGTTGTACCGATTGTTGTAGCGAGTATTGTTGTTGGGGTTGCTGGTGTTGGTGATATTAAAAAGTTAGGTCGACTAGGCGGAAAAACAATTATTTACTTTGAAATTATTACAACACTTGCAATTGTTGTTGGTTTATTAATAGCAAACATTTTCCAACCTGGAAAAGGCGTTGATATGGATAAGTTAACAAAAACAGATATTTCTAAATATACACATACGACAGAGCAAGTACAAAGTCATTCGTTCGCGGATACGTTTGTAAATATTGTTCCGACGAACATTATGAAATCATTAGCTGAAGGTGATATGCTTGCTATTATCTTCTTCTCAGTATTATTTGGTTTAGGTGTAGCAGCAATTGGTGAGCGTGGTAAACCAGTTCTACAATTTTTCCAAGGTGTAGCAGATGCAATGTTTTATGTAACGAACCAAGTTATGAAGTTTGCACCATTCGGTGTATTCGCATTAATTGGTGTTACAGTTTCTACATTCGGATTAGCTTCATTAATTCCATTAGGGAAATTACTCATTGTAGTATACGGAGCAATGATCTTCTTCGTTGTAGTTGTATTAGGACTTACAGCGAAAATATTTGGAATAAACATTTTCCAATTCTTTAAGATTTTAAAAGACGAGCTGATCTTAGCGTATTCTACAGCAAGTTCAGAAACGGTTTTACCGAAAATTATGGAGAAAATGGAGAAATTCGGTTGTCCGAAAGCAATTACATCTTTCGTTATTCCAACAGGTTATTCATTTAACTTAGATGGATCAACTTTATATCAAGCAATTGCGGCAATTTTCTTAGCGCAAATGTACGGTATTGAATTATCCATTACACAACAAATTACGTTATTACTTGTATTAATGGTTACATCAAAAGGTATCGCGGGTGTACCGGGCGTATCATTCGTTGTATTATTAGCAACACTTGGTACAGTAGGTATTCCAGCTGAAGGTTTAGCGTTTATTGCAGGTATTGACCGTATTCTTGATATGGCTCGTACAGCAGTTAACGTTGTAGGTAACTCTTTAGCGGCTGTAGTTATGTCTAAGTGGGAAGGTCAATATGACGCTGAAAAAGGACAAGCCTATTTAAAAGAGATATCTGAAAAGGGTCAAGCAGCTTAATTATAATATGAACAAGCTCTCACATAATATGTGGGGGCTTTTCTATATATAGAAGAGGAGCGGACGTAATGAAACGTAAATATGGTGACGGTTCTTCGTGGAAGCGACTAATAGAGAAGGATTATAGGGTTAAGCAAGTAGAGGATGGAATGTTAGGAATACTGGACATAAAAAAAGTGAGAGAACCTAGTCATAAAGAATACAATGGTAAAAATCTTTGCATTGCAGGTGATGGGTATACATGGATGCAATATTTTATAAACGGAAAAAACTTTGCGATTACAGCTATGTTAGACAATCAAAAACAATTAGTGCAATATTATATCGATGTGACGAAAGAATATAAAATAGACGAGCGTGGTTTACCTTATTTGGATGATTTATATTTAGATGTGGTATTGTTACCGAACGGTGAGATCTATGTACTGGATGAAGACGAGTTAGAGGATGCTTATAAAACTGGTGATGTTACAAAAGAAGAATATGAGTTAGCATGGAATACAACAAAATGGATTATCGCGACGATAAAAAATAGAAAATTTTATTGGATCTCAATATTGGATAAAGAAATTGAAAAGTTAAAATGATTGGTTTATTCATATTTTTGTATAATTACCAAAAAAATCTATACAAAAAATAATTGACTTTTGTTTTGTAAGCGAGTAAAGTTAGGGAAGAAATTATTATTAAAAAATAAATATGAAACCTTCTTATAAAGAGAGGCGGAGGGACTGGCCCTACGATGCCTCGGCAGCGGACTCGATTTCAGAGTGCTGTGCCAAATCCAGCAAGCATGTGCTTGAAAGATGAGAAGAGTGTTTCTTATAGATGTATAAGACCTCTTCTCATTGGAAGAGGTCTTTTGTTGTTCATTAGAAAAGGTTGAAAACTAGGGAGAGATGATACTTTGAAAGAAACGAGAGGAAATGGTTTAGCGTTATTACCACTTGGAATATTTTTGGCGCTATTTATTGGTTCTGGAATTATTACAGGTGATTTCTATAAATTGCCGATACTTGTAGCAATTTCAATTGCTGTAGGAATTGCTTTAGTGATGAATCGTAAGGAAAGCTTTAATGTGAAAGTAGAACGATTTGCTAAAGGTGCAGGAAACCCTGATATTATGATTATGGTATTAATTTTTGTACTTGCAGGGGCGTTTTCTGAAACAGCAAAAGGAATGGGCGGAGTTGATTCCACTGTTAACTTAGCGTTATCTATTTTACCCCAAGGATTTATCGTTGCTGGAATTTTTGTTATAGGGGCATTTATTTCATTAGCGATGGGAACTTCAATGGGAACAATTGCTGCATTAGCACCGATTGCTGTAGGTATTAGTGGGCAAACAGATATCTCAATTGCACTTACGATGGCTACTGTTGTGGGCGGAGCGATGTTTGGCGATAATTTATCATTTATTTCTGATACGACAATTGCTGCTGTTCGTTCGCAAGGAACAGAAATGAAAGATAAGTTTAAAACGAATTTTTTAATTGTATTGCCAGCTGCAGTCATTACAATTGTAATATTAGTAATGATTACTTTAGGTAATGATACAGAAATTAAAGCTCATACATTTGATTGGGTGAAGATTTTACCATATGCAGGTGTACTTGTTACAGCGCTACTTGGCTGGAATGTACTTATTGTATTAACCGGTGGAACGGTACTATCTGGTGTTATCGGTCTTATAGATGGAAGTTATACGTTAGAGAGTTTCTTTAAAAGTGTAACGACTGGAATGGGCGGTATGATGGAGTTAGTGTTACTTGCCATTTTAATCGGTGGTATGGTTGAACTTATCCAGTATAATGGTGGCATTCAATATTTAATGAATCTTTTAACACGTAATATTCGTTCGAAAAAAGGAGCAGAGTTCGGTATTGCTGGCTTAGTGAGTATGACGAATGTGTGTACAGCAAACAATACAATCTCTATCATTTTTACAGGTCCGCTTGCGAAAAATATTGCGGATCAGTATGAAATTGATCCCCGTAAATCAGCGAGTGTACTGGATCTTTTCTCTTGCTGTGTACAGGGGTTAATCCCATATGGTGCTCAAATGTTAACAGCGGCAGGATTTGCTGCGTTATCTCCGGTCGAATTGTTACCATATGCATTTTATCCAATTTTAGTTGGAGTATGTGGAATCATTTCTATATTAATTGGTTTCCCGAGATTTTCTAAAGTGGCGGAAAAAAAAGAGTATCATAAAACTGCATAACATAAAGAGACATTTATTATTAGCAGTTGAAAACGCTCGGAGAACATTCTCTGAGCGTTTTTTATTATTTATAAATCCTTTTTCAAATAGTATTGTTTATAATCTCTTCCTACGTTATCGAGGATACCATACTCTTTATAACCATATTTTTTATAGAAATCTAATGCTTGAAAGCTTAAAGTGTCAACTTTTATAAAATCACAATTTCTTTCTAAAGCGATTTTTTCTACTTCTAATAACAGTTTAGTTCCATACCCTAATGCACGTATATCTTCATCGATGATAAAAGAGTGAATCTCTAACCAATTCCAACAGACTTCACCTAATATTCCCCCGCATATTTTACCATTTTCATCTTTAAGAAATAAATGAATCTCTAAGTATCTGTCTCTTAAATCAGATGGAAAGTGCTTTAAATTATATTCATAAAGCTGATTGTTTATATAGTTTTTAGCGGCGGTATTGATTTCTTTCGTAATGTGTAAATTCATGATATATCCCCTTTAATTTAAATGTAGCCTTCTGATTTATTTTAACATAATTTTCTTAATAATATATTTAATGTAATTTAATAAACGTTTGTATGTATTGCTAATTTTTTGGACGCGCAAGTTGAGATTTTCATCCGTTATTGAATAAGAATTTTTCTGTATCTATACGCATCGCATACATGTTCGTTTTGCAAAAGGCTGAATTCAACTCGGTCTTAAGTCTGAGTCGAAAACAGTTCTTAAGCTCGTTATGAAAAAATGAAAAAATAGTTAAGATAAGAGTATCAAATCGAAGGGAGGCAAGCACAAGATGAAACAATTTCTAGCGTTTATCGCAGCCGGTATTTTGGCTTTAATTGCTCTTGGTAGTCTTGCTGGTATTGTAGGATTCGCCATTGGAGCAGGAGTTGTGTACTGGAGCTATAAATCATTTGTGCGAGCTAAATCATTTTTTGGAAAGTTAGCTTGGGGTATTGTTGGTTTAATCGGTTTGTCCATTGCACTTTCTCATTCCCCAGCATTAATCGGTATCGCAGCATTAGTAGTTTTATACTACGGATACCGTGAGTGGAAAAAAGGAAAAAATGTAGTTGTTGATTCTGCTCCAGAAAGTGCTAAACCATATAGCAACTTTGAAGATGAGTGGAACAAGTTAATGAAAAACTAATATAAAATAAATCAAATTATAAAGTAGAAGAGAGGAAGATTATAATGAAACAATCTTTATTCGGACGTGTACGCGATGCAATTTTAGCTGATTTTCATAATGTGTTAGATGAGAAAGAAAGAAAAAATCCAATTGCTATGTTAAACCAATATTTACGAGATAGTGAGCGTGAAATAACAAAAATTGAGAAGTTAATTCAGCGTCATAAAACATTAAAATCTAACTTTGCTCGTGAGCTTGAGCAAGCACGTTATTTCGTTAATAAAAGATCAAAGCAAGCTATCATCGCACAAGAAGCAGGCGAATTGCAATTGCATGAACGTGCATTAGAAGAAGTAGCGTATTATGAAGGGCAAGTAACTCGCTTAGAAGAAATGTATGCTGGTGTTGTAGAGCAAATTGATGAGTTAGAGCGTCGTCTTTCAGAAATGAAAAATAAATTAAAAGAAATGAACGCAAAGCGTATGGAATTAATGGCACGTGAAAATATGGCGCATGCAAACCGCCGTATGAATACTGCTATGCATAAAATGGATGAAAATAATCCGTTCTTACGATTCGAAGAAATTGAAGATCACATTCGTGACATAGAGCTTCGTATAAATGAAGAGCATGAGCGTGATACATTTGATATGAAAATTGCAAAACTAGAGAGTGAAATGAAAGAGAAAAATGAAGTATCGTTAACGAAAGAAGTAACAAAATAATTGTAGTATATAATAAAACAGGCTTATGATATAGTGATAGGAGAAAAGGTGTTGGAAAGCAATGCCTTTTCTTCTATGTATATGTGACAAGGAGGGGGGAGCTGAAATGAAGAAGCAATTTTCAAAAACACAATTTATGGGGATGCTCCTCATCATATTTGGATTCGGTCTTTTTCTTGATATGATACTTGGACATTTTGAACCAGGTGGTCTAATATTTGCATTTATTATGATTATGTTTGGAAGACATTATCGAAAGAAGAACCGTTATGTAAGAGGGAATGTATTTTTATTTGTCGGTGGTATTGTCTTCTTATTCTTCTTATTTTCATCAGCGGCATTCGTACTTGTTGTGTTTGCTTGTTTAGCTTTAATTGGTTATCAACTTATTCAACAAGGACATCGGCAAAAAGCAATGAAAGTTGAAATTAAAGAAAAGGGATATATAAATGAAGAAAAACAAATATATCGTACAGAACCGTATATAAAAAATATGTTTGTAGGTAATGTACGAATGATGGATCATATTTATGAAATAGAGGATATTAACGTCCAATATGGTGCTTGTGACGTCGAGATTGATTTAACAACTGCTATGATTCCAGAGGGAGAAACAGTTATTGTGATTCGGGGCGTCATTGGTAATATTCGCTTATATGTACCATATGATATTGAATTGTCTTTAAATCATTCTGTTATTGTTGGGCGAGTGCTCCTGCCAGGACACGAAGAAACTGGATTTAACCGTAATGTTACGTTTAGAACAGAACAGTATAAAGAAGCCCCTCGTCGTATTAAAATTATTTCTTCGCTTGTCGTAGGCGATACGGAAGTGAGGAAAGTATAATGAAAAAACAAAGGAATATTTCGTGGATGTATATTCGTTATTCTATGTTGTCCTCTGTGAGTATCGCACTTATTTGTACAATTGTATATGTATGGAAAAGCGAGCAACAAGTTTATGATTTACTCTGGAAAGAATCCATTGCTTCTGTTCCAATTGGCTTGTTTATTATGAGTACGAGTCTTCTTATCGGAGGAATTGTAGGATATGCAATCGGTTATTATATAGAACAGCGTATACAAGGATTAAATACTTTTCTATTTGAAGTAGAGCGAGGGAATTTTCCGAGTGATGTTTCATTTACTGCGGACGATGAATTTCATGAAGTGGAACGAAAAGTAATTGGTCTTGCTCGTCGCTTAGAGGAGCAAGCTGGGCTATTTCAAAAAGTAACGAATGAACGAGCCCATTGGAATGAAGAGATGAGACAAGAAGCGATTTCTCAAGAAAGGCATCGATTAGCGAGAGAGCTACATGATTCTGTAAGTCAGCAGCTTTTTGCAATGTCGATGATGATGTCAGCCATTAATGAGCAAGCAGCTGAAATTCCAGATACGACGAAAAAACAGTTGCAGCTTGTTGAGAATATGGTTGTAAATGCACAATCAGAAATGAGAGCATTGCTCCTTCATTTACGCCCAGTGCAGTTAGAAGGTAAGAAACTAACAGAGGGTATAGAAGAATTATTAACAGAACTGTCTAGAAAGCAACATATGAAAATTGAATGGTTAATTGAACCGATTCAATTAAAAAAAGGTGTAGAGGATCATTTATTCCGTATTGTACAAGAGGCGCTGTCTAATACTTTACGGCATGCGAAGGCAAAGAAAACCGAAGTACGCCTTCGGAAAATTGATCAATATGCGATTTTGAAAATTATTGATGACGGTGTTGGGTTTAAAGTTGGTGTTAATAAGGCTGGTTCATATGGTTTAAGGTCAATGCAAGAGCGAGTTCATGAAATTGGTGGTACATTAAAAGTTCTTAGTTTTCCGAATAAAGGTACGCAAATAGAAGTGAAAGTACCTATTATGATTGAGAGAGGGGGAGAATCATGATAAAAGTATTACTAGTTGATGATCATGAAATGGTTCGAATGGGTGTATCAGCATATTTATCAACGCAGCCAGATATTGAAGTAGTTGGAGAAGCTGAAAATGGAAGAAAAGGTTCAGAGTTAGCTTTGCAATTAAGACCGGATATTATTTTAATGGACCTTGTTATGGATGAGATGGATGGGGTTGAAGCGACACGTGCTATTATTCAAGAATGGCCAGAAGCGAAAATTGTAGTTGTCACGAGCTTTTTAGATGATGAAAAGTTATATCCTGTTATTGAGGCGGGGGCGACAAGTTATTTATTAAAAACATCAAGAGCGAGTGATATTGCAGATGCTGTAAGAGCTACTTATGATGGGGAAACGGTATTAGAGCCGAAAGTTACTGGCAAAATGATGTCTCGTATGCGTCAGAAGAAAGAACAACCTTTGCATGAGGAGTTAACAGAAAGAGAGTCTGAAATTTTGTTATTAATTGCAGAGGGGAAAAGTAATCAAGAGATTGCAGATGAGTTGTTTATTGCCCTTAAAACAGTAAAGACACATGTGAGTAATATATTAAATAAGCTAAATGTAAGTGACCGGACACAGGCGGTTATTTATGCGTTTAGACACCAATTGACGAAATAAGAAGGAAGCTTTGACTATATATGGTCAAAGCTTTTTATTGACGGTTATTAATGTAAGCGTTATCATTAAGGTGTTAACAGTACATACAAAGGGGAGAGAGTGTATGTTAGTTCAAACGATATTTGGAATGGATGAAACGAAAAAATTAGGCAACTATGTGAATGCGTTGCAAGCACTTTGTGAACAATATGATATTGAAACAGATCGTATTGCAATTATTGAGGCAACAGAAGAATATTATTTATTTCTAGTGAAGCAAGAAGATTGCTATGATGTTGTAAAAGTAGAAACAGTGGATACGAATATTGATTACTATACGAAAGCTTATAAAGTAAGTAGCTTTAATCATACTTCTTATCAAATGTAAAAAACTCCCGAAATGGGAGTTTTTTTATGATACTTTCGATTCAGGTGAATGATCCGTTAATGGTACTGCTTTGGCGCCACTTAATTTTGCGATAGCAAAACCGATAATAGCCCCAACTAATGCTGGTACTAACCAGCCGATTCCTTCATTATATAATGGAATAAACTCGAAATAAGATGTGATAGATGAAACAGGAATATTCCCTTGTTTTAATCCATCAAATACGCTCACAACTGCAGAACCAATTAACGCACCTACATAAACAGAACGATATCCACCGAAATATTTATGAAGTAATGATAGTAATACGAGTACAATCGCAATTGGATATACAACAAGTAAAATAGGAACAGAGATTGCGATAATTTTTGTTAAACCTAAGTTGGCAACTAATAATCCTAATGTGCAAATGACACTTGCTAACGTTGTGTATGAAAATTTCGTTAATAATGTTGAGAAGTATTGACTGCATGCAGATACAAGTCCAATACATGTTGTTAAGCAAGCGAGTGTAACGATAAGAGATAATAGAATTAGACCATATGGACCGAGTAATTGTTGTACGATAACGGTAAGTAGCTGTCCGCCGTTTGTTGCGTATCCGAGAGAGACACTAGTTGTACCGAGCCAGCCAAGTGCACCATATACAAGTACGAGACCAGTAGCGGCAATAAGTCCTGCTTTTGCTGTTGCGATGGCAATTGATTTGCGGTCATTCACACCTTTTGAGCGAATTGCATTTACAACGATAATTCCAAATGCAAGCGCTGAAATGGTATCCATCGTTAAGTATCCTTCCATAAAACCTTTGAAAACTGGAGAAGTTTGATACTCTTGCATTGCTGGTCCTGATTGCCCAAGTGGTGAAAATACACTCTTAAAGAATAATAAGAAAATAGAGAGTAATAAAATAGGTGTTAATACGCTTCCGATACGATCGACGAGTTTAGAAGGATTTAAACTAAGCCAAAATACGATAGCAAAGAAGATGACTGTGTATAAAAATAGCGTTAGGCTGCTAGAGCGAATAGTTTCTGGTAAGAAAGAACTAATTCCCATTTCATAAGCGACATTAGCAACACGTGGGATGCCCATAGATGGACCGATTGCAATGTATACAACTACCGTAAAGAATATTCCGAATAATGGGTGAACATGACTTGCAAGTTGTTGCATTCCATTTCCTGATAGAGAAATAGCGATAACAGTAAGTAGTGGTAAGCCGACTCCTGTTAGTAAAAAACCAATCATTGCTGGCCAAAAGTTTTCACCAGCATTTTGTCCAAGCATTGGAGGGAAAATTAAATTTCCTGCTCCAAAAAATAAAGAAAATAGCATAAGACCTGTGAAAAAAACATGTTTTTTTGATACAGTATTCATTGTTTTTTTTCTCCTTTTTTGTAAATTCATTGTAAGAACACAAAAAACTCGTCCCTTAAGAAAGGGACGAGTTATATTTACCCGCGATACCACCCTAATTTATACATGTAGAAATATATCTATATGTATACGGCTTTACAACGTACAACATGATACGTGTTCCTTGTAACGGGGGACGACCGGTAAGAACTTACTTTAGCATTCGGTTCTACTTCTCGGAGATGATTTTCGGTTACGAACTGAGCGTTGGCTTTCAGCAAAATACCAACTCTCTGGGGAACAGCTCTATAACATACTCGTTCTCGTCAATGAATTTTTATTCAAGTATTCTGACAGTATTTTTACATGTTTTTTTTAGAAAGTCAACATATTTTTTGGGAAATACACTTTCCTGTAGAAATATAGCTGAGAATATAAGGGTTAATACTATTTGTAAAAATGCTGTAAAACATTATAGAGAATTGTAAAGTTTATGGAGAAAATCGATATTTATAGGAGTAAGGAAGGAATTGTTTGAATTTGCAGAGAATAATACAACAATCCACTTGCTGGAAAGAACAAACCAAAAGAGGTGACTGAAATGCTTGCGATGGGAGTATTATTTGGCATTATTGCTATAATTGGTTTTATGTGGTTATATTATTCGCGTTCGTTTAAACAAGCAGAAGTTTTACTCTTTCAAAAAGGTAGTTTGTTGACAAATCAGTCTAGATATTTAGTATGTCCGAAGTGTGGAAGTGCACAGGCCAGGAGTGGAGGATATCAAGAGTGTTGCAAAATTAGATTATGAAAGAAGGAAGCCTCACATTATTTTGTGAGGCTTCCTTCCTTACAATTTTTTCGCGCTCCAAATTGTCCAACGATCTCTTTCGATGATAGGAGAGCCGTTTTGTAATGCCGTTTGGATATGATGTAGAAGCTGAGAAAGTTCATTATCTGTTAGTTCATATAGAATGGATCGGCCTGTTCGAGGAGATAAATCTTGTAGCAAAGCCTCTACAGAATCATGTACTTTTCGTACTTCCCATTGTGTTTGAATGGGGAGCGCTTGAAGAGGATATGTTTGTAATAATTGCTGTATAGTAGTGGTTTTTGGTCTTCTTTGTGCTTCTGTTTCAATGAGTTTTGGAAAGACCGAGAAAAAATATCCACGAAGGTGTTCAGGACTTCCTGGGATTATACAATCTTCAATGGTCCGGTCTTGTAAAATAAGTAGACCGTCTTTTTTTAATATACGAGAAGCCTCTCGTATAAATGTGGGAATATCATGCAAATGATGAATGACTGCACGAGAAATGACAAGGTCGAATGTTTCATTAGGGAATGAGATATTATGTGCATCACCGTGAATGAATGAAATGTTTGGGAAGGCATTACAATTTTCTTTTGCCGCTTGTAATATTTCTTTTGAAAAATCAAGCCCAACAACACTTTTGGCTCCCATAAGAGCAAGTTCTTTCGTATAAATGCCTCCACCACAACCTATATCAATTATTTGTTTGTTTTGTACATCTACAATATTGTTTATTGTTTCCTGCCATGAAATATGTGCGTTACGATTTGCATACGTATACTTATTATTTGCATCATGAAAATTAATGGACATTGTAAAATCCTCCCTTCAGTTTATAGTATAGCTCATTCTATATAATGTAACGTTTTTGTTTTATGCATGAGGATTATAAGAATTTCTTATTGGAAAAGGAGAATCGATTTGAAAGGGAAATATTTAATGTTTTTATGTGTTATTTTACTCGCGTCGTGTGGTCAATCCGAGCAAAAGAAAGAACCGAAACAAGTAGAGGAGACAGTGAATGAAATGAGAGAACCATTACAAGTAACTGTTATGCAAAAAGGTAAAGAAGAAAAAAATTTAAAGAAAATGGATGCGGAGTTGGTGGTGGATATTATAAACAAAGCGGAAAAACAAGAAGTAACGGGTAGTTTTGGTGAACCGGAATATGAAATACAAATTAGTAGTGATGGAAAAAAAGAAACATATTATGCATGGTTAAGAGGAGAAGATCGCCGAGGATGGATTCAATATAAGAAAGATATGTATATGCTTAACGAAAAAGATACGGAAAAGCTTTTGATTATCTTTCCAAAGATTCCAGAACAAAAAGAAGATGAGATACAGGTAGGTACTTTAACGGAAGTAACAAAAAAAGACATGCAGATTACTGCGTTTCATATTAAAGCAGGTGATCAAAAAATGAATTATACAGTACGTTATACGATTTCACAATCACTATATAATAAGTTAGCAAAGGAACAAGAATATTATTTGCAATTAATTTTCCCGGAAAAGGTCCAAAAATTAATTGGCGCAAAAGAGAGTGAAATAATTTCAGCTGAAAAAGTAAAGGAAGGGTATAAACAGTATGAGTTGAATGTTACTGTTCCGATAAAAGATGCTTCAGAATCACAATTAAAATCACTAGAAACCTATTATGATAATCACGATTTACAAATATTAAATAGTAAGAAAGAAAAAGTAGGAGCATTTCAAAACATTATTCAAATTGTTAAAGAGTATGGTGAAAAAATGAATTTACAAAGATAAAGTGAAATTTTAATCAGTGGGGGCATCCCCCGCTGATTATTAGCACGACTCCTACCTAAATTCTTTGCTCCAGCCGAATTTTGAGGTGGGATTCTTACTGCCCGTAAATAGCGGGCAGTAAGAATCATAAAGTCTATATGGCCTTTCCTAGGAAATGATAATAGAGGGGAAAGATCCCCTCTATTATTTTGCTTTTGCAGATGGCTCATTCATTGATTTTCGTGTAATTAGAAAGGAAATCATAAGAGCAGAAAGAATAATAAGGGCTATAAATAAGTGATTTGGCAACCAATCTAATAATAATACGTAGCTGACGGTATAAAAAATAAGAGTTGAAGCTAAAAACGATAGAGCGCCTATCATAAGAGATTGTAATTTCATTTGTATTTACCTCCTTTTATTTTTATTTTTGGCTAAAAATGGATGAAATAAACATTATTTCTAACAATAGAAAAAAATATGTCATAATAGAGAAAAAGAATAAGTTTTGATGAGTGTATATGGCTCAATAAAGCGAGATAAAGGAGAGGAATATGAAAAATAATAAAAAAGGATTATGGGGAGTTATCGTTGCAATAGGGTTATTTTTACTATCTAAGTTAAAATGGGTATTTGCAATTTTTAAGTTAGCAAAATTTTCAACAGTATTTAGTATGTTTTTATCGCTTGGTGCATACGCAGTCATATATGGTTGGAAGTTTGGGGTAGCACTCGTATATTTATTGTTTGTACATGAGATGGGGCATTTATGGGCAGCGAGAAAGAAAGGGATACCAACATCGCCAGCAATCTTCATACCATTTATGGGAGCTCTTATTGGGATGAAAGAGATGCCGAAAAATGCAAAAGATGAAGCTTACATTGCATATATGGGACCTCTTTTCGGATTGTTGTCATTTTTACCTGCGATTCCACTTTATATAATAACGAAAGAGCCATTTTGGGCATTAATTATTTTACTTGGAAGTATGATTAACTTCTTTAACTTGATTCCGGTTTCTCCATTAGATGGTGGACGAATTATCTCAGTTGTAAGTACAAAGATTTGGGGAGCGGGCCTTATTGTATTGCTCGGTTATTCCATTTACTTTAAAAGTATTTTGGGAGGATTTATTTTTATTATTGGCTGTATGGAATTATATAGAGTAATAAAGAGAGATGAGCCAATTAAGGAATTAGGATATAGAATTGATGGAATGAAAGAATATGTTGCAAGGCTTGAAGAGGAGTTAAAAGAAACAGGTGCGGTGCATCGAAATATATATATGATGCAACATGAAATAAATATATTAAGGCAAAAAGAAAGAGAGAAAGCATTAAAAGTAGGAGAACTTCAAAAGATTGAAGTGTTAGAGCATCTTTTACCAAAGTTTGAGCCGCTTGATTACGTTCCATATGAAGATGAAAAAGAAACCCATACAATTCATATAAGAGAAGCATTTGAAATGTCAGAAAGAAAATTACAGGAATGGGAGACAGAAAAGAGACAACAGGAAAACTATTATAAAGTTGATATGAAAACAAAATGGACAGTCTTTGCTTGTTATATCGGATTAATGGCTATACTCGGTTATACAGCTTATGAAGGTTATGTTGTTTTACAAGAGCATTTACCAAGGAGAAGTTTGTAGAAAAATAGTGTCGAAATGAAAAGGAGGATTTAAACAGGAATTACATTTCTACGAGAGAATGTTACAAGTGTAACAGTACATTGTAATATTCATAGTAGAAAAGGGGTTCTGTATATGAAGAAATTGTTAAGTGTATTGGTAACTATTACTGTGATGGCAATAGCGAGCTATAGTCTTATGAAAGTACTATTATATTATGCGAATAAGTCTGCTGGAGTAAATACAGTAGCACAAATAGAAGAGGTGCAAGAGAAGAAGAAGACACTCGATTTTGTTCGTACGACACATGAAAGTTATAATAATTTCTTGAATTATGGCAAGGCAGAGAAATATACAGATGGGGATTGGAAACATTTTAAACAATGGTTTCAAGAGCAAGAAGCTTCTTTAAAAAATATACATAAAGAAATAAAAAATGAAAAAATAAAACGCGATGTGAATAGAAGTTATGAAATTGTAAAAAAAGGTGTGGAGCTTCAGAATATGGAGTATGTAATCTATGCTCATCGCGTATATCATGACTTGGATATACTTATAAATAAATATAAAGGTGAGACGAATGTATGGGGGTATACCGAGTTTGGAGATGGGCAGAATATACAAGTAATTGAACAAGCAATACAAACGAAGTAGTAGGCTAGCTAGAATTCTAGTTAGCTTTTTTTTGAGCACTATTAATGATGGCTAATTAAAATTTACTTAATATGTGCATTGTTCATATATTTTTCACAAAAACACCATGTTAATAGTGATTAAAATCACAATATGAATTATACAATTCAGTTAAACTAAAAACAGTTAAGGAAATAGAGGAGTGGGATACAATGTTAAGTGCAAAAACAATTGAAATCGTAAAGTCAACAGTACCGTTATTACAAGAAAAAGGCGTTGAGATTACAACGAGATTTTATCAAATTTTATTTTCGGAACATCCGGAGTTATTGAATATTTTCAACCATACGAACCAGAAAAAAGGAAGACAACAACAAGCATTAGCAAATGCTGTTTATGCAGCTGCAATGTACATTGATAATTTAGAAGCTATTATTCCAGTTGTAAAACAAATTGGTCATAAGCATAGAAGTTTAGGTATTAAAGCAGAGCATTATCCAATAGTAGGTACATGCTTACTACGAGCGATTAAAGAGGTCGCAGGCGCACCTGATGAAGTTTTAAATGCATGGGGAGAAGCGTATGGCGTCATTGCTGATGCATTCATTAGCATTGAAGCGGGTATGTATGAAGAAGCTGCACATAAAGAAGGTGGATGGAAAGATTTCCGCAACTTTGTGATTGTTAAAAAAGTGAAGGAAAGCGACGTTGTTACATCATTTTATTTAAAACCTGAAGATGGCGGGAAAGTTTCTTCATTCATCCCAGGACAATATGTAACGATTCAAATAAATATTAAAGGTGAGACATATACACATAATCGTCAATATAGCTTGTCTGATGCTCCAGGAAAAGAATATTATCGTATTAGTGTAAAGAAAGAAAAAGGTGTAGATACACCAGATGGTAAAGTATCTAATTACTTACATGATCATGTAGGGGAAGGGGATGTCTTACCAGTAAGTGCACCAGCGGGAGATTTCGTATTAAATATGGAGTCAACATTACCTGTTGTACTAATTAGTGGTGGAGTAGGTATTACACCGATGATGAGTATGTTAAATACGTTAATTGAACAAGAATCAAAGCGTAATGTATGCTTTGTTCATGCGGCGATAAATAGTAATACACATGCGATGAAAGAGCATGTTGAGACAGTAGAAAAAGAGTATGAACAAGTTAAAGCATATACTTGCTATTCTTCACCGACAGAGCAAGATGTGGAAATGAAGAATTTTGATCAAGAAGGATTCATTGAACGTGAATGGTTACAAACTATTATTCCAACAACTGAAGCAGAATTTTATTTTTGCGGTCCAGTACCATTTATGAAGCATATAAATGCTGCATTAATTGATTTGGGTGTTAAACAAGAGAACATTCATTATGAATTTTTCGGTCCCGCAGCAAGCTTACAATAGATTAATGTTGCCAAGCAAAAAACGAGGTATTATTTTACCTCGTTTTTTGCTTGTTCTCTTAATAAGCGATTAACTGTTTCGCGGCGTACACCTATGAGCTGACCAATTTCAGTTTGTGTTAATATTTCATAAATAGGGATGTCACCTAAATATAAGGTGAACCACTCTTGTAAACGATGAAGGCGCTCTTTAGGAGAGACAGTTGTCAATTGATCAATACGCTGTTGCATCATTCTTAACTTCGATTGTAATTGTATAGCGATATTTTCATATGATGCAGGATTTGCCTGAAGTTTGTCGTACCATTCATTGCTAATTATAGGCTCGACTTCTGTTTTCATTAAAGCGATAGCTGTACCGTGATATTCCTTCGGTGAAATTAAAGAATGGTGAGGTATCGTTTCACCAGGAACGATAATATTAAATAAAAATGGTGTTCCGTCTTCTTCTAACCGAATCACTTTTAATAAACCTGTTTTTATAAAATATAATGGACCGTCCTCACCTTGACGGAATAATACATCTCCCTTATGTAGAATCAATGTTAGCCCCCCATTAAAACATTTCTATTTCTTATATTTTAGCGTATATGTATAAAGACAATATGCTTTTTAAACAGCAATTTCATTGACGAAATGTATGCTATTACAGTAGTATACTATTTAGTGTGTAATAGTACTAGCAATGAATACGCTGTAGGGGGTTTAGTATATTGTTAGATGCGATGAAGATGACGGATATGAGAATTCCGGCGAATGCTATCATTCATGTGGAAGAGATGAAAGGTGGAGTCGTTTTATCCGTTGAAATAGACGGCCAAATTATTTATACGATGGCTTATGATGAAGAAACAGATAGTTATGCTGAATTATATGATCGAAACGATAAGAGGGCGTGCCAGGTACATGAAGACTTTATGGGATGGTCACTTCTTCACTAAAAAGATGTCAATATGACATCTTTTTTTATTGAATCGATAGATTATACAAAGAAATGAAATATAAGGATAAAATTTGTAATAAATGATTTTGCATTGTTAGCGCTTTGTAACTGTAAGATAACTGTTTTTTCGCTATCATAAAGATAACAGTCATAGCTATAGGAGTGATCAACTTGAAGAAATTACATATTTCAAATTTTATGTTATTAAGTGTTTGTTTAGTTTTATTTGTTCTCCTAGGAGCCTTTTTATATTCATGTGTATAAGAAAAAACGCATTCTAGAAAGAACGCGTTATAAAAATGAAGTAATGATTAATCTAGTTCCAAGAATAATTAATGTGATACGTAATAAATTAATTACTGCATTACCGCTTAATTTTGTGTTAATATAAGCCCCGATTTTTCCGCCAATCCATGCACCAGGAATAAGAATTAATGCATAAGCCCAGCTGACATTTCCTAGAGAGATGTGAGTTAAAGAACTTACAATTGCTGAGAGAAATACGATAAACATTGAAGTTGCTACAGCAATGTGTGCTGGGAACGCAAAAAGGAGCATCATCGCTGGCACAAGTAAGGCACCACCACCGATTCCAAATAATCCGGATATAAATCCAACTATAAAGGCAATAAAGATAGCGAGAAATGGTGGAAATTGATAGTCTACAGTATTTCCTTCGTTATCTGTAAAAGATCGCTTAATTACAGTCATATTTGATAGGGAAAGAGGTTTCAATTTGTCTCGTAGTATAAGAAGAATGGAGACGAATATAAGAAAAATCCCAAAGTATAAAGAAAATGTATCTTGGTTTAAAAATTTGTTTGCCCATGATCCGATAATACCACCAGGGCCACTCCCGATAAATAAAATAAGTCCACTTTTATAATCTACCCGTTTATGTTTCATATAAGTAAGGGTAGAAGCCAGCCCTGTAAAAACGACTGTTACCATAGAAGTTCCTACTGCGAGTTGTGGTGATAAACTGTGTAATCCAATTAATAACGGAACGATAATAATTCCGCCTCCAAGTCCGACTAGGCTCCCAACTGTCCCGGCGATTAATCCGATGAAAAGTAACATGATGTATTCCAAAATTGCCAACTCCTCTATATAACTTATCCATCAATCATTATACACGCTTTTTAATAAGAAATAGGCTTGTTCACAAAAAAGTCGTCTTCCTAGAAAAATAAGGAAGACGACTTTTGATTAAAAGATTAAGTGTAATAAGTAGTAAAATAATGCAGCTAAAGAAGCTGAAATAGGAAGTGTAATAACCCATGTAATTAACATGCGTTTTGCAGTTCCCCATTTTACACCTTTCACGCGATGTGAAGCACCAACTCCTAAAATAGAAGAAGAGATAACGTGCGTCGTACTAACCGGTAAGTGAATAAATGTTGCGCCGAAAATAACAAGTGATGATGATAAATCGGCAGCTACACCATTTACAGGACGAATTTTCATAATTTGTCCACCGACAGTTTTAATAATTTTCCAACCACCGACAGAAGTACCAAGACCCATTGCGATTGCACAAGATAATTGTACCCAGAAAGGGATATCGCCAGAAGTATGATAGTTATTGGCCATAAGAGCCATCGTAATGATTCCCATTGCTTTTTGTGCATCATTCGTACCGTGCGTATAAGCTTGTAATGCAGCGGTGAAAATCTGGAATATACGGAAGTTCTTGTTCGTTTTCGTTAAGTTAAAGTTTTTAAATACCACTTTAAAAATACTATATACGATGTAACCAATAACAAAAGCGATGATCGGTGAAATGATTAAAGCTTCAAGAATTTTTATAAACCCTTTATAGTTTAATGCGCTAATACCAGCAGCAGCAATTGCTGCACCAGCGATTGCGCCAATGATTGCATGCGAAGAACTACTTGGAATGCCATAGTACCAAGTGATCAAATTCCAGACTATTGCCGCAAGCAAAGCAGCTAAAATTACAAGAGAACCATTTTGCAAAGCAAACGGGTCAACAATATCTTTTGTAATCGTTTTTGCTACACCTGTAAATGTCATCGCACCTAAAAAGTTCATAATAGCTGCCATAACAATTGCATGTCTAGGCTTTAGAGCTTTCGTTGAAACAGCCGTTGCAATAGCGTTTGCTGTATCGTGAAATCCATTGATAAAGTCAAAAGCTAAAGCGCAAATGACTACTAAAACGGTCAGTATCAAGAGTGTATCCATGATCAAACTCCTTACGCGTTCTTCATAATGATTGTTTCTAATACGTTTGCAACGCTTTGACAGCTATCAGCTACTTCTTCAAGCTCTTCGTAAATCTCTTTAAATTGAATAATCTTAATCGGATCTTTCTCACGAGAGAATAAGTGCTTAATCGCATGACGGCGAATATCATCACATTGTGACTCGTAATCCTTAATCTTGATCGCATTTGTACGAATATCGACTAATTTCTTTTTAGAAAGTAGTTCAACAGAATTTGCAATCTCAATCGCACATTGATTAATTGCTTCAACGAATTTAATCATGTATTCATCAGCTTCTGTAATAGAATACATTTCGAATAGACCAGCACTGTGATCTAATCCGTCTAATACATCATCCATACTCATTGCAAGTTGTAGGATGTCTTCACGTTCAATAGGAGTAATAAACGCTTTGTTTAGCTCCATAATGATTTCGTGAATGAATGAGTCACCTTTTGACTCATACTCTTTCATGCGCATAGAAAACTCTTTTAAATCGCTAGCATTTTTAATTTTATACTCCACGAAAAACTGCGCGCCTTCTTTTAAATTTTCGGAAACGTTCATAAGCATTTCAGAAAATTTATCTTTTTTTGATTTAAAGACCATTATTGTTACCCCCACAAAAGTAATATATGTAAAATATATTGGCTAATCAATTCTAACAAAAAACTGTCGTTTTTTAAAACATTTTATCGAAAAGTTTACAAAAACTTAACAAAACTCTCATTGTTGTATTAATAATATTAATACTCAACAATGAATATCTTACTTGTAGAATGTCCTTTTCTTGCAAAAAGTATGAATGTGAAAGAAAAGCTTTACACTATAGGAACGACTACGTTATTATAATAAATTTAAAAGGAGGTATATTCTTCCTTTTAAAAAAAAGAGTGTAAACAAATGAAGGAAGTGAACCAATGAAATTGAAGAACACTCACTTTAAAAAAACGCTTGAGTGGTTCAATAAGAGGAAGAAACTACGCAATTCATTAATTGTATTGGGAAGTTTACTTGCTACTCTATTTATTGTTGTAAATATAATAATTTCCATTCAAGATATATCTGAATTAAAACAAGCTGTTCCACAACCGACTTTAATTTATGATGCAAATAATGAAGTTGCGACTAAATTAGCTTCTTCTAAAACAGAAGGGGTCAAAAGGAAAGATATTCCTGATATTATGGTTCAAGCAATTGTTGCAGTAGAAGATAAGGAATTTTTTAGTCATCATGGTATTTACTATAGTGGAATTATAAGTGCTGTATTTAAGAACATTACAGCCGGTGAAGTTGTGGCAGGTGGTAGTACAATTACACAACAACTTGCGAAAAATGTATTTTTAACGCAAGACCGTACATTCTCGCGTAAAATAAAGGAATATTTTCTAACGAAAAAAATAGAACGTACTTATACGAAAGATGAAATTGTTGAAATGTATATGAATCAAATTTATTTTGGTGAAGGTGCTTGGGGGATAAAAAGAGCAGCTAAATCTTATTTTGATAAAGAAGTAAAAGACTTAACGATTTCAGAAGCTGCAACGATTGCAGGATTAATTAAAGCGCCATCTGCGTATTCGCCGTATAAAAACTTTAATAAATCAATTGAAAGACGTAATGTCGTATTAGGTTTAATGAAGGAGCAAGGATATATTTCTGAAGAACAATATAATCAGGAGAAAGAATCAGGTCTTGTATTACGACGTGGTGTTGACGATAAATATAAGGGAAAATATTCTCAATACGTAGATTATATTGTTAGAGAAGCGATGGACAAGTATGAATTAACACAAAATGAAATTTTAGCAGGTGGCTATCGTATTTATACGGAACTTGACTCGAAAAAACAACAAGCGGTTGAAGATGTTGTGAATAATGATAGTTATTTTAAAGATAGTGGCTCAGATCAGCTTATGCAAACTGGAGTGGTCCTTATGAATCCAAAAACTGGCGGTGTTCCGGCTTTAGTTGGAGGCAGAGGTCCTTATCAATTTTTACAGTTTAATCATGCAACACAATTAAAAAGACAGCCAGGTTCAACGTTAAAGCCTCTTGCAGTGTATGTACCAGCGTTAGAACAAGGATATGAAGTATACGATGTCTTAAAAGATGAACCGTTTAATATTAAAGAATATGTACCACAAAATAGTGATCATACGTTCCATGGTAATGTGACGATGTATGAAGCGGTGGCAAAGTCATATAATGTTTCAGCAGTTTGGCTATTAGAGAAAATTGGATTAGATAAAGGATTGAAATCTTTAGAGCGGTTTGGTATTCCATTAGAGCCTGAAGACCATACGTATCCGATTGCTTTAGGAGGTATGCATGTAGGGACTTCACCATTTGTAATGGCTCAAGCGTATAGCGCACTTGCAAATGATGGTGTCCAAGTAGAAGCTCATGCCATTAGAGAAATCCAAAATGCGGAAGGGAAAACAATTGGAAAATGGTATAAGAAAGAAACTCGTGTGACGAACGAGAAAGTTGCCCAAAAGATGACATACTTATTAAAAGGTGTTATTGAAAGGGGAACAGGTGAAAAAGCGAAAGTTAATAATATCGATACCGCAGGCAAGACAGGGACTACCCAGCTTGTAAATGGACCAAGCACTGGTGCGAAGGATTCGTGGTTTGTTGGATACACACCGGATTTAGTAGGTGCGATTTGGGTAGGGTATGATAAAACGGATAGTGAGCATTATGTGCCAGGAGGCAGCCAAATTACAACGACAATGTTCCGGGATATTATGAAGAAAGCGAATGGAAATCCAACTCAAAAGGCATTTCAGTTATCACTAATACCTGAGGCGGATTATACAAAACAATTAAAAACGATTGAGGAAGAAAAACGAAGGAAAGAAGAAGAGAAAAAACGAAAAGAAGAGGAACAACAAAGAAAAGAACAGCAAAGTGAATGGATAGATAAAGTGAAAGAGTGGATTCCATTTTGGTAAAAAAAGAGGCGAATAACGAGTTCGCCTCTTTTTTATGAGAAATGAGCGGTTTTATCTCGGTTCAAAATGTGGCAACAGAAAAGAAGTTAGGTGAGAATCGAGCTGCCTATAAAAATTTGATGGGTTTAACTTAATAATCCGTGGGGATGGGAAAAGCGCCACGGATTAAAGCTTCAGTTTATTTATTTAGCGTAACATTGGTCCTACCGAAGGATTGAGAATCATACGTGACGGTTATTATTCCTTTACTAATGGGTTCATATGGCAATTCCTCTTCAAAATTTCCAGTATTTTCATTATGGATAGAGAGTGTTATTTCATCAACGTCTTTATTTTTATATTGATCTTTAATCGTTTCAGCGATTTGAAGTAGGTTTTCATAACTAGAAGCTTTTGTAATAAGCATTCCTTTTATAACTTTTTTTTCATTTTGTGTGGAAGAGGAATACGGGATGTTGTTTTGTTTTGTATACAGAAGTTCGTATGGAATTGTTTTTCTTGCTGCTTTTGAAACATTTGAATAGTTTAGAGTTAAAAGAAACCCTATACATAAAATTATGCATACCATAAGAACAAACCAAAAACGTGTCAGTGATATAATTCGCATTGTCATCCCTCTTTCATGTCTTTGTCTTCACTATTCATCATACAAAAAGAGGATTAAGCTAGAGTAAATTTGAAGTAAAGAAACGTAAAGAAGGAGCACTTATCCTCCAAAATAAGTGCTCCTTTTTATTAAAAGAAAGATTTAACATACAATCAAAATAATACAAATTACTATAAATCAAACATTCTTGGTCGTTCAAAAATAAAATGAAAACTAAAATTAGTAAATTCGGAAGACTGATAGTGTAGCTGTTGTGTCACCAGTGTTAGGGATGGAAATAGTATTTACTGTAGGTTGTACAGAGATTGTTGTACCAACTGTTAAAGTAACAATTGTGGAGAAAGAAACCGCACTACCGATAACGTTAGTTGAAAAATTACGAGTAGGTGGTTGACCGTTGAATGAAATACCGAATCCAAATGGTGAAGAACCCGGGAAGGTTGTAGATGCTGAGAAACTAATATCGTATACTCCTGTTTCTAAAATAGTTAAAGTATCTGAAGTGTCATTAAAAATGAGATTATTTAGTTCGAAAACTTGATTAAATTGGATATTCGTTCCAGGTGATATAGTTTGTGGATTAGAATTTCCTATTGCTGCTATAGTTACAGGGAGTGGTGTGCCCGACGGTCCAGTAGCGCCAGTAGCACCAGCCGGACCTTGAGTACCTTGAGCACCCTTGAGCGCCAGTAGCACCAGCCGGACGAGCACCTTGAGCGCCAGTAGCACCAGCCGGACCTTGAGCACCTTGAGCACCAGTAGCACCAGCCGGACCTTGAGCGCCTTGAGCACCTTGAGCACCTTGAGCGCCAGTAGCACCAGCCGGTCCTTGAATACCTTGTGGTCCTTGAAGTCCAGTAGCACCTTGAGCACCAGCAGGTCCCTGAGTCCCTTGAATACCTTGAGGTCCTTGAGGTCCAGTAGCACCCCGAGCGCCAGCCGGTCCTTGAGGTCCAGTAGGTCCAGTAGGTCCTATTGTTCCTCCACCAAGGCAACCTGATCCATATTGAACTAGGATAGCTTGAATTTCTGTAATGAGCTTAACTAGTTTATCGATAGTACAGCAATCGATTTTGAATAACTTAGTAATATACAATAAATAATTAAGCAAACTATGTAGTTCAACGTACAATGCTCCGCATGAGAAAGGTGAGGACTTTAGGATAGTTAATAAGTTAGCAATAATAGAACTACCAATTTTTTCTTGTGCAGGTGATAAATCTAAGCAACTGAGGAATTTTTGAAGATTATTGAGGAGAGCAATTAGTTTATCGATGTTATCTTGAGCAGGGTTTTGAAATACAGCTTGAATACTTTGACCAAGAGCTTGAAGAAGTCTAGCATACTCTTTTAGTTCTGCCTTAGAGATATTAATATAACTGCAAGCTCTTACTTCGCAACAATCATTACCATAAAACACTTTCCCTTTATTTTTGTTGGACATTTGTTCATTCCTTTCTTTTATAGAATAAATAGTCGTTACTATATAATAAAATGAAAACTAAACTGAATTCGTGAGGGACAAACTACTATTTCTAAAAAAATAAGAAGTTTACCTATCTTGTGAAAACAAAGAACAATTAAGAGATAGAGAAAGATTTATATGAGTTAAAAAAGAATAGGTTAGAATAAAAAAACTGCACGCAAATTGTTAGATTATATCTAACAATTTGCGTGCAGTTCGTGGAACAGCCCAACCTTTTTAATGATTAATTCGTTCATAGTTCGCTTTAGGTAAAATTGGAATAGAAATAGTGAAAGTTGTACCGTTTTGATTACTAGACATTTTTAATGTACCGTTATGATTTTGAATAATTTTCTTCGTTACTGACAAGCCCAGTCCTGTTCCTGAATCTTTTGTTGAGAAGAATGGATCAAAGATATATTCTTGAATAGCTGGAGGAACCCCAGTTCCGTTATCTGTGAAAGTAATCCGAACAAAGTTATCTAGGCGATAACTAGAGATTTGAATGGAAAGAGGTCTTTCGCCTCGAGCATCGATAGCATTTTGAAATAAATTTAAAAAAACTTGCACAAGTTCATGACGATCGATATTGACAAGTACACCATCTAATTCCGTAGAAAATTCATAGTCAATAGAAATGTTGTGTAAAAAAACTTCACTAGCAAGTAGTTGTTGAATATATTCGCGTAAAAACGTATTGATGGGAAAAGGTTCTCTAGTAAATTCACGTGTTTTTGAAATGGCTAAAAATTTTGTGATAATACTATTTGCACGATCTAGTTCAGGAATGAGTAGACTTTTAAACAATTCTTTATTGGATGGAGAAACGTTATCTTGTAGAAATTGCAAGTATCCACGTACCGTTGTAAGGGGATTTCGTACTTCATGAGCAATCCCAGCTGCGATTCGTCCTGCTAATGAAAATTTTTCTGCATCACGTTCTGTGTTTAAATAATGGAAGACACTAATAACTCTAAAAATCTCTCCGTTATAATCCCGAATAATTCGATTGTTTAAAATACCATAGTTTTTGTCTAACACTTCTTCATTATATATTTCTGTTCCTGTTCTTAATGTTTCAATCGCTTTAATTTGTTCTTCTGGCAAGTTTAGTAATTGTTGAATTGGCTTTCCAATTATATCATTTCGTACTACATCAAAATCATCTGCTGCAGCTTGATTACATAAAGTTATATTTCCTTTACTATCAACAAAGGTGACATGATGTGAAAAAGCATCAAAAATATGAACAAAGTATGTTTCAAGTTGTTCAAATAAAAATAATGAATCGCAAGTAAGTTGAAAATCAGCCTTTTTATTCTCTTTTTGTATGTTTTGAATGGAATGAGTCGTTCTCGTTTTCTTTATTTGTAAACCAATATGTGGATTCTTGTATGTGAAATGATGTGGTAATTGATTCACAAGCTCTTCATATAACCGCACTTTATTTTCTAGTTCTTCTATTCGTTTTTCATGAGATACAATATCATCGTTTGGAAGCATAAATAAATAACCCCTCAATTTAAAAATTCTTCCATTTAGTATATCATATTTTTATACGGATACTCTTAAAGAAGGGGCTACTTAATGAAATTGATTAGCTGAAATGTCCGGGAAGTGAGTAGAATGGATAGAAGGTGAAGTTAAAAAGGGAGGGATATATTTGCTTTTCATTGGAGTGACAGGGTGGGGAGATCATGATTCTTTATATATAAATCCCTATGAAAATAGAAATAAATTGCGAACTTATAGTGAACATTTTCCCATTGTGGAAGTAGATAGTTCATTTTATGCGATACAACCTGCGCGGAATTATACAAAATGGGCGATGGAAACGCCGAAAGATTTTTCTTTTATAGTAAAAGCCTATCAAGGAATGACAGGACATATGAAAGGGGAAATCCCTTTTTCTACGTTCGATGAGATGTTTGATGTGTATAAACAATCCATTCTTCCTTTAATAGAAGCAAATAAATTAAAAATGATTTTATTTCAATATCCACCATGGTTTGATTGTAAAGTGAAAAATGTAGATTTACTTCGATACACGAAAGAAAAAATGGAAGATTTACCATGTGCAATAGAATTTCGAAATCAAACATGGTTTTATCCAGAAATGAGAGATAAGACGTTACAGTTTTTAGAAAAAGAAAACTGGATTCATACAATTTGCGATGAGCCTCAGGCTGGAATAGGATCAGTACCGCTTATATTAGAGGCAACAAACTCGGACATGGCGTTAATACGTTTTCATGGCCGAAATGTTCATGGTTGGCTGGATAAAGGAGAAAATTGGAGAGCGGTTCGCTGTTTGTATCGTTATAATAGTAAAGAATTGGCGGAATGGGTAGAACGATTAGAGCGATTGAAAAAGAAGACGAAGGATATATTTGTATTGTTTAATAATAATTCGGGCGGAGATGCAGCGGATAATGCGAAACAGCTTATGAAAATGATGAACATTACATATGGTGAGCCGAAGCCTGAGCAATTAAATTTGTTTGAATGATGATAAACAAGAAAGGCACTGTACAAACAGGGGGAATGTACAGTGCCTTTCTATATGAAAAAGAGGGGTAACAATGTTACTGAGCGTTTGGTTGATTCATCAATTGTTGGCTTCGTAATAAATGATAATGGTTATCATTATCATTGTCAATGGTTTTTCGGAAAATAAGTAAAAAACTTTTTATCCCGCTATTTGCGGCAGTAAAACTCCTACCTCAAAATTCGGCTGGAGCAAAGAAGTTAGGTGGGAGCCCTGCTGCCCGTAAACGCCCGATTGGTGAAGGCTAATAATCAGTGGGGGATGAACAAAACCCCCACTGATTAAAGTTTCACTTTATATTTTAAATAGTAATAAAAAAAGAACAGCAATTACTGCTGTTCTTTTCCATTGATGATTTGTTGTAAATCAAAAGGAGTTATCGCTTGGATAAATTCCTTTGAGATAAGTGTTTGAACGAGAGTGCTTTCAGAAATTGTAGCACCTGTTTTCTTTTCATAAGATTTCTTTAATAAATCAAGTTTTTCAGCCGTTTCTTTCGGTAATTCAATTGTTAATGTGTTCATAATTTCTCCCCCTTACTATTAGAGTACCACTACAGTATAGGAGAGACAAGACAAGAAAAGAGAATATGAAACATAAAAAAGGTTACCAAATTTACAAATGGTAACCTTTTTATGTATAAGAGTTATTAAGCAATACCGATATACTTTAAAGTTTTGGATGGAGTACTGTGATCAAAGAAGTGTTGTAAAAATGCAATATCAACACCTGATTTGTATGCACAATAGCCCCAAGTTTTTCGAAGTGTATGTGAGCTAATCCCTTCTAATCCAACTTCTTTTGCAGCTTTGTTTAAAATGTACCATGCATGTTGTCTCGTAATAGACTTTGTTCCTTTTTGAGACTTTAATAATGGTTCATTACGTTTCCAAGTTTTACGTTCTTTCATGTAGTCTTCGATTGCGTGCTGTAAGTCTTCATTTACAGCAAACCATTTATGTTTCTTTACTTTTTCATTGTAAAATAAAATGGAATGGCGAACATTTTCGTCTTCATCGATTACATCACTAACTTTTAATTGTAAGATTTCACTTACTTTTAAGCCAGAATTTACAGCTAATACGAATAATAAGCCATCACGTTTCGAAGATTGTAAAAGTATATTTTTGATAGTTTCTAATTGTTTTTCATTTTGAATAGGTTGTCCTGCTTGTTTCATTTCACGCACTCTCCTCTTTTATATGTGTAAAGGAAAGGATTAACTTGTTTCTTACTATAAAGGGAGAGTGTGAATTTCATGTGAACTCCTAGTGAAATTAAGACAAATTATTTGACTTCTTTTACTTTTTGTAAATTAAAATAAAATACAACGCTATTAGTGGTATTATACACGCCGTATTCAGCGTGATGGAGATCTAAAATGTTTTTCACAATGGATAACCCAAGGCCAGTACCTCCAGTATGACGGCTACGAGAAGCGTCTAAACGGTAGAAGCGATCCCAAATTTTTTCAAGGCTTTCTTCTGGAATAGGATTACCTGTGTTTTCAATTTTGATTTTCACTGTATCTTCCGTTTCTATAACAGAGACGTGTATTTTTTCACCATCTGGAGTATATCGAATTGCATTGCTAAGTAAGTTTACAACGACTTGCTCAATACGGCTACGATTTGCTTTAACAAATAGAGAAGAGTCAGCATGGATGTCCACTTGTAAATGTTTTTCCTCCATGCTAAATAATAATTTTGTATAGACTTGTTGAATTAATTCACCGATCGAGAATGTCGACATTTCTAGTTTGTACGTACCTGATTCTAGTTTTGCTAATTCTAACATTTCAACAATGAGCCTGTTCATATTATCTGTCTCTTCCAAAATAACATTTGTATAATATGTCGTATCTTTACTTACGCCATCTTGAATACCTTCAGCGAAGCTACGAATAACACTAAGTGGTGTTTTTAATTCATGAGATACACCAGAAATGAATTCTTTTCTCGTTTTTTCCAATTGACGTTCGCGTTCAATATCTTGTTGTAATTTTGTATTGGCAACATTTAATCGGTCGATTCGATCTTTTAAATTTACAGAGAGTGTATTAATACCACTTGATAACCCGCCAATTTCATCGTCTGCCGTAACAGGTAACTTCTCGCTAAAATCAAAGTTGGCCATTTTTTTTGTAACACGATTTATCTTAATTAATGGTTTAACAATGATTTTTGAGTAGTAGAAGGATAACAAAATAATAACGAGAAACACGATAATTAAGGCATAGACATAATAATCTTTTAAAACGAGCATCGCTTCATTAACAGGTTGTAAAGATGCTATCACAAAAGCGTAATCCTTAATTTTTCCGTTTTCCATAATAGGCTTTACAAAGACACTGTTTTTTATATTTTCCCCACTATCTAAAATATACGTGTTTAATTGATTTGAATTAGAAGTACCTTGTCTAATAGTGCTTGCAAAATATTCAACAGCTTGTAATGTTTCAAAATCATTTGCAAGGCGAACCTCAGATTTGGAAGGGATATGTAATTTAGATATCACACCGGTAAAACTGATCTGAGACGTAGTTTTATATCGATTTGTGAGTCTATTTTTAGAGGGGTTACCACTAATTGATTGAAAATCCGAATTGCCATTTTCATTTCGCCATCGATTATAATTAGTCGTCAGTTCTAGTGGCGTTATTATATTATCTTGTAAAAATCCCTCTACGTGAATCATGCCCTCTTTTTTTAAGCCTAAATTTTCGAATTTATTATATTCTTCAGGTGTTAAAAGATTATTAAGTGGGATGGAATAGGTTTTATTGTTATTAGGGTTAATTACCTCAATGTAGTAATTGTTTTCACTTTTAATAATGCCGTTAGAATCTAAAAATTGCATTTCAGCATTCGTTTTATCGTGAAATTCTTGTTTTAGCTTTCTGATTTCCTCAAAACTTTTGTCGCTTTTTTCATAATTATCTACGAATTTTTCAAAAGCCGTTTGAACGGTTTTTATTTTTTTATTAATATAAAACTTCTCTAAAAATAGAGATTGTCCAAGGAAAAAAAGGAGAAATATGATTGTAAATAAAGTTGATGTTAATAAAAATAGTTTAAAGACGATGCTTCTGTTCTTCACTGTTTCACCTCGTATGAAAAATACTGTAATATAAATGATTTCTTAATTATAACAAAGGTTACAAAAAAGTAGAGGGGATAAATCTGTCTCTCTCTAAAGTAGTTTTTTATAGAAAGTCACATAAAGAGACGGTACAGTGACTATAGAAGTATTTTAGCATAAAAAAGAACTCGCCAGACGTATGACGAGTTCTTTAGTGTACTATTGCTGAATTGCTGCATCTAAAGCGATTTCAATCATTTCGTTAAATGTAGTTTGACGCTCTTCAGATGTTGTTTCTTCACCAGTGAAGATATGGTCGCTTACTGTTAATACAGATAATGCATTTACACCATATTTAGCTGCTAATGTGTAAAGAGCAGTCGTCTCCATCTCTACTGCTAATACACCGTAATCTGCAAGTTTTTTAACCATGTCCATGCTCTCACGATAAAATACATCTGCTGTTAATACGTTACCAACACGAACGTGTAATCCTTTTTCTGTTCCAGCATCGTAGGCTTTCTTTAAAAGATCAAAGTTTGCAGCAGGAGCAAAATCAAAACCCGGGAATGTTAAGCGATTCATATTAGAATCTGTACAAGCCGTCATCGCAATAATAACGTCACGTACCTTAACATCTTTTTGAATTGCACCACATGTCCCAACACGAATTAAATTTTTCACTCCGTAGCTTTGAATTAATTCGTTTACATAAATAGAAATAGAAGGAACACCCATGCCTGTACCTTGAACAGATACACGCTTTCCTTTGTAAGTTCCAGTGAAACCTAACATGCCACGCACGTTATTATAACAAGTAACATCCTCTAAAAATGTTTCAGCAATATATTTTGCACGTAATGGATCACCAGGTAATAGAATAGATTCAGCAATTTCGCCTTGTTTTGCTTCAATATGTACACTCATGAAAAATCCTCCTTATTAATGTATTGATAGAAATCAATATCATTTGCATTATACACTACGACTCCTTTCAATTAAAATCTTTTTTATTTGTAATATGTGCAAAAGAGGAGGATTTCATAAATCATAATCTAGAATATATATTTAAGAGGTTTTGCATGGATAAAGAAAATAAAAATGGTAGGTGATATTTTGAAAAATCTTGTCATTGGGCTTATTGCACTAATCCTTATTGTGGCAGGAGGATTTTACATAAAAAAATATCAAGAAACTGTAGAAACGACCGGAGATGTTCAAGAAGTGAAATGGGATTTGAAGAATAAAGAAGGAAATGAAAAAGTCGATATTTCGTTTCAATTGCTAAATAAAATGAATAATGAAGTTCGTGGTGTGAACGATCAAATTCGAGCAGTGATAGTGGATGGGAATTTGAAAAACATACAACAAACGAAGCCTATATTTGCTGGAAATGGATCGTATAAGCTATCTTCAGATGTAGCAAAAGGTGAAGAGTACACGATATTTTTGTATGAAGATGAAAACAAGTCCATGGAATCATTTTCTAAGCAAGATTTTGGTGAAGAAAAAAAGGAGAAAAACAAGGACAAGAATAAAAAGAAACTACCTGTCGATACTGTACTTACAAAAAATATAGGAGAGCATCAAGTGTCTCTTTTATTTGGTGCATTACATCCGAATGAGGCAACGACATTAACATTTCAGTTTCAAGCGAAAAAGGGAGAAAAGCTGAAATTAAATTCAGGGAGAAGCGAAGTCAACGCGCTATATATCGTTGATGAAACGAGGGGACATTTTTTATATGCCATTCCTGTTGATACGGATGAGCAATTACAATATCGTATTACATTTCCAGAAGAAGGAACATATAAAATATGGGGGGATTTCTATATAAATGGTAAGAAGTATGAAAAGGAGTTTAGTATACAAGTGCAAAAACGAAAAAACAGCTAAGTACTTAGCTGTTTTTTCGTTTTCCTATTAATTTTGTTACAGAGAGCATTGTAATTGGTAAAGAATGATTCTTTCGAAATGCTAAATATTTTCCACTCCATGCAGGTTTGTATTTTTCTTTAAAATGTCGTAAACCGCTGAAGCTATATGTGTAACGAACGTTATTAAATATTGCAGCAGCAACTCGTTCAGACCAGAACGATTGCGTTGATAAACCGACATTTGAGAGTGGTGCCATACCAATATTAAAGGAATGGTATTCATTTTCTTTTGCCCAGTGGAATAAGTGGATAAAAATTGCATCCATAATTCCGCTAGGGGCATCTGGATAATAACGCATTAAATCAACAGATAATATGCCACTTTGATATACTGGCATAAAGGTTGTGAATGCAATGATTTTTCCTTCTGCATCAGATAATGTAGCGATAGGGGCACGACTAATATACTCACGATCGAAGTACCCAAGTGAAAATCCTTTCTCTTTTTTTCCGCCGAGCCAAGCATCAGACACTTTCTTTAATTCCTCGTATAATTCGTCTGAGAATGGTGGCTCATGAATAGAGAATGTATAACCTTCTCGTTCAAAACGGTTGAAAGTGGCTCGCATACCAGCACGTTTCTTTCCTGTTATTGTAAACGTATTTAAATCAACGACAGCCTCTTCACCAAGTTTAAAGAAGTTGTAGCCAAAATCGTGGTATAAGCTCATCCATTTGCTTTCAATTTGATAGAATACGCAAATATACCCAAATCGATCAGCTTCAGTCAAAAATTCTTGCAATACAGTGCGGTAGGAGGATGGATCACCAATTGGATCACCTAGTACAACAAGACGTTTTCCAGTAATTGAAAAGAGAAGAAGTGCTTTTCCGTCACTACTGAAGAAGAACTGTTTATCCCCTAAAAAACCTAAATGACTAAGTACATTCCCGCCATGTTCATCTAAGAAGTTTTCTAACCTTTTATCATTAGCTGGTTGCCCGGGAAATTCACTACGGTAACGATTGGCAATTAGTGAGCCGATAAGTAAAAAAGTAGGAACGAAAAAGGCTGCTGCTAATGCACTTCGTTTAACTTGTGTAATATTTCGAACGACAAAATCAGGTTGGAACGCTTCTTTTGCACCCGCAAATAAAATACCTAAGTTTTTATATAAATATAACGTAAGTAATAAGAAGATAAATACTTTTACGATATCAGAAAGTGAGACTTCCATTTTCTCGCGTATAAATCTTTTACGAAGCATATACAACACAGCAAGTACGATTAATAAAATAAAGGTTTCTTCAATGTCAATTCCTTTTAGGGTATTAAAGATTGCTGCTCCAATTAAAGAAACAATCGTCATATAGTAAGAACGCTTTGTTCCATAATATATGCCTCGCGAAAGAATCAGGAGGAGAATACCGAATGTTAATGATAAGCTAAAAGAAAATTGAATAAGGTGCTTTGGAGCTAAAATATGTAAGGCGTGAGCTCGATTTATACTAGTCGGTAAAATTGTTGATAGAATAACCATTAAGCCAGCGAATACTGTTAAAGCGGCGGATGCCCATGAACCTAATTTCCCTAAAAAATCACGTTGTAAAGTCCAAATTACACCAGTTGTTTCTAACGCAGGTGCAATAAATGGTTTATCTTCAATTTTTTTTATGGCAGCTCCTGTCATTTCAAAGGCTGCAAAAATGAGACCTAGGCAGAATGGTAAGATGTAATAGACAAGTCGGTATAATAACATAGCAGGTAGTAATACGCCTGTATCAACGCCGTATTGTCCTAGTCCAGTTAAGAAAACAAGGTCAAATGAACCAAGGCCACCAGGAACAAGACTTACGACACCAGCTAAAGCAGCAATTACGTAAACACCTAAAAACTTTTGAAATTCGATATCAATTCCAAACAATATTAAAATGACGTACATAACGATACCGGCAGATACCCACTCGACTAATGAAACTAATGAATATAAAACAGTTGGATTTTTCTCTTCTTCTTCCTCTTGTTCGTCTAGCTGTTTTGTTTTTCTATTTTTAATTTTAGAAAACCCAATATATATAGGAACGAAAAGAGCAAAGAAGATAAGAACAGGCCATAACCACGGTTTTTCGTGCAGAATAAAACTAGTGTCTAATATTCCAATAAGGCCGAGGAATGACAGAATGGCTAATCCGTTAATAAAAGCGGTTGTCATCCAAGCAATACTTTTAATAAGTTTTCCATTATCTTTTATATGCGGACGATATAGCATTGTACGTACACCGGCACCAACAAGACCACCAAAACCGATAAATCCATTTAAAGTGTTGGCAATCCATGAGATGCGGAAGATCTTTTGTACAGGTATATCTGCTTTTAAGTAACGAAGCATAACAAAGTCATAAAAGAACATTGTTGAAACTGCAAATGCACCGAGTGTAATCGCTAAAAATACCCCACCAGTTGGAATGTTTTTAATTGTTTCAATTGCTTCTAAAAAAGAAATGCCTGCTAATTCTTTTTTAGCTTGAAAGAAAACAATTGTTAAGACAACAAATGGGAAGATTATTTTCCCGATTTGTAAGAAACGTTTCCATGAAAACGACATAAATACAACTCTCCTTGTGTAAGAAAACTGAGACAATAATATTATTATGACAAACTTCAAGAAAAATAAAAAGGTAAATTCCTGTATAGGGAAGCTATTTTTTATATAGGTTATATTTAAAAGAATATTTCGTTTATTAGAAAATTGAGTTAAGATGAGGTGAAAGAAGGAAGAGAGGGGAAGTAGATGATTATAATAGGTTATGCAGGATATGAGTTAGAAAAAGAAAAACCGAATACATCAGAAGATTTTTTTAATAGATCTGAAGTAACATATATATTAAATAATCAAGAGAAAACCTTTTCTGTCTTATATGTTCGATATTTTGAAGAAATTTTACAAGAAATTATCCCTTTTGAAGGAAATCCAGTTTATAAAGTAGAAGAACAAGACGTATATTTACGAGATATTGTAGCGATCGCTTGTTTAGTGAAAGATAAAGAGCTACGCGCGCAGAAGCGCTTGTATCTCAATGAAGTAACAGACTTTCAACGATACTTTGATGAGGGAACAGTGGTGAAAGTACAAGAAATATTAGCTGAATTACATAAAAATAAAAGAGTAGAAATAGCGTAAAACGGCAAAGGAGAGAGAAGCCATGTCTAATTTGATGGTTGAAAATCAAACAGAACAAGTTTCTATATTTTTAGAAGATGTAATTTCCTTGATAACTAATTATGTGAATTATCATACGTTACCTTCTTTATTGGAGGAGACACCAACAGGAAACGAGCAATACTATAAAGGGATATTAGCATCAATAAGAAGACTTCTTGTTTTTTGTGAAGAAGGACTTGATGCATGTTTTGTTTTGTTGAATAGCCAACCATTTCGAAAGACCGCAGCTGAAACAGTTTTATATAAGATTTACCATCAAGTAATTGCAGAGTTTTTTTCGCCAAAGAATGATCATTGGTATGAAAATAGTCGTTCTGCTTATACAGGGAAAAATTCTATTGTTTTTCAGCAAATCCCCCCTGGATCTATAGAACGAATGATGAAGGATTTAGAAGGGAAATTTCAATTGATGCGTGAAGAACTAGAATATTATGAGACAGATTACCAAACAAAAATGTTGCACAAATATTAATTAAGGAAAAGAAGCTAAGGATACTTAGCTTCTTTTCCTTTTGTCCAGTTATATAAGGGATTTTAATTGAATATAGTTAAAGTGGATAGCATCAAGGAGGTGTGACATGAGTCAGCAAGGTGTATTTACAGATTACTTTCATGAAGTAGAAAGCTGGTGTGAAAGTGTTCTTCAAGTATTAGATAGCCGTGCAATGGAAGTGTATGATGTCCATATGCTTGCTTATAAAATTCAAACGTTATTAGAGCGTATGAAAGAGCATGAATACGACACAGATGCCGAGTTTATGTATGAAATAAGTGATGATGTAGAACATATTCAACACCATTTACAGGAAGTATTTATGCAAGAAGGAGAGGAATATGAACTATGTGAAAGAGGGGATAGCGAACGAGCTGTTCCGATTGGGGGGCATACCCTTCCACCATTACCTTATCCATATAATGCGCTAGAACCGTACATTTCACGAGAAATTATGATGTTACATCATGATAAACACCATCGTAGTTACGTGGAAGGATTAAATAAAGCAGAGAAGATGATGGAAGAAGCGAGAAAAACAAATCAATTTGATTTAATTAAGCATTGGGAAAGAGAAGCGGCTTTTCATGGATCAGGTCATTACTTACACACGATATTTTGGAATAACATGAAAAAAGATGGTGGTGGAAGTCCGAGAGGGGCTTTTTCACAACAAATTGAGCAAGATTTCGGAAGTTTTTTACGTTTTCAAAAGCATTTCACGGAAGCAGCTTCTAAAGTGGAAGGTTCAGGATGGGCAATTCTTGTATGGGTACCCCGTTCAGGAAGGTTAGAAATTTTGCAAAGCACGCTTCATCAATTGTTTACACAGTGGGATACGATACCACTCCTTGTACTGGATGTATGGGAACATGCGTATTATTTACAATATCAAAATCGAAAAGATGAATATATTAAAAATTGGTGGAATGTTGTAAATTGGCCAGATGTAGAAAAGAGATTTGAAAGTGCGAAGCAAATTGAATGGACACCGTATTAGACGCATATCTCATGCGTCTTTTTTAGTGGAGGTGGAAGGAAGATTTCGTTCATATTTTAAAAGGCCAAGCATACACTTGTACAAAAAGTGCCAAAAGGACGTGGGGGGGAAATATGAGACGAATTTGTATAATAATTACGCTAATTATAATGTACGCAAGCGTTATGCCAATTCCTGCATATGCAAAAATGAACGGTGGTGTCAGTGCTCGTAACGCAGTCTTAATGGAACAACAATCCGGTCGTGTGCTATATGGGAAATTAGAACATGAGCCACAAAAAATTGCTAGTATAACAAAAATTATGACAGCATTGTTAGCTGCTGAATCAGGAAAAATGAAAGAATTAGTATCGGTTAGTAATGAAGCGGTACGAGTAGAAGGATCGGCAATTTATTTAAAACCTGGACAAAAAGTTAAGTTAGAAGATTTAGTTTACGGATTAATGCTTAGATCTGGTAATGATGCAGCACAAGTAATTGCTGAAAATGTGGGAGGGAGTATAGAAGGATTTGTATATTTAATGAATGAAAAGGCGAAAGAAATCGGAATGAAAGATACGCATTTCTCAAACCCGCATGGCTTGGATGGGGATGGATCGCATTATTCGTCGGCTTATGACATGGCATTATTAACGAAATATGCAATGGGGAACGAGACCTTTAAGAAAATTTTTGGAACAAAAACGTATAAATCAGATTCTTGGGATTATCCGTGGAAAAATAAACATAAGCTTGTGACATCTTATTATGAATTTGCAACAGGGGGAAAGACAGGTTTTACGAAGAAAGCAGGACGGACGCTTGTCACAACAGCTTCAAAAGATGGACTAGATTTAATTGTCGTAACTTTGAGTGCTTCTAGTGACTGGGATGATCATATGAATTTGTTTGATAAAGGCTTTGAACGCTATAAGCAAGCGAAAGTTTTAGGACAAGGCGCACTCGCTGAAATAAATGAAAAGAAATATGCCAATCATGTTTATACGAAAAATAGTTTTTCTGTACCTTTAACTGAAGAGGAAAGAAAGAGCGTTTTATTGAAAGTTGAGCTCGATAAAAGTGCAAAACTTACGGATGGAGTAAAGATTGGGAAGACAGAAATTTATGTAGGGAACGAGAAAGTTGGAGAACGAAATTTGTTTTACAGTAAACGAAAGTTAGTAGCTACAACAGGAATGTATTGGAATAACGTAAAAGAAATCTTCTCTTACATGATAGGTGTTGGGATAGATGGTTAATCTCGTATGGGCAGCGATGGCAGTTATAGGGATTGTGTATGCCATGATAAATGGAACGATGGAAGAAGTGACCAAAGCAGTGTTTGAAGGGTCAAAAGATGCTGTAACGATTTGTATTGGACTTATTAGTGTTTTAGTATTTTGGCTCGGTTTAATGAAAATTGCTGAGGAAGCTGGATTGTTAAAGAAGTTAGTATCACTTTTTATGCCGATAGTAAAAAGATTATTTCCAGAAATACCGAAGGATCACCCGTCAATGGGATTCATTTTATCAAATATGATGGCGAACTTTTTTGGGTTAGGTAATGCAGCAACACCTTTAGGTATTAAAGCAATGGAACAACTGAAAGAGTTAAATGGTGGAAAGGATTCAGCAAGTCGTTCTATGGTGACGTTTCTAGCATTAAATACTTCAGCGATTACATTAATTCCGACTACTGTCATTTCGATTCGAATGACTTATGAATCAGCAAACCCTACTGAAATCGTTGGCGTAACATTTATAGCACAAGTGTTATCGATGATTGGCGCGATTTGGATTGACCGCTATTTTTACCGGAGAAGGAGTAGAAAGGGGCGGAAAAAATGAGTATTGTAAATACAATTTCATTATGGGTAATTCCTTGTGTAATTGGTTTTATCCTTTTGTATGGCACGATAAAGAAAGTTCCAACGTACGAATCGTTCGTTGAGGGCGGAAAAGAAGGGATTCAAATTGCGGTTTCCATTTTGCCGTTTATGGTTGGAATGCTTGTATCTATTTCTATTTTCCGGGCATCAGGTGCTTTAGATGCGATGATATCGGTAATGAAGCCGATGTTAGACTTTATTCATGTACCAGCCGAAATCGTTCCACTTGCACTTATACGTCCGATTTCGGGATCTGCTGGTTTAAGTATTACGACCGACTTAATCGCTACATATGGGCCAGACTCGTTTATTGGTAGGTTAGCTTCAACGATGCAAGGTAGCACAGATACGACTTTTTATATATTAACAGTATACTTTGGGGCTGTCGGTATTAGAAAAATGGGAGATGCATTAAAGGTAGGACTTTTTGCAGATTTAATCGGAATTATTTGTTCAATTGTGTTTGTTTCCCTATTGTTTCGGTAATGCTATTCATTTTTTGCGCTATTTAGCTTATAATACGTATACGACCACTATTAACGTGTAGTTTAATAGTGGTTTTTTTATGCGGTGTTTTTGACAAAATGATGAACTTTTATCGTGGACAACATGAAAAAGTGTAAACAATAATAAAGGGTGAAAACGTGATATGCCTTTAGACGTTTATCATCATTGCTATGTTGTTAAAGATAGGCGAAGTAAATGGCATAAAGCTTAGGCGGTTGCCAAGTCTTTCTAATGTAAGGTAAGATAAATTTGAGGTGAAAAAAAGAAATGGAACGATTACAAAAAGTGATTGCGCAAGCAGGTATTGCATCGAGAAGAAAGGCTGAGGAATTAATTCAGCAAGGGAAAGTGAAAGTTAATGGGAAAATAGTGAAGGAGTTAGGAACAAAAGTAACTCCTCAAGATAAAGTGGAAGTAAATAACATCCCTCTTGAAAAAGAAGAACCTGTTTATTTTTTACTATATAAACCAACTGGTGTAATTTCAAGTGTATCAGATGATAAAGGAAGAAATGTTGTAACAGACTTTTTCCCTGAAATTAGACAACGTTTATTCCCAATCGGACGCTTAGATTATGATACGTCTGGCGTATTATTGATGACAAATGATGGTGAATTTGCAAATGTATTAATGCATCCGAGATATAAAGTTGAAAAAACGTATGTTGCGAAAATTAAAGGGCCATTAACAGGTGAGAAAATTCGCATGTTAGAACGAGGTGTTGCATTAGAAGATGGGAAAACAGCACCAGCACAAGCGAAAATTATTTCTTGGGACAAGCGTAAAGAGATGGCAATTGTACAATTAACGATTCATGAAGGACGTAACCGTCAAGTACGCCGCATGTTTGAAGCGTTAGATTGTAAAGTAATGAAATTAAAACGTGAACGGTATGCCTTTTTAGAAGTGGGTAGCTTGCGTCCTGGCGATGCAAGAGAATTGACACCACATGAGGTGAAACAATTACGTGCATTGGCTTCTACAAAGCCTCGCTAATCTATATTGTGAAACTTTCACCAGTGGAATGCTCCGCTGGTGATTTATTAAAAAATACATATATTTATCACTCGTCGAAGAGAGGGGAGACAACATGAAAAAAAATCGCTTATTATTTCGTGTTATCATTTTGCTCATTTTAAGCGGTGCGGTAGGGTTTACGCTATATCAAGGATTTTTTACTGATAAAGAGAAAATGCAAATTGGAAAAGAAGCACCTAACTTTGTTGTAACTGATTTAGAAGGAAAGAATATTGAATTAAAAGATTTAAAGGGAAAAGGTGTATTTTTAAATTTTTGGGGAACTTGGTGTAAACCTTGTGAAAAAGAAATGCCTTATATGAATGAGTTATATCCGAAATATAAAGAAAAAGGCGTTGAAATTATTGCCTTAGATGCAGATGAAACGGATATCGCAGTGAAGAACTTTGTGAAACAATATGATTTGAAATTCCCAGTTGCAATTGATAAAGGGCAAAAGATCATAGGTACATATGGAGTGGGACCATTACCAACAACCTTTTTAATTGATAAAGAAGGCAAAGTAGTAGAGCAAATTATAGGTGAGCAAACGAAGGAACAATTGGAAGAGTACTTAAAGAAAATCACTCCATAATTAAGAAAGCCTTTACATAAGAGGTGCTTACGTATAGCACCTTCGCTTTAAAAATTCTGAGTATTGCGGTAACTCTAGGATGGAATATACAATAGTACATATAGATAAAAGGGCGGTGAGAGCTTTGAAAGAAATTAAGTGTGAATGTGGACATGTTAATCCGATAGGAACCATTTTTTGTGAAGCATGTGGGAAACCATTTGAAAGTAATGAAAATATAAAATTATTGGATATGAGATATGAGGGGAGTGCTCGGAGATCTCTCACACATACAAAAACGATAGTCGATAAAATTTGGAGTTTTTTCTCTTCTGTAAAAGTAGGTGTATGGTTAATCGTAATAACTTTAGCTTCATCGGCAATAGGAACTATCTTTCCCCAAGAAATGTACATAACTCCAGGAATCGAACCAGCTGAATATTATAAGACCGAGTATGGATTTTTAGGACAATTATACTATCAATTAGGATTTAATAATTTATATGGATCATGGTGGTACATGATTTTAATTGCTTCCATTGGTATTTCACTTGTTATATGTAGTTTAGACCGTGTCATTCCTCTTTATAAAGCTTTAAAAAAACAAGGGGTGAAAAGACACCCAAGTTTTTTGAAAAGACAGAGAGTGCACGGGACTGGTACGCCGCATGAAGGTGACTTAGAACGAGTTCAAATTAATTTAAAGAAACGTAATTATAATGTAAAAGTGGAAGACGGGAACGTTTTAGCGGAAAAGGGACGTTTTTCACGTTGGGGTCCATATGTAAACCATATTGGTCTTATTATCTTTCTATTCGGTGCAATGCTACGTTTTTTACCGAGTATGTATGTAGATGAAGCACTTTGGTTACGTGACGGTGAAACGAAAGAAATACCAGGAACAGATGGTCAATACTATTTGAAAAACGAAAAGTTTATCAAGGAAGTTTATGATAAGAGTAAGGATAAAGAAGTTTTTGATGAAGCAATTGATCGTGTTGGTGATAAAATGATTGCGAAAAACTTCCAAACAAATGCTGTATTATATAAAGCGGTAGGAGAAAATATAGCGGGTCAAAAACCAAAATTAGAAAAGGTAAAAGAAGCTGAAATTCGAGTGAATGAGCCACTGAAATTTGATCAATTTGCTGTTTATCAAGTGGATTACAAAGAAAGTGAATTTAAAAGCATGTCTTTCCATTTGCAAAACAAAGAAAATAATCAAAAGTTGGGACCGATTAAAGTAGATTTAGCGAATCCTACAGAAAAATATGATTTAGGAAATGGGTATTCTTTAGAACTATTAAGCTATTTTCCAGATTTTTATTTTGATGAGAATGGAAGGCCGAATACGAAAACAAAATTACCGAATAATCCTGCATTCGTCTTTAAAATGTTTACCCCGGAAACACCAGATGGTGAAGTTAGTTTCGTCGGTATTCAGCAAAACATAGAGCCTGACGGGAATAATAAATATAAAATGTCATTTGCAGGTGTGGAAATGCAAAATGCAACAGCTCTTACAGTAAGAAAAGATTTGACGCTTTGGATTCTCGGTATTGGAGGATTTATATTTATGGTTGGTGTGATTCAAGGTATGTATTGGAACCATCGCCGTATTTGGATACAACGTGTTAATGATGAATGGTGGGTTGCAGGCCATACGAATAAAAATTGGTTCGGCTTAAAGAAAGATATTGAAAGAGTACTAGAAGGAACAGCGATTCCACAACCACACGATAAAATGAATGAAAAAAATTAGTTAAGGTGGGGAAACGATATGGTACAAATAAGTAGTAATTTTCTGTTCGCGGCGTTTATCTTATATTTAATTGCAACTTTATTTTTTGGAGGAGCAATTAAAGAAAAAGGTAACAAGTGGGCAAATATAGGTATAACTATAACAATTTTAGGATTTATTGCACAAATAGTATATTTTGTTACAAGATGGATCGCATCAGGACATGCACCGGTTAGTAACTTTTTTGAATTTGGTACATTTTTTGGCATGATGCTTGTGGGAGCTTTTATCATTATGTACTTTGTATATCGTGTAAGTATTATTGGTTTATTTGCTTTACCGGTAGCTCTTTTATTAATCGCTTATGCAAGTATGTTCCCGAGAGAAATTTCGCCGCTTATCCCATCTTTAAAGAGTAATTGGCTACATATTCATGTAACGACAGCGGCAGCGGGACAAGCAATATTAGCAATTAGTTTTATTACAGGCGTAATGTATTTACTGAAAAATGTAGATCAATCAACAAGAAGTAAGCGTACATTTTGGTTAGAGACAGTAGTTTTCACACTTGTTTGTACAGTTGGGTTTATTGGAATAACAACGGTATTTTCTAGTATGAAATACGAAGCGAAGTTTCAATGGATTGATAAAAATGAACAACAAGTTGAAATGAAGTATAATCTCCCTGCTTTAGTTGGACCGCATGAAGGGAAGTTAATGACAGAAAATAAATTAGAGCCAACAGTTGAAGTTCCAGCGATTGTAAATGCGAAAAAATTAAATACTGTTATTTGGTCAGTGTTAGTCGGAACGCTACTTTATATTGTATTAAGACTTGTTTTACGTAAGCGAGTGTCAGCGGCACTTCAGCCGTTAGTAAAGAATACGAATAGTGATTTATTAGATGAAATCGGATATCGTTCTATTGCGATAGGATTCCCGGTGTTTACATTAGGAGCATTAATCTTTGCAATGATCTGGGCTCAAATCGCTTGGACGCGCTTTTGGGGTTGGGATCCAAAAGAAGTTTGGGCGCTTATTACTTGGCTCTTTTATGCTGCGGTATTACATTTACGTTTATCTAAAGGATGGCATGGAGAAAAATCCGCCTGGCTTGCAGTGATTGGTTTTGCAATCATTATGTTTAACTTTATTGTAGTAAACTTAATTATCGCGGGTTTACATTCATATGCATAGAGAAATAAAATAGGAGAGTGTATGTCACTTTCCTATTTTATTTTTGTCAAATTTTCTTCTTTTTTGAGAAAAACATGACAAAGTAGCGGTTGATTCTGTAAAATGATGTCGAGGACCAAATATACTGTTCAAAAAAAATACATAGTTTTGGAAAAAAAATGAACAAACTTTATTATTCTTGTGAAGCATAATATGGGAAGTGGAACGTTAAAAAATGCTTAATTAGACGAGGATAGGTGCAACATTATATTGTAGAAGGGTAGGTGTAAACCGTTGTGGTAAAAGTACGCAGCGGGTAGAAATGGAAAATGAATCAAGAATTTTAATTGTAGACGATGAGGATCGTATTCGTCGTTTATTAAAGATGTATTTAGAAAGAGAGCAATACACAATTGAAGAAGCGGATAATGGTGATACAGCTTTAGAAATGGCGTTACAAAATGATTATGATTTAATCCTACTGGATATTATGATGCCTGGTAAAGATGGTATCGAAGTGTGTAAAGGGATTCGTGAGAAGAAAGCGACGCCAATTATTATGCTGACAGCAAAAGGTGAAGAAGTAAATAGGGTACAAGGGTTTGAAGTTGGAACTGATGATTATATTGTAAAGCCGTTTAGCCCGCGTGAAGTAGTACTTCGTGTGAAAGCGGTATTACGCCGCGCTGTACCAACGACATTCTTTACACAAGATACAACGACGAAAGATGTTACTGTTTTCCCTCATTTAACAATTGATAATGATGCGCACCGCGTTACAGCGGATGGTAATGAAGTAAACTTAACACCGAAAGAATATGAATTACTATTATTCTTAGCGAAATCCCCGGATAAAGTTTTTGACCGTGAGCAATTGTTAAAAGAAGTATGGCAATATGAGTTCTTCGGAGATTTACGTACAGTTGATACGCATGTAAAGCGTTTACGTGAAAAGTTAAGTAAACAATCACCAGATGCAGCGAAAATGATTGTTACCGTTTGGGGCGTAGGTTACAAGTTTGAGGTTGTGAACGACTGATGCTTTGGAGAAGTGTAGTAGGGAAGTTATGGATGACCATATTACTTCTCGTTTCGTTTGTTCTTGGATTTGTTGCTATTTTACTTTCACAGTTTTTTAGAACGTATTATGTTGATATGAGTGAAGCTAGGCTTCAGAAAGTTGCAACAAGTGTCACGGAATTAATTGAAGAAGGTGCCGATGTAAAAACGATTGAGGATATTGCTTACAAATTTTCTGATCCACTTTCAAGGATTATCATTGTAGAAGACGGTAAGGAAATTTCTTCTTCGCCGAAACAAGAAGGATTAGTTACTCTTACAATAGATGATTTGAAAAATGATAAAGAATTAGCAGCTGTTTTTACAGATAAAAAGGATATTAAGAATAATATTAGAAAAGCTTCTAATAGTAGGAAGAATAAAAATACTGAAAATGATATTATGATCGTCGGGAAACCAGTACAGTCAAAAAATCAAAGTGCAGTGTTTGTATATGAATCATTGCAAGTTCCAATACAAGGTATGGAGAGAACGACTGATTTTATTTTCTTATCAGCCGGGATTGCGATTATTTTAACGACTTTCTTTGCATTTTTCTTATCTACTCGAATTACGGCACCACTTCGTAAAATGCGTGAGGTTGCATTTGAGGTAGCGCGCGGGAAATTTGATACGAAAGCCCCTATGGTGTCGCAGGACGAAATTGGTGAGCTTGCAACTGCTTTAAATCAAATGGGAAAACAGTTGAAGTTTAATATGAATGCCCTGCAGCAAGAAAAAGAGCAGTTAGCTAGCATTTTGAGTAGTATGGCAGATGGTGTTGTTACGTTAAATCAAGAAGGTGAAGTCGTTGTTATCAACCCACCGGCAGAACACTTCTTACAAGTTTGGCAAGAAGAAAAAGAAGTAGAGTTAATTAAAAAACTGCCTTCTGAACTTGTTGAACTATTCCATCTCGTTGTAGAAAGTGAGCAACAACAAGTTGTTGAAATTAATTTGCAAAAAGGTAACTACGTAGTTCTTATGACACCGCTTTACAATCAAACAAAAATTCGTGGAGCTGTAGCAGTATTGCGAGATATGACGGAGGAGCGTCGTCTTGAGAAAATGCGTCAAGACTTTATTGCGAATGTATCACATGAACTTCGTACACCGATGGTAATGCTTCAAGGATATAGTGAAGCAATTTTAGATGATATTGTGCAAACGAAAGAAGAAATTAATGAGTTTGTTCAAATTATTTATGATGAATCTGTTCGTTTAGGTAAACTTGTAAATGAGTTATTAGATTTAGCCCGTATGGAAAGTGGACATGTAGAGTTACATATAGGGGAAGTAGATATTCATCCATTTGTCGAAAAAATTGGCCGTAAATTCCAGGGGATTGCAAAGGATAAAGAAGTCCAATTAACAGTGGATTTCCAAAGTCCAATTGAACAATATCCGTTTGATGCAGACCGTATGGAACAGGTACTGACGAATTTAATTGATAATGCAATCCGTCATACAAATGCAGGGGGACATGTTACACTTGTAATTAATACGAAAAATAGTGGCCTTACTTTCGAAGTGCAAGATTCAGGTGCTGGTATTCCAGAAGAAGATATTCCGTTCTTGTTCGATCGATTCTATAAAGCTGATAAAGCAAGAACGCGAGGGAAAAAAGTTGGAACAGGACTCGGGCTTGCGATTGCTAAAAATATTGTTCAAGGTCATGACGGGAAAATTTCTGTATCAAGTGTCGTTGGAGAAGGAACTACATTCTCTGTATATTTACCAAATCGTATAATTTAGATATATATGTTTTTAAAAAGTTGATCATGAATAAAAGCTTTACTGTTTTTTTATTTTTTTGTAAGTGCAATTAAATAAAGAATGGTAGAGTTTTTTTTCTTTAATAATCAGAATGAAAATAAAAAGAGAGGTGTCATAATGAAATGAAACTTTATACAAAAACAGGTGATAAAGGGGAAACGAGTGTCATAGGTGGCCGAGTGGATAAAGATCATATACGTGTAGAAGCTTATGGAACAATTGATGAGGCGAATTCTCATATCGGATATGCCATGTCTAAATTACAAGAGGAATGTTTTCGTAACATTTATAACGAACTTGAAAATATTCAACATGAACTATTTGATTGTGGAGGGGATTTAGCAATAGTAGAGAAGAAAATCCCTTATAAAGTAACGATAGAGATGGTCGAGTATTTAGAGAGACGAATTGATTCGTATACAGAAGAAGCGCCGCCTTTAGAGCGTTTTATTTTACCAGGCGGTAGCGAGATATCGGCTGCACTACACATTGCACGTACAGTTATAAGAAGAGCAGAACGTTGTATAGTGTCATTGCAAAAAGAAGGAGAAACCAATGAAATTGTTCTAAAGTATATAAATAGGTTATCTGATTATTTATTTGCGCTTGCTAGAGTAATAAATGCGCGTTTACAAGTGAAAGATGTGGAGTATAACCGCAGTGCACTTGTTTTTCGTAATAAAGAAGAGAAGGAAGTGGAGTAATACACTTTCTTTTTTTTTGTATACTTTTTTCTGTAATATCCCACAATAGAGAAGGTATGACGGTTATTAGAAAACGGAGGATGTATATGAAAGCGTTAAAATGTGGCGTGGTGATATTGAGTGTATTATTTTTATCTCAATTACATGTTTACGCTGAAGGGAATCAGTGGATATGGCCTGTTGATGGGCAGATAAGTGATTATTTTGGGACAAGACATGGGAAACACTATGGTATTGATATAGCTGCGCCTATTGGAACGCCTGTTGCAGCTATTCAAAATGGTAAGGTGACAAAGTCTTATTTTTCAAGTAGTTATGGAAATGTTGTATTTATTAAACATGGAGAATATGAGGCTGTTTATGCGCATTTAAATAAGAGATATGTAGTTCAAGGTGATAACATTTCAAAAGGAGAGCTAATTGGAGAGGTAGGGAATACAGGAGAATCGCGAGGAGCGCATTTACATTTAGAAGTGCATCAAGGGAGATGGACGATGGAGAAAAGGAATGCGATGAATCCGTTGCTTGTTTTAAATGAACAAAAAAATCAAGTTGTGTCATCATCACTATATATTGTACAAAAAGGTGATACTTTAGTTGGTATTTCCCGGAAATTTAGTATGACAGTTGAGGAAATTAAAGTGAGGAATGGATTGCGACAAGAGAAAATCTATCCGAACCAACAACTATACGTCAAGTAAAGGCAACGTCCCAAAAGCATAACTTTTGAATAAATTTATTTTCTTCTTATTTAAGATTGCGATAGTAAATGAAATTATATCGAACATAGCTATTATTATATCGACATTTCGACAAGAAATATCGACTAACAATAAAATACGACAGTAAGAGCAACCTATTCCTAACGAAAAACCGTCCCAAAAGATCTTTTGGGACGGCTTCTTTTACCAAAAAATAAAGACACATATAAATCCAGTAATAGCTAAGTAGCTATATAAGTAAAAGACTTTTGTTCTTGTTTTTTCTTTTGTCCGAAATAGTACGATAGTTGGTTCGATTAGACCAATTGTAAGACAAAGTAAACCAAGAAGCATAAAGCCAATTGAAAGAGAATACAGGGCGATTTGTGGTGCTTGAAATGGAATCATCCATTTTAATAAAAATGCAATAAGTGCAGTGTAACAAATGCAACCGATGTATTTATTCAATGGTGTATCAGAACGGAAACCAGGAAGTTTCTTGGAAAACGGACGGGAAACAACTTCCGTTTGTAAAGATGTATGTTCTTCAATTATTTTTTGAGCTTCTTTTCCTTTTTGGAAAAGGGATAAAATCCAGTTTCGCTCACCTTGGAAAATAAATTGAGAAGTTGTTAAATAGTGATCAACTTTTACCTTATTCCAACTCTTCCATGGATGACGCTCACACAATTTTAATTTACTTTCTGTTTTTTTATCATACTGATAAATACTTATGCCATCTTGGTCAAAAGTAGCGTAGTATGTCTCTCTTGAGAATGTGCCTAGATCAATTGGACAGTAGAAAAGTAATTCTTTTTTCAAATAAAAGTATTCTTTTCTTAAGTTCTTTTTCATTGCTTCTCGAATAGAGTGTCTTTTATCTTTCTTCATGACATTTCCTCCATAACTCAGAAAATGTTCTTATCTTAACAATTCAACATCTTATCACTTTTGACGACATATGACTAGGGGGATTCATAAGAGAAATACCGAATTATAAAAAATATGGGTTGTATTGTAAAATATAGTAATCGTTTCTTTAATTATATAAAATCAATAACTTATTTTTAGTAAGTTACACTTTTTTTGTTCACAATAAGATCATGTTGTTGTATAATGAAGTGGAAAATAGAATATCGGTCTATCTTCGGGGCAGGGTGAAAATCCCGACCGGCGGTGATGAACATTTAATAATTTCGTTCTAAGCCCGCGAGCCGTTAAGGCAGGATTTGGTGTGATTCCAAAGCCGACAGTACAGTCTGGATGGGAGAAGATGGAGGTTCAAGCGTTCAAAAAAGATAAGTATTTGAACGTCTGTTTGATGTGCCTTAAAATTCTCCCTTTGTGTAAATCACAAAGGGTTTTTTCGTTCTATGAAAAAATAGGCATAGCAGAACCTTTCCACTTTCCATGAGAAGATCGATGGAAAAGGAGAGAGAAAGATGAAACAAAAAAACAGTGTAGTGCAGATGGTGAGTGTAGCGATGCTAAGTAGTATTGCGTATTTACTAATGATGTTGGATTTTCCATTCCCAGGGCTTCCGCCATTTTTAAAAATTGATTTTAGTGATGTGCCAGCTTTAATTGCGGCGATAATTTTTAGTCCAATTGCAGGTGTAATTGTAGAAGCGATAAAAAATATTTTGCATTACGGAATTCAAGGAAGTTTAACGGGAGTACCAGTAGGAGAAGTAGCAAACTTTATAGCGGGATGTTTATTTATTGGTCCAGCAGCATTCTTATTCCGAAAGTATCGCACAGTAAAAAGTTTAACGACAGGATTAATGCTAGGTACAATTACTATGACAGTTATTATGAGTGTGTTAAACTACTTTATTATTTTACCAGCGTACACTTGGTTTTTAAATTCACCAGCTATGTCTAGTGATATTATGCGACAAACTATTGTAACGGCGATATTACCGTTTAATGTAATTAAAGGAATTGTTGTAACAATTGTATTTGTAGCATTATTTTCACGCTTGAAAGTATGGGTATTTGCAAAAATGAAAAATGCTTAAAAATATTAAACCATTGGCAGCGTAACTGCTAATGGTTTTTTTGTTAGTGAGAATGAAAAAGAGTGCAAAAAATCCCCCTCATAAGTATGAGGGGGATTTTTTGAAGTTAATAAAAGACTATTCGAATTTTAAAGAGTCGCCATCAAATGATTCGTCAGCAACTTTAATTGAGTCAGTTGGACAACCTTCGAATGCATCCATCATATCTTCAATTAATACATCTGGAATTTCAACGATACCTTGGTTATCGTCTAATGTTACAAATGCAATGCCTTCATCATCATAGTCATAAATGTCTGGTGCAGCAGCACCACAAGCACCGCATGCAATACAAGTATCTTTGTCAACGATTGTATATTTTGCCATATTTTTTCCCTCCTGATAATATGTATGTGAAAAGTTCGCCAAAAAATTATAATCTTATTGTAAAACGGTTTTAAAAACTTTTCAACATAAAATTATAATGATAATGCTTATCAATTAGAGTGTCAACTTATTTTTGAATTATTTCATAAGATTTTCAAAATACTTAAATGTTATTTCGTTTGATACAATAGAATATATACAAGCATGTAGTGTGAATATGATAAGTTAAATGAATAGCAGTTAATGTGCAATCGTATTGAAAAAGGAATGAAGTTAGACTGAGAGGTGGAAGCGGTAATGCAGCTACAATATACTTTATTATATTGTTTAAAACAATTGAATGGTGAAAGAACCGTTTCTTCGATTTATTATTTATTAAAAGGAAAGAGATCGTCGCAAACATTACAAGATGGGAATATGTTTCAAATTTCTTTTTTGTTTGGGATTTATAAGTCATTAAATAGAGCTGATTATGATCAAGAAGTTGCAAAGTTGTTACAAACGGATTTAGTTCAAGGTATACATGATAATACATATGTGTTAACGACTGCTGGTAACGTGCAATTAAACAAATGGGAAGGTGACTTTGCCTTTCCGACATATTTAAATGGTTTACACTATGGTGAAATAGGTGAAACGTTTTGGAAGAGATTATCATTGATCGTTCAAACCATTTCGAATTTACAACAGGCGAATACGAAATTTATTCCAATTCAACAGGATACAGAAATAATGATGTGGGTGAAACGTTTTCTCACTGGAATACCGTATATGAGAAGTGAATTGGCTAAAAGATTATGGAAGGAAATGCATACTCTTTTACAAAAAAATAATCCAGTAGAGGCAACAATCGTAATATATCGGTTAACTGGGTATAAACGTATTGGGTGTACTTTACAACAATTAGCGGAAATTACGAAACAAGATATATTTCGAGTGTATTTTTTATTTTGGGGTACAATTCATTTCCTTATTCAAGAAGTTCGCAATAAAGAAAATGAGTTTCCATTATTAGCTGAAATTATATCTTATCCAAATGAGAAAGCTGATTTATTTAGTTTATCAACGAAAAAAACATATAATCTTTGGAGACAAGGACGCTCTTTAGAAGAAATAGCAACAATTCGGAATTTGAAGGTTGCCACGATAGAAGACCATTTTGTAGAAATTGCTTTACGAGAAAAAGAATTTTCTATTGAAATGTTTATGGAAAAAGAAAAAATGGAAAAAGTAACAAAAGTAATTGAAGCATTACAAACACGTAAATTGCGTGTGTTGAAGCAAGCGGTTGGAGAGGAAATCTCTTATTTTGAAGTACGTCTTGTATTGGCACGGATGGAGGGTATAAATGAAGCTTGAGGAATATTTATATAAGTGGTTTGGATATTCTGAATTTCGTCCGGGGCAAAAAGGAGTTATTACGGACTTATTGGAAGGAAAAGATGTTGTAGCAATGCTTCCGACTGGAAGGGGAAAGTCAATGTGTTATCAACTTCCGGGGCTTCTGCAAGAGGGTACGGTGCTTGTTGTATCACCATTATTATCTTTAATGGAAGACCAAGTTACGCAATTAAAGTATGTCGTGAAAAATCGAGTTATTGCATTGAATAGTTTTCGGACGTTAATTGAAAAAAGAGAAGCAATGAAAAAGCTATCTTTTTATAAATTTGTTTTCGTATCGCCAGAGATGTTGCAGTCGGAACTTCTAATAAGAGAATTGAAAAAAATTCATATTTCATTATTTGTCGTAGATGAAGCGCATTGTATTTCACAATGGGGCTATGATTTTCGGCCAGATTATAAAAAATTAGATAAAGTAATTGAGAGTATCGGATCTCCGACAGTACTAGCATTAACAGCAACTGCGACAAAGGATGTATTGCGAGATATAGCGGAAAGTTTAAATCTAAAAAATATTGCTGAGCATGTGTACTCAATTGATCGTCCAAATATTGCGATGGAAGTGCAATTTGTGGAAACAATAGAAGAAAAAAAAGAGGCGCTTTTTGAGCATGTAATGTATTTGCAAGGGCCTGGTATTGTTTATTGTTCAAGTAGGGCCTGGACAGAGCGTTTAACCGAGTATTTAAGAGGAAAAGGAATTACAGGTGTAGCTTTTTATCATGGTGGTATGGAACATGAAGAGCGTATGTTAATTCAACAACAGTTTATGAATGACCAGTTGCAAATTGTAATATGTACAAGTGCTTTTGGGATGGGGGTAAATAAGGCGAATACAAGATATATTATTCATTTTCAATATCCGACAAATGTAGCTTCCTATTTACAAGAAATTGGAAGAGCGGGAAGAGATGGAGAATTGAGTATAGCCATTTTATTATGTAGTCCATTGGATCACGATTTGCCAATTTCAATCATTGAAGATGAATTACCAAGTAAATCGCAAATACAATTTTTATTTTCGTTACTACAAGAAAGAATGTTTCAAACGAAAGTATTACCATTAGAAGATGTAGAAGAAATTTGTTATAATGCAGCAAGATTTAATGAACAGTATTGGCGCTTTACACGTTATCATCTCGAACATCTTGGAATCATACAACAGCGAAATCTCATGCTAGAGAGCTTGTCAGATGAAATAATGCACAGATTAATAGCGGAAGTGGAAGTGAGAATGCGTAATAAATATAGTGAGCTAGAAAATATGAAGTCATGGATACAAGTTCAAGGATGTAGACGTGAATATTTATTACAACAATTCGGTTATAGAAAAGAAAAAGAGATAGAAAACTGTTGTGATTACTGTGGTATTACAAAAACGGATTATAAAAAAAGACGAGCGCAACAGTTAGTTTTCGACTATAATTGGGAAACAGAGTTACAAAAGCTTTTCGGCCTAGGAAAGATGGAGGAATGATGAACATTCAAAGGCATAATGTTGAAGATATGAGTCCGAGAGAAATAAGACTGAATCTCTACATAACACAACTAATCATTATTGGTATCGGTTGTTTACTAGCATATATATTATTTCAAGATAAAAGAGAAGTTTATAGTTTATGGAAATGGGAACCGGTTTCTATACTTTTAATAGGTAGCTTGTTAGCGATTTGTATTGTGTTATTAGATTATGTTGCAATGCGAGTGTTTCCAGAATCTTGGTTTGATGATGGTGGCATTAACGATAGAATGTTTCAAGGGATTTCTGTCATGCATTTACTCGTTATCACGTTTATTATTGGCTTTGCGGAAGAGTTTTTATTTAGAGGTGTAGTGCAGACTCATTTCGGAATTGTAATAGCGAGTTTAATTTTTGCTGTGTTACATATTCGGTATATAACGAAGCCTTTTTTGTTTTGTTTCGTCTGCTTTATTAGTTTTGTTTTTGGTTATGTATTCGAGTGGACAGGAAATTTGTTTATAACAATCTTTGCACACTTTCTTGTTGATTTTATAATGGGGCTCCAATTAAGAAAATAAATGGAAGGTGGTGGTGAACAACATGAGAAAACGAATTCCTGATTTTGAAGAGGAGTTAGAAGTTGAGCAAGTGGAAGAAGATGAAAGTTTACCGCCGCGTAGTGAAATTCATAGAAATAAAGAGAACAAACCAAAGTTTAAAATGAATCACATTTTCGTCCGAGTGTTAACATTTTTGTTCATATTGTTACCTATTAGTATCCTATGGTATACGGATAAGTATATACAGGTAAAAAGTGATAGTAATAATGCTGAGAAAAGTGCGTTTGAAGTAATTTTCTTTGATTCCGCTAAGACTGAATCAAAGAAGCAGCCTGAGAAAGTAGCAACTCATGTTGTGAAAGATGGAGAAACTTTAGAAAGTATAGCGAAGCAATATTTCTCAGATGAAGATGGGATAGAAATAATAAAAAAGTATAATGATTTACAAGAAGACGAAGTGAAGGTAGGACAAGAATTGAAAATTCCTATAAAAGATAAGTCCACGAAGTATGAGAGCTAGCTAAATGAGTGATATATAGCTCCACATAAAATTAAGGACTATACTTTACGAGGAGGGAGAGTAAAAAATATATGTCATGGATTATATTATTATGTACTCTCATAAGCATTTGTTTTGTATGTCTTCTTGGAATGTATAAAGAAGCGATGCGTAATACAGTGTTGGAACATACTTTAGTATTCGAAGAATTTCCGGAAAGTTTTCAAAAAGTTAAAGTTTTTTTTATTTCGGATATTCATAGAAGGATCATTTCTAGCTCGCTAATTGAACGAGTGAAAGGAAAAGCAGATATCGTAATTATTGGCGGTGATTTAGCTGAAAAAGGAGTACCTTTATCGCAAATCGCTTTAAATATTCAAAAGTTAAGAGAAATAGCCCCTGTATATTTTGTATGGGGAAATAATGACTATGAAATTGAGTATCACGAATTAGATGCTTTATTAATAGAAAATAATGTGAAGGTATTAGATAATACAAGAGTTGTATTTGAGTCTGAATTAGGAGAGAAAATTTGCTTACTCGGTATCGATGATGTTGGATTAGAACGAGATCGTTTAGATTTAGCGTTGTCTGATTGTAAAGAAGAAGGTTTTCGCATTTTAATTAGTCACAACCCAGATATAATAAAGAAAATGTCTGGTAATGAACAAATTTCGCTCGTATTAAGTGGACATACACATGGAGGCCAGATTCGGTTGTTTCCATCTGAAAAGTATTTAAAGGGTGGCGTATATAAGCATTCTAATACGACTCTCTTTGTTAGTAATGGGTATGGAACAACATTGTTCCCTCTTCGTTTTCGGGCACCTTCCCAAACACATATCATTACGTTATGCGGAGGGAAATAATGCCGAATTCAAATGGAAAATATAATATAAAAGCTGTCTCAAATATACTCGGAATTCAACCGAGTACACTTCGCGCATGGGAAAGACGCTATCATATTATTGCCCCAAAGAGAAATCGTGCGGGGCATCGTTTATATACAGAAGAGCATATTCATATTTTGAAATGGTTAATGAACAAAGTTTCTGAGGGGATGATGATTGGACAAGCAGTTCAGTTATTAGAAGGGAATCGGTTGCAGAACAACGTTCAAAAAGAAAAAATTACTGATACAGAAGTTGTTTTAGTGGACGATATACTACAAGCTTTGTTAGAATTTGATGAAATTACAATTTCTGCATTATTAAACGAGGTTTTTAGTATATATTCAACGGAAAAGGTTGTTGCAAGCATCATTCTTCAAGTGGCAAACAAGTTGTTAACTTTAAAAAGTAATAATGAGATTACAATGTCGCAATTCAAATATGTTGTATCATTCTTACAAACACGTTTAGGGATGATCTATCATAATGCGTCGGTGTATTCTTCCGTTAACAAAGTTTTCGTTTTAGAAAATAATATATTAAAAGGATTTATTTTCGCGACGTATTTACGACTAAAAGGATATCAAACAATGTATATGGGGACAAGTTTAGATGAAGAAGGTATTTTACTAGCTATTGAACAATTACAACCTAAATATTTGTTTATATCTTTTGATGATGAACGAGAACTTGAAGAGGCAGTAGAATTTATTGACTTGTTGCAAGAAAAAAATGAAAACATCTCTGGTGGTTTTATAGGAAGAAAAGGCATTGGAGATCAATTAAATCTTCAAAATATCCTAATTGGTAACACGAAAGAAGAATGGGATGGATGGTTAAAGATGCCGGAATAGTCGTTCGAAAAGAACCATCTATTTTCTATTTCATATAATAAAAATTAGATGCAATGGTTACGTAGGGAGGGTATGAGATGAGACTGGAACGTTTAAATTATAATAAGATTAAAATTTTCCTAACATTTGATGATTTATCTGAACGAGGATTAACGAAAGAAGATTTGTGGAGAAATGCACCGAAAGTACAGCAACTATTCCGTGATATGATGCAAGAAGCAAATACAGAATTAGGGTTTGAAGCGGATGGACCGATTGCTGTTGAAGTATTTTCTCTACAAGCTCAAGGTATGGTTGTAATTGTAACAAAAGAAAATCACGAAGTGGACACAGAAGATGAGTTCCGTGACGAGTTTATTGAAATGCAAGTGACTCTTGATGAAAGTGAACATATACTTTACGAGTTTGCTACATTAGATGATGTAATCAATTTGTCAAATCGCTTATATAACCTTGGTGTAACTGATGGGAAGTTGTATACGTGGGATGATCGTTTTTATCTTTGGATAGAAGAAGAAGAGCAATTTCAATTATTGAAGGCGGATTTTATAGCTATTTTAGCGGAGTACGGTAATCCGTCAACAGCAACAATTTACCGCGTAATGGAATATGGTAAAGAATTAATGGATTCTCAAGCGATTGAACAAATATACAATTACTTTGTGAAAAAACAAAACCTCAGCTAATGTAACGTAGCTTGAGGTTTTATTTTTATTCAGCTGAAAATCTAAAATCTATAAAACGAAGTGTAGGTAACAAGACTAGCCGATCTGTATGTTAAAATGTAATCAGTATTTCTTGATGAAATAATGGTTTTATCGAATGTATTTTGATGAAAATAAAAAATATTTAAATATTTAAGTATTTTACTTTTCTAAAAGCAATAAAAGGACTATAATAATAGTGAAAACGCTTGCAATACAAAATAGTTTGTATATATTTGTTAGCGTTTTCTATTGCATTCCAAATTTAACGGTGTATACTAGGCAATGAAGGTTTACTAAACAAGTGAAATTACAGGGGGTTTACTTACTATGGTAGCCGAAAAGGGAACTCAAACGAAAACACAACAACAAGGGGAACAACATTTTGAATTGTTAAATTCAACACAAATTGTAATTAATGAAGCATTAGAAAAATTGGGTTATCCAAACGAAGTATATGAATTATTGAAAGAACCAATTCGTATGATGACAGTGAAAATTCCAGTTCGTATGGATGACGGGACTGTTAAAATATTTACAGGATATCGTGCACAACATAATGATGCTGTTGGTCCAACGAAAGGTGGAATTCGCTTCCATCCAAACGTAACAGAAAATGAAGTGAAAGCACTTTCTATTTGGATGAGTTTAAAATGTGGTATTGTTGATTTACCATATGGTGGAGGTAAAGGTGGAATCATTTGTGACCCACGTGAGATGTCTTTCCGTGAATTAGAAAGATTAAGCCGCGGTTATGTACGAGCAATTAGCCAAATTGTTGGTCCGACAAAAGATATTCCGGCTCCAGATGTATTTACAAACTCACAAATTATGGCATGGATGATGGATGAGTATAGCCGTATCGATGAATTTAATTCACCAGGATTTATTACAGGTAAACCACTTGTATTAGGTGGATCACACGGACGTGAAACAGCGACTGCAAAAGGTGTAACAATTTGTATTCGTGAAGCTGCGAAAAAACGTGACATTGATATTAAAGGTGCACGCGTTGTTGTTCAAGGATTTGGTAATGCGGGTAGCTTCTTAGCTAAATTTATGCATGATGCAGGCGCGAAAGTAATTGCAATTTCAGATGCTTACGGTGCATTACATGATCCGAATGGATTAGATATTGACTACTTACTAGATCGTCGCGATAGCTTTGGTACTGTAACAAAACTATTTAATAATACAATTTCAAATACAGAACTGTTAGAACTTGATTGCGACATTTTAGTTCCTGCTGCAATTGAGAACCAAATTACAGAAGAAAATGCTGATAAGATTAAAGCGAAAATTGTGGTTGAAGCTGCAAATGGTCCAACTACATTAGAAGCAACAAAAATCTTAACAGATCGTGGTATCTTACTTGTTCCAGACGTATTAGCAAGTGCTGGTGGCGTTACGGTATCTTACTTTGAGTGGGTACAAAATAACCAAGGTTACTACTGGACTGAAGAAGAAGTAGAACAACGTTTAGAAAAAGTAATGGTAAAATCATTCGATTCAATTTATGAAACATCACAAGTTCGTAAAGTGAACATGCGCTTAGCTGCATACATGATTGGTGTTCGTAAAATGGCTGAGGCTAGTCGCTTCAGAGGTTGGGTATAATATATAATGTTTTGAGAAAACGTGATTTCCTTTCGAGGGAATCGCGTTTTTTTGTTGAAGTATTAAATGAGGTGTTGTATATGGGGAATGAAATAATGGAACGAGTAGACCAATTAGAAGAAAAGGTTAAGGTGTTAGAGGGTGAACTTGCAAGAGCTAAGAGAGCCCGAAAAACAAGTGTCGTTCGGGTGTTCGGCGAAGGATTATTATTTTTAATATTTGGTGCAGTTGTAGTTGGACTAATTATCGCGTTTATATTCACAATTATTACTTGGTTTGGTGAAAAATAGAATAAAAAATAAAAAAGAACGCTTGTTCTACACGAACAAACGTGCTATACTTTCCTTAGATAAGCAAAACGGAAATGATTTTAAGGAGAGATAAATGATGAAAATGACAGTAGACCAAAGATTTATGATGCCAGCAGATGTTGTAGAACGAGTGGAAGTATTACGAAACAAACAAAGCAAGCGTGGCACATTATTACAATCGGTAAATAAATTTTTCGGTTTAGATACGAAAGAAGATTGTATTTGGTTTTACGGTTTTTACGGAGTGGCTGTAAGTATTGTATTATTTATGGTATTCACATCAAATATTTTCGATGTTCTCTTCGCATAAGAAATATGCCATAAGGACATTGCCACCGAATACATATATAAGGAAGTAAGGTAATTTTTTAGAGCGGGAGTTGGTAGTAATGGCGATGTTCCCTATAGAGCGTAACTATATTGGGTATGGAAATTCACGACCAGGAATTCCTCTTTCAAAAGTAAGATTTATTGTAAGTCATGACACGGGGAACCCTGGTAGCAATGCGATAGGAAATCGGGATTACTTTAATGAAATACAACCGAAAGCTTCAGCGCATACATTTATTGATGATAAAACAATATTAGAAATTGTCCCTATAAATGAAGTTGCGTACCATGTTCGATACAATGTGCCAACGGATAATGAGTTATTCGGTTATGATGCGAATAAGGCTGCAATTGGGGTTGAACTTTGCTATGGTGGCGACGTAAACTTTTGGGAGGCGTATACTCGTTTTACGTGGTATCACGCTTATTTATGTCAAAATTTCGGTTTAAATCCTAAAAAGGCTATTGTGTCACACAAAACGTTGGATCCTACTCGGAAAATCGATCCTGAGAATGTATTAGGGCAACAAGGAATTAAATTTCAGCAGTTTTTAGCAGATGTCTATCGGATGTATGTTTCGTTTAGATGACAAATATATGAAAAATGAATACAATAAAGATAGATGCCTACTGCTGTAAGTAGGTTTTTTCTTGTTTATATAAATAGAGCAGAGGTAGAAGACTAGGAGTGAACTAAGTATGCAAAAAGAAACAGTTATTATTATCGGAGGCGGTCCATGCGGATTAGCAGCGGCGATTTCGTTGCAAAAAGTAGGGTTAAATCCGTTAGTAATCGAAAAAGGAAACATTGTAAATGCAATTTATAATTATCCAACTCATCAAACATTTTTCTCCTCTAGTGAAAAATTAGAAATTGGTGAAGTTGCTTTTATTACAGAAAATCGTAAGCCATTTCGTAATCAGGCGCTTGCGTATTATCGTGAAGTAGTAAAGCGTAAATCTATACGTGTAAATGCATTTGAACGAGTGGAACAAGTTCAAAAAGATGGTGATGTTTTTAAAGTTGAAACGACGAAGCGTGACGGAAACAAAGAAATATATGTTGCGAAATACATTGTTGTCGCAACTGGATATTATGATAATCCGAATTATATGAATGTACCTGGTGAGAAACTTGAGAAAGTAGCTCATTATTTCAAAGAAGGACACCCTTATTTTGATCGAGATGTCGTTGTAATAGGTGGTAAAAATTCAAGTATAGATGCAGCGTTAGAGCTTGTTAAATCGGGTGCACGTGTAACAGTTCTATACCGTGGTGGGGAATACTCGCCAAGTATTAAGCCGTGGATTTTGCCGGAATTTGAGGCGTTAGTACGAAATGGGACAATTCAAATGCATTTCCATGCGCATGTAAAAGAAATTACTGAGCATGCGTTGACGTATACAGTAGATGGTGAGGCAAATACAATTCAAAACAATTTTGTATTTGCTATGACGGGTTACCATCCAGACCACAGCTTCTTAACAAAAATGGGAGTTCGGATTGATGAAGAAACAGGGCGCCCGATTTATATAGAGGGTAGTATGGAAACAAACGCTGAAAATATTTTTATTGCAGGTGTAATTGCTGCGGGGAATAACGCAAATGAAATATTTATCGAGAACGGTAGATTCCATGGAGATGCGATTGCGCAAACCATTGCATCAAGAGAAGAATAAAAAGAAGCTGTCGAAATCTTCGACAGCTTCTTTTTAATCGTGCATAAACATATGTTGGATTGTTTCGTGAGAGTTTGTGTTTTCTAGTGCGACTAGTAATTTAATTCGCGCCTTTTGAGCGTTTAAACCGTAGGTGAAAACAATGCCCATATCTTTTAATTGTTTTCCGCCACCTTCATAAGAGTATACGTCTTGAACGATACCGTTAAAGCAGCGTGAAACTAATACAATTGGAATGCCTTTTTCTATTAATCGCCCTAGACTAGGAAGTGTTCTTGGAGGTAAATTACCTTGTCCAAGTGCTTCAATAACAATTCCGTCTACTGGTAGTGTTTCGATTGCTGATAATAATGTATCATCCATACCTGCGTATGCTTTTAGAACGACAACGTTTTTAGAAATCTGTCGTACTGTGCATGTTTCGTGATGCACTAAAGCATGATGGAAAACAACACCACGTTTTGTTACCATGCCAATTGGTCCGTACTGTGGACTTTGGAATGTCGCGACATTACTTGTGTGCGTTTTTGTTACATTTGTAGCACAATGTATTTCGTCATTTAATACGACTAGAACGCCTTTTTCAGCAGCTTCATTACTACTAGCAACTTTTACAGCTGATAAGAAATTATATAGACCATCGGCACCTAATTCATTACTAGAACGCATTGCCCCTGTCACAACGATTGGGATAGTTGCTTGAACTGTTAAATCAAGAAAATAAGCTGTCTCTTCTAATGTATCGGTACCATGCGTGATGACTACGCCGTGAATATCGTCTTGTTTTACTCTTTCGTCAATGATGACTTGCAATTGTAGCATTTCGCTAGGAGTCATGTGAGGAGATGGAAGATGGAACACATCTTCGACAATTAAATCAACATCGCCTTCTAAATCAGGAATGAATTTTAAAAGAGGATTCTTTTTACCTGGTTGTACGACCCCAGTTTCTTTATCTTCCTCCATTGCAATTGTTCCACCTGTGTGTAAAACTAGGATTCTTTTCAATGCTTATACCCCTTTCAAGTTGAAAAATACATTTAGAACATAACATGTTTTGAGTAAATTCGACAATGAAAATGTATAAAAGTATGCTTAGAAAATGACAATAAAATAAATTACCTTAAGTGTGCTCCGGTAAGTGGTTATTAGGTTAGGTTTTGTTTATGGAAATTTATGAGAGTGGATGTGTAAGTGTAGAGAGGGAAGGAGTGAGTTTTTTTTGAAAAAAGTGGAGAAAATTATAATTCGTATATTACTGATTCAATTTATTTTTCTTTCTGTCGTCCAACTGCTTTTTATACATAAATCTTCAGTGAAATATTTATCGAAAATTGTTTATTACGAAGGTGTCGTCACGAAAAATAAGGCGGAAATCTTACAGGTGAATAAGTAGTTTTCATTTTCTTCTATGATGGATTATGCTACAATTATTGAGGATTTAATGACGTGAGGCAAATGAGAAGAAGCAGGGGGAAAATACCTGCTTTTCGTTTTGTTTTATAAGTGAAAAATGAGGTGTTACAATGGATAAACGAATTTCGATTGCTATAGATGGTCCAGCGGCTGCTGGGAAAAGTACAGTGGCAAAAGTTGTTGCAAAAAAACTTTCATATGTTTACATTGATACAGGCGCAATGTACCGTACTATTACATATGCAGCCCTTGAACAAAAAGTGGATATTGAAAATGAAGAAAAGTTAATGGAAGTTGTAAAAAATGTAAATATTGAATTTCAGCAAGGGGAAAATACACAACTTGTATTTTTAAATGGACAAGATGTTTCTGAAGTGATTCGTACGCCAGATGTGACGAATCGTGTATCTATTGTAGCAAAGCATCGTCTTGTTCGTGAAGAAATGGTACGTCGTCAACAAGGATTAGCTAAAAAAGGCGGCGTAGTAATGGATGGCCGTGATATTGGTACACATGTACTACCGGATGCTGAAGTGAAAATCTTTATGCTTGCTTCTGTAGAAGAAAGAGCGGAAAGAAGACATTTAGAAAATATGAATAAAGGTTTCGATTCTAATTTAGAGCAGTTAAGAGAAGAAATTGCTAGGCGTGATAAATTAGATTCAGAACGCGAAGTTTCTCCTTTGAAAAAAGCTGATGATGCATTGGAATTAGATACAACTTCTTTATCAATTGAAGAAGTTGTCCAAAAAATTATGGGTATTGTTTCAGGAGTATTTGCGAAATAAAGAAAGAGGACTATCCTCTTTCTTTTTTTTTTTTTTGAAATGTAAAGGATAAGTGAATTATAAGTCTCTTTTCTTGACAAATGGGCTAATTTGTAAGAAGTTAGTTACAGAGGAAAAAAACTGTCAGAATATATTCGCTATTATATTTCAAATCATACTTTCTTCAAGATGATTTTGCTGTATACTATTTATATAGATTTAATATAGTTTCTTGTGAACTGTATTGAAACAGAATATGTGATGATAAATTCTTAAACATGCAAATGAAAACATTTGTTTTCATTTCGTATATACATAAAAATGCTTTGTCAATTCTGTAGGGAGGTATTTCCATGGTAGAGAAAATGAATGAAGAAGTTATGAATTCAAAAGAATTACAAGTTGGTGACGTTGTTACAGGTTCTGTAACGAAAGTTGAAGAGAAACAAGTTCTTGTAAATGTTGGATACAAAACAGATGGCGTAATTCCGATTAGTGAATTAGCTAACGTTCATATTGAAAAAGCAAGCGATGTTGTAGAATTAGATCAAACACTTGAATTGAAAATTATTAAATTAGAAGATGATGATCTTGTTTTATCTAAGAGAGCTGTTGACGCAGAAAAAGCGTGGGTAGAATTACAAGAAAAATTTAATTCTGGTCATGTATTTGATGTTACTGTAAAAGATATCGTGAATGGTGGGTTAGTTGTGGACCTTGGTGTTCGTGGTTTTATCCCAGCTTCACTTGTAGAAGTACATTATGTAGAAGACTTTGCTGACTATAAAGGAAAAACATTAGCGGTGAAAATTGTTGAATTAGATCGTGAAAAAAATCGTGTTATTCTTTCACATAAAGCGGTAGTAGAACTAGAACTAGATTCTAAGAAAAAAGAAGCAATCTCTTCGTTAAAAGAAGGGGACATTGTTGAAGGAACAGTACAACGATTAACGGATTTTGGTGCTTTCGTTAACGTTGGTGGTGTGGACGGTTTAGTTCACATTTCACAAATTTCACACGAACGTGTAGAGCAACCTTCTGAGGTATTAGAGCAAGGTCAAAAGGTAAAGGTAAAAGTGTTATCTGTTGATGCTGATACGCAACGTATTTCTTTATCAATTAAAGCAGCTCAGCCAGGACCTTGGGAAAATGTTGCTGGCGAAATAAAAGCTGGAGATATTCGTGAGGGAGTAGTAAAACGCCTTGTTACATTCGGTGCGTTTGTTGAAATTTTACCTGGTGTTGAAGGGCTTGTACATGTATCTCAAATTGCAAATCGTCACGTGAAAAATCCAAATGAAGTATTGGAAATGGGACAAGAAGTAAAAGTGAAAGTACTTGAAGTCCATGTAGCAGAAAAACGTATTTCTTTAAGCATAAAAGAAACGCTTGAAGAAAATAATGTAACAGAAGATTATAGCCAATATGAGCCAAATGCTGATTCGGCTACTTTCCAGTTAAGTGATATTATTGGTGAACAACTGAAAAAATTAAAGAAATAAAGAGGGGTACAAGTGGTAAGGGCAAAACGTAAATTAGATCATATTGAATATGCTCTTTCTACTGGTCAGTCTCGTACGCATGGCTTTCATGATATTGATTTTGTGCATCAAAGCTTGCCAAATTCAAGTTATGACACTATAACATGTGAAACAAAAATCGGCGAACTTTCACTAAGTTCGCCGATTTTTATCAATGCGATGACTGGTGGTGGAGGAGAGCAAACATTACATATTAATGAGCAATTAGCATATGTAGCGAAACATCATAACCTTGCTATGGCTGTAGGTTCGCAAATGGCAGCTTTAAAAGATGAAAGTGAAGCGGCTTCGTATAAAGTTGTTAGGAAAGTAAATCCGAATGGGATTTTTTTCGCAAACTTAGGAAGTGAGGCAACTGTCGAACAGGCAGAGCGTGCCGTTGATATGATTGAGGCGAATGCACTGCAAATTCATTTAAATGTCATACAGGAGTTAACGATGCCAGAAGGAGACCGTGATTTTACTGGTGTACTTCAGCGGATTGAGAAAATAGTTTTAAAAAGTAAAGTACCTGTCATCGTAAAAGAAGTCGGTTTTGGAATGAGTAAGGAAACAGTACAACAGTTAGCGAATATAGGTATAACAGCAATTGATATTGGCGGACAAGGTGGTACGAATTTTGCTGCTGTTGAAAATGAAAGAAGACAGCGAATGCTTTCTTATTTTAATAACTGGGGCATACAAACAGCTACCTCGATTATTGAAGCAACCTCTACAAATAATAACCTCTCTTTTATTGCATCTGGGGGTATACAAACAGCACTTGACGTGGCGAAGGCAATCGCATTAGGGGCTAATACAACTGCGTTTGCTGGATACTTTTTACGTATTTTAATGCAAGATGGTGTTGAGAATTTAGTGGATGAAATTGATCTTTTACATACAGATTTAAAATTTATTATGACAGCTCTTGGCGTGAAGACGATAGAAGAGTTACAATCTGTACCTCTTGTTGTAAAAGGTGAAACGTACCATTGGTTAGCGCAGCGAGGGATTGACACTGCACATTATAGTAGGCGATAAAAAATCAACCATCCGGTTGATTTTTTTGCGTTTTATTTTCGTAAAATGAAGAGGGAAGGCGAGAAGTTATCATTCTATATAATTCTATAAATGGAAAAAAGAGAGAGTTTACATTATGATAAAAGTATATATAAATATCATACAGAAAAGCTAAAATTGAAAAAAAAGGGGTTATAAAAATGAAGAAATGTAGAAAATATGTTGCTGAATTATTGGAGGATTCTCACTTTTGCCATGTTTGTGGAGAGAAACATGGCAAAAGTAAGAAAGTATTCCTCTCTATATAGCTGGTTAGCGATAAAACAAGATAAGAGATTGCTATTTAAGAGTCAAAAGAAACAAGGGAAAATTTACGATAATTTTGGGGATGAGGATGTTAATAAAAAAGGAGATAATGTATCTTCAAATAGTAAAAATTCAATAGGACGCATTACATATAATAGTGAATATTTTAACATCCATGCACGAAATATAAGAGAAGATACAGCGGTTTCTGGATATAATAAAAAGGTTGAAATTTCATTAACTTCAAATGTAAGAGAAGGAGATTCTAGTTCAACAACAGCGCAATCAGCAATTAAAACGGCGAATATTGCAATCGCAGTCGGGAATAAATTGTATAGGAATCCAACGGTGAATGCAGGAAGTGGAATAGAAGCACTAATTTTGCCAAGGGAATTAGGAGAAGACAAAAATCCATCGGAAGATTCGTATGTAATTTATTATTTTAATATACCAAATGAAGCGAGTTTAAGTAATGCTGAAGTAGTATTACTTTCTGATCAAGGAAATACCATTGTGAGTAGGGAAATTAAAGGAGAAAAAGAAGATATTGTAGGTGCGAAAAAAGAGGTTGAGCGAAAGTTAAATGAGATAGGAGAGATGGATTATGTACGTGTAGAGGTAAAGAGTAAAGATCCTTCTCTACATACGTATTATGTTATTACATATTCTAAAAAACCAACAGGTGTAGTTACGAGTGATGCCTCGTTGAGTGATAGGGTTTATAATGCGAAAACAAAAGAATTATATTATGAGTAGAAATAAATAAAATAATTGTGTAAAAAGACGGTTTCGTACAATATCGAAACCGTCTTTTTGTATTGCCTATTTGAGGGCAGCTTGATTGGTGTGGGCTAATAATCCCCACTGAAGTTTCACTTTATTTAATGCTGATTCTGCTTTCGAGCTTGCTCCGGTGTATCAAGACTTGTTGCACCGGGATATTGAAGTGATTGGTCGCGATCAGATTCAACGCGGCGTGATTCTCTTAGCTTTCGTTCTTGGCGATCTTTACCCATTGTGAGTTACACCTCCTTATTAAAAGTTTTGCTGTTATGAGAAAAACTATGCACAAAGAAAAGGAGGATTAACTTTCATAAAAAGTTCCCATAATGGAAATCATAGGAGGTGAAATGATGGATGGGAGTACTTTTTATTTTGTTGCTTGGATAGGGTGGATTGTCGTGACCTTTTTTATGAAAAAGGAATCTATTCGTTGGAAGATAAGTGCTTGTATATTAATTTTTATTATTTGTTCTCCGTTAAATGTGACGATTGCTTCTTTCACAATATCGGTAAATGCCCTTTTGCTTTGTATTATTTCTTTTGTAGGTATCGCGTTATATTCTATTTGGAAAAAATTATATACCTTACTTTCGGCACTTATTATTGCAATGTTATATACAAGCTTTCATTTGTTAGAAGTATATGATCCAATTTGGATTGTGGTTGATAGGTTGTTGCTGTTAAGTGGTGCACTTGTGTATGCATCGGTTTTATTGCACGGGGATCGCATATTACGATTATGCTCCTTATATATAGGGATGTTACAAGGAGAATTATTGGTGACGCTGATTTTTCGTAAATTACATTTTCCTTATGAATACGGCAGTTTAGCTTTTTTAGATGTTGCTGCTGTTTCCACTTTATTTATGGCGATTTTACTTTGGATTACAAAGGCATCGGTATATATGGAGCAATTTAAGAGGAAAACACGTAAAAGAAAGGCGAGGGTAATACATGACTGAATATACACCAGCTATTTTATGTGGCGTAATTGCAGGTACAATAACTAGGTTGTTAATGCTTCGTACCGATACGAGGCAATATCCGACGAGGCTTCACGGGAAAATTATTCATATCGCGATGGGATTAATTGCGGCTGCCTTAGGAGCAATTGCGATTCCGTCTGTTTTGAAAAAAGATTTCTCTGCAATTACATTTCTTACGTTAGCAGCGACGCAATTTCGTGATGTGCGCAATATGGAAAGAAATACGCTTCAACAATTAGATGGATATGAGCTCGTACCACGTGGTAATACATACATTGAAGGAATTGCATTAGTATTTGAAAGTCGTAACTACTTGGCGATGTTAACGTCGTTTGTAACAACGTTTGCGTATATAGGATTCGATTCATGGATTGCCGGGGTAATTACTGGTATAGTAAGTTTTTTCATTGCGAAAAAATTAATGTCAGGTAAAAGACTTCATGACCTTGTAGAAATAGAGCACGTTCCACTTCGTTTTGAAGGAGCGGGACTTTATATTGATAATATTTACATTATGAATATTGGATTGCCAGCAAGGCAAGAAGAAATTATGAAATATGGAATGGGATTTATTTTAAAACCGAAATCGATAGATGCGATGGTTACAATCTCAAACTTAGGACAACGGCAAGCTATTTTACATGATGTTTCGGTTGCTTTAGGAATATATAGAGATTCTGGAACGCCGGCACTTGTACCGTTAGCGAAGCGTGATTTAGAGGATGGGAGAGTTGGGATTTTTGTTCTGCCGCAAGATCAAGATGCAGAAAAAGCGATAGGGGTAATCGGAAATGTACCAACATTAGAGAGTGCTGTTCATATGTCATCAGAAGCTCCGAAAGGAAGGGGAGATAAGAGATGATGTTAGAAAGTGTTATTCTCGCAGTCATTACAACAACGCCAGAGAAATTTGCAGGTGGTGCCCCTTTATTTATTTGCGAGTCGACAGAGGAACTGGAATTTGTTGCAAATAATTTAGAGGCTATTTTAGATGGTATTGCACATCGCTTACAAGATAATGTATATATTATTGTGAAACATTAGTAACGTGTGGTATAATGTGAGGTGTTTTGATACGTTGAGAAATATTCTGGAATGCAAATCCCTTCTTGCACAAAGAAGGGTTTTTTACATAATAAACAGAAGCAAGTTGAAAGGATGAAAGTATATGCCGAAACCAGTAATAGCGATAGTAGGCCGCCCGAACGTAGGGAAATCTACTATTTTCAATAGAATTGTTGGAGAAAGAGTTTCAATCGTAGAAGATATACCAGGTATAACGCGAGACCGTATTTATAGTGCGGGAGAATGGTTAAATCATGAGTTTAACATTATTGATACAGGTGGAATTGATATTGGAGACGAGCCGTTCTTGACACAAATTCGTCAACAGGCGGAAGTAGCGATTGATGAAGCAGATGTTATCATTTTTATGACGAATGGTCGCGATGGTGTAACTGCAGCAGATGAAGAAGTTGCTAAAATTTTATACCGTTCTAAAAAACCAATTGTACTTGCGGTAAATAAGGTTGATAATCCAGACATGCGTAGTGATATTTATGATTTTTATGCATTAGGATTTGGCGAGCCATTCCCGATTTCAGGTACACACGGTTTAGGACTTGGTGATTTGTTAGATGAAGCTGCAAATCATTTTCCAAAGATTGAAGAAGAAGCGTATGACGATGAAACAATCCGTTTCTCTTTAATTGGACGTCCAAACGTAGGGAAATCATCACTTGTAAATGCACTTCTTGGTCAAGAACGTGTAATTGTAAGTAATATAGCGGGAACGACACGTGATGCTGTTGATACACCATATAGTAAAGATGATCAAGATTATGTAATCATCGATACAGCTGGTATGCGTAAAAAAGGGAAAGTATACGAAAGTACAGAAAAGTATAGTGTACTTCGTGCACTTAGAGCGATTGAACGTTCTGACGTTGTTTTAGTCGTTTTAGACGGAGAAGAAGGAATTATTGAGCAAGATAAAAAAATCGCTGGATATGCTCATGATTCAGGACGAGCTGTTATTATCGTTGTAAACAAATGGGATGCAGTGAAAAAAGATGAAAAAACAATGAAAGCATTTGAAGAAAACATCCGTGCTCATTTCCAATTTTTAGAGTATGCACCGATTGTATTCTTATCTGCGAAAACGAAAAAGCGTACACAAACGTTATTACCGGTTATCAATGAGGTAAATGAAAGCCATAGCATCCGTGTACAAACGAATGTATTAAATGATGTAATTATGGATGCGGTAGCGATGAATCCAACGCCGACACATAATGGTAGCCGTCTGAAAATCTTCTATGCGACACAAGTTGCGGTAAAACCACCAACATTTGTTATATTTGTAAACGATACAGAATTAATGCACTTTTCATATGAGCGCTTCTTAAAGAACCGTTTACGTGAAGCGTTCGGTTTTGTAGGAACGCCGATTCACATTATCGCTAGAGCAAGAGACTAATGGAGAGGATGTGATTTTATGACAAAAATCACAGTAATAGGAGCAGGTAGCTGGGGAACAGCGTTAGCGATGGTATTAGCTGACAATGGGCATGATGTACGTATTTGGGGAAACCGTCCTGAACTCATGAATGAAATTAATACGAAGCGTGAGAACAGTAGATATCTTCCAGGGATTACATTGCCAAGCACAATCGTAGCCTACTCTTCTTTAGAAGAAGCATTAGTAGATGTAAATACAGTACTGCTAGTAGTACCGACGAAAGCGTACCGAGACGTATTGCAAGAGATGAAAGAAATTGTTACAGAGCCAATTACTTGGATTCATGCAAGTAAAGGAATCGAACCAGGTACGTCAAAACGTATTTCGGAAGTGATTGAGGAAGAAATTCCAGAGAGCTTGATTAAGGATGTTGTTGTACTATCTGGGCCGAGTCACGCTGAAGAAGTTGGATTGCGTCAAGCGACAACTGTTACGTCTGCAGCAAAGCGTATGGAAGCGGCTGAGGGAGTACAAGATTTGTTTATGAATAGCTATTTCCGTGTATATACAAACCCAGATATCGTTGGAGTTGAACTTGGTGGTGCTTTAAAAAATATTATTGCACTAGCTGCGGGGATATCTGACGGGCTTGGATTAGGTGATAATGCGAAAGCGGCATTAATGACACGTGGTTTAACAGAGATTGCTCGTTTAGGAAGAAAAATGGGCGGAAATCCGTTAACGTTTGCTGGTCTAACTGGTATGGGAGACTTAATTGTAACTTGTACAAGTGTGCATAGCCGAAATTGGCGCGCTGGAAATATGCTTGGAAAAGGGCACTCTTTAGAAGAAGTGCTAGAAAGTATGGGTATGGTTGTAGAAGGTGTAAGAACAACGAAAGCTGCTCATGAATTGGCAGAGAAAATGGAAGTTGAAATGCCGATTACAGCTGCTTTATATGACGTGCTGTTCAATGGGAATAATGTGAAAGATGCAGTAGGCTCATTGATGGGACGTGTTCGAAAACATGAAGTTGAAGCGATACCTGATTTGTTATAAAGAAAACGGTAGAAGTACATTTCGTACTTCTACCGTTTTTTATTTTTTATGGGTCTTTTCACCAATTTTTCATCTCTGCATAGGATGAAGAGTAACTTGAGGAGAGGGTGAAAAGAATGGATAACAACATTTTTAATAACATTGAAAAAGAAGCGAAAGTGAACAAAGAAGATATTTTTAAATTAGCGTCGTCTGTTCAAAATGCGAACTTACGTGATGAGACAGTGCTTCGCCAATTGATTCATCAAGTTGCTCTAATGGCAGGACGCGAAGTGCCGAAAGAGCAAGAGGATCAAATTGTAAAAGCGATTATTAACAATAATATGCCGGCGGATTTTGGTTCGTTAAGTAAAATGTTTAAAAAATAAATTATGAGAAACAAAGAGTTTAGAGAATGCATATGATAGTTATGAAAGAATGGGAATAGAGCTGTTAAGGGCATATTTGGTCAACCGAAGCGCATCATTTCGTGCTTCGGTTTTATTATTTTAAATAAAAATCATCAATTCACGGAAAAATGATGATTTTTATTTGTTTAAAGATTTTAATTTGTTAAAATAGTATAAAAATAGATTGAAAGTAAAGGGGTGTATATATGTCGGAAGGGCTTATGAAAATGTGGTTTGCTTTAGGGGCAATTGGATTTATGTTTCTTGCAGTAAGTTTTATTTTATTGAGTAGGCATAAAATGAAGAATAAATTTTTGAAAGGGATTACAGCTTTAGTAGCGTACACCCTCATGATTGTATCGGGAATTGTTATTTTCCTTGTTGTATTTAGTGGCCCTATTGAGCAATAAAGGATGTGTAGTCGGTAAATGTTACAAAAGCAACAGTCCATACTAGCATGAAAAGGTGATTGTCAGTGAAAAAAATCCATATTATTTTAATATTTTGTTGCATGAGCATTTTAACAGGGTGTATGTATCCAAGAGAAAATATGAAACAAAGTGCTATTCCTTATGAAGACCAGTTGCAAGTTGTACAAAAAGCCATTAATACATATAAGGAGCAAACGGATGGTTTATTACCAATTAAGACGCGTGATATGAGTACGCCGATTTATCAGAAGTATCCAATTGATTTTCAAAAAATTGCTCCAAGGTACATACAAGAGGCACCAGGGAATGCGTATGAAAGTGGTGGAGTATATCAATATGTATTAATAGATGTTGAAAAAAATCCGACAGTAAAGTTAATTGATGTGAGAATGGCGGAACAAATTCAAGAAGTGGCATTGAAGCTAAGAATGTATCGTGATGAACATCAATATCCACCTTTTAAAAAAGTGATCACAGATGGTGTTTATGAATTAGACTTCAAAAAACTAGGATATAAAGATGTACCACAAGTGACAAGTCCGTACTCAGGAAAAGGTCTCCCTCTTGTAATTAATGAAAAAGGAGAATTGTTTGTTGATTATAGAATCGACTTATATGAAGCGTTGAAAAAAAATGAAGGACAATTTAAAGAAGGTGAAGATATCCGGAGTATACTATCGAAGGATTCCCCGTTTGTTCCTGCATATTCTTTGCCGTACACAGTAAAAAATGGAGAACCAATTTTTTTGAAATCATAAGTCATGAACCTTTCTTTTAGTGAATAAGTTCTAGAAGAAAGGTTTTTTATGTTATACAACTTGCGATGCAAACAAAAGGTATTTTTAAATAGTCATATGAAATTGGACAAAATTATATGATATATTGTCCGAACTTCTAGAATACCATTATATTATATCAGATATTATAGGCAACATTAGAGAAGGTATTAGTTGACTATAAACGTGGAATTATTCCCAAAAATATTGAGGGAGGGAATCACTTGGAAAAGGTAGATATTTTTAAAGATATTGCGGAACGCACAGGCGGTGATATTTATTTTGGAGTTGTAGGAGCTGTTCGAACAGGGAAATCAACATTTATTAAAAAATTTATGGAACTTGTTGTTATTCCCAATATTGAAAATGAGTCAGACCGTCAAAGAGCGCAGGATGAACTGCCTCAAAGTGCTGCTGGTCGTACAATAATGACGACGGAACCGAAGTTTGTTCCAAACCAAGCGGTTTCTATCGAAGTAGATGAAGGTCTTGAAGTGAATATTCGATTAGTAGATTGTGTTGGATATACGGTTCCAGGAGCAAAAGGCTATGAAGATGAGAATGGTCCGCGCATGATTAATACTCCTTGGTATGAAGAGCCTATTCCATTCCATGAAGCTGCAGAAATCGGAACACGTAAAGTAATTCAAGAGCATTCAACAATTGGCGTCGTTATTACAACAGATGGAACAATTGGTGAAATTCCAAGAAGAGATTATATAGAGGCAGAAGAACGCGTTGTAAATGAGTTAAAAGAAGTAGGAAAGCCTTTCATTATGATTATCAATACTGTACAGCCATACCATCCAGATACGGAGCAGTTACGTCAAAGTTTATCAGAAGAATATGATATCCCAGTAATTGCGATGAGTGTAGAGAGTTTAAGAGAAACAGATGTGTATAACGTACTGCGAGAAGCATTATTCGAGTTCCCGGTTTTAGAAGTGAATGTAAACCTTCCGAGCTGGGTAATGGTGCTAAATGAAGGGCATTGGTTACGCCAAAGTTATCAGGAAGCGGTTCAAGAGACTGTAAAGGATATAAAACGTCTTCGTGATGTGGACCGTGTCGTTTGGCAGTTTAGTCAATATGAATTTATTGATCGAGCAAGTCTAGCTGGCATCGATATGGGGCAAGGTGTGGCAGAGATTGATTTATATGCGCCAGATGAATTGTATGATCAAATTTTAAAAGAAGTAGTAGGAGTAGAGATTCGAGGGAAAGATCATTTATTAAAGCTTATGCTCGATTTATCTCATGCGAAAACAGAGTATGACCAAGTGGCGGATGCCCTGCGGATGGTAAAACAAACCGGATATGGAGTAGCAGCGCCTGCATTAGCTGATATGAGCTTAGATGAACCGGAAATTATTCGTCACGGCTCAAGGTTCGGTGTTAAATTAAAAGCGGTTGCGCCGTCTATTCATATGATTAAAGTGGATGTAGAATCAACATTTGAACCAATTATCGGTACTGAAAAACAAAGTGAAGAACTAGTTCGTTACTTGATGCAAGATTTTGAAGATGACCCGCTATCAATTTGGAATTCTGATATATTTGGGCGCTCTCTTAGCTCTATTGTTAGAGAAGGAATTCAAGCGAAGTTATCTCTAATGCCAGAAAACGCTCGTTATAAATTAAAAGAAACGCTAGAAAGAATTATTAATGAAGGATCTGGCGGATTAATTGCGATTATATTATAAGAAAAAAATCCCTCTAATTGCAGAGGGATTTTTTTCTTTTTGAGTACGTAATAGAAAAATAAACAGTCATTATCTAATATTTTGTTGTAAATTGTCAAGTTTCATCAGAATTTCACATTTTTAGAGTAACAATTTCCTTAAAAATATTGAATTATAAAGGAGAATCGTATAATATAGGCGTTGATAATGATTTATCTACATCTTTGTAGTATAGAATTTGTAAAAATTGCCTACAAATGAAAGTAAGACTCATTTTATGATCATTATACAGTCTTATCTTTGGGAGGAGGTGAATGGCATGAACAAGACAGATTTAATCAATGCTGTTGCAGAAGCAAGTTCCCTTTCTAAAAAGGACGCAACAAAAGCAGTGGACGCTGTTTTTGATTCTATCTTAGAAGCTTTAAAACAAGGTGATAAAGTACAACTAATCGGATTCGGTAACTTCGAAGTTCGTGAGCGTGCGGCTCGTAAAGGTCGTAACCCACAAACAGGTGAGGAGATTGAAATCGCTGCAAGTAAAGTACCTGCATTCAAACCTGGTAAAGCGTTAAAAGATGCGGTTAAATAATCCTTACATATTAACAGGGAAGAAGAGTTTCCTTTTTGGAAACTCTTCTTTTTGCTTTTAAAAACATAAATATGCTAGAATGTGTTCGTATCACTTTTAGGTTTTTCGGGAGGGCTAGCGGATGGCAAAAGTTAATTTAGAACAAATTGAACATGCAGTACGTCTTATTTTAGAGGCAATCGGAGATGACCCAAATCGCGAGGGAGTACTTGATACACCGAAACGTGTTGCGAAAATGTACGCAGAAGTATTCTCAGGAATGCATGAGGATCCGAAAGAGCATTTACACAAAGTATTCGGAGAAGACCACGAAGAGCTTGTGCTAGTAAAAGATATACCATTCTATTCGATGTGTGAGCATCATCTTGTTCCGTTTTATGGAGTTGCTCACGTTGCATATATTCCGCAAGGTGGAAAAGTAACGGGACTAAGTAAATTAGCTCGTACTGTAGACACAATTGCGCGTCGTCCGCAACTACAAGAACGTATTACATCAACAGTAGCTAACTCTATTATGGAAGTACTAGAGCCGCATGGTGTAATGGTAGTAGTAGAAGCAGAGCATATGTGTATGACGATGCGTGGTGTGAAAAAGCCTGGTGCGAAAACAGTAACGACTGCAGTGCGCGGCGTGTTAGAAAATGATGCAGCAGCACGTAGTGAAATTTTATCGTTTATTAAGACGAATTAAAGAAGAGCGGGAAACTGCTTTTCTTTTTTTTATATACAAAAAAATGATATAGTTTTAATGTTAAAGAGCAAGAATATAAAGGTTGAAAATTACTTCTGCCTTTTGTGTAAATGAATGTTTGTAGTTGTTAGAGACGAAGATAACTTGTATGAATAAAAGTTGAGGCTTTATTCGGTGGCAGTTTGGCAGAAGTAGCCAAGTTTTGATTATAGAAAATAGAATGTATGTGTTATAATAAATTTTATGAATTAGAAAACAAGGGTGATTTTTTGTGTGTGACATCTACGGAGGGTATGCGGGTATTAAAGAGAAATTGATGGAGAAATTACGCCATCCTTATTTTATAAACTATATTGAAGAACCATTTATTGATGAAGAAAAAATAGCGCTGTTATACGGTGCATTAAAAAGTGCAAATATACATAAAGAACAAATTGATCATTATGTCGTAACGATTATGCTTGTACAAATTGCTCTTGATACACATGAAAAAGTATCAAATAAAGCAAACGAAGAGACGAGTGGATTCCATAAGCGTCGTCAATTGACAGTTCTTGCAGGGGATTATTATAGTGGTCTATACTATTACTTATTGTCAATGAATTGTGATATTATCTTAATTCGTGCACTTGCTGAAGGAATTAAGGAGATTAATGAACATAAAATTATGCTGTATCAAAAAGCACATGTGACGATTCAAGACATAATGGAAAGTGTAGTAATAATTGAATCTGCGCTTTTGCAAAAAACATGTGATCATTTTCAGTTATCTAATTGGAAACCATATATAACTTATGTGTTAGGAAAAAATCGTCTTCAAAAAGAGTGTCAATTGTATGCTGATAAACAAAATTCACCTGTTTTTCAAGCAGTCCAAAAAATCTCATTGGATGATGATAAAAATTTGGAAACAGTTATTAATGAATGGCTTATGGAAATGAGAAAGCAAGAAGAAAATTTTTTAGAGAATCATACAGAAGTTAATGAGATAATTTCTATGTTAAGAGATAAATCAAGGACATAAGCAACTTTACATTGGAAGAAGGTACGAGCATGCAACAATCAAAAGAAGAAAGAGTACATGACGTATTTGAGAAAATTTCTGATAAATACGATGTGATGAATTCTGTAATTAGTTTTCAAAGGCATAAGGCATGGCGCAAAGAAACGATGCGAATTATGGATGTGAAACCCGGGAGTAAGGCACTTGACGTATGCTGCGGGACGGCAGATTGGACAATTGCACTAGCGGGAGCTGTAGGTGAAGATGGGAAGGTTTACGGTTTAGACTTTAGCGAAAATATGCTAGCTGTCGGTAAACAAAAGGTAGAAGCTTTAGAATTAAAGCAAGTAGAACTTATGCATGGAAATGCAATGGAACTTCCTTATGAAGATAATACGTTTGATTATGTAACGATTGGTTTTGGGTTACGTAACGTTCCGGATTACATGCAAGTATTAAAAGAAATGACGCGTGTAGTAAAGCCTGGTGGAAAAGTAATTTGCCTGGAAACATCTCAACCAACGATGATAGGTTTTCGTCAAGGATATGTCTTATACTTTAAATATATCATGCCGTTATTTGGAAAGATGTTTGCGAAAAGTTATAAAGAATATTCATGGCTTCAGGAATCTGCTAGTACATTCCCAGGGATGAAAGAGTTAGCACGTATGTTTGAAGAAGCTGGGCTTAAGAATGTGCAAGTGAAACCATTTACTTTTGGTGTAGCAGCTATGCATTTAGGTATTAAACCAGAATCAAAATAGAAAATAGAAAAAAGACGTTTTAGGTTAAGGTGAACAATATGAAGTTACAACTTATGTACTCTTTTTTACGATCGGATATTAATGTTATAGAAAAAGAATTGAAGAAGACAGTTGCTTCTGAGCAGCCGTTAGTAGAAGAAGCGGCATTACAGCTTATTGAAGCAGGTGGGAAGCGGATTCGCCCTGTTTTTGTTTTGCTTGCAGGGAAATTTGGGGATTATAAGTTAGATGCAATTAAGCATGTTGCGGTTGCATTAGAACTAATTCATATGGCTTCGCTTGTTCACGATGATGTTATTGATGCTGCGTTTTTACGACGCGGTAGCGCAACAGTGAATGCGAAATGGGGAGATCGTATTGCAATGTATACAGGAGACTACTTGTTTGCGAAGTCTCTTGAATGTATAACAAATATAGAAATTCCAGATGCACATCAAGCGTTGTCTCATACAATTTTAGAAGTTTGTAAAGGTGAAATCGAACAAATTAAAGATAAGTATAACTATGATCAAAATTTAAGAACGTATTTAAGAAGGATAAAACGAAAAACAGCATTGTTAATCGCCGCAAGTTGTCAGTTGGGAGCGATTGCTGCTGGTGCTAATCGTGATACTGTAAATCGTCTATTTTGGTACGGATATTTTGTTGGTATGTCTTATCAAATTATTGATGATATTTTAGATTTCGTATCGACAGAAGAGAAGCTTGGAAAGCCTGCTGGTGGTGATTTATTACAAGGTAACATTACATTACCTGTTTTGTATGCCATGGAAGATCCAGTTCTTCGTCAAAAAATTACATCTGTGCATGAAAATACAACAGCAAGTGAAATGAAAGAAATTATTGATGATATTAAAGCGAGCGAAGCTATTGATAAAGCATTTTCGTTTAGTGAACGTTATTTACATAAAGCATTAGAAATAATAAAACCACTCCCTCGTGGACAGGCGAAGTATGCGTTGCAAAATGTCGCAAAGTATATTGGAAAACGAAAATTTTAGTGTTTTGTCTAAAAAATAAAATAATCTCTCTATTTCAAAACTATTGCGCAATTGTGATAAGGGTGTTAATATGTGTGTGGGGATATACAATTACATACATAATTCAGAAGTGGAGAGATTTTTTATGGAAAAAACATTTCTAATGGTAAAACCAGACGGTGTACAACGTGCCTTCATTGGGGAAATTGTAGCTCGTTTTGAGAAAAAGGGCTTTCAATTAGTTGGTGCAAAATTAATGCAAGTTACTCCGGAAATTGCTGAACAACACTACGGTGAGCATAAAGAAAGACCTTTCTTTGGTGAATTAGTAGACTTTATTACATCTGGTCCTGTATTCGCAATGGTATGGCAAGGTGAAGGTGTAGTAGATACAGCACGCAATATGATGGGTAAAACACGACCACATGAAGCTGCTCCTGGAACAATTCGTGGAGATTTCGGTGTAACTGTTGCGAAAAACATTATCCACGGTTCGGATTCTTTAGAAAGTGCAGAACGCGAGATTGCTATTTTCTTTAAGGAAGAAGAATTAGTAGACTACTCAAAATTAATGAATCAATGGATTTACTAATTATTTTGAAATAATTTGTAAACGCTTTAATAACTGTGATAATAGTAAAAAGTGTGAGAAGAATAGGGGTATTCTTCTTGCACTTTTTTTATTTCGATCAGTTACGAAGTTAGGGCTGTTATGATATATTGGTATGTAAAGTAAAAGGTCTACTATTATGAAAATAATCGAACAATTACAAGTAGGGAAAGCAAACATTCGATTTACTATATAATTTCTTTGTATTTTAAAGAGTGATGGAAGATAATATAGCTGCTTTATGTAGCGGGATAAATACATATGCGAAAAGAGGAATAACGTATGCGATATATTACAGCTGGTGAATCCCACGGTCCGCAACTTACGACAATTTTAGAAGGTGTTCCGGCAGGGGTATCTTTAGTAGCGAATGATATAAATGAAGAATTAGCTAGAAGACAAAAAGGATATGGACGCGGTAGACGCATGCAAATTGAGAAAGACCAAGTGCAAATTGTAAGTGGTGTTAGGCATGGGAAGACGATGGGGTCACCGATTGCACTTGTTGTTGAAAATCGTGATTTTACACATTGGACAAAGGTTATGGGTGCAGAGCCGTTAACTGAGCAGGAAGAGAAAGAAATGAAAAGGCAAGTTACGAAACCTAGACCTGGACACGCAGATTTAAATGGTGCGATTAAATATGGTCATAGAGATATGAGGAATGTATTAGAGCGTTCTTCAGCACGTGAAACGACAGTTCGTGTTGCAGCTGGTGCAGTTGCAAAAAAAATATTAGCGGAATTAGGTATACAAGTAGCGGGACATGTTATCGAGATTGGTGGTGTACAGGCAGCAAATATTAAATATAACTCTATTGTGGAATTACAAAGTACTACAGAAGCATCTCCTGTACGTTGTTTAGATGAAGAGGCCGGTAAAAAGATGATGCAAGCAATTGATGATGCGAAGGCAAATGGTGATTCTATCGGTGGTATTGTTGAAGTAGTTGTAGAAGGAATGCCAATTGGAGTAGGTAGCTATGTACATTATGATAGAAAATTAGATGCAAAATTAGCAGCGGCAATTATGAGTATTAACGCTTTTAAAGGTGTTGAAATTGGAATTGGTTTTGAAGCAGCACATAGACCTGGAAGTGAAGTGCATGATGAAATCCTTTGGGATGAAGTGCAAGGGTACAGAAGACAAACGAACAATGCAGGTGGATTAGAAGGTGGCATGACAACTGGTATGCCGGTTGTTGTGCGCGGTGTTATGAAACCGATACCGACATTATATAAACCGCTTCAAAGTGTTGATATTGATACGAAAGAACCTTTTACAGCGAGTATTGAACGTTCAGATAGTTGTGCAGTGCCAGCAGCTAGCGTTGTGTCTGAAGCTGTTGTGGCTTGGGAGCTCGCAACAGCTTTAATTGAACAATTTGGATTAGATCGTATCGATCTTATACGTGAAAATATTGAGAAACATAATGAATATGCGAGGGGATTTTAATGGAGAACATACATATTCAAACGAAATCAAAAGAATATGATGTACATGTTGGAAGGGAGGCGTTGTCACACTTAACAACGCTTATTCAAAAAATGAATCCTGCAGTATCTAACATAATGATCATTTCTGATGAAGCTGTTGCATCACTGCATTTACAGACAGTTGTTGATGCATTGCAAGTAGAGCAAAAAGTATTTTCGTTTGTTGTACCGAGTGGCGAAAAAGAGAAGTCTTTTGAAAATTTCTATGAGGCTCACACTTCGGCTCTTGAAAATAAATTAGATAGAAATTCTTTAATCATCGCACTTGGAGGCGGAATGATTGGAGATTTGGCTGGATTTGTTGCCGCGTCGTTTATGCGTGGTATTCGCTTTGTCCAAGTTCCAACGACTTTATTAGCTCACGATAGCGCAGTAGGCGGGAAAGTAGCAATTAACCATCCACTAGGAAAAAATATGATTGGAGCGTTTCATCAGCCAGAAGCTGTTGTATATCATACGCCATTTTTACATTCACTTCCTGAAAAAGAGTGGCGATCAGGTTATGCAGAAGTGATAAAGCATGCTCTTATTGGTGATGTAGAGCTATATCATTGGTTAAAAGAAGAAGTGCAAACGTTAACGGATCTTCGTGATGAAAAGTTAATTCATATATTAACGAAGGCGATTCCTGTGAAAGCGAATATTGTGTCGCAAGATGAAACAGAAAAAGGTGTACGTGCCCATTTGAATTTTGGGCATACGTTAGGACATGCTCTTGAAAAAGAGTTAGGATATGGGAATATTACTCACGGTGATGGAGTAGCGGTTGGCATGCTATTTGCTATGTTTTTAAGTGAGCAAGTGTACAAAGTTGATCTTTCTTATGAAGAAATGAAGCAGTGGTTCTTGAAATACGGTTATCCAAAAATGCCAAGTGACTTGAATGTAGAACGTCTCGTTCAGTTGATGAAACAAGATAAAAAAGCAAATGCTGGAACAATTCATATGGTGCTTATGCAGGAATATGGGGGAGGGAATGTCGTATCTATTTCAGATGAGGCTGTTCATATTGCGTTAGAAGCATTTCAAAAGGATATGGTGTAAAAAGTCATAGAACAGGTATGAAATGCATATTTAAAGGTATTCTCGTAATGGTGACGGTTATGATTAAAGATGACAGTAAGACATTATAAATCATATCAATGACTGGGGGAAGAAAAGTGAGAGTAAAAGAGCAATTGTTAACTTTGAGAGCATATGTACCTGGGAAAAATATTGAGGAAGTAAAAAGAGAATACGGATTATCAAAAATTGTAAAACTAGCATCGAATGAAAATCCGTTTGGCTGCTCTGCGCGTGTGACAGAAGCATTAACTTCGTTAGCTAATCAATATGCACTCTATCCGGACGGGGCGGCATTTGAGCTTCGTGAGAAAGTAGCAGAGCATTTAGGTGTAAAAGCGGAACAACTTTTATTTGGTAGTGGGCTAGATGAAGTCATTCAAATGATTAGTCGTGCTTTGCTACATAATGGAACAAATGTTGTAATGGCGAACCCTACGTTCTCGCAATACCATCACCATGCTGTTATTGAAGGAGCAGAAGTTCGTGAAGTACCACTTAAAGATGGCATTCACGATTTAGATGCAATGTTACAACAAGTAGATGAGAAAACGAAGATTGTATGGGTTTGTAATCCGAATAATCCGACAGGTACATATGTAGAAAAACAAAAATTACTTTCATTTTTAGAATCAGTTCCAAAGTCAGCGCTCGTTATTATGGACGAAGCATATTATGAATATGCTGGGGCAGAAGATTATCCGCAAACATTACCTCTTCTTGAAAAGTACGAAAATCTTATGGTGCTACGCACATTCTCAAAAGCATATGGATTAGCTGCTTTTCGTATTGGATATGCGATTGGTGATGCAAAGCTTATTGGGCAGCTAGAGGTAGCAAGACTACCATTTAACACATCAACTATCGCCCAAGCGGTAGCATTAGCGGCAATAGAGGATCAACAGTTTTTACAAGAGTGTGTGAAGAAAAATGCCGGAGGATTAAATCAATATTATGCATTTTGTAAGGAATATAACGTATTCTACTATCCATCTCAAACGAATTTTATTTTCTTGAAACTTGGTATACCTGGTAATGAAGCTTTCGAACGATTAATGAAAAAAGGATATATCGTTCGTTCTGGTGCAGCATTTGGTATGCATGATGGTATTCGTATTACTGTTGGATTAAAAGAAGAAAATGATGAGATTATTGAATTACTTACGGAATTTGTAAAAGAACAAGTGAAGAAAGAAGAAACGTATTCTTAAGAAATGGTGGAGGCTCCTGTTACAGGAGCCTTTTTCATTTGAACTGCAATAAGGGGAGTTGTTTGCACGTTCAAGAAAGAAAACGTTACAATAGAAGTAGACGTATAAGAAGAACTATTGTACATATAACTTATTTAAAATGTGAGGAGGATACAGTTTGAAACTAGTAGGACGAAAAAATAGTTTGAATGGGAAAATTGTTGTTCCAGGAGATAAATCTATTTCGCATCGCTCTGTTATGTTTGGAGCGATAGCGGAAGGGACGACGAAAGTATCAAATTTTTTATTAGGAGAAGATTGTTTAAGTACAATTGCATGTTTTCAAAAACTAGGTGTCCAGATTGAACAGTTTGGTAACGATGTCACGATTTACGGTAAAGGATTACATAATTTACAAGAACCGAAAGAAGTATTAGATGTGGGGAATTCAGGGACGACTATTCGTCTTATGCTTGGGATTTTAGCAAATACGCCGTTCCATAGTACGATAATTGGTGATGCATCAATTGGAAAACGTCCTATGAAACGTGTTACAGACCCGCTTAGTAAGATGAATGCTCAAATTGATGGTAGAGAAAACGGACAATATACACCTTTATCTATTCGCGGTGGTAAGGTAAAAGGTATGTATTACCATTCACCAGTAGCAAGCGCACAAGTGAAGTCAGCAGTTTTACTTGCGGGTTTGCAAGGGGAAGGGATTACTACGGTAACAGAGCCTATGCAATCTCGTGATCATACGGAAAGAATGTTGCGTGCATTCGGTTGTACCGTAGATGTTAATGGACGGACTGTTTCATTACAAGGTGGACAACAACTTAAAGGTGCAGACATAGAAGTTCCAGGAGATATTTCTTCGGCGGCGTTTTTCTTAGTAGCTGGTGCAATTGTCCAAAATAGTAAGCTTGTATTGGAAAACGTTGGTTTAAATCCGACGAGAACAGGGGTTTTAGATGTATTAACAAAGATGGGTGCACTTATTTCTATCGATCATATTAGAAATGAAGAGTTTGAACCGTGCGGGGATATTACGATTGAAACATCTAAACTAAAAGGAATAGAAATTGGTGGAACTCTTATTCCAAGATTAATTGATGAAATTCCTGTAATTGCTTTATTGGCAACGCAGGCAGAAGGAATTACTGTTATTAAAAACGCTGAGGAGTTAAAAGTAAAAGAAACAAATCGTATCGATACGGTTGTAGATGAATTAGGCAAATTAGGTGCGAAGATTGAAGCTACACCAGATGGTATGATTATATATGGTAAACAAAGTTTAAAAGGAAATACTGTTAATAGTCATGGCGATCATCGTATTGGGATGATGCTTGCAATCGCATCGTGTATTATAGATGGAGAAGTGAAAATAGAGAATAGTGATGCGGTCGCTGTATCGTATCCGGAATTTTTCGAACAATTAGCTGCGCTATGAGAGAAAGTATAGGAAGAGGTAGCTCACTCAAAAGGTTGCGTTCTTACACCTAGTTGCTTATGATAAATGAACAGAAGAGAATATTTTTTGAATTAAAGGAGACGTTTATGCAAAAGTTTGAACAGGCTGTTTCTTATATTGAAAACGGTGAAGCAGAAAAAGGATTACAATTATTAAAAGAACAACTACGAGTTGCTAATGATGAAGAGAAGTATGATATCGCTCGTTACTATCATACACTTGGGTTTATGGATGAGGCGTTAGCAATTACTGAAGACTTACGCTTGCTATATCCGGAAGAAAGTGAATTTACGGTATTTTTAGCAGAATTATATATTGATTTAGATAAAGAAGATGAAGCGATTGAAGTGCTTCATGATATTCCAGAAAACGATGATTTATATGTTCAATCGTTATTACTTGTAGCGGATTTATTCCAAATGCAAGGTTTTGATGATGTAGCAGAACAAAAACTATTAAAGGCGAAAGAAATGATGCCAGACGAACCTGTTATTACGTTTGGGTTAGCAGAATTATATAGTAGTAAAGGTGAAGAGCAAAAGGCGATCACTTATTATGAATCGTTACTAGCAGAACATAAAGTTATGGGTGGTGTTGTCATTGCGCTTCGTCTAGCAGAAACTTTAAGTGCTATTGGAAACTGGGAAGAGGCAATCTCTTACTATGAAGCGGGGTTAGAAGAGCAAAAAGATATTCACTCATTATTTGGATATGCCTTCACATTATACCAAGGAGAAGAATATCAAAGAGCAATTGGTGCTTGGCAAGAATTAAAAGAATTAGATCCTGAATACGCATCGTTATACATGTATTTAGCGAAAAGCTATGAAAAAGAAGGCATGCTTCAAGAAAGCTATGAAACACTTCAAGAAGGAATTAAAGTAGATGAGCTGTCTGTTCCTTTCTATGTAGAATTAGCGAATATTGCGGCGAAATTAGGTAAAATAGCGGAGGCAGAAGAAGTGCTTCAAAAAGCACTGGAGCTAGATCCGGGACATTTAGGTGCGATATTAAAATATGCGTATATTTTAAAAGAACAAGAGAAATACGAAGAGCTAATTGCAGTTGTAGAGCGTGCAATTGACAGTGGAGAACCAGATACACAACTACTTTGGGATCTTGCATTTGCAAAAAAACAATTAGAAATGTATTCGGATGCATTAAAACACTATGAAAGTGCATATACTTCTTTTAAGAATCATCCAGATTTCTTGGAAGAGTACGGTTATTTCTTATTAGAAGAAGGAATGCGAAAAGAGGCGAAAGAAGTATTTACGCAGTTAATACAACTAGACCCGACACAAATTCATATTGAAGAATTGTTATATAATTTAGAGGATTTTTCATAAGTTGGAAGGAAACTGAATGCCGCTTCTTGAATCTAAAAAGAAAAGAGAAAGACAGAGGAGGGACTTAATCGCTATGAATACCCCTGTTTCTGTAAACGAGAAGAAGGATTTTGTAAAATGGTTTTTGAATAATTACCAACTGAAACAGCGTGAATGTGTATGGATTTTGAATTATTTAATGAGTCACGATCAATTAATGCATAAAGTCCACTTCGTAGAACATGCAAAATATTGTCCGCGTGGCTTAGTAATGTCAGCAAATTGTGTGAAAGACACACCGTTTCATTTTTTTAAACAAAATGTAATGACAACAGATGCAGAAAAATCGTTTCATGATATTCGTTTGAATCGAGATGAGGATATTTATATTCAGCTTAATTTTAAATCATCGTTCCAAAATGCAAACTATGTAGCTGTATTAGAAGAAAACCCATATTTGCCAAAGCATATTGAAGTGAATGAAAAAGATCGATTGCTTGCAGAACGATTTTTAGAAGAAAGTGTATTCTCATTTAGAAGAGAACGTCTTTTGAAACAAATTGATGAAGCTTTGGATAAGCAAGATAAGGAAGCATTTCATAGGTTAACAGCAGAGTTGAAAATTTTATAGAATTCATTTTGATTATGTAATCTTTACGAAATTCAGACTTTTTAAGAAAAACTACTTAATAATAGGTAGTTTTTCTTTTTTTACCTCTTTTAGTATGGTTTAATATATATAAAGTGAAAGTTCTGTTATTTCGAATGGAGGAGGGGAGAAAAGGTGAAATGGATTGTAAAAGATGTAGAACAGTTTGAGCAAGCGAGGGAGTATGTAGATACAGGGATTATACCCCTTTTGTCTATTTCGGCAGCAAAAGAGATGAAAATGGTTGTAGAGCAAGGTGAATTTATTGAGGCTTTGAGTATGGAGTTGGAAAGGGAGTATAAAGGAAGAGTGCTTTTACTGCCCGCATTTACGTATTTGGTAGAGAGCCAAAAGAATGAAAAAGACCGTTTGCAAGAATGGACAGATCATTTAAAAAGGCAAGGTTTTAAGCATATTGCCTATGTGACAAGTGACTTTTCATGGAAAGAAGATATGAGAGATGTGCAGGGTGATTTATTTTGGTTTCCATCGTTATCATTAGAGCAATTTAGTGACCAAGCGAAAAGGGAAGTTATTCGTGCACACATAAAAAATATTATGGAAATGTTGGAAGAAAGATGGATAAAATAATAATAAACAGAAAGTTCTTATTATTATGAGTAGTATGATATTGACCTATGCAAGAGGGTATTATATCATGATAGTGTCCTAGTTTTTATTTTTTATATAATTTTTTCACGAGGGGACAATTTCTGATAGAGGGGGGAAATTTTCGTGAGCGAGAAAGAACATCGTGTGTCAAGAAGACAGTTTTTAAATTACACACTTACAGGGGTAGGAGGCTTTATGGCGGCGGGTATTTTAATGCCGATGACGAGGTTTGCGCTTGATCCGGTGTTAAGAAAAGAAGTGGGAACAGATATGGTTGCTGTTGGACAAGTAAAGGATATTACAACAGAGCCGAAGCGCTTCGATTTTAAGGTGAAGCAGGTTGACGGATGGTACAAGTCTGAAGAGCCAAAATCTGCTTGGGTGCATAAAGATGAAAGCGGAGACATTGTTGCATTTTCTCCAGTATGTAAACATTTAGGTTGCACAGTGAACTGGAATTCGGACAAAGCACATCCTAATCAATTCTTTTGCCCATGTCACGGGGGACGTTACACAAAAGATGGGATGAACATTAAAGGCACACCGCCTCTTGCTCCGCTTGATGTGTACGAGTCTAAAGTGAAAGATGGAACGCTGTATTTAGGAAAAGCGAAGCCAAGAGGGGGTGCAAAGTAGATGTTAAATAAAATTTATGATTGGGTGGACGAACGTTTAGATATTACACCGATATGGCGTGATATCGCTGATCATGAAGTACCTGAGCATGTTAACCCGGCACATCACTTTTCTGCATTCGTCTATTGCTTTGGAGGACTTACCTTTTTCGTTACAGTAATTCAAATTTTGTCCGGAATGTTTTTGACGATGTATTATGTGCCGGATATTAAAAATGCTTGGGAGTCGGTTTATTATTTACAAAATGAAGTAGCTTACGGGCAAATTGTTCGTGGTATGCATCACTGGGGTGCTAGTCTCGTAATTGTAATGATGTTTTTACATACACTCAGAGTTTTCTTCCAAGGTGCGTATAAAAAGCCTCGTGAGTTAAACTGGATTGTTGGTGTTCTTATTTTCTTTGTTATGTTAGGTCTTGGTTTTACCGGATATTTATTACCGTGGGATATGAAAGCGTTATTTGCTACGAAAGTAGGGATTCAAATTGCAGAGCAAACGCCGCTCATTGGTCCTTATATTAAAACATTACTCGCTGGTCATTCCGAAATCGTTGGCGCTCAAACATTAACTCGCTTCTTTGCTATTCACGTCTTCTTCTTACCAGCAGCACTTCTAGGTTTAATGGCCTTCCACTTCATCATGATTCGCAAACAAGGTATTTCCGGTCCGCTATAAGAGATTGCTAAATTAAAGGGGAAAGAACAAAAGGAGGGAGATTATGCATCGCGGCAAAGGGATGAAGTTTGTAGGAGATTCTCGGGTACCAGTAGCCCGGAAACCAAATATTCCAAAAGATTATTCTGAATATCCAGGGAAAACAGAAGCGTTTTGGCCGAATTTCTTGTTAAAAGAATGGATGGTTGGTGCAGTTTTTTTAGTCGGTTATTTATGTTTAACAGTGGCGCATCCGTCACCGCTTGAGAGAATGGCGGATCCTACAGATGCAGGATATATACCACTTCCAGATTGGTATTTCTTATTCTTGTATCAGTTATTAAAGTATTCGTATGCTTCAGGCTCATTTACTGTAATTGGTGCGTTTATTATGCCGGGGATTGCGTTTGGAGCGTTACTATTAGCTCCGTTTCTAGATCGAGGCCCAGAAAGAGCACCATTGAAGCGTCCTGTAGCAACGGGGTTTATGCTTTTAGCAATTGCATCGATTATTTTTTTAACTTGGGAATCTGTAGCACACCACGATTGGGAAGCTGCAAAAAAACAAGGAGCAATTGTAAAAACAGCACCAGTTGATAAAAATGATGACGGCTACAAGTTGATGCAAAAAAATACTTGTTTAACATGTCATGGTGACAATTTACAGGGCGGAGCGGCAGCACCGGCTTTGCAAAACTTAACTTTAAAACCAGAAGAAATCGCTAAAATTGCGAAAGATGGAAAAGGTTCAATGCCTAAAGGTGTATTTAAAGGTACAGATGAGGAACTGAAAAAGCTTTCGGAATTCGTTGCAAAGTATAATAAAAAATAATAGAAAAGCTGACTACAAAATCTGTGGTCAGCTTTTTATTTTGCGTGCCCAGCTAAGCTGGGCACTGTTTGATGGTGAAAGGTTTAAATAGAATTCTACAAGGATTCAAAAATTATTATAGCCTATCTTCAATTGGACAGAAGTGGCTCGGTAAAATAGATTGGTACGTCTTAGAACGGCTTAACCTTTTCTGGATAAGAAAAGAAACATGGTCGTATCAAGGACTTGATGAAGAAAATAACATACACACTCGTGAAAGTAGGAAGCTAGAACAAACTGAAAGCTAAAGAAGGAAGAGCATCGGAAAGCCGTATGAGGGAAAACCTCACGTACGGTTTGATGAGGGGAAGCTGAAACAGAAAAGGGATAGCAAAGCCATCCCTAAAGAAAATTTAATCTGTTTCAGTTTTCTACTCTACGATGACGGAAAGTTTGCTATATAATAGAGTAGAGTTCGATGAAAGAATTACTTTGTTTGAAAGGTGTTGGACATACAGATTGGCTTACTTGTATGCAATGTTAAGGCAACGTTCGGTACTATTATTTTTATTGGTTGTTAACATATTAGGTACAATTTACGGATTCATATGGTATGGAAATCAATTAAAAGAAACCTCACCTATATTTTGGCCGTTTGTACCAGATAGCCCTATGGCGACTCTCTTTTTTGTCTTTGTTTTAATTGCTTTCTTGATGAAGAAGAACTGGGGGTTAATAGAAGCGCTAGCGATAGTTACTTTAATAAAATATGGTGTTTGGGCTGTTGTTGTAAATGCAATTATGATTTATGTAAAAGGCCCTATTGGCCTTATGGGATATATGTTAATGTTATCTCATTTTGCGATGGCAGTGCAGGGAATGTTATATGCTCCGTTTTATCGGATAAAAAAATGGCACTTCACTGTAGCTGGCATATGGACATTACATAATGATGCAATTGATTATTTATTTTGGCAAATGCCGAGATATGGGATTATGCATTTATTTGTAGAGAAAATTGGTTATTTTACGTTTTGGTTAAGTATTGCTGTACTGTGTATTACATATTATTATTGCTTACGTGAGAACCGAAAACAGTTTTCTTTATGATGGTGAGGACATTTAGGGGGAGAAAATGAAGAAAAATAAGAGCGGTATAAACATATTGGATCGATTGATCACTTTAGTAGTTTCCTATAGCATAGCATTTTCTGTTTTCGCTCTCGCGACAACGGTAGTTGTATATGGAAAATGGTTGTATTATTTTGAAATTGATTTTTTAAATATTCCAGATTTAGCGGATATGACGAAAGATGAAATTAAGAGAAACTATGATGTGCTTATTACATATTTATCGCCGTTTTATGAAGGTGCATTACAATTGCCGACATTAGATATGTCCACAAATGGACGCATTCATTTTGTAGATGTTAAAAATATTTTAGTAAAGATTCAATATATAATGTATGGAACGATTGTAATTGCTGTATTAGGAGGAGCGTATTTATTAAAAAAGAAAAAAGAAAAGTTTTTACTTCACGGAGCGATTCTTACAATTATTTTTCCAATAGCTCTTACGTTACCAATTGCTATTAATTTTGAAAAGAGTTTCGTATTATTTCATAAGCTTTTATTTAGTAATGATTATTGGATGTTTGATATTGAAACAGATCCGGTTATTTTAATGTTACCGGAAGAATTCTTTATGCATGCTGCATGTATTATTTTATTATTGATTTTAGGTGGTAGCATGCTTTGTTATGGTGTGTATAAATATTTAGTGAAAAAGAAAAGGGTTTCAAAGAAAAAATTCTCTGTTTAAAGAGAATTTTTTTGTTTTCATAAAGATAATATATTTTTTGGTTTTGTTCTGTTCTATTCTTGTCCAATTCCACATATTTTGTACTAGTAGTTATAGGGGGGACCGGGATGAAGAGAACATTAATTGGACTGATAGCATTTCTAATTATAATGTTTCCAGTACGTATATATGCTGAAGAGTGGAGTGAACTAACTGGATTGCTAGATGACTCTTTGCAGTTAGTGAAGAAAAAAGAAGATAAAAAGGCAATACAAGTACTGTACCATTTCTCAGAGCAATTTCTATCAAAGGAGAATGAAAATAATTCAAAAGTAACTCCGGGACAAATTAGAGTCGTTTCTTTAGCATACGATAAGGCGAAACAATCTCTCGCGGAAGATTCAGATAGGCAAGTTAAAGTGGATAATATGTTAGCGTTACAACTTGCTGTTGATGCACAAGTATCTAAATATCAGCCACTTTGGATGGAAAGAGAAAGAAAGATAATGAATGCTTTTTCTCAAGTAGAAAAGGCGATGGAAAAAGAAGATGATGGACAGTTCCAACAGACGCTAAATACATTTTTAAATGAATTTAATATTATTTATCCTAGTTTAATGATTGCTCTGCCAGAAAACGAAGCGCAGCGTGTAAATGCACATTTATCTTATTTGGATGAATTTCGTAACGTTATGTTAAAAACGAAAGGTGGACAAATGCAACTAGGGATTATTAAAGGTGATTTGCAAAAAATATTTCATACAGTAAAAAAAGATGAGATTGCTCCCTCTCTCATTTGGTTTATGACAATTACTGGAGGACTTATTTTGTTCACTTTAACGTATGTTGGATGGAGAAAGTATAAAGGGGAGAGAGAGAAGCGGAGAAGCAACTTGCATTCTAAAGATAGATAATACGCATAAATAAAGATACGGATTGTAAGGTTTATTTATTGACAACGGTGGAAGAAAAAAATAGAATGAGAAGTACTATAATTAAAACTTCAATGGAGGTTTATGATGTTTTATTTAATTTACTTCGCGATCATTTTGATCATACCGTTGTATGCACAGTCAAAAGTACGTAGTGCCTATAGCAAGTATTCACAAGTTTATTCAACATCAGGTATGACAGGAGCGGAAGTGGCTCGGAAAATTTTAGATGAAAATGGATTGTACAATGTAGCCGTAGAAGAAACGCCAGGTCATTTGTCAGATCATTATGACCCGCGTGTAAAGACGGTTAGATTATCGACAGATAACTATTATGGTCATTCAGTTGCTGGTACAGCTGTAGCAGCACATGAAGTAGGACACGCAATTCAAGATGCGAAAGATTATAACTTTATGCGTGTACGCCATTCGTTAGTGCCAGTTGCTAATTTTGGTTCAAACATGTCATGGGTTTTTGTCCTAATTGGTGTATTTGCACAAATGTCTGGTTTGTTGTTACTAGGAATTATTTTAATGGCAGCAGGTGTTATTTTCCAACTTGTTACATTACCAGTTGAGTTTGATGCATCAAAACGCGCAATGCAACAAATTGAAGCACTTGGTATCGTATCAACAGATGAGTACGGTCAAGCTCGTAAAGTATTAAATGCGGCAGCATTAACATATGTAGCAGCAGCTGCTGTAGCAGTATTTGAATTATTACGTCTCGTATTAATTTATACTGGTATGCAGCGTAGCGACGATTAAAGACTATCAATTTTGATAGTCTTTTTTTTGTTTTGTGGATTGAATCTTATAATATGTTACAAATGGAAATAATAGAGAGAATATGGGGTATAGAACTAGTTAAAATAAAGATAAGTATGGAATGATGAAAGAAGGTGACGGACATAGAATATCCATATCATTTAGTTAAACAAGTGAAGGAGCGTAGTGCTATATACCAATTAGAAGGTTTTTTAAGTGGACAGGGCCCTAAAAACCCGAAATTAATGCTTGTTGGAGAAGCACCTGGTGAAACAGAAATTCATAATGGGATTCCATTTAGTGGGAGAGCGGGAAAACATTTAATGGAATTTTTAGAACGTATTCACGTTACAAGGGAAGAAGTATATATTACGAGTGCGGTCCGGAGTAGACCTTATAAATGGAGAGAGAAAAGGGAACGAAATGGCGAAATAATACAGAAGAAGTACAATAGAACACCGAATCAAGGTGAGATACTTGCCCATGCACCTTTGCTAGATTATGAACTGGAATTTATACAGCAGCCGGTTATTGTCACACTTGGTAATATTGCATTACAGCGTTTAGTTGGTAAAAATAATAAAATTACGGATGTTCATGGAGAATTGTTAAAGCAACCTGTGCAGCGATTGAAAGATAGCAGCAGTACAGAATTTATTTGGTCAGAAAAAGAATATCATATTTTTCCGACCTTTCATCCAGCTTCTATTTTCTATAATCGGAGTTTGTTGGAGCTTATTTATGAGGATTTGGAGAAACTTAAAAGATTTATAATAAAAAACTAGAAAAGCTACAGAGCTTTTCTAGCTGAATTTAATTATGTAACGGTTTTTTATTTTCATCTAATGTAAATCCTTCACCAACAACATCGTGTACATCACTTACAGCGACAAAGGCATGTGGATCTACTGAAATAATGATATTTTTTAATTTTACGATTTCATTTTTAGCAACAACACAATATAGTACATTACGTTCTATTTTTGTATAGGATCCAACTGCTTTTAAAAAGGTTGCTCCGCGCTCCATTTCTGATAAAATTTTTGAAGCAATTTCATCGTTTTTATCAGAAATAATAGTTGCTCCTTTTGCTGCATAAGCACCTTCTTGCATGAAATCAATAACCTTGGCCCCGATAAAAACAGCAACTAACGTATACATGCCCTCGCGATATGATAAATATGTAAGAATAGAGATAATGATAACGACCGCATCAAACATAAACATCGTTTTTCCCATACTCCAGCCAACATATTTGTGAGCTAGCCTTGCGATAATATCAACACCGCCAGTAGTCCCGCCGTATTTGAATATAATTCCAAGTCCTATGCCGATAAATGCCCCAGCGAATAAAGCAGCCAGTGTCATATCATTTTGCAAGTTTAAATGTAAGTTGAGAACCTCGTAGCGCTGAAACACCCAAAGGAATAAAGAGACGCTAAATGTACCGATTAATGTGTATAAAAATGTTGTTCGGCCGAGTAATTTCCAGCCAATGAAAAATAGAGGGACGTTTAAAATTAAGTTTGTATAGGAAGGATCAAGTGAAAATTTAAAATATAATAATAGCGTAATGCCGGTAAATCCACCCTCTGCAAGATGATTTTCAATATTGATATTCACAATACCGAAAGAAAAAATAGCGGAACCGATTAAAATAAAAATGATATTTCGAATCTTCAAATTTGATGTCATTTAGAAATCCCCCTAATTATGTAATGATTGCATTGCTCCTCTTAAACGATAGAACATAATAATAAGTTATTTCTAGTTGATAGTAAAAATAGAGAATGGTATAAGAGCTTAATTAGTTCAGCCTGATATTGTGCGGAAAAAATGCAAAAGAAAGTTTCACTTTATCCCGTCCCAACGGCTGGTAGAGGGAAAAGCGAAGAAGAAAAGGTCGAACCAGCCGCAGGGACCCGATTGGTTCAGGCTGATCTTTTGTAAAAATCACGCAAAAGAAGTTTCACTTTACCCCGCTCTAACGGCTGGTAGAGGGTAACACAGTGAAGAAAGTTCGAACCAGCCGTAAGAGCCCGATTGGTTCAGGCTGATCTTTTGCAAAAATCACGCAAAAGAAGTTTCACTTTATTATAGTCTATCCTAAAAAGAGTCGTAAATAGTGATATGAGGGAATAATATTTGTCAAATCGCGATGAATTGGCTAACATGAAAGAGGAAGGAATAAGAGGTGACTAGTATGGAAGCAAAAACGATGAAAGATATGCAGAAAGAAGTAGATGCATATATCGGTCAATTTAAAGAAGGTTATTTTAGTCCGCTTGCAATGATGGCTCGTTTAACTGAAGAAATGGGAGAGCTTGCAAGAGAGGTTAATCATTATTATGGTGAGAAACCAAAGAAAACGACTGAGAAAGAACGAAGTGTTGAGGAAGAGCTTGGAGATGTTTTATTTGTTATGCTTTGTATGGCAAATAGTTTAAATATTGATTTAGAAACAGCGCATAACATTGTAATGAATAAATTTAATACACGTGATAAAGATCGTTGGACACGTATTGATGAGGGAGAGAAAGACGCATGAAAGAAATTAAAGTAATTATCGCTGGACCACGAGGACGCATGGGATATGAAGCAGTCCTTCTTATGGAAAGAACAGCGCATTTCAATTTAGTAGCAGCAATTGATTATAAGCATGGTGGAGAAAAAATTTCTGATGTACCGGGAATGCCAGCGCTAGATGCACCTATTTACGCGGATTTACATACTTGTTTAGATGAAGTAGAAGCAGATGTATTGTTAGATTTAACAACACCAGAAATTGGAAAGAAACATGTGACACTTGCAGTTGAACGTGGACTTCGATCAGTTATTGGTACAACTGGATTTACTGAAGAAGAACTAAAGCAATTAACAGAAAATGCAAAAGAAAAAGAAGTAGGAACAATTATCGCTCCAAATTTTGCGATTGGTGCAGTTCTTATGATGAAGTTCTCTCAAATGGCAGCGAAGTATTTCCAAGATGTTGAAGTAATTGAATTACACCATGATCAAAAATTAGACGCACCATCTGGTACAGCTGTAAAAACAGTAGAATTAATCCGTCAAAATCGTGTACCAAAAGAGCAAGGGCACCCTAATGAAACGGAACAATTAGAAGGGGCACGTGGTGCAAATGTAGACGGTATTCACATTCATAGCGTACGTCTACCAGGGCTTATTGCACACCAAGAAGTAATGTTCGGCGGAGATGGACAAATGTTAACAGTTCGTCATGATTCATTCAACCGTGCATCATTTATGTCAGGTGTAAAACTATCAATTGAAACAGTAATGAACCTTGATCATCTTGTGTACGGTTTAGAAAATATTATCGACTAAAGGGGAGACAACGGATGAAAATTGCCTTAATCGCACATGACAAAAAGAAAGATGATATGGTTTCGTTCGCATACGCATATAAACCAATTTTTGAAAAACATGAACTTTTTGCAACAGGAACGACAGGACTTCGTATTATGGAGGCAACTGGTTTAGTTGTAACAAGATATCAATCCGGTCCTCTTGGTGGAGATCAAGAAATTGGTGCAATGATTGCAAAAAATGAGATGGATATGGTGATTTTTTTCCGGGATCCACTAACAGCCCAGCCGCATGAACCAGATGTTAATGCGTTACTTCGTTTATGTGATGTATACGCCATCCCATTAGCAACAAATATGGCAAGTGCTGAAATGCTAATGCATGCATTAGAGCGGGGAGATTTAGATTACCGAAAGTTAAGAAAATGAGGGGAACAATTATGAGTGGATTACATATATTAGCGTTTGGTGCTCATGCCGATGATGTTGAAATCGGCATGGCAGGTACCATTGCAAAGTATACGAAGCAAGGATATGAAGTAGGCATTTGCGATTTAACAGAAGCTGATCTTTCTTCAAATGGAACGGTAGAAATAAGAAAAGAAGAAGCAAAGGCTGCAGCTCGTATTATGGGAGTAAAAACGAGAATTAATTTAGCAATGCCAGATCGTGGTTTGTATATGAAAGAAGAATATATACGTGAAATTGTAAAGATTATTCGTACATATAAACCAGCACTAATTTTCGCACCATATTACGAAGATCGTCATCCAGACCATGCTAATTGCGCGAAACTTGTGGAAGAAGCTATCTTTTCAGCGGGAATTCGTAAATATATGTCTGAACTTCCGCCGCACCGTGTAGAGTCGTTTTATAATTATATGATTAATGGTTTTCATAAACCGAATTTTTGTATAGATATTAGTGAATACCTTTCTAAAAAGGTGGAAGCGTTAGAAGCGTATGAAAGTCAGTTTTCAACAGGGAGTGATGGTGTTAAGACGCCATTAACCGAAGGATACGTTGAAACTGTAATCGCTAGGGAGAAGATGTTTGGGAAAGAAGTTGGAGTGCTGTATGCCGAAGGATTTATGAGTAAGAAACCGGTTTTATTACATGCTGATTTAATAGGGGGATGTAAATGAAATTGAAAATAGGTATTACATGTTATCCTTCTGTAGGTGGTTCTGGGGTTGTTGGGACAGAGTTAGGAAAGCAATTGGCGGAACGCGGGCATGAAATTCATTTTATTACATCGGGTGTACCATTTCGGTTGAATAAAGTGTACCCGAACATTTATTTTCACGAAGTAACAGTAAATCAATATTCTGTTTTTCAATATCCACCTTACGATTTAGCATTAGCGAGTAAAATGGCAGAGGTTGCTCAAAGAGAAAACCTTGATATTTTACATGTGCATTATGCAATCCCTCATGCTATTTGTGCATATTTAGCAAAACAAATGATTGGGGAGCGTATTAAAATTGTTACGACCTTACATGGAACGGATATTACTGTGTTAGGTTCCGACCCTTCGTTAAATAATTTAATTCGCTTTGGTATTGAACAATCTGATGTTGTTACAGCTGTGTCACATTCGTTAATTGAAGAAACAAATGAACTTGTAAAACCAGATAAAGAAATTGAGACGGTATACAATTTTGTAGATGAACGTGTTTATTTCAAACGTGATATGTCTCAATTAAAAAAAGAATATGGTATACGAGAAAATGAAAAAGTGTTGATTCATATTTCAAATTTCCGAAAGGTTAAGCGTGTACAGGATGTTGTGCAGTCATTTGCCAAAATTGTAAAGGAAGTAGATGCGAAATTGCTTCTTGTTGGTGATGGACCAGAGTTCTGTACTATTTTACAATTGGTGAAAAGTTTACATATTGAGGAACGTGTCTTATTCCTAGGAAAGCAAGATAATGTTGCAGAGCTTCTTGCGATGAGTGATTTAATGCTACTTTTATCAGAAAAGGAAAGTTTTGGTCTTGTTATATTAGAAGCGATGGCGTGTGGTGTGCCTAGTATCGGAACGAGGGTTGGGGGCATTCCAGAGGTCATTCAACATGGTGAAACAGGATATATATGTGAAGTTGGAGATACAGACGGAATAGCTAAGCAAGCAATTCAGCTACTAGAAAATGAAGAACTTCACCGTAATATGGGAGAGCGAGCGATGAAATCTGTATATGAGCAGTTTCGTTCGGAAAAAATCGTTTCACAGTATGAGGCGATTTATTATGACATACTAAGGGATGACAAGAATGGAAAGATTTAAAAAAGCTAGTTCAATTATTGAGATGTTAAAACAGCACGGACATGAGGCTTACTTCGTTGGTGGAAGTGTACGCGATCTTATTATCGATAGACCGATTGGAGATATCGATATCGCAACATCTGCTTTACCAGAAGAAGTAATGGCTATTTTCCCAAGACATGTTCCGGTTGGTCTTGAGCATGGAACTGTAATTGTTGTAGAAAATGGTGAACCGTATGAGGTAACTACTTTTCGAACAGAAAGCGAATATGAAGATTTTCGAAGACCTAGTAGTGTTCAATTTGTCCGTTCATTAGAAGAGGATTTAAAACGACGTGATTTCACGATGAATGCAATTGCAATGACAGAGGAAGGCGAAATGGTTGATTTATTTGCTGGGAAAGAAGCGATTCGTCTGAAGGAAATTACAACGGTTGGAGATGCTGCAGACCGTTTTCAAGAAGATGCACTGCGAATGATGCGTGGTATTCGGTTCGTAGGTACGTTAGGTTTCTCTTTGGAAATAAAGACGAAACAAGCAATTGAAACGTATGGGCATTTGCTCGAACATATAGCGATTGAAAGAATTACAGTTGAATTTGAAAAATTGTTGACCGGTACATATTGTGTGAATGGTCTTCAAGAGTTAGTAGAAACTAAGCTATTTTCTCATCTGCCATATTTGCAAATGTCAGAAGAAAGACTCTTGAAAGCTACGCAGTATAAATGGGATTCTTTCGAAACAGACGTTGAGGCGTGGGCATTTTTCCTATATTGTATCGGAGAAGAGCATCCATCTGTCTTTTTGCGTCAATGGAAGTTCTCGAATAAAAAGATTAAAGATATCGTAGCGGTTTTATTAGCAATTCGTTCTAGAAAGGAGAAGGAGTGGGATACAATCCTTCTTTATAAAACTGGGATTCGCATCGCTGAGATGGCGGAAAGAGTATATGAAGCGATAATAGAAAGTTATAATAGTGCGTCTGTTAAGCAAGTACAATCATTATTTCATGCATTGCCGATAAAAAATCGTCAAGAAATGAATGTGACTGGTAATGATTTATTAAGCTGGACAGATAAAAAGCCAGGTCCGTGGGTTGCCGAAATGCTTCAAAATATTGAAGAAGCAATCGTACAAGGAGATTTAGTTAATAAGAAAGAGGATATAAGGGAGTGGCTACAAAGATGCAATCTACTATAAGAAAGCAGTTATTACAAGTTTTTTCTGAAGCAGATGGTGCATTTGTATCTGGTCAAATACTTAGTGACAAACTTGGTTGTTCGAGAACCGCTGTATGGAAGCATATGGAGGACCTTCGTAATGAAGGGTATGAACTAGAAGCTGTACGCCGCTTAGGGTACCGAATTGCTAGTAAACCAGATAAAGTAACTGCGAATGAGATTCAATTAGGATTACAAACAGAGCGTATCGGTAGAACGGTTTATTTTGAAGAATCGGTTGAGTCTACTCAGCATATTGCAGCGAGACTTGCTTATGAAGGCGCAGAAGAGGGAACAATTGTCGTTGCTGAAGAACAAACAGCAGGTAGAGGGCGTTTAAGTAGAAAATGGTATTCCCCAAAAGGAACAGGAATTTGGATGAGTATTATTTTGCGTCCCTCGATTCCAGTTCATCATGCACCACAGCTTACTTTATTAGCAGCTGTTAGCGTAGCGCAAGCAATTGAAAAATGTACCGGTGTAAACGTAGGGATTAAGTGGCCGAATGATATTTTAATTCAAGGTAAAAAAGCTGTCGGTATATTAACGGAGATGCAAGCTGATCCAGATAAAATTAATGCTGTTATTATGGGAATTGGCATTAATGCAAATCAGAAACAAGAACATTTTGATGAGGAAATTCAGCAAATTGCAACTTCATTAGCAATTGAATCGGGTAAGCCGATTGTTCGTGCGGAACTTATGCAACAAATTTTCTTGCAACTAGAGAAATTGTATGAAGAGTATTTAAAAAATGGCTTCTCTGTTATTAAAATTCTTTGGGAAAGTTACGCAGTAAGTATCGGAAAAGAAATTACAGCTCGAACGATGAAGGAAACTATTAATGGGCTAGCAAAAGGAATTACGGAGGATGGTGTATTGTTACTTGAGGATCATCAAGGACAAGTGCACCACATTCATTCTGCTGATATAGAAATTAAGTAAAAGAAGTTCCTATTTTGGAGCTTCTTTTTGTCATTTAGATACTAATAAATTTCACATACCGTAATAGGAATAAAAAATTATTTTTTCGAAAAAATGTAGCAATTCCTTTTCAGAGTTTGCTATAATTAGTTCGAATATGGGCAGTATCAAAGCGAACTGCACCATTATTTTACGCAGTATGAAAAAATAATAATTTGGATTCTGCCTTGATCCAATAATGGACTGGGACAGAGGGATGAATAATGCCGACTAACACACAACCCTTCTGCCCTTTTATGGCCAGAGGGGTTTTTTATATGATTTCGGCCATCTCCTCTCTCCTGCATAAAGGAGGAGTAGTTTTTGAAAACAAAAACAGATTTTTTGAAAATGAAAGAGCAAGGTGAGCCGATTACAATGCTAACGGCGTATGATTATCCATCTGCTAAATTAGCAGAAGAAGCTAAAGTCGATATGATTTTAGTGGGTGATTCTCTAGGAATGGTTGTACTTGGGTATGATTCAACAGTTCCAGTAACAGTAGAGGATATGATTCATCATACGAAAGCTGTACGCCGCGGAGCGAAAGAGACGTTTATTGTAACTGATATGCCATTTATGTCTTATCATGTCTCATTGCAAGATACGATGATTAATGCACGTCGCATTGTTCAAGAGAGCGGGGCACATGCATTAAAGGTAGAAGGTGCTGGAGAAGTTATATCAACTATTCACTACTTAACGAATGCGGGAATTCCCGTTGTGGCGCATTTAGGTTTAACTCCTCAATCTGTAGGAGTGCTAGGTGGGTATAAAGTACAAGGGAAAGATGCTGAAAGTGCAAAAAAATTAATAGAAGATGCAAAGAAATGTGAGGAAGCTGGTGCGATAGCACTTGTGCTAGAATGTGTGCCAATGCAATTAGCAGAACTTATTTCAGAGCAGTTAACAATTCCTACAATTGGAATTGGAGCAGGACAAAAAGTAGATGGGCAAGTTCTTGTATACCACGATCTTATCTCGTACGGCGTAAATCGTGTTCCGAAATTTGTGAAGCAATATACGTCTGTTCAAGAGGAGATTGTGCGAGGGATTTCGCAATACGTTACTGAAGTAAAGACAGGGCAATTTCCTGAAGAAAAACATTCATTTACAATGAAAGAGGAAGAGTGCTTAGCGTTATACGGAGGAAAACAATAATGAAAATCATAACTACAGTGCAAGAGATGCAGCAAATTACAAACGAACTGCATGCAAGTGGAAAAAGTATCGGTTTTGTTCCAACGATGGGGTATTTACACGAAGGGCATGCTACGTTACTACGTAAGGCAAGGGAAGAAAATGAAATTGTAGTTTTAAGTGTATTTGTAAATCCACTACAATTTGGACCAAATGAAGATTTAGATCGATACCCACGTGATATTGTTAGAGATGAAAATGTAGCAAAAGAAAATGGTGTTGATTATTTATTTTATCCGAGTGTAGAAGAGATGTATCCAGCAGAACAAACGACAACAGTAGAAGTTGTGAAGCGTACCGACGTATTATGTGGCAAACAAAGACCTGGTCATTTCGCTGGTGTTGCGACTGTACTAATGAAACTTTTTAATATTACATTGCCAACGCGTGCTTATTTCGGTATGAAAGATGCACAGCAAGTAGCTGTAATTGAAGGATTCGTAACTGATTTTAATATTCCCGTTACGATCGTACCAGTTGATATTGTAAGGGAAGAAGATGGATTAGCGAAAAGTTCTCGTAATGTGTATTTATCACTAGAAGAACGTGAAGAGGCTCCTCATTTATACGGCAGTCTATGTATAGCGAAAGAACGAATTGAGGCAGGCGAACGTAATCCGGAAATCATTATGAATCTTGTGAAAGAGCATATTGAGAAGTATACGAAAGGCACTGTAGATTATGCTGATTTATATGCATATCCTTCATTAAAAGCAATAAATAAAATTGAAGGAAGAATCATTTTAGCGATTGCAGTTAAGTTTGAAAATGTACGATTAATTGACAATATAACATTAATGGGGAAATAAGGGGGAGCATCTATGTTTCGCACAATGATGAGAGCGAAGTTACATCGTGCAACTGTAACAGAAGCAAATTTAAATTATGTAGGTAGTATTACAATTGATGAAGATTTAATGGATGCGGTAAATATTGTAGAAAATGAAAAAGTACAAATTGTAAATAATAACAATGGAGCTCGCTTAGAGACATATGTTATTAAAGGAGAGCGCGGTAGCGGTGTTGTGTGTTTAAATGGTGCAGCTGCAAGGCTTGTACAACCGGGTGATAAAGTTATTATTATTTGCTATGGTTTAGTGGCAGAAGAAAATATTCATAAACAAGAGCCGAAAATTGCAGTATTAGACGATGATAATCAAATTATTGAAATGTTAGGTGCTGAAAAAGCTGGCACGATATTATAAGTAGGAAGGCTATCTCTAATTAAGGAGATAGCTTTTTTGTGCATCTTTTCATTAAGATGAGGTAAAACGTGGTATAGTAACATTATATAATTTTTGTGTTTGATAGGTAAGAAATTGAGGTGTTACATATATGAGTAAGCGTTATGTCGTTGTTGATTTAGAGACGACAGGGAACTCCTGGAAGGATGGGAAGGATAAAATCACCCAAATTGCAGCTGTTGTAGTGGAAGATGGAGAGATATTAGAGATTTTTTCATCTTTTATTAATCCGAAGAGAGAGATTCCCCTATTTATTACAGAATTAACTGGGATTGATGAAAATCTTGTAAAACAAGCCCCGTTATTTCGAGATGTAGCCCCGATGATTGTTGAGCTATTACAAGGTGCGGCTTTTGTTGCACATAACGTTCACTTTGATTGGAATTTTTTAAATGAAGAATTAAGGCAAGCTGGATATACAGAAGTACATTGTCCTAAAATTGATACAGTTGAATTGGCGCAAATTCTTTTGCCGACAGCTGATAGTTATAAATTACGTGATTTAGCTAAGCAGCATGAACTAGAGCACGATCAACCACATCGTGCGGATAGTGATGCTCTTGCAACAGCGGAGTTGTTTTTACAATTTTTAAGTGAAATTGAAAAGTTACCACTTGTCACATTACAATCGCTTTATGAATTAAGTGATGTTTTCCAAAGTGATATAGCTGATGTACTTTCTGAAAATATTTTAAAGAAAATGATGCATGGTAAAGAAGAGGCAGAGGAGTGTGAGGTGTATCGAAATATTGCGCTTCGAAAGCGGAATTATTCTTTAAGCCTCAGTGAAACATACTCATCTAAATTTGATGCTTTCTTACATAAGACAATCGATAAACTTGAATTGAATATGCCAAAGTTTGAAAAAAGAGAAAGCCAACAAATTATGATGAAGGAAATATATACAGCGCTAAGAGATTCTAGGTTTTCACTGATTGAAGCAGGAACAGGTACGGGGAAGACGCTTGCATATTTACTTCCAAGTATTTATTTCGCAAAGAAAAAAGAAGAGCCTGTCATTATAAGTACACAAACTGTACAATTGCAACAACAAATACTAGAAAAAGAAATTCCTTTATTAAAGAAAATAATGCCATTTTCATTTGAAGTAGCTCTTCTGAAAGGAAGAAAGCATTACCTTTGTCTACACAAATTTGAATATGCTTTGCAAGAGGAAGAGAAAAATTATGATATGGCGCTCACAAAGGCAAAAATTTTAGTGTGGTTATTGCAAACGGAAACTGGCGATCGTGATGAATTGAATATTCCTGAGGGCGGCAAGTTACTTTGGAACCGTATTTGTAGTGATGTACATAGTCCAGGCGGGATGCAAAGCAACTGGTATAGTCGTTGTTTTTATCAAAGAGCAAAGAATAAAGCACTATTTGCAGATATCGTTATTACAAATCATGCGTTATTATTTCAAGATTTTTCAAGTGAAGAACCACTATTTGCTTCATGTGAACATATTATTTTTGATGAAGCTCATCATATCGAGGAAGCGGCGAGTAGAACATTAGGTGAACAGTTCTCATGCATGTATTTTCAATTAGCTTTATCTCGTCTTGGTACGCTAGAAACAGATGATGTACTTTCTAAAGTATATAAAATGATGAAAAAATCAGAGCAAGCATCGCGTTCAACTTTCCGTATGGTGAGTCATAGTTTGAAGGAATTGAAATTTGATGCGGATGAACTATTTCAAATGTTACGGACTTTCGTATTTAAACAAACAAAGCAGGAACAAGGGATGAGCAATATGCCACTCATTTATCGATATAACACGGAAGTAGAGAAAGGTAAGTTATGGGATAGCATTACCGAGTTAACAAATCGATTTGTGTATGATGTAAGAAAGTTATTGACTACACTTGAGAAGCAAGCTGAAATATTGCAAAGTAAATTAGAATGGGAGATGCATGTCGTTACAGGTGAATTTATGCATTTAATTGAGTTGTTGAGAAAGATGGAACAATCTTTACAATTACTCATTTTAGAAAAAAATTCATACGTGACATGGATGGAGACTGAAACGAAGGGAACGATTCATTCAACAGTTCTATATGCGCAGCCTGTTCATATTGGTGAAAGATTTGCTGATGAATTTTTAACCCAGAAAAAGAGTGTTATTTTCACATCAGCAACGTTAACAGTTAATGATTCATTCGACTATATAAAAGAGGAGCTAGGTTTACATGATTTTGCTCCCAATACATTAAAGGTTCCATCACCATTCCGTTTTGAAGAGCAAATGAAATTAATGGTTTCAACGGATGTACCTTTTATTAAGAAAGCAAGTAATGAAGAATATATTGAGTCTATATCGGCACATATTGCGAAAATAGCGAAAGCTACAAAAGGTAGAATGCTCGTTTTATTCACTTCGTATGAAATGTTGAAAGAAGCGTATACGAATTTGAAAAATGATGAGACATTAGAAGGATATTTATTATTAACGCAAAGTGTGAATAATAAGAGCCGAAGTCGTCTAATCCGCAAATTCCAGGAGTTCGACAAATCGATTTTGTTAGGAACAAGTAGTTTTTGGGAAGGGATAGATATACCTGGAGATGCCCTAAGCTGTCTTGTCATTGTCCGTCTGCCTTTTACCCCTCCTCATCAGCCGATGATGGAAGCAAAAGGAGAGTGGTTAAAAAATCAAGGAGAAGACGTATTCGATAAGTTGGCGCTCCCGCAAGCAATCTTGCGTTTCAAACAAGGGTTTGGTCGTCTTATTAGAACAAATACAGATACGGGAACTGTATTTGTATTAGATCGTCGTTTGACAAGTTCTTCCTATGGAAAACGATTTTTACAATCAATCCCAACTGTACCGCTCTATGAAGGACCGTTAGAAGAATTGTTAGTACAGTTAGAAGAATCGTCAAATGAATAAAATTGGAAGAAAAATACGCCTGAAGTACATTTAAACTTCAGGCGTAAAAAATGTGGGTAGGAGGAATTTTATTTTTCTTACTTCTTGTATACAAAATATATTGCTTTTCGATTTGAAACCTTTTTTTGCTGTACATGTCCTGCTATAATAGATGGGTGATGAAGCAGGGGTTGTAAAGAATGTACTCTTATTGTAACCGCATTGCGTTCTTCTATAATTAGAAATTTTTGTGTAACGGAGGAGTTTTTTCATGGATAAGAAAATCGAAGTCCTATCAACGACGCGTATTAAATATTCGTCTGACTTGTATAAAATTGTTGATGGTTTGAATCGTACGTTAAAAGAGCAGGACCTCATGTTCGGATTAGCATTAGACGAAAAAGATAAAGAAATAGCTGTATTTACGATTTACAGAACGTAGTGATACAATGAAAAAGTGGATCTTTACAATCATTATCGTTATCGTTGCTAGCGGAATATATGGGGCATATGTTTATAATAAAGCGATGGAAAAGAAAATTCCAAAAGAGTCAAAGTCTGTAGAAATTGCGAAAGAAAAGGCAAAGCTTACAAAGGTAAATACCGTTGATTATTATAACGGAAAATCTTCATATACAGTCGTACAAGGTACAGATGAAAAAGGAGAACAACTTATCGTTTGGGTGCCTGAGAAAAAAGGGGAAACTATAGTAAGGAAAAAGAGCGAAGGTATTTCTGAAAAAGATGCTTTACAAAGAACGATTGAACAAGTCGGAGATGAAAGTAAAGAACCCAAAAGTAAGCCGAAAGAAATTTTAAAAGCAAAATTAGGCTTTGAAAATAATATACCATTATGGGAAGTTACATATATTGATGATGACAATCGTTATAGTTACTACTATCTTGAATTTAAAGATGGGAACTTTTTAAGACGATATAGCATTGAAAAATAGATGTAGGGGGAACTACAAATGAAATTAGCAAAGCGAGTAGCTGCTTTAACACCATCTGCAACTTTAGAAATTACAGCAAAGGCACAAGCATTAAAAGCAGAAGGTCATGATGTAATTGGATTAGGAGCAGGAGAGCCTGACTTTAATACGCCAGAACATATTATGGATGCTGCGCATAAAGCGATGTTAGAAGGACATACGAAGTATACACCAACAGGTGGATTGCAAGCGTTAAAACAAGAAATTGCGAAGAAGTTTACTCGTGATCAAGGAATTGCGTATGATTCATCTGAAATTATTGTATGTAATGGTGCCAAGCATGCATTATATACATTATTCCAAGTGTTACTTGATGAAGGAGATGAAGTTATCATCCCAACTCCTTATTGGGTAAGTTATCCTGAGCAAGTAAAGCTTGCTGGTGGTAAGCCAGTTTATGTAGAAGGTCTAGAAGGCAATGAGTACAAAATTACAGCAAAGCAGCTGCGTGAGGCAATTACAGAGAAAACGAAAGCAGTTATTATTAATTCACCGAGCAATCCAACAGGGATGATTTACAGCAAAGAAGAATTACAACAGCTTGGAGAAGTATGTTTAGAGCATGATATCTTAATCGTTTCAGATGAGATCTATGAAAAATTAATTTATGGTGACGCGGAATATACTTCAATTGCCCAGCTTTCTAATGCATTAAAAGAACAAACACTTATTATTAATGGTGTATCTAAATCACATTCTATGACAGGTTGGCGTATTGGATATGCAGCAGGAAATAAGCAGCTTATTAAAGCGATGACGAACTTAGCGAGTCATAGTACGTCAAACCCTACTTCAATTGCTCAATACGGTGCAATTGCTGCGTATGCAGGCTCACAAGAACCTGTAGAAACAATGCGTCAAGCGTTTGAAGAAAGATTGAACATTATTTATGATAAATTAATTCAAATTCCTGGTTTCACTTGCATTAAGCCACAAGGTGCTTTTTACTTATTTCCAAATGTAAAAGAAGCCGTAGCGTTAGCTGGGTATGATACAGTTGATGAGTGGGCAAAAGCATTATTAGAAGAAGAAAAGGTGGCTCTTGTTCCAGGTACAGGATTTGGTGCACCAAATAACGTTCGATTATCGTATGCGACATCTCTTGAGCAAGTTGAGAAAGCATTAGAACGAATTCATACGTTCATGAAAAGTAAAGTACAGGCTTAATCGTCTGTTTCTTGTAGTAAATGGCAAAAAACCTCCCTATATATAGGGAGGTTTTTTTGACGAATTGTGGCAAAAAGAAATGGCTAAAGGTGTGTTATACTAGAGAACGAGGTGTTTGGTGATGAAAAAGAAAATGATGTTACAATGGTTTGAACAGGGAAGCATAGCGATTCCTAAATTGCTTATGATGCATTATAAAAAGCTAGGTTTAAATGAGACGGAATTTATGGTAGTACTTCATGTACACACATTTTTAGAATCAGGTAATTCGTTCCCGACTCCTTCAGAGATTTCAGAACGGATGACGATAACAGAAATGAAATGCATGGAAGTGATTCAGACTTTAATCCAAAAAGGTTTTTTAGCACTAGAAGGTGGACGAAGATCTGAAGCGATGATGTGTGAAAGTTATTCTTTACAACCACTGTGGGAAAAAATATTGCACTTTTTAATGAATGAATCTATAGAGGAAGAGCAAAAAGAACAAAAACAAATTCAAGTAAATTTATATACAGTATTTGAAAAAGAATTCGGAAGACCACTTTCCCCATTTGAATGTGAAACATTAGGGATGTGGGAAGATCAAGATCAACACCATCCGAATTTAATTCAAGCGGCTCTTCGTGAAGCTGTTATGAGTGGTAAACTTAATTTTCGGTATATTGATCGTATTTTGTTTGAGTGGAAAAAGAACGGAATTAAAACGGTAGATCAAGCGCAAAATCAAGGCCAGAAATTTAGAGCGAATCAACAACGCACACAACAAACGACAAAACAAGAGACGAAATTTACTGGGAAAGTGCCTTTTTATAATTGGTTGGAGCAGTAGTGTAGGAGGAAATATATGTTGAACAAAACGCAAATTCGTTATTGTTTAGATACAATGGCGGATATGTATCCAGAAGCGCATTGTGAATTAATTCATGATAATCCATTTGAACTTGTAATCGCAGTGGCATTATCTGCACAATGCACAGATGCACTTGTGAATAAAGTGACGAAAAACTTATTCCAAAAATATAAAACACCAGAAGATTATTTGAGTGTGTCTTTAGAAGAGTTACAACAAGATATACGTTCCATTGGATTGTTTAGAAATAAGGCGAAAAATATTCAAAAATTGTGCCGGATGTTACTAGATGATTATAACGGGAAAGTTCCAGAAGACCGTGATGAGCTGACGAAATTACCAGGAGTAGGGAGAAAGACAGCGAATGTAGTTGTTTCGGTAGCATTTGGGATTCCAGCGATTGCTGTTGATACGCATGTAGAGAGAGTGAGTAAACGGTTAGCAATTTGTAGATGGAAAGATTCTGTGTTAGAAGTGGAAAAGACATTGATGAAGAAAATTCCAATGGATGAGTGGGGAGTTACACACCACCGTATGATTTTCTTCGGACGTTATTACTGTAAGGCGCAGCGACCACAATGTGAAGAGTGTCGATTACTAGAAATATGTCGCGAAGGAAAGAAACGAATGAAGGGGAAATAAAGGATGGAGCGAGTTATAGAAATACCGAAAGAGTTTCGGTGCGTACCATTTTTTAAAGAGAGTGCAAATTCGATTACGTATCACACAGACCAATCTTTTGAAGAGATAATACAAAATACTTACTTTATATTTGATATTGAAAGAAAATATGAGCCATGGAATGAAATTGAAACAAGTATTCCAGCGGTGTTAAATATATGGAAAAGCAAGCATGAAGAAATTGCTATACTATTTCGGAACAGAAAAAAACAAGAAGCTGAGGGTCCGATGATTCTTTTTGCAGCGCACTTTCTATCGGTTATATATTGGTTAAATGAGCAGCCTGTTCATAGTTTGAATGAGATGCAAGTAAATACGAATAAATTGGAAGTACAACCTGTTAATTTTATGGAGCGATATTCATTTATTATAAAGAAACTGAGTAATTACCATTCGTATATTCAATTAGTACAGTTGTATATCGAAATAGAAAAGCTATATGTAAAGAAAATGATAACAAAAAAGAAGTCGGTTTCTCATTAAGAGAAACCGACTTCTTTTTTTGTTTATTAAGACTCTGTTGTAACAACATTTCCGTCCGCGTGAGGTGTATCTCCCTCGGTATTTTGTTGCTGTTGTTGCTCTTCAGCTTTTTTTCTAGCTTCTTCGTCAGCTTTTCTCTTAGCTTCTTCGTCGGCTTTTCTCTTAGCTTCTTCGTCAGCTTTCTTCTTAGCTTCTTCGTCAGCTTTCTTCTTAGCCTCTTCGTCAGCGGCTTTCTTTTGAGCTTCTTCTTGCTGTTTACGTTGTTGTTCTTGTTGCTGCTGTTGTTCTTGTTGTTTACGTTGTTGTTCTTGTTGCTGTTGCTGTTGCTGTTCTTGCTGTTTACGCTGATCTTCATCAGCTTTTTTCTTAGCTTCTTCTTGTTTTAGTTTATCTTCATTGGTCTTTTTCAGGGCTTCTTCGTCAGCTTTTTTCGCATCTGGAGTTCCGCCAGGCGCAGTGAAGGATGCACCAACTGCAGGGCTTGTTCCAGTACCCTTTTTCGCTACTACAGAGAAACTGTAAGTAACACCTGGTTTAATACCACCAAGAGTAGCTGTCGTACCGCTTACTGATAAGCTACCACTAGAACCGTCAGTAGCTTTATAGCTTGCTGCGTATGCATCAACATTTGATGATGGTCCAGACCAGTTCAGTGTCACTGTGCTAGCGCCATCGAAAGCGACATTAAGACCACTAGGCGGATCTACTTTAATTTGTTTAATTGCATCTTTCTTCGCACCTTTTACGTATAACTCTCCGTTTATTTCTTGTACAGAAGAAGGGCGTTCGAAACGAGATTTATCTGTAGCGAATTTGCTCATCATTACTTGGAACATTTGTTGTGCAATTTTAGTATAACGATCGCTAATGTAATTTTCTGGACTATCTTTTTCATAACCAGTCCATACAGCCATTGTATATTGTGGTGTATATCCAGCGAACCAGCTGTCTCTGTTTGCGTCATCTGGGATACCATATTTTTTTATAACTGATTTATCAAAGTTTTGTGTTCCGGTTTTACCTGCTACGTCTACACCTGAAACATATGCTGTTGGACCTGTACCGCCAGAACCAGGTTTTACTACGTCACGAAGAACGTCAGTGACCATGTAAGCTGTATAGTCATGCATTGCGCGTTGTTCTTTCGATTTAAAGCTTTTCTTTTTCCCATCTGGGAAAATAACTTCTTTAACGAAATGAGGTTTATTGTATACACCGTCATTTCCAAATGCTGCATAAGCTCCAGCGACATCTAACGGAGAGCCTTCATTACTACCGATTGCAGTAGATTCATATGCTTTCCCATCTTTAAACGTCATTCCTAAACCTTCAGCAAACTCTTGTGACTTAGGAATACCGACTGCTTGAGCTGTTTTTAAAGCCGGGATGTTTAATGACTTCTTCAATGCTTCACGAAGTGAAACGTCACCTTTAAAATTACCTGTAGCATTTTTAATCTTTGTGCCATCAGAGTAAGTATATTCAGAGTCATTTAATTGATGATAAGTAGACCATTGAAGATTCTCAATTGCTGGACCATAGTCGAAAATTGGTTTCATTGTTGAACCAACTTGGCGTTTTAAATCAACTGCCATATTATGACCTTTGAAAGTAGACTTACTTTCTTTACGCCCAGCACCAATTGCTCGAACTTCTCCAGACTGTGTATCCATAAATACAAATGATCCTTGGAACTGATCGTTTGGATATTTAATGAGATTGCCATCCATAATTTTCTCAGCGTAATCTTGAGCATCTTGATCAAGTGTTGTATGAATCGTTAAACCATCTGAACCGATATTTACATCAGGGTATTCTTTTTCAACTTCCTTTACAACAGCATCTAAAAATGATTGGTATTTCATTTCAGTTACTTCTGAAGATGGAAGAAGTCCTTGTATTACAGGGATTTGCATCGCATCATTCATTTCTTGTTTCGTTATATACCCGTGTCGGTTCATTAATGTTAATACGATATTACGACGTTTCGTTGCTCTATCAACGTTATCTGGTTTTGTTGGATCATAAATGTTAGGACCTTGGGGTAAACCAGCGAGCATTGCAGCTTCGTGTAGTTGTATGTCTTTTAAATCTTTGCCGTAATATTTTTTGGCAGCTGTGGAAATACCATAAGAGCGATTACCTAAGTTAATCTTATTTAAGTACATTTCTAAAATTTCATGTTTTGAGTACTGTTGCTCTAACTTATAAGATAAGTACCATTCCTGCACTTTTCTTTTTGCAGTTTTGTCCATCGTTAGAAAATAGTTTTTAACTACTTGCTGTGTAATCGTACTACCACCTTGTGATCCAAAACCACCAGTGACATTTTCCATGACTGCCATTCCAGTACGTCTAAAATCAATTCCATTATGATCGTAGAAACGAGCATCCTCAGTCGCAAGGAATGCACTTTCAATTACTTTTGGAATTTGATCGTATGTAACATGGGTTCGTTTTTCAGCACCGTATTCATAGAAGAAATTCCCGTTTTTATCAAGGAATTTTGTTGATAAAGGATTGACTAGCTTTGATTTGTCTAGTTTTGGAGCGTCCTTTACCATAACAAAGAAGGCCGAAACGCCAGCTACGAGACCGACGATACCAAGAAGTAGACAACCTATAAGAAATCTCTTGAAAAAGGAACCTTTTTTCTTTGGTTTTTCTTCTTTATTATTTGTTTCTTTCGTTTGATTTTTTACATGATTTCGTTCTGTACGAGAACGATAATTATCTGACATTATACTTTCTCCTACCTTTCATTCTCTCCCCCAAAAGTCGAAAAAAGAGCCTTAGTGATGACTCTATCACGAAAAATAAACCGTGTCTAGTACGCGGATATAATCAATTCGAGGGTGATAACCGCATGATAATAAAGACCCATGCTCTTCTATTTCTTGTTTTGTAATCGATTTACGTCCACCAGTATTTTGACGATTCCAAAATGCAATAATATGTTTTGCATCTAATAAATAAAATTCATCAAAAAGTGTAAATTTAATAATAACAAATGCAATTCCATTATGAGCGACTACTTGCTTCATATGTTCAATTTGATGAAGGTGGAAGTTTTGAAGTGGAAAACTGGTTTTATTTTTAGTTTCTTTCGCTTCAAAATCGATGTATTTCCCTTTGTATACACCGTTGTAATCTGTTGTAGAAGGTTGTTTGAAATACGCTTCTTTTACCACTGCAGCACTTCGAGCGGGGTAATCTACTTTTACAATTTGAAGAGGTGTAGGTTTTTTATGTACGCATGCAATATTATGGGTTAAGTAATATTGATTGGTGTCATTCAATTCCTCTTCAAGGGACATACCTCTATTACTGTAAGTATGTTTTTTTATTGGTGTTTTATGAGGTTGTGAAGCTTGATCGTACCTTTTTCCATTTGGGTAACGAATGGTCATATTTTGTCCACTCCCAACTTGATAAGATTTACTTACAAAGGTGATTATATCAAAAAATGAAAAAAGATGTGACCTTTTTCAAGAAAGGTATGGTGACTTACTCATGTTTCGATGGAATGATTACGAAAAAATTAAACAGACCCGTAATGATATTTTTTGTACAGAAGAGGAAAAAGCTATAGTTCTTAATATTAAGGAGAGCACGGATGTAGCTAACGTAGATAATATTTCACGTACACAATCTTACCAAGAATATTATTTGAGAAATAGAGAAATTAGATGGTCTTTTTTAGCAAGCATGGTTTCAAGGAATGGGGGATGGAACATGACAGATTTAGAAGGAGAATATTATTCTAATCTTTTATCTCAAACAGTTAAGAGACGATTATTTCATTTGTATGAGAAAGCCAATTGGCTCATTTTTTTAGATGCATTTCCTCAACTATTACTGTATGAGGAAAGTAAAAAGAGATGTGCGCCGCTCTTTCATTTGTTACAATTTTTCAACATATCAATTTTTATGGAAAAAGAATGGGGCGCGTTTTGGGAGAAAAAAGATATAAATAGGCTTATGACGGCACTTATTATTAATGAACAAAATAAAATTCAAAAACCAGTAATTGAGAATGCATACTTTCAAAAACATGTATTTGATACTGCACTATTCAAATTTCAAGAAATATTTCACGTTAGTGCAGTTATTTTTCCAATGGTGGAAGGGGGAATGTATGGATTTTCAGTTTATCAATTTGAAACGTTGCAAAAACGTATAGAACTGGGGAAACAATTAGCTTGGTTATTATTTCATTCAAAGTATAAGGCTTCTTTTTATAAATTTGCAGTGCAAACTAGGCATACAGGATCAAGGATGGATTATGAATGTAATATAAGGGGAATTAGAAAATCATGTACGCCGGCTCTTCGGGATGTGTATTCTATTGTCACTCATGAAAAATTAATTGAAAAAGATTGGTTTAGTGAAGGGTTGGAAATAGATTCATTATTTTTACTTGAAAAACCTAAGGGGGAAATTAATATAACAGAATGGTATAGAAAGAAGAGGGAGCAAATACATACTCTTTCTATATTAAGTAGTTTTGTTAAAAGAATGGATGAGTTCATGATATAATAAAGAAGTCCCGCCTTCTTAAATGAGGGCGGGACTTCTTTATTAAAAGTAATATGCTCTACAACAAGTTACTTTCTAATCGGCTATTTGCCGGCAGTACGACTTTAACTTCAACACTTATCGAAAGCGAAGAGGTAAGGTAGACTAGAAAATAGTTGTTTGTAAAAGCCACTTTGGTTAAAGTGTCATTTTATCCCGCTATTTGCGGACAGTAAAACTCCCACCTCAAAATTTGGCTGGAGCAAAGAAGGTAGGTGGAAGCCCTGCTGTCCGTAAACACCCGATTGGTGCGGGCTAATAATCAGTGGGGGATGAATAAAACCCCACTGATTAAAGTTTCACTTTATGTAGCGGGGAAATTTGGACCATCAAGCTTTGGATTACCAGTCTCAGGTTTGTTTTGTTGTTTGTTTTGCTTTTTCTTTTTTTCGTTTTTATTTTTTGCCATCGTAATACACCTCCTTTTTGTATTGTTACCATTTCTAATAATGGCATACTAAATGATTTCTTTGACGAATATCAACTAGTTTTGTCATGTGAGAAGGAGTAATTAATCAATCGGCGAAATTACATGACAAAGGAAAGGCAAAGAAGGGGGCGTTTTAAATATGGCGATGGTTCAGAAGGAAGATGTTATGAAAAAAATGGATCAAATGTTAAGTTCTCTCGATTTGCTGGAAATGAAGATTGGGATTAGAATGAATCATGCATTGAAGGATAAAGGTGAAAAAATACGCAATAAGATAGAAATAACAGAAATGCATATAGAACATATGGAAAATAAATTAGTGCATCACGAAGAAAAAGGGAGCTGGGTAAAGACATTTCAAAACGTCGTAGTGAGTGCATAATAAGGTGGGAACAAAATGGGACATGAAGCATTAATCCAGTCTTCGGAGAAGTTAATGCAGTATAATGATGAAGCGAATGTGAAAAAAAGAGAGATGGCTGAATATGATTTTTATAAGGATATGAAGCCATTTGTTGATATTGTAGATGCGGAGTTAGAGATGTGGAAAGAATTAGCTTATAGGTGGATAAAGGAAGAACGACCTAAGTATATACATGTACAACAAATTGATCAAGTGTATGATAATTTACAAACTAATGTGCTACAATGTTTTGTTAATAAGGGAAAAGGCAAACGTTTCTTTGAAACTCATCAAGCTATTTCGTACACTTTGCAAAATATCGTAGATCAATGTAAATAACAAGAGGGAAAACCCTCTTGTTTTTTTATGCCTCTGTCACTGTTGTAGGTTTTGTTGCACCGTTTATTTCTAACTCTCGTATTAATGTTCGGTAATCTGATATGCATACTTTTCCTTCAAGATAACAATGTCTTGCAAAGTCTAACAGTTCATTCGAATTTTCTGTGTAATACCCCTTTTTTTGAGAAAACGCTTGTTTTAAATCCCCTAATACCATGTTGATTCCTCCCCCATGAGAATCTTCTTCCTTATTATCATAGCATGGAAGGGTTTACTTTCTAATTTTTTTAAAAATTTAAACTTCCGACAAAAACAGACAGGTACTCCGTCACACATTTTATTTTATAGGTACATATTCTATATGTAGAAACTTATGCCAAGGAGGAGAGAATGCATGTTTCAACAACCTAATGTATATCAGCAAGCAAATCCATATGCACAGCAAAATATGTACCAATATAATGAGGATACATATTTACGATATAATATGTATCCTTTCGAGCCTCATTATGGAAACCAAAATTATTATCAACCATTTGAAGTGTCGTTTGGGAATCAACCGCAGCAAGCGCATATGAATCAGCCGCAACAAGCATATACGAATCAACCACAGCAAGCGCATATGAATCAACCGCAACAACCGCACATGAATCAGTCGCAACAAGCGTATATGAATCAACCGCAGCAAATGTATACGAATCAACCACAGCAAGCGTATATGAATTCACAAAACTACATGTCGCCAGCTCAATATGTAAATCAACAAGCTATGTTTTATCCACCAAAACAACCATATCCAACGATGAATAAACAAAAGCAACAGCAACAGCAACCAAGTCAGTTTTCTAGTTTTGTTTCACAATTTAAATCATCAGATGGTAACTACGATGTAAATAAAATGATGAACACGGCTGGACAAATGATGAACGCGATGAATCAAGTAACAGGGATTGTTAAGCAAGTCGGGGGCTTTTTTGGTAAATAATAGTAGGGGGTTGTCTATAATAGGTATTACGTATGAAATTGGATACTAGACAAATTTCCATGAAATAAATGGGTATATATAACAAGCGGCTTTAGCCCCTCGCTCATATTGTAAAGTGTAGTCAGATTTTTTTAATGAGAGAGGAGAGAAAAAACTATGCATCATTGTCATCCTTGCTTTGGAGGGCATAAGCCTGTAGGACCTATTTGTACGACAGCTCCTGTCATTCACCCAACGAAACAATGCGTAACACATTCTTTTTCAACAACGGTGGTGCCACACATTTTTCCAACTCATACAACGCATGTTCATCATCAACAAATTAAAAATCAAAGCTTCTTCCCACAAACAAACTCGAACGTAAACGTTGTAGACCCTGGTGATCCAGGATCTGTTGGTGGATTTGGCGGCGGATGTGGACCATGTGGTCATGGCCATCATCACCATGGGCATCAAATATCACCATTTGGACCAGGACCGAATGTGTCACCATTTGGACCAGGACCGAACGTATCACCATTTGGACCAGGACCGAATGTATCACCATTTGGACCAAATATCGGACCAAACGTTGGTGGAATGTTTAAAAAGTAAATGATATGTTAGAACTAGCGAAATGCTAGTTCTTTTTTTGTAATTGGAGTGTTGATATGAAGGTTGTTGCTGTAACAGGATATAAGCCGTTTGAACTTGGAATATTTAAAAATGATCATCCAGGAGTAGAGTGTATAAAAAAGGCGCTGCGTCGTAAATTAACTGTTTTTGTAGAAGAAGGTTTGGAGTGGGTTATTATAAGTGGTCAGTTAGGAGTAGAGCTATGGGCTGCTGAAGTTGTTTTTGAAATTCAAGTAGAATATCCAAATTTAAAATTAGCTGTATTTACTCCTTTTTTAGAACAAGAGGAAAATTGGAAGGAAGATAACCGTGAATATTACGAATTTATTCTTTCACAAGCAGATCATATTGATAGTATTACGAAACGGAAGTACGAAAGCCCAGAGCAATTTAAATTAAAGAATCAATTTTTTATTGAAAAAAGCGATGCACTTTTAGCTGTATATGATGAAGAAAAGTCTGGGAGCCCTAAATATATTGTAGAAGCAGCTAAGAAAAAAGGAGAAATAGAAAATTATCACAGTTATTTCATTCTTTTTTCTGATTTACAAGATATAATGGAAGAGGAACAGTGGAATAATGCAGAGTAATATGTAATATAGTACTCGTATATTTGATTGACAAAAGGCGTTGTTTCTGAAAAAATTTAGTTAATGAAAGCTTTGGCAAAAATTTGAGGTGAAGAAAATGATTTCGGATAAAATTAAATTAACAGCGAAAGATATTTTAGAAAAAGAATTTAAAACAGGTATGAGAGGTTATCAACAAGAAGAAGTAGATAAGTTTCTTGATATGATTATTAAAGATTATGAAGCTTTTCATAAGGAATTTGATCAATTAAAACAACAAAATGCTCGTTTGAAACGTGAATTAGAAGAACAAAAAGTAGCGGCAACACAAGTTCCGCAACAACCGGTACAAACACCAGTTGCACAACCAGTGTATAACAATACGAATACGGATATTTTAAAACGTCTATCTAATTTAGAAAAAGCTGTATTTGGAAGTAAGTTATACGAATAAATTAAGGTAACAAAAAGGTTAAAGCATTTTACATAGAAAAAAACATTGCAAAATCTTTTTGTTTCCACTATACTAATGTTTGTCATAACGTTTGGGTAATCGCTGCAACGCCAACGTTGTAGAGGAAAGTCCATGCTCGCACGGCCTGAGATGGCTGTAGTGTTCGTGCCTAGCCAAGTCATAAGCTAGGGTATTCTGGCTGCAAGGCTGGTTTAACGGCAGGGAAAAAACCTAAGTCCTTTCGGATATGGTTTGACTACCTTTAAAGTGCCACAGTGACGAAGTCCTTGAAGAAATGATAGGAGTGGAACGAGGTAAACCCCACGAGCGAGAAACCCAAATAATGGTAGGGGAATCTTTTCCAAGGAAATGAACGACGGAAAAGGACAGGTTTTCGTAACCTGTAGATAGATGATTACCACCGGAGTACGAGGCGTGGGCCGTTTGCAGTACAAAGGAACAGAACATGGCTTACAGAACGTTATGAACCAACTATGAAATAACTCAGCTCTCCTTTGTTAGAGGAGGGCTTTTTATTTGTATGAAGTTATAAGTTGTGAGTTAAAATGGTAAGTGAGAATATTCTTCGTAATATGTGATAATTAATAGGACAACATGTTATTAATTATTGTTTGATTATACATAAGAGGTGAATGCAAATGGGAAAAGTTACTTTAATTGCAACAGCGGCAATGGGTATTGAAGCGTTAGTTGCCCGAGAAGTTCGCGATCTTGGTTATGAATGTGAAGTGGAAAACGGAAAGGTAACGTTTGAAGCGGATGAAAAAGCGATTTGTCGTACGAATTTATGGTTACGTACTGCAGACCGTGTGAAAATTAAAGTCGGCGAATTTAAAGCAACAACATTCGATGAGTTATTTGAAAAAACAAAAGCGTTAAACTGGGGAGATTATATTCCAGAGAACGGAGAATTTCCTGTTATTGGGAAATCTTTGAAATCAACATTATTTAGCGTTTCAGACTGCCAACGTATCGTTAAAAAGGCTGTTGTTGAGAAATTAAAAACAACGTATAGACGCACAACTTGGTTTGAAGAAGATGGACCGTTATTCCGTATTGAAATTGCAATGCTCAAGGATATTGCGACGTTAACAATCGATGCGAGTGGTGTAGGTCTTCATAAACGTGGATACCGTCTTGAGCAAGGTGAAGCGCCTTTAAAAGAAACATTAGCTGCGTCTTTAATTAAGTTAACAAACTGGAAGGCGGATCGTCCTTTCGTTGATCCTTTCTGTGGATCTGGTACAATTCCAATTGAAGCTGCATTAATTGGACAAAATATCGCACCAGGATTTAACCGAGGCTTTGCATCGGATGAATGGGGCTGGGTTGGTAAACAAAATTGGCGCGAAGCTCGTCAAGAAGCTGAAGATTTAGCTAATTATAATCAACCATTGCAAATCATTGGATCAGATATCGATCACCGTATGATAAGAGTTGCCCAAGATAACGCAGAAGAAGTTGGATTAGGGGATCTTATATCATTTAAACAAATGCAAGTAAAAGATTTCACGACAAAAGAGGAATATGGCTATGTTGTAACGAATCCTCCATACGGAGAACGTTTAAGTGAAAGAGCGCTTGTTGAAAAATTATATAAAGAAATGGGAGAGGTATTCCGCCCATTAGATACGTGGTCAATGTATTTATTAACAAGTTATGAAGCATTTGAGAAATGTTATGGGAAAGATGCATCGAAAAAGCGTAAACTGTTTAACGGATTTATCCGTACAGATTACTATCAATACTTCGGAAAGCGTCCACCGCGTAATTCATAGTATAAAACTCCTCCAGCACGCATATACTGGCTATTATGTAATGCGTAAAGGAGGAAGTGATATGGATAGTTTCCAATTATCGATGATTCAAAAAGCTATTCACCGTACGTATGATGAGCTCGGAAAAGAAGTGGATAGTCAAGGTGCAATTGTAGATGGAATACAAAAAGCGCAGGAAGAATATTTGTCAGCTCTTTCACATGAAACAGCGATTGATAAACGTTATTTAAGGTCATTAATATAGAAAAAAATTTTCCTTTTTCGAAAGGAAAATTTTTTTTCGTGTATTTCTATGTATTGTAACAGGGGAAAGTGGCTGCACACATGTGAGTAGCAGTTGCTATATCTTTTTATAGAAAAACTGTTTGGTTGGAGGCTAAGGATGTTTACTGAGAATAGGTTACCATTTGAAGTAGGAAAACAAGATAATTTTTATGATAAGTTGAATGAGTGGATTGGAGATGTGTTTTACGACATTCTTCCGGAAAAAGGCTTTGAAGAGCGTGATGAACAGATTTTTATGGCGTTTCAGTTAGAGCGCGCTTTCCAAGAGAAGAAAGTTATGTTTGCAGAAGCAGGTGTAGGAACAGGGAAAACAATTGTATATCTTTTATATGCAATTTGTTATGCACGTTATACAGGGAAGCCGGCTATTATCGCTTGTGCAGATGAAACGTTAATTGAGCAGCTTGTGAAAGAAGAAGGAGACATTGCTAAGTTATCTGAAGCATTAGGGCTATCTGTTGATGTTAGACTTGCGAAGTCAATGGATAATTATTTATGTTTACGTAAACTTGAAGATGTTATGAGTGGACGAGCTCCAGAAGTAATTGAAGATGTATATTACGAATTACCTCAGTTCGTATTCGATCATGGTACGATGCAGAACTTTACTCACTATGGTGATCGAAAAGAATTTCCACTGTTAAATGACGAGGAATGGTCAAAGGTAAACTGGGATTACTTCCAAGATTGCTTCACTTGTGATTCTCGTCATCGTTGTGGTCAAACTCTTTCGCGCGAGCATTATCGTAAAGCGGCAGATTTAATCATTTGTTCTCAAGATTTCTATATGGATCATATTTGGACGTACGAAGCTCGCAAACGTGAAGGACAAATTCCGTTATTACCAGAAAGTAGTTGCGTTGTATTCGATGAAGGGCATCTTGTAGAATATGCAGCTCAAAAAGCTTTAACGTACCGTTTAAAACAAACGATGATGGAGCAACTTTTAACGAGATTATTACAAAATGATATTCGTGAAGAGTTCGCACATTTAGTAGAAGAAACAATTTGGCAAACTGAACAATTCTTTGGGGTACTACAAGAGAATAAAAAGGAAATTGAAGGTTCTGATCGTTTAGAAATTACTGTGACAGAAAAGGTAACTGCAGAAGCGAAAAGACTTTATGCGAAAATCGGTGAAGTCGGTGATGCATTAGTATTTGAAAGTGAAATGCATACAGTAAACACATACGATTTAAATATTGTTGATGAGCATTTAGATGTGTTAGAGCATTCACTTCGTCTTTTCATGCACGAGAAAAATGTAATTACGTGGGGTGAAGAAGGCGATGGTGCTTTCACGTTAGTTATTATGCCGCGTGCAGTTGAAGAAGTGTTACAAGAAAAAGTATTCTCGAAGAAGATTCCATATATTTTCTCTTCTGCGACATTATCTGACAATGATTCGTTCGCATTTACTGCAAATAGTCTAGGGGTAAAAGATTACTTATCATTCTCAGTTGCTTCGCCGTTTGATTATGAAGAGCAAATGACAGTAAACTTACTTCCGTATACGAAAGAAAATGAATGGGAAAGAAAGTGTCAATATACACTTGAAAATATACAAAAAACAAATGGACGTACACTCGTATTATTCCGTACAACGCAAGAACTTGCAGCGTTTAAAGAATATGTAAGTAAAGAGCAAATGTCAGTTCCGTTCCTATATGAAGGAGATCAAGAAATTAGTCAGCTCGTTTCTCGTTTCCAAAATGAAGAAGAGACTGTACTTTGTGCCGTTCATTTATGGGAAGGTTTAGACATTCCAGGTTCATCATTATCACATGTTATTATTTGGTCATTACCATTCCCTCCAAACGATCCTGTGTTTGAGGCGAAGCGTAAACATGTGAATGATCCATTCTGGGACGTAGATGTGCCTTATATGATTTTACGTCTTCGTCAAGGAATTGGACGTTTAATTCGTACAAGTGAAGATAAAGGTGCTATATCATTATTCTTATCAAATAATGAAGATGAAAAAGTGATAGAAGCAGTGAAGAAAGTACTTCCGGTAGAAGGAAAAGTACTTTAAGCGAAAAAATGTTGTAGGGAAAAGTTTGGCATTTGCCAAGCTTTTTTTCTATTAGAAAAGGAATTTATGTTTCAGTGTCGAAATAAGTTTGAGGTAGAAAAAGGAGGTTTTTTATACTATGACAGTTGCTACATATGAAGTGGAAAAACAATTTTTAACATATGTGAAGAAGATAGAGAATTACGGAGAGGCATTAAGCTTAATGTTTTGGGATTTAAGAACAGGTGCACCAAAGCAAGGAGTAGACCAGCGTTCAGAAGTAATTGGAATGCTTTCATCCGAAGTGTTTGCGATGTCGACTTCAGATGAGATGGGGAACTATTTAACTGAACTAGAATCTTTAATTGTTGAAAATAAACTTTCTGAAACGACAAAGAAAATGGTTGAAGAGTGTCGTAAAGAATATGATAGAAATAAGAAAATTCCACAAGCGGAATATGAAGCGTATGTGAAATTAGAAGCGAAAGCGGAAAGTGTATGGGAAGAAGCTCGCGAAAAATCTGACTTCGAAATGTTCCGTCCGTATTTAGAAAAAATTGTTGAATTCAAAAAGAAGTTTATTACATATTGGGGTTACGAAACGTACAAATATAACACGCTATTAGACATGTATGAGCCCGGAATCACAGTAGAAGTGTTAGATCATGTATTTGGTCAACTACGTGAACGTATCGTTCCGCTTGTGAAAGAAATTTCTGAGTCTAAAAAAGAATTAAAAACAAATGCTTTAGCTGAACATTTTTCAAAAGAAAAACAAAAGAATTTTACTTTAGAGTTATTAAAACAATTGAACTATAACTTTGAAGCGGGTCGTCTTGATGAAACGGTACATCCTTTTGAAATTACATTAAATAGAGGGGATGTTCGTATTACGACTCGTTACGATGAGAAAGACTTCCGTATGGCTGTTTTCGGCACGATTCATGAATGTGGTCATGCTGTATATGAACAAAATATTGCGGAGGAATTTGAAGGTACACCGCTATGTAGTGGAACTTCTATGGGTATTCATGAGTCACAATCATTATTCTTTGAGAACTTTATCGGTCGTAATAAATCATTCTGGAAGAAAAATTATGATTTATTAAAAGAGTATAGCGATGGTCAATTCAATGATATATCAGTAGATGAGTTTTATGATGCGATTAACGAATCGAAGCCATCGTTTATTCGTATAGAAGCAGATGAGCTTACATATCCGCTTCACGTCATGGTTCGTTATGAACTTGAGAAAGAATTATTTGATGGTACATTACAAGTGAAGGATTTGCCAGCGGCTTGGAATGATAAGATGGAAGCATATTTAGGAATTCGTCCGGAAAACGATGCACAAGGTGTATTGCAAGATGTTCACTGGGCTGGTGGTTCATTTGGATACTTCCCATCTTATGCGCTTGGTTATATGTATGCAGCGCAATTTAAACATAGGATGCTAAAGGATATTCCAAACTTTGATGCATTATTAGAAGAAGGAAACGTGACACCAATTCGTGAATGGTTAACAGAGAATATTCACCAATATGGCAAAACGAAAAAACCACTTGGAATTTTAAAAGATGTGACAGGTGAAGGTTTAAATGCAAACTACTTAGCTGATTATTTAGAAGCTAAATATAAAGAGATTTATGAGTTATAAAACAGGAGCTGCTTAATTGCAGCTTTTTTTTATGAGGGAGTGAGAGAAATGGGCTATATGTTTACAGTAATGTCGCGAGCGGAAGCAGAAGAAATTGCATATAACTGGCATTATGAAGGGGAGTATTCCTTTTATGATATAGAGGCAGATGAAGAAGATTTAGCTGAGTTTTTAGAGGATGAGAGTAGAGGGAATCATACATTTTCTGTGAAGGAAAATGGTACTCTCATTGGTTTCTTTAGTTTTAGTAACATAAATAATCAAACGGTTGATATAGGTCTTGGAATGAGACCTGATATAACTGGGAATGGATTTGGTCTACAGTTCGTAAAAGCTGGACTAGCTTTTAGTAAAGAAAAATACGGATGTAATTATATAACACTATCAGTAGCGACATTTAATGAAAGAGCGATTAAAGTGTATAAAAGAGCAGGATTCGAAGCTGTTGGAACGTTTATACAGAAAACAAATGGTAGTTGTTTTGAGTTTTTGAAAATGAATTATATATGTAAAAATGATTAAAAAACAGAGGAGAGATTCTGTTTTTTTTGTACTTGTTGTAATTAGAAGTTTTGAAATTTTGGAAGAGGATGTGTATGATTGAAGTTTAGTAGCAAATAGCAAGTTTAGTAAGGAGAGGTAGTATGATTACAATTAAAACGAAAAATGAAATAGATTTGATGCATGAATCTGGGAAGTTACTAGCTTCTTGTCATAGAGAAATTGCAAAAATGATGAAACCAGGAATAACGACACAAGAAATTGATACGTTTGTTGAAGCGTATTTAGAAAAGCATGGTGCAACATCTGAACAGAAAGGTTACAACGGGTATCCATATGCGATATGTGCATCTGTAAACGATGAAATGTGTCACGGTTTCCCTAGTGATGTACCTTTACAGGAAGGAGATATTGTGACAATTGACATGGTAGTAAACTTAAATGGTGCGCTCTCGGATTCTGCATGGACGTATATAGTTGGAGATATTTCTGATGAAGCAAAAAGGTTATTGTTAGTAGCAGAGAGTGCTTTATATAAAGGGATTGAGCAAGCAATAAGTGGTAACCATGTTGGAGATATTGGATACGCAATTGAAAGTTATGTAGCCTCTGAAGGGTTTTCTGTTGCAAGAGACTTTACGGGACACGGGATCGGTAAAGAGATTCATGAAGAACCAGCGATTTTTCATTTTGGTAAACAAGGACAAGGGCCTAAGTTACAAGAAGGAATGGTAATTACAATTGAGCCCATAGTAAATGTAGGTATGCGATATTCTAAAGTAGATTTAAATGGGTGGACTGCAAGAACGATGGACGGTAAATTATCAGCTCAATATGAGCATACAATTGCGATTACGAAGGATGGTCCTATCATATTAACGACGTTGTAATATGAAATGTGAAAGTTTGAAAAACTCGAACAAAAATGGTATTTTCATAAAATTCGTACGTGTTTTTTCGATAAATGCTTTTCAAAGTGAAAAAAGTGCGTTATAATCCTTCTATAAATAAATAAGTTAGCTACACTCATATAATCGCGGGGATATGGCCTGCAAGTTTCTACCGAAGTACCGTAAATACTTTGACTATGAGTGAGGACGAATATATTTGCTTGTTTAGCATTCTTTTTTGCGAAACTCCAAAAGCACGTCTCTCACTTGTAACGAGTGGTGGCGGCTTTTGGAGTTTTTTATTTGCATAAGAGGAGGAACTAACATGAAAGTATTACAAGAAAAGATTTTGAACGAAGGAAAGGTTTTATCTGGTGATGTATTAAAGGTAGATGCATTTTTAAATCATCAAATTGATCCAGTACTTATGCAAGAAATCGGAAAAGAATTCGCTAAGCGTTTTAAAGAAGAGAACATTACAAAAATCGTGACGATTGAATCTTCAGGCATTGCACCAGCGGTTATGGCTGCTTTAGAGCTTGGTGTAAAAGTAGTTTTTGCAAGAAAGCGTAAATCGTTAACGTTACAAGATAATATGTATGTTGCAAACGTATATTCATTTACAAAACAAGAAACGAACGAGATTTCATTATCTCGAAATCATATTGACGAAAATGATCATGTATTAATTATTGATGACTTTTTAGCAAATGGTCAGGCTGCTTTAGGTTTAATGAGTTTAGTAGAGCAAGCCGGGGCAAGTATTGCGGGAATTGGCATTGTTATTGAAAAAGCATTTCAAGATGGAGGAAAGAAGCTGCGTGAACAGGGTGTTCGTGTTGAATCACTAGCAGAAATTGCATCACTTGATAACGGCACAGTTACATTTGTACAGCAAGAAACTGCGGAGGTGAACTAACGATGAAGCAGCACCCATTTAAAATCGCATCGCTTGGTATTCAGCACATGCTTGCCATGTACGCTGGCGCAATTATTGTTCCTCTTATTGTCGGCGGGGGACTTGGTTTAAATCAACAAGAATTAACGTATTTAGTATCGATTGACTTATTAATGTGCGGCGTAGCAACGATTTTACAAGCATTATCAAATCGTTTTTTCGGTATTGGGCTTCCGGTTGTACTTGGTTGTACATTTACAGCGGTTGGACCGATGATTGCAATTGGTAAACAATACGGCGTGTCCTCTATATATGGAGCAATTATTGCTGCGGGATTATTTGTTGTTATTTTCGCGAAATTATTTGGGAAGCTTGTAAAACTGTTTCCTCCTGTTGTAACAGGATCTGTCGTTACAGTTATTGGGGTTACACTTGTTCCAGCAGCTATTAATGATATGGCTGGAGGAGTTGGAAGTAAAGATTTCGGAAGTCTAGAAAATTTAGCGTTAGCATTTGGTGTTTTATTATTTATCATTATTATGTATCGTTTCTTTGACGGATTTATTCGTTCAATCTCTATTTTACTAGGTCTATTGTTCGGTACAATCGTTGCAGCATTTATGGGGAAAGTAAGTTTGCAAGCGGTTGGAGAAGCGGATTGGTTCCACGGTATTCAGCCATTTTACTTCGGTACACCAACATTTGAATTAACGCCAATTATTACGATGATTCTCGTTGCTTGCGTAGGAATTGTGGAAGCAACAGGGGTATATTTTGCATTATCTGATATTTGTAATAAAAAGATCGGTGAAAAAGAATTAACAAAAGGTTATCGCGCAGAAGGATTAGCAATGGTTCTAGGTGGTATTTTTAACGCATTTCCATACACAACATATTCTCAAAACGTAGGACTTGTTCAATTAACTGGAGTAAGAAATCGCGTCATTATCTATACTTGTGGTGGTATGTTAATTGCTCTTGGGTTTATTCCTAAAATCGCAGCCATTACAACAATTATTCCGAAATCAGTACTTGGCGGTGCAATGCTAGCAATGTTCGGCATGGTTATGGCATATGGTATTAAAATGTTAAGCAGTGTTGATTTTGGAAAACAAGAAAATTTATTAATTGTTGCATGTTCTGTCGGAATCGGACTTGGAGTTACAGTTGTTCCAACGTTATTTTCACAGCTTCCGGAAAACATTCGTATTTTGACAGATAACGGAATTGTACTTGGAAGTGCATCAGCAGTACTTTTAAATATTGTATTTAATATGGTGCCGCAGCGTAAAGTAAAAGAAGAGCCAGTTCCGATGCAAAGTGCAGTAAGAGAAGCATAGAAAAGCAAGGTCTCATTATGAGACCTTGCTTTTCTTTTTAAGTGGCATCATTTTCCCGTACGTACCAAGACGCCAAATGTACTCAAGTGGCCCATATTGGTAACGTGAAAGCCACCAGTGGCTAATAAAGATTTGTAACGTATAAAAGCCGATGCAAAATAGTGGTCCCACCCATAATGGAGCGGGATAATAATTTTTGAAAAATAGGCCGAATACAAGTAACGTAACAATCGTATGCGTGATGTAATTTGTTAACGCCATTCGTCCGACATACTGGAACGGACGTAATAATGTTTGCCATCTTTCTTTTTGTAATAAACGCATGAGCGTGAAAATGTAGAATATGAATAATGTTTTTCCACTAAACATTGTAAAGGCCTGCATATAAAATGGTTCATAAGATGGTTTTGATAAGAAGTAACGGACCATGAAGAACCACATTGGTAATGTCAAAATGAACATAATGATTTGCCATTTTTTAAGCTTTGGATCCAACTCTTTCGTGCGGCGGAAAATATCTTTTTTGCCGGCGTATAAACCAAGTAAAAATAGTCCAACTGTTTCTGGGAGCATGAATACATTTAGTCCAATTCCTTCAGAATAAAATGCATGGAAACGATTTTGTATTTGTGACACCCAGTCTTCAAGTGGCATGATCGGTAAGGAAAACCCTAACTCTGCCTTTGGTACTAAGGCAACCACTATACTAGCGATTAGCATGAAAAATTGAAAAATACTTAGTAAAACTAATGCCCATATTAAAATAGTACGAGGCTCTCTCTTATAAAATAACAATAAGAAAAATCCAGCGATGGCATAACTATGTAAGATGTCTCCGTCCCATAAAAGAACGTAATGCAAGAACCCAAATAATAATAAAATAAGCAAGCGGCGAACAAATAAAGTTTTCGGACGATCTGTTTTCGCCTCAGCACGATTCATAAAGATATAAAAACCTAATCCGAATAAAAATGAAAAAATAGTATAAAACTTCGTTTGAATAAACATGTCATAAAATAAGCGAATATAGCTGTCTAATCCATCATAAACGCCGGAAATATCTCGAGAATCAACACCAGCGATAACTGGCCAGTTAACAAGAAAAATACCTAGTACAGCTATTCCTCTAATAATATCGATGGAATGTATCCTCTCGCCTTGTGAAATATTTTGTGTCATTATTTTCCTCCTTGTTAAGTAATTCCCTTTTATCCCGCATTAACAAGCAGTAAGACTCCCACCTCAAAATTCAGTGAATACGAGGAAGTTAGGTGGGAGATCGACTGCTTGTAAAAGCCCGATTGGTTCAACTAATAATTAGTGGGGATGGGAAATATCCCCACTAATTACAGTTTCACTCTATTATACAAAATGTAAAGAGGAGGGTATATAGGTTATTTCCAATTTTTAAAACTGCTAAGATGTGTATTATGAGATATAATAAGAGTGCACAGCAAGTTTTAAACTTCTTTAAAACAGGCAGTAAAGCTCCTTTTCCCGAAGGAGCTTTCTTTTTTTAGAAATTTGTTGATAATGATTCTCTTTAATGATAAAATGTATTCAAAAGTGATAATCATTATCAAAAAAGGTTGGTGTGTTAATATGGTGTATGCACTTGTTGCAGGAACGATTGCTATATATGTTGGTGTTACAAAGTATGTATTAAATGGAGTAGGAACAACAAAATGAATAATATTACATAAAATCCCTTTCATTTGTAAAAAGAATGAAAGGGATTTTTTATTTTTGATGTGAATATGCTGAAAATTTAGTATGATAATAAAGTGAAACTTTAATCAGCGGGGAGGTCTATCCCTCACTGATTACTAGCCCGCACGAAACGGGTTTTTACTGCCCACAAATAGCGGGATAAAGTATATACATCTTGGATAAAGGGGAACAAGGGGATGACAAACATAGTACAGACAAACGGTATGAAAAAACTTGTTTGTTTTTATGAAGAGTGGCAAAAAAACGGCGATGTAGAGAATAGTTTGAAGTTGTTTGAAGTGATTCAAAAATATAAACAAGAGCAGCTTATGCTAGCTTTTTGTGGTCATTTTTCTGCGGGGAAATCGACAATGATGAATCACCTATATAAAGCGCAATTATTACCGACAAGTCCGATTCCAACGAGTGCTAACGTTGTTAAAATTGAAAGAGGATCTGATCGTGTTGTTGTAACGATTAAGTCTGGAGAAGAGTATGAATATGACGGCGCATATTCAGCAGAAGAATTAAAACAAATATGTAAAGACGGTGATGAAGTAATTGGTGTTCATATTTATCGAAATGATGCGCCAATTCCTGATGGGGTTATGTTAGTTGATACGCCCGGAATTGATTCTACGGATGATGCCCACCAATTAGCGACGGAATCAACACTGCATCTAGCAGATGTTATTTTCTATATGATGGATTATAACCATGTCCAATCAGAGGTTAACTTACAGTTTGTTAAAGAATTGAAACAACGTAATAAAACGGTTTATCTCGTTGTAAACCAAATAGATAAACATAAAGCAAATGAGTTATCGTTTGAAGAGTATAGAGATAGTGTAAAACAGTCTTTTTCTAACTGGGATATTGAAGTAGATGGTATTTTCTATACATCATTGCGAATGATGAATCATCCATACAATGAAATTCAAAGTTTAGAAGCATTAATCTTTTCTATCATGAAAGAAAAAGAGCAGTATGTAAGAAAGGGAATGGAGCGAGAAACAGAATATTTACTGCAAGAACATTGTTCGTTTATTCTTTCTGAAAATGAAAAACATCTCATGAAATATGAAGAAGAATTAACATCACCACTGTCACTTTCAGAGATAGTTGAAAAAAAGGAAGAGTTAACTGAAAATAAAAATCGGGTGGCTAGTAAAGAATCTGATGTGAGAAATGAATTTATAAAAGGTTTACAAGCCATATTAGATAACGCGTATTTAATGCCATTTGAAATGAGAGAATTGGCAAATAAATATTTAGAAACGAAATTAACGAAGTTTAAAGTTGGTTTGTTATTTGCGAAAGGAAAGACGGAGCAAGAAAAACAGAGACGTGTAGATGCTTTTTATTCTGCTCTTCAAAAGACTGTTGAAACGCAACTTGATTTTCATGTGAAAGAATTTATTGTAGCCTTCTTAAAAGAAGACGGGTTATTTACAGAGGAAATAGGGAAAGACATATATGCGTTAGAAATTGCTTTCGGACCGGAAGTGTTGGCTGAAACAATTAAACAGGGGGCTGGATTTACCGGTGATTACTTACTTCTTTATACTGCTGACGTTGCAAATGAGTTAAAGAAAAGATACTTTATGAAATCTCAGCAAATCTTTGGAAAAAGTACGGGTATATTGCAGAAGAAAGTGAAGATAGAGATTGCTCGTATTGAAGAAGAAATTGAAAAATATACGATGTTACAAACAGCAAAAGAAACAAAATTACAGTACATTAAGACGTATGAGGAATATGAGAGCTATTTAGGAGATATTTGGAATGAAAATGTTTCTATACCAGATGGATTGCAAATAGACGAAATATTACAAAGTAAAAAACAAGTTGTTAGTGAGAAGTTTAAACTACAAGAGCAAGAAATTGTAAATGATAACGTAGCGGCTAGTGAAGAAGAGATTAAAGGAACGAAAGCTTTAAATATTCAGCTTATATTAGAAAAAGTGAAGAAAGCTGAAACGATATTAGATCCATTGCCTACACTGAAACATCTACAGCAAGAAGTAGTTGGAAAAAGACAGCGTGTAGAAACGAAGCAATTTACAGTAGCGTTATTTGGAGCTTTTAGTGCTGGGAAATCATCATTTGCTAACGCATTGCTCGGTGAAAAGGTACTTCCTGTATCGCCAAACCCAACGACAGCAACAATAAATCAAATTTTGCCAGTTACAGAAGATAAACAACATGGAACGGTAATTGTCCAGTTTAAATCAGAGCAAGCGCTGTTAGAAGATATGAAAGCTGTTTATAAAATGTTTCACTATGAAATTGCTACATTGGAAGAAGCGTTAACGAAAATTGATCAAATTATGAAATACCCTTCACCAAGCGGGAAGCAAAAAACAACATTTAGCTTTTTGCGAGCGGTACAAAAAGGATATGAGGCAGTTGCTAATCATTTAGGGGAACAATTACAAGTTACGTTAGAGGAGTTCTCTGATTATGTAGCTAATGAAGAAAAATCATGCTTTGTTGAGTATATGGAGCTTTATTATGATTGTGCTTTAACAAGGCAAGGAGTAGCTCTTGTAGATACACCAGGGGCGGATTCTATTAACGCGCGTCATACGGATGTTGCATTCCAGTATATTAAAAACGCAGATGCTATTTTATTCGTAACATACTATAATCATGTTTTCTCTCGTGCAGATCGTGAGTTTTTAATTCAGCTCGGTCGTGTAAAGGATACATTTGCACTTGATAAAATGTTCTTCTTAATAAATGCTGCCGATTTAGCGCAATCTGAAGAAGAACTTGAAATGGTAAAAGGTTATATTGCGGATCAGCTCCTGCAATACGGTATTAGAAATCCACGTTTATTTGCAATTTCAAGTTTATGTGCGCTTGAAGAAAAGCAAGGGAAAAGTATTGATAAAGAAAAGTATGGTATTTTACAAAACTCCGGGATTACTAAGTTTGAAGAATCATTTACGTCCTTTATGATGAGGGATTTAATGCTTGTATCTGTGCATGCTTTATATGGTGCATTACAAGGAGCGAATCAGCTTCTTGTAAATATGATAAATGGCGCAAAGCAGGGAAATGATGAGAAAGAGAAGCAAACAAAAAAATATGAAGCAGAGCGTAATCAGCTACTTCATATTATTTCATCATATAGTGTACTTGCTGAAGAGCAAGCAATGCAAAATGAAGTGAAAGAATTGCTTTATTATGTACACCAACGTCTATTTTTACGCTATAACGATGTGTTTACTGAATTTATTAATCCGGCGTCGTTACGAACAGATGGGAATGTGAAAATGCAGTTGCAGCAATGTGTAATGGAATTAGTTTCATTTATTCAACATGATTTATTACAAGAAATGCGTGCGACATCATTACGTCTTGAAAAATGGATAGATGAAGCGATGAAGCGTGCAAAGGATGAAATTGTTGTGAATTGCAAAGTGGAAAATGAATCGATTTCTATGGGTGGAACAGTGGATTATGAATATAAAATTATTACACATAAAGAGCCGTTTCCTTCAATAGAAATAAAAGATTTTAAAAAGGCACTAGCACATTTTAAAAATGAGAAAAGCTTTTTTGAAAAAAATGATAAAGCTTTTATGCAAGAAGACGCTAAAGGAGTGTTAGAACCTTTCGTATCAAACTATGTAGTTGATGAAGAAGATTTATTCGTTCATCATTATAAGCAAGAGTGGGATGCAAAATGGAACCTATTCCAAAAGGTGATGCAGCAAGATGTTGAGAATTATTATGAAAGTATATTATTCGCTTTAGCTGAAACAATTGATGTATCACTATACGAACAAAGTAAAGAAGAGCTACAAAAGCAGTTAGTAGAAATTGAAAAAGAAATTTATATTAAATAGCTGTTATGAAAAAAAGATTCGTTCAATTTTCTTTTGTAGTACAGTATCTAAAGATTTTACAAACCCTGCAAACTCATCAGTAGAAATCATATGGGTAAGAACTAAGCGTCTGCCGTCTGGTGTTTCACCGCATAAGACGAATGAAGAAAACTCATACGTTTTGTTTTCTACTACTAATTTTGGATAGGAATATGTGTCGCTCTTCTTTTTCTTTCCATCAATAGAGATGACGTTGCATTTTTTCTCATTGTTGTCCATGGTGAATCCCTCCTTTCTATTATCTATGGTAGACAAGGGGGGTTTAGAACAATAGAGGAGGGGGAATTTTTATGTCTGTTGTCATAGAGCGTATTTCGAAAGAAGCTATACCGAAATCTTTATTACTCCTTGCTGATCCAAGTGAAAGCCAAATTGATGCATATGTACAGAGTGGGTTTACGTATATAGCTAAACAAGAAGAAAGAATCATCGGTGTATATGTACTTTTGGAAACAAGACCAAGGACAATGGAAATTATGAATATTGCGGTTGTAGAGCATTTGCAAGGAAAAGGGATTGGAAAGCAGCTATTAAGTCATGCCGTAGAAACTGCTAAAGGATATGGTATGTCAAAACTTGAAGTTGGTACAGGCAATTCTAGTGTTTCACAACTTGCTTTATATCAAAAATGTGGATTTCGTATTTTTTCTATTGATTTTGATTACTTTTCAAAGCATTATGAAGAAGAGATTATTGAAAATGGGATTGTATGTCGTGATATGATTCGGCTTGCAATGGAATTGAATAAGAACGTATAACTTATATAGGGGGAAGAGAAGATGGAAGTACATAAAGCAATTACAGCACATTCTCGTAAACAAAATGAAAGTGTAAAAGCATGTTTACAATTAGATGCGCAGCGTGAAGCAGCTATTGAAGCAGCCGTATCTCTTGCGTCAAAGGGGAAAGAATTTTCGGTTGATATCATTAATGTTGTAACAAAGCAAATTAATGATCTTGCAAAAAATGGTGTTACACTGCAGCGTAAATTTGTTACAGAAGAAATGGTTATGGAGTATGTAAGTCGTTTGCAAGAGAAAGAAGGTCGTTAAAGATGATAGTTACAGTCGAATGGTTACGTGAGCATATAGAAGATGAGAATGTCCGTATAATCGATTGTCGTTTTGATTTAGCGAATCCTAATTGGGGTAGAGAAAAGTATGAGGAAGAACATATTCTTCATGCGTTATATTTTGATTTGAATTTAGTTTTATCAAGTCCTGTAACAGAACATGGTGGTCGCCATCCATTGCCGAATATTGAGGAGTTTGCAGACAAGCTTTCACAGGCCGGGATTGATGAACATACGACAGTGATTGCGTATGACAGTCAAGCTGGTGCAATGGCTTCTCGTTTATGGTGGTTATTAAACTATGTAGGACATGAGAAAGTGTATATATTAGACGGTGGATTTCCAGCTTGGAAAGAGAATGGATTACACACAACGCCGAATATCCCAGTTATTGCACGAAAACCTTTTATACCGGAAATACAAGAAAATATGCTTGTAACGATGGAAGATGTGAGAGGGAAAATTCGTGCAGGTGCAAATATGACATTAATTGATTCTAGGGAACCAAAACGTTATGCTGGTGCGGAAGAGCTCGTTGATTCGAAGGCAGGGCATATTCCGACGGCAGTAAACTATTTTTGGAAAGATGGGATTTTAGAATCGGGACACTTTAAAAACGAAGAGGAACAGCAAGGGCGTTTCCAAAATCTTGATAAAGAGAAGGAAACAATCGTATATTGTGGTTCTGGTGTTACAGCGTGTCCGAACATAGTTGCATTAAAATTAGCTGGTTTTCAAAATGTTAAATTGTATACAGGTAGCTGGAGTGATTGGATTTCTTATCCAGAAAATCAAATTGCAAAAGAAGAAGATTAATCACTTGCATGCAAAAATAATTTGTATTAAAATAAGGTCACAAGCAAGAGATTGCTTCAAAAAAATTATATTTTACACATTGGAAACAATGTGATAATATAACGACAAGTAAATAATACATCCTGCGGTGTGCGTAACTTATTTATGTCTAAAACCGATGTTAGTTTTACGGAAGCTCAATATTTAGTGACCATTATCAAGCCTTCCTTGTGGAGGAAGATATACGGTAACTGTGAGGGCATCCACCTGCGAGTAGCGGGTTTTTGGACATTTACGAGAGACGGCACTTGCGGGGGTCTTATTTCAACTAATAGTATATAAAATTCCTACGGTGTACGTAGCTTGTGTATGTCTTAAACCAATAAGTATAATGCGGAAGTTCAATATTTAAATGTAGATAGCAGGCCATCTTTTTAAGAAGGAAGTTACAAACATTTGTGAGAACATCCACCTGTGAGAGCAGGTTTATGGACATCTATAGATAACGGCATATGTGGGACTATATAAAAAACCTTACGTTTTATACGTAAGGTTTTTTTGTTGAATAAATATACTCATGTTATCTCGATTTACCTGTAAAGTTCCCATAATAAATATAGCACTTACGGTCTTCATCAATTTCTCTTGAATCGAGGGTGAATTCCAAATGTATTCCATCCCGTTGAATATATATAATATCTGAATGGAGAGAGGGTAAGATATCCTCGTAATTCCAAATATCTTTACTTTCTATCATAATTGAGCAGGTTTCCTTTAATTCTCTAATTTCAAAACCTATGTGCGAGTATGTAGGATCTGAAGGGTCGTTGGAAAAAACTTCTTTTTGTATATATAACACTGCTGTTCCGTCTGGATCTACTGAAGTTGCAGTAACGATATATGTATTTCCATCTTTTATAAAATATTCACAAGTCATGCGCGCGACAATTTCAGAATTAGAAATATTTGCGTAGTTCCATAAAGCTGGATACCCGTTTGTTTCATCATTGAGCCGATATTCCAATCGCATTTTATCCCTCTTCTTCCTTTTTCTTCTACTTTATCATGACATCTTATATAATAGAAATATAATTTAAAAAGGGGAGTGCAAAGGTGACAAAAACGAAATGGCTAGTAGGTGGTGTCCTAACATCTTTAATGACGGGCACTTTATTTGGCTGCGCGCAAGATATTCCCCCCGAACCGAATGATAATAGTTGTTCTGATTGGGATTGGGATGATGAGCTTGGTGTTTGGCAGTGTGATGATAGTAGTTCAGGTTATCGTGGACATTACTTTTATGGTGGTACATACTATCAAAATAAATCCACCTTCAAAAATTCATCAGAGTTTAAAACTTATCAATCTTCTGCCGAATTTAAAGGTGGAATTGGAAGCGGTTCAAAGGGAGGATTTGGGGGCTAACATATGTCGCAATACATAAGGGATCGAAAAGAGTTTTATTCGAAATATCCGAATTTTTGGTCGGATTTATATGAATGTGAGTATAGTTTGTTTCATGTTTTCCCGATAACAGAGCAAACGATGAAACAATTACAAGTAGCAACTGAACGAATGGGGAAAATATTTTTTAAGACTGCTAGAATTCTTCGGAATTTATCTAATGAACAGCTTCTTGAACTCGGTTTTCCAACTGCAAGCTTGCCTTTTATTAGACTGAAAGGGATGTATCCTGAATCTGTTATTTCACGATTTGATTTTGCTTTAACAGAGGATAATCGTATTAAAATGCTTGAGTTTAATAGTGATACTCCAACTTTTATTGTGGAATGCTTTCAAATGAATGGAAAAGTTTGTGAAGAATTAGGCTATGATGATCCAAATGCAAATCAAGAGCGCTTACTTTCTTCTGGTATTACAAAAGCCGTAATGGAGTTTACAAAAGGAATGGAAGATCCAAATGTTGTTTTCACAGCTCATCCTGAACATATAGAAGATTGGAATACGACTATGTATTTAAGTAGGCTATGTCATGTTGAAAATAAAGTAATGCCAATGACAGAACTTAGAATTACAGATGATGCTTTAGTAGATAGAGATGGTGTACCAATTGATGTTTTGTATCGCCAAACATATCCAATTGAAGACTTAATTGAAGATCAAGATCCCGAAACGGGGGATTTGGTGGGAGTAGAACTTTTGCAACTTGTAAAAGAAGGAAAGCTTTTTATTATAAATCCTTTGTCGGCCTTTTTACTTCAGCCGAAATCAATTCAATGTCTTATTTGGGGATTAGCAGAAGAAGGTGCTTTTTACACAAGTGAGGAACAAAAGTGGATTAAAGAATATATGCTTCCTACATATTTAGAGCCAGATTTATTTTTTGGGAAAAGTCCGTTCGTTCAAAAACCTTCGTTCGGTAGGGAAGGTGACACGATTACGATTCGTGATAAGGATACAAATATTATGATTCGAAATGCACATGAAACGTATAAATCGTCACTGCCTATATTTCAGAAATATACAGAGCTTCCAGTTGTATTTTTGGAAACTGAAAAAGGAATTGAGAAGCTGTCGTACGTGTTTGGGGCTTTTTTAATTGCTGGAAAAGCGAGCAGCATCGGTATACGTGCCGGAGAAAAAATTACGGGAAATGAATCGTATTATTTACCGGTAGGTATTAAGAAGGAGGAAAATAAATGATTAATTTTTTACTATATTTAGCAGTATCACTTGTACTTTTGTGTATCGGTCTTTTTCTTATGGAAGTGACAACGAAAGTTAAGGAATTTAAGTTAATGGCTCAAGGGAATAAAGCGGTAAGCTATGTACTTGGAGGAAGACTACTTGGTCTTGCTATCGTTTTATATTCAACGGCTGCTAATTCTATTTCAATTCTTGATATGGTTTCATGGGGAGCTGTTGGGATTTTAGCTCAAATTATTGTCTTTTATTTAGCGGAATGGCTTACACCACGTTTTAATATTAATAAAAGTCTTGAAGAAGATAATCAAGCAGTTGGTCTTTTCCTTATGTTTTTATCACTTTCCATCGGAATTGTAATTGCTGGTTGTGTAACGTATTAAAACCCTTACATTTTAACGTAAGGGTTTTATTTTTCATTTGCTAATTTTTTGCAATATGTGTTCAATTAATTTATGTAGCCGAACGCTGAGCAGGATGCGTATTAGTGTACTAAACTCGAGATAGTTATTGTAATAAGGAAAAGTTTCCATACAAAGTGTTGACATCTATTTTAAATAAGAGTAACATTTTCTATGTAATTATAATAAGTCTCTGTTAGGTGAGGCTCCTGTATAGAGAAATGCTACTGCCCAAAAATGTCGAGAGACGCCAATGGGTCAACAGGAATGATCGAATTAAGGTTTTTCTTAACGTAGCTGGTAATGAACCTATGCTATACAGTGCTAAAACTCGGCGAGGGAGAGGTCCATAGATTTCTAATTGTATTATATTAGGAATCGCTTATTTGTGTATGCAATGACCTTTGCTCTCTTATGAGTAAGGGTCTTTTTTGTTAGCAAGCTATGAGTAATTTCATAGTATAGATTATAACTAAAAAATTAAAGAGGAGGTGAGGAGCATGTCAAATTCTGACTCGGTTCCGTTACCCATATACTTCAAATCAAAAATATATGATGTAGGCAGGAAACGACTTGTTCCTCCCTCTATATTTATCATAATGTAGCGTTTATTCGAGTATTTAAGCGCTAGACACTTTCACAGTAAAGTGGATAAATTGAGAAACAAAGCGTTTCTTCCTATGTTGTAAAGGAGGAGACGATAATATGTTATATGTAAATAAAAGTGTGGGTAACACTTCGTATAAATTAAGTAAAAAAGCAATGAAAGAACAAACAATGCTTCAAAAAAATAAAGATTTATTAATTGAAATCGCAACAAGAGATGTAAAATCTGTATTTGCGTATTTTAAAACAACAAGAGACGGACTATCTATGAAAGAGGCACAAAAGCGTATTCAAGTATACGGCCGAAATGAATTAACTTCAAAAAGAGCGCGTATTGCGGAAGTAATGATGAAGCTAAGTGGAATGATCCCAGGTCTTTCAAAACAAAATATGGGTGATGAATTACAATGTGAAACAGTTACTGTTTCTAGAGTAGCTGGCTGTAGCGTAACAGGGCTAAACAGTGAACTAAAAATGATGAAATTACCAGTACAAGAGCTTGTACCTGGAGATATGATTTTTCTTGCAGAGGGCGATACAGTGCCAGCAGATGTACGTATTATTTATGCAAATGATTTATTAGTAAATGAATCTATGCTGACAGGAAACGATGCTAGTATTGAGAAATTTGAAAGTTGCTATCATCTTGAACGTAAACGATTTATTCCATTAAAACGGATGAAAGACTATAATCCACTTGAACTTGAAAATGTATGTTTCAAAGGTACGTATATTGTTGACGGAAATGCAAAGGCTGTAGTTGTTTCGACAGGTAAAAATACGTATTCAGGAATACTTCATACTTGCTACGGTAGAATGTCTTAATGTGTTAATGATGCTAAATATACAAAAACAATGTATAATAGACAAAGTTGAACAAAAACGTAGAATGGTAATCTATATATAACCTTACGTGATAACGTGAGGTTATTATTTTTTGTTAGTAGGAGAGGAATTATGAAAAAAGTATTATTAGTTGATGGTATGGCACTATTATTTCGTGCTTTTTACGCAACAAGTGTATATGGACAATTTATGAAACGACAAGATGGTACCCCGACGAATGGGATTCATGGTTATATGAAGCATTTATTAACAGCAACACAAGCAATCGAACCAACGCACATTGTAACGTGCTGGGATATGGGAAGTACGACATTTAGAACGGAATCTTTCTCGAATTATAAAGCAAATCGTGCAGCACCGCCGGAAGAATTAATTCCGCAATTTGATTTAGTGCAAGAAATGACTGCGAAATTATCTATGCCTGTAATCGGTATGAAAGGTTATGAAGCGGATGATTGTATCGGTACGCTTGCAAAACAATATTGCAATGAAGCGGAAGTTTATATTTTGACAGGTGATACAGATTTACTTCAACTTGTTGATACGAATGTTACAGTTATGCTTCTTCGTAAAGGAATTGGAAATTACGAGTATTACACACCGGAAAAAATCATGGAAGAGAAAGGTGTAGAACCTTGGCAAATTGTTCATGCGAAAGCTTTCATGGGAGATACAAGTGATAATTATCCGGGTGTAAAAGGTATTGGTGAAAAAACAGCGTATAAGCTGATTCAAGAATACGGGACAGTATCGGCAGTGCTAGAAAATATAGCATCATTAACGAAAGCGCAGCGCACAAAAATTGAAAGTGATTTAGAGAATTTAAATATCTCTTTACAATTAGCGCAAATTCATTGTGAAGTTCCAATTTCATGCTTATTAGAAGAAGGGTTACACACAATGGACGAAGAAAAACTACGCTTTGTTTGTAACGAAATGAATTGGGGAAGACCTGAAATATTAATTAATATGCTTTAAAGAGCATGGAAAGGTTGATCAAATATATTTTTGATTAACCTTTCTTTTTTTTGTTCACAAAGTTGTCAGAAAATAAACGGAATTTTCATCTGAAGTTCAAATGGAATTCACAACAATCAATTATTATAAGAACACACAGATAATTCCTTATCTTTTATATAAACCATCCCCCAAGGAGGAAAATAAACATGCGAAAAAAAGTGAGAAAATCCTTTAAACAATTATTAATAGAAAATAAACAATCCCTACTAACTAATAAAGAGAATATGAAAGAAATTGAAGAACGGATTGAGAAACGACATGTAGCATATAATGGTGCTAATAATTAAATAAAATAAAAAAGATAGCCTATAAATAAAGGCTATCTTTTTTATTTTATATTGAAAAAACACTAGTCCTCTCTTTAATTTTGTAAGTATGCAACATATTTTTATAGTGTTTTTCTAACAATATTACCAATTTTTCGAGGTTGAAATTGGCATATACCAATTTTTAAGATTTACTATTCATAATATTACAAAAAATGTTACAATACACTCAAATTTATACTATAAAATCATTTTAATATGAAAAATTGGAATGAAAAGAAAGGAGAGGAATATGAATAAAGATGTCGCTTTGAAATGATTATTATCATTTCATTAGGAGTTGATGTAAAACGATGGAGAGGCATGAAGAACTGGATTCTATAAGAGGAATTTCTTCATTGGTAGTAATGATTGGTCATTATTTGATGATTTTCTCAGCATTTCAAAATTACAGTTATGAAGATAATAAACCATTTGTTGTATATCTATTAAAAGAAACGCCTGCACGTCTTATTTTTAGTAGTGGTAACGAATCTGTTATTATCTTTTTTGTTTTGAGTGGATTTGTTTTGTATGAATCTATTCAAAAAACAAATAGTAGCTATGGATCATACCTTTTAAAACGTATATGCAGAATATACATTCCATATATTGTGGCAATAGTCATAGCTATTATATGCCAGACTACAATAAGTAAATATGGTATTTCTTATTTAAGCGAATGGTTTAATCGCTCATGGACGATTGAAAGTTCTTTAAGTCTAATAGCACAGCATGTTTTATTGGTTGGGAAATATAATACAGATACATATAACAGTGTGATTTGGTCACTTGTACATGAAATGCGAATATCTATAATTTTCCCGTTAGTTTTGATGGTTTGTTTACGCAAAACAGTAAGGGGTTCATTACTATCATTGTTTAGTTTTAGTATATGTTCTGTCGTGATATTATTTTTATTTCGCTCGAGTTTAACATTAACAAGCTATGTATTAACGTTGCATTACACAGTGCTGTTTTTACTAGGAGCACTAGTTGCGAAGTATAAAAATAATTTAATAGCTTTTTATAGTAATTGTACTAAAAATACGAAAATTACATGGTTTTTATTTGCGATTTTACTTTATATGTATGAAGGGCTTATTGGAGAAATTAAAGTGCTCAATAATTTTATATTTCGAGACTACGTAGTAGCGATAAGCGCATGTCTATTTGTCATATTAAGCCTTTCAGTGTCAACATTTTCAACCTTGCTACGCAATAAATACTTGTTGTATTTGGGGAAAATTTCTTACAGTCTTTATTTGTATCATCTTATATCATTATTTTCCTTAATATACATGCTCAATGAAATATTACCGCTAACTATTATTTTGATTATGTCGCTCATTCTTTCTTTTATACTTGCAACGATTTCATATTTGTTTGTAGAGAAATTTTCATTCAGATTAGGAAAGTATATAACAAAACAAGAAGATATAGAAAAGAAAGGGTTATCTGTACAAAATGATTAACAGGATGCTATTCATAAAAAGGCGGTGGAATCATTGAAGCAAGAAATTAGTATGAAAGATTTTCAACAGTTACTGAAAAGAAGATTCGTAACGATCATTTTGACGATGTGTTGTTTAACCGTTTCTCTAGTTATTATTTCTATGTATGTGCTAAAGCCTTCGTATCAATATTCAGCGCAAATTCTTGTTGGAAATTTAGATGAGTTTAATAAGGAAAATACAGCGAATAAAACACAAGAAAATAAGCAACTTGTAACATCGTTTGTTGACATTTTAAAAAGTCCACTTATTATTTCGACAGTAAGAAACACTTTGAAATTAGAACAATCAAGTTATGAATTAGCACAAAAAATTTCGGTGTTGAATACGGACAACTCACAAATTGTTACTGTTACAGTAAAAGATTCGGATCCTAAAATCGTGAAAGAAATTGTAAAGTCATTGGCAGAACAATCTCAAAAAAGCTTTCAACAGTATACGAATGTACAGGGGGTAAAAATATTAACTGACCGAGAGTTACAGGAAGAAGCTGAAAAGCTGTTTCCGAAATTTCAACTTATCATTCCTATCTCTTTAATTGTTAGTTTTTTTGTTGGTGTAGGTTTAGCTGTATTTCGAGATTATTTTGATGAACGTATATACGTGGAACAGGATTTAGAGAAAATAACGACAGTCTCTGTTATTGGTCATATAAATATGAAACCGAAAAGAAAAAAGAAACCTACAGAGGTTGATAAGCAATCATCTATATATCGAGGTGAACATGTCGATGTTTAAGACAAAGAAAAAGCTGCCATTCGATCCGCATGATGCTCTGATGAAAGAGCAATTTTATACTATATATCATGAATTGAAAAAATCAGGAAAACGAGTATTCACAGTTAGCTCAACGAAGGATAGAGGTGTTGTTGCTTCACTTATAGTAAATATGGGATTAGTTTTTGCGGAAATGAAAAAAAAAGTATTACTTGTCGATATGAATTTTTCTGATCCTAAACTCCATCTACTATTACACAGCAACCATATGACAACAGTAAACGATATATTAAGCTCTTCCGCCTTAAATTGTGAATCTTTTTCTAGTTCTTTTTCTGAATATTTATATTGTATTCCCGCAAAAAAAAATGTACATACTGGGACGCCCTTAGTTGCTATGGATGAATTTGATAATGTAATAGACAAGTGGAAAGTAGACTTTGATTATATTTTCTTTTATTCATCCGAAGTATTTGAGCTTCCTGCTACGTATATTATTGCGGAGAAATGTGATGGAGTAATTTTGGCAGTCAAAAAACGAAAAGATTCGCTGCGTACAGTGAAAAAAGTAATAGCGGACATAAAGAGAAAAGAATGTGAATTGCTAGGTATAGTTTTATATTCTTGAATTTGGGGGTAACGATCCATGATTCGTGAAACAAATCAAGCTAAGTTGTATGCTATTCCGGCTCAAGAAAAGGATAAGGTTTTGAATCGAAGTGTAAAACGCTTGTTTGATATTATATTTTCACTCATATTGTTACTTTTTACGATACCAATTATGTTGTTTTTTTGTATTTTGATTGCTTTAGAAACATCAGGGGCTCCAATCTATTTTCAAGAGCGTTTAGGAATCAATGGAAAGAGATTTTATTTATTTAAATTAAGATCGATGGTTAGCGATGCTGAAAAGAACGGACCACAATGGGCAAATGAAAATGATCCGAGAATTACAAAGGTTGGATTGTTTATAAGAAAAACGAGAATGGATGAATTACCACAACTTATAAATATTTTAAAAGGTGATATGTCTTTTGTTGGTCCTAGGCCAGAGAGAGAGTATTTTTATGAAAAATTCGAAGTTAATATTCCAGAATTCAGGCACCGTTTATTAGTAAAACCAGGGTTAACAGGGTGGGCACAAATAAATGGAGGATATAATCTTGATCCGAAAGAAAAGTTGGAATTGGATATGGAATATATTGAAGTGAAGACGATTAGAATGGATATTCGTATTTTATGTAAGACAGTTTTTATTGTATTGAATGGGAATGGCGCAAGATAAAAAATATAGTAAATATAATTTTATGTAAATATTAAATTAATACACAACAAATATAAGTAGGTTACATGCAAAGGAGAACTGGTATGGGTAGATCCATTCTAAACAATATTGTACATCTATTTTATAGTACGATTTTAGCTAATCTTCTTCAAGCCATTAGCTTAATTGCTTTAGCCAACTTTTTTAATGCACAAAATTACGGGATGTTTAGTGTTGCGATAGCATTTACGTTTGTAATGTTATTTTTTACAGATTTAGGGCTTAGTAATACATTTCTTCGAGAAGGGGCAAAGGATGGAGTAGATTTAGGGACGATTGTATCTTCATACATAAAGATAAGGATACTTCTTCTTATTTTTATTTCTGTAATTGGTTATATAGCTATTCATTATGTGTACGAGGATAAGAATTTAATTTATATGATGTTAAACGTAATGTTCCTGATGTTAATAGGCCTTACATGTCAAAATATAGGGATTGCCTACTTTCAGCTTATGGAACGTATGAAATATATAGCACTAATTAAAGTTGTATCCGCAACAGTTGTCATTATAATTACATGCTTTTGCATTTTCGGAGAATTACCAGTGTATATAACAGCTCGCTTATATGGTTTTGGTTATATGATTGGCGGTTTATTTAGCATATACGTTATGAGAAAAAAGACGAACATTAATATGAAAGTAGCAATTCATAAAGGATTGTTTTGGAAATTAGGTCCTTTTATTGTTAGTGGGTTTTTAATAATGAGTACGCCACAATTAGCACCCATCTTACTCAATTATACATTACCATTAAGTATGGTGGGTGTTTTCGCGGTAGCTTATCGGATGCCAGCGGCTTTATATCAAGTGCCAGGGGTAATTGCAGGGGCATTTTTCCCAGTGCTCTTTAAACACTATAACCAGAATAATTTAGAAGAGCATACGAAATTAAATATGATTCAAATAAAATCAATGGCGGTCGTGGGAATATGTATGACGATAGGTTTATATAATTTAGCACCCTATTTTATTTCTATATTTTTTCATGCGGAATGGAGTAATGCAGTAGAGCCGCTCCAAATACTATCTTTTCTCATTGTATTACAAAGTTTAAATGTTGCTATTGCCGATGGTTTAACAACGAGTGGATTTCAAAATAAGAGAACTGCCGTACAGTGTGTTGCTTTAGTAATTGGAGGAATTATGCTATATAGCTTCAGTAGCATTGGTGGAGTTAGAGGAGCGGCTTACGCTATGGTTTTATTTGAAATAGTGGCTTTGATTGGATATACAGCAGTAAGTACAGTGAGGAAAAAAATTGTATTCCAAATTGTAATACCGTATACAATTTATTTTGGTGTAACTTTTATTGGAGTGCAATATGTATTAAAGACATATAATTTGATTGCACTTGTTCTTAATACGTTTATCGTAGTAGTTGGTATATTCCTATATGATTATGAGTTAAAAAAACTTATTCTTTCATTTATAAGAAAAATACGAGAAAAGGATTATATTACGAAGCAGGAGATATAGCCTATGGAAAATAATATGCAAATTTCAATGAAATGGACTTTTCTTCTAATCTTGTTTGTTATGTTAAGTAAATACAACATATATATAGGGTTTTCTTTGAAGATATATATGATTTTTCTAGTCATTTATTTTTGTTTAACAATTAAAGATTTTTATATTCGAAAGCTATATTTTCATGAAGTTGTATTTTTACTGTTTTATTTCATCTATTGTTTAAGTGGCATTCTTTCTATATATTTAAGTGCTAGTATTCGTATGATTTTCGGCGTATTACTTGTTTTAGGATGTTATTTTATTATGAGGAATTTACTGGGGAACACCGAAATAGTAGTGCTCGAGTCAGCCATTGTCTATGTAGGATTAGTATTTAATATTGTAAGTCTCATACTCTATATAGTTGGATTACAACATTTTGGATTATATGGCGGAGAAGAGAGAGAGATTTATGCTGGATTATTAGTAGATAGAGGATATCCGAGATTAATTGGATTATTAGATGATCCCAACATCTTTATTTTTTATAATACAATATTTTTTATGTATTATATGACAAATTTATATAATATCACCAACGTAATAGGATTGATTCTATGTGTTACAACGAGTTTATTAACTTTTTCAAGAGGTGGTATTTTAGCAATTGTGCTCGTCATTTTTGTATATGTATGCATGTCCAGTTTTGCCAAAAAAGTAAAAATAATAATGGGCTTAGTATTGTTTAGTGTTGTTATTTTTAGTTTAGCGAATGTAGTAATGGGTGGACAACTAGATGATATATTGAACGGTCGAATTTCTGATTTTTCACGCGATAATGGGAGTGGCAGATTTACACTATGGGAAGCTGCTTTCAAATATTTTTTATCTAATCCATATATCGGTATCGGTGCTTTTAATTTTTCGAATTATTATGAGTATCAGTTCAATGAAAAACTATATGTGCACAATACATTTTTAGAAATTTTATCTGAATCGGGTACAATTGGTTTTCTTTTATATAGCGCTTTTTTATGTATTTTAATGGTGAAGTTGACTAAGTATAACTTGTTTTGTGAAAAGCCATATCTTTTATTGACTATGATTGCATTTTTATTTCAGATGATGTCATTATCACTTATTATTAACGAAGCTTTCTTTCTATTTTTAGCAGTTGTTGTGAAGTACATTTCAACATATGAAGGAAGGGGAATGATAGATGGTAAAGTGTCTATCAGTACATAACGAGGTGCCTTGTATTTCTATAATAACACCTTCTTATAATAGTTTACGTTTTATTGGTGAGACAATCAGATCTGTGCAGAGTCAATCTTATAAAAATTGGGAAATGCTTATCGTTGATGATGCTTCAACGGACCACTCAGCTGTAAAAATTAAAGAGATGATAGAAGGGGATTCACGAATTCGGTTATTATCATTAGAAGAAAATATGGGGGCTGCTAAAGCTCGGAATATAGCGATTAAAGAAGCGAGAGGAAGGTATATTGCTTTTTTAGATAGTGATGATATTTGGCTACCAAATAAATTGGAGACGCAATTGTTATTTATGGAAGAAACACATGTTGCGTTTTCGTATACGTCCTATAGTTTAATAGATGAAAATAATAATGATCTGAATAGAGAGGTGAACGTACCGGAATTTGTTGATTATCATTATTTAGTGGGAAACACAATTATTGGGTGTTTAACAGTGATGCTTGATCGTGAGAAGATTCCTTGTATTGAAATGCCCAGTGTGCAGCCTGAAGATACAGCGTTATGGCTACAATTGTTATATAAAGGATATGAAGCGAAAGGGATACAGCAGGTATTGGCAAAATATAGAATTGTTACAAATTCTGTTTCAAGAAATAAAATAAGGGCGGCCTTCCGATATTGGAAGCTGTTAAGAGCACAAAAACCACTTAATTCATTGCAAATCTTTTTTTATTTTAGTAAGTATGCTTATCATGCTTACAGAAAAAATAAAATCAATGTAGTTGGGAAGACGCAAGTATGAATATATTGTTGATGACAGATAAATTGATAACTGGGGGAGCCGAGAGTTACTTTTGTAAATTGGAAAACAATTTGCAATATGAAAACATTACGGTTTATACAGCTGCAGGTGAGGGAGAATTATATCAATCTCTTACTAGAAAAGAAAATTTCATGTTACTTAGTCGATGGAATCATTTGAGAAATATTCATTACTTACGAAAAGAGATTTATAAACGAAAGATAGAACTTATTCATGCAAATAGTTTGCGAATGGTATTATATGCTTTTCTACTTCAAAAGTTTATTAAAAGAAAGATAAAAATCGTGTATACGAAACATAATGTAACGATACTAGAAAAGAAAATGCCAATTCTTTTTCGTTATGTCATGAATAAATATGTGAACAATATTATTACAGTAAGTGAATTTGAAAAGAATAACTTAATTTCAATTCATGTAGCTGAAGAGAAAGTAAAGACAATTTACAACGGTGTGGATATTGAAAAATTTTTATTCCAGCAGAAAAAGAAAGAATCTACTTATAAAGTAGGTATATTAGCTAGATTATCCAAGGAGAAAAATCATCAACTATTTGTTAAAATTGCAAATGTGTTAAAAAAGAGAAATGATTTTATGTTTTATATTGCTGGTGATGGACCAGAGAAAGAATCTATTATGAAAGAAATAGAAAAATATGACTTGCAACAAAGTGTAAAGATGTTAGGAAATATTTCAGAGCCACATAAGTTTATAGGAAATATGGATGTATTACTTTTATTATCTTTTCGTGAAGTGTTTCCAATGGTAGTAATTGAAGCAATGGCTACAGGAACACCAATGGTTTCAATAGATGTCGGCGGAATAAATGAAGCGGTAATAGATGGAGAATCAGGTGTTTTGATATCTGAATATTGCGAATATGAATTCGCAGACGTGCTGGAGGAATTACAAGGAAATGAAGAAAAGGTGAATGATATTAGAGTGAAAGCGCGAGAAAAAGCGGAAAGAAATTTCTCGTTAACTAAAATGGTAGAAGAAACGAAGGATATATATGAATTAAACAAATGACCGTGGAGGTCGTTTGTTTTTTTTATGATACAAACTTTTAAGAGAGAACTCACATATTATATGAAAAAGGCAATATGAGGAGTGAATTTATTTTGTCAGAATATATTTCTTCACAAGAGGAGTGTGCGCCAGAAAATAGTGTTCATATTGATTGCTTTGGTGCAGTTCCGAATTCAGGAAGTGATAGTTCGTTAGCGATTCAACAAGCGATTAATTATTGTGTAGCGAACCGAATTTCGACGGTAAGAATTACAGGGGTTAATACGTATAAAATATTGAAGCCGATTGTTATTAAATCCAACGTAAGATTAGAGTTAGATCCTACCGTAACGCTGCAAATTGATGGAGATTTTAATGCGTTTGAGTTACAAAGTAATGCTTCTATAACTGGCGGTACTATTCAAGTTATTAATCAAGTATTTCAGTCATCTGTTATTTATGTTTCCGGTTCACAACAAATAGAAGTGCCTAATCAATCTGTCATATCAAATATAAATATAATAAATACCACACCATCATATAAAGGAAAAGCTATACATTTTTATTGTCAAAAAGCGTGGGATTATATTAGTTTCTTTCAAGTTAACTATGTTCAAGTTAAAAACTTTCAAACTGCAATATATTTAAAAACGGAATATGTAGACAATATAAATACACCTTGCTGGATTAACGCAAATGTATTTCAATCTATATTTATTGATGGATGTCAGTATGGAATAGAAGTAGATGGGAATAGTGATTTACCAAATGAAAGTTCAGGAAATACGTTTCATGATATTCAAGTGCAATGTAGACAACAAACGAAAAAAGCAATTCGTTGTTCAGGTGCTTATAATACATTCAACTGTATGATTTGGGATACGTACAGGATGAGTAGTGAACAAATAGTAATTGAATTTTCTTCCAATTCCCATCGTAACTACCTTTTTTCAAATTTACTTTCAACAACTATTGTAGATAACGGACAATACAATGTTTGTAAGTCTACTTATGAAGAATCACTTCGGATTCAGTTACCTTTGACGCTGAATAAACCACATTTAATAGGAAATCAAGATGATATTTTAGTAAATGCTCAGCTGAAGTATAGTGTTAAGCAAGTAAGTGGGAAATTACCTTACGGAGGAAATATCGCTAATTGTTTTAATTTAATAGATGAACAAAGTGTGAATTATATTGATGTTCCAGATAGTAATCCAGTTGTTATTGAATTGGACTTTACGAAAAATCCGATCAAAATGTTGAATTGTATTGGGATGTACTTTGGATGGGGAGAGAGCCCAAAGAAAATTAAAATTGAATATGCATTAAGTACAACTGGGAGTTGGATTATCGCGGCAGATGTTCCATTAAATGTTGGAGATACAGTTATATCGAATATGAAAGCTAATCAGTTATATAAAGTAAGAATTACATTGAGTGGTTACTCTCAAGACCATAAGCGTTTTCGAATTAATCGTATTTTTGCAAGGTCTTCTATGGAAAATGGAAATGCTTGGTTAGCGACAACTGGCGGAAGAATGTTTGGAGATATTGAGCTGGAAGCGAGTCAAGGTGTAATTATGAAGACTGCTAGTGGAGCGAAATGGAAAGTTACTATTAATGAAGTTGGTCAGCTTATTACGACTAAAATAACGTGAGATGATCCTGTCTTTCTATAATTTTGGACGAGTACTAGGCGACGTGATAAAGTGAAACTTTCATCAGTGGGGTTTTGTCCATCACCCACTGATTATTAGCCCGCATAATGGGGCTTTTACGGGCAGCCCGACTCCACCTAACTTCCTCGCATTCGCCGAATTTTGAGGTGGGAGCCTTACTACCCGCAAATAGCGGGATAAATTCAATTTAAAAGAGAAATGTGTAGTCTGTGGAATGAAAAAAAGATTGTAATTTGGTCCAAATCAACCAAAATACAATCTTTTTTGTTGTACTGAATTACTGCCACCAAATCCAAGTCCAAAAGTAATTTCGTATATTTCGAGGAGTAATGCGTATGAAACGTTCACCGTCAAAGAAACAATTTAAATTTGGAAGTGTTTCATCTGGATTTTCTGGAATAAAGGTGACGATGTTTTCGTTACTTGTAATGGTTACTGTGATTGGTGGATCGGTAGGAGAGATTTGAAGTTGTAAAGAAACGTTTGCCGTGTTTTTAAATTCATTATTAATAGGTGGACTTATCACTTGTACTGTGAATAACACGATAATTGTTTCGTTCGGTTCCAAATTAGTAGCGACTAGGAAACCGATATTCGGATTCGCTAGTGGAGAGCGTTCCCCATTAATGAAGACCGTACCGTTCATAAATTGTAAACCTGCTGGAATGGTGTCTTGTAATGAAATATTTGTAATTGAAAATTCCGAAGTATTCGTAATATGCACCGTATAATCAAAATATTGGTTTAAATAAGCTGAGCTAACGGAAGCGTTTTTAAGCACAGTTGCAGTTATAAATTGAACTGGTATGCGAACAATGTTCGAATTAACGATGAAAGTAATAATCGGATCCTGTGGTGTCAATTGGAAAGCAGCTGTAACTGTTGCGGAATTGATAATTGTACTGTTTGAAGGGATAGAAGTTACGAGAACTTTAAATGTTATAGTTACTACTCCATCTGCCGATAAGGAACCAATGTTAATACCAGTGTCTGGTCGAATATTTGGAAATAGTATTCCATTAATTGTTACACTATTTTCAATAAATGTTGTACCCGCTGGAATCGTATCTAAAATGGAAGTACTTATAGTCGGAATCGGAGAATGATTAAATACGTCTAGTGTGAATGTAATGATATCTCCTGTAATAGTAATAGATTTGTTAGCGATTTTTGCAATACCAACCATTGGATCCACTATTGTTGTTGTGACGACATTTGTTTGCTTTGTAATTGTAATAGGTGGTTCATTCGGATCAATGGTAACAGTATAGGAAACAGAAGCGTCGTTATTGATAGCAGTTTGAAGAGTCGAAGAAGATATTGTTACTTGGAACGTAATGACAACAGATTCATTAGGAGCAAGGTTTCCTAATGGAATACCATTTTCAGGATTCGCATTAGGCTGATTGATCCCGTTAATCGTAACACTGCCAGTAATGAAAATTGTATCTACTGGTACGGTGTCTATGGCAAGAAGGTCTTCAATCGTTACATTACCGCTATTAGTAATTGTAATTGTATACGTTAAAGTTTGACTAGGTAATGCATTCGTGGCATTAACAGATTTTATGGCAACGACATTATCATTTTGGACAGTTGTTGTGACAGTATTTGTTGTAGTCGTATTTGTAACAGGTAAGTTATTTGGATTGACTATATAGTTAAAAGTAGTAATTGCTTTGTTGTTGAGTTCATTTGGTGTTGGAATAGAAGTTACAGTTACTTGGAATGAAGCGATGGCATCTCCACCTACAATTATAGTACCAATTGGTATGCCGCTTACTGGATTAACTCCCGGAACAGTTTCTCCGTTTACAATGACACTATTTTCTATAAACGTAGTACCTTGAGGAATAATATCTTGAATGACTACATCATCTGCTGAAACATTACCAGTTTGATTTAGTGTAATCGTATACGTTAACGTATCACCGACCGTTGCAAATGCAAGGTCAACAGTTTTATTGCTATTTAAATTCGCGTGATGAATTTCTGTTACGGCAGCTGATGAAATAATAGTTTCGGTAATAGGTGGCCTATCTGGTACCGTGTATTCATATTCAATTGTACTCGTGTTAGAGATTGGATTTGTTTGCGGAATGGAAGTAACCCGGACTTGGAATAGAATAGTTGCTGTCGTATTAGGCGGAATGTTATCAATTTGTATACCGCTAAGTGGATTGTCATTTGGCCGAGCGTTGCCATTCACAATAACACTATTCTCTATAAAGCTCGTATTTGCTGGGATGATATCAGTAACGATAATGTTTTCTACTTGTATATTCCCATTGTTTGTGATGGAAATTGTGTAAGGGATGATAGTTTGTAGGTCAGCGTATTGGATAGGCGTTGTTTTTGTTGCAATTACATTAGCAGAAATAACTTCAGTGAAGGTAATATTACTAGTCGATATTTGTTCTTCACCATTAATTGTATAACGAGAAGTGGATTGATTTTGAATACGACCGCTAGCTGGAAGAGCTAACACAGTAACGGAAAACGTGACTGGGATAGAAATGTTAGGAGCAATCGTTCCTACAAGTATACCGGCACTTGGATTGGCGTTAAGCTGAGGAATATTATTTACTAAAACGCTACCGTTTATAAAGGTTGTTCCATCAGGAATATTGTCTGTAAATACAACCGCAGTAGCATCCGTATTCCCTGTATTCGTTAAAGTTGTTGTATAAGTTAAAATGTCACCAATCGTTACAGAAGTCAAATCAACAGTTTTCAGTGAAACGATATCAGCGTCATTAATTTGAACGAAAGTAGTATTGGAAGTAGTAGATTTTTGAATTGGTGCAAAGTCAGGATTGAAAATAAAGTCGTAGACGATGTTTGCAGTATTAGGTGTTGGATTTACAGCAGGTAAATTCGTAACGGAAACTTGGAATGTTATTGTTGTCGATTGACCTGACGCGATATTAGGAATGGAAAAGCCGATATTCGGATCTGCTGCAGGAATTATAGTATTGTTAACTATTACACTTCCAGGAATAAATACAGTTCCATCCTCGATAGTATCTGTAAAAAAGATGGAGTTAGTTGTAGTCGATCCATTATTTTGAATGAATACTGTATATTCAATGGTGTCATCAATGTTAGCTAATACTTTATTAGAGGATTTTGTAGCGATAAGAATAGCATCAATAAATTGTATATTTGTAGTATTGGAAGAGGTCGTTTCTGAAATTGGTGGTAAGCTTGGGTCTGGTTGATACTCATAGTGAATGACGGCGATATTATTAATGTTATTTTGAGAAGGTATAGAGACTACATTTACTTGGAACGTAACAATAATCGTATTATTTGGAAGGATAATACCAAGATTGATACCGGTAATTGGATTTTCGTTAGGTCTTGGTATGCCATCTACAAGGATGCTATTTGGAACGAATGTGGTGCCAGCAGCAATTGCGTCAATTAGGAGAGTATTTGTAATAGGTACTGTACCAGCGTTTGTAACGGCGACTGTATATGTGATGATTTGACCGATGCGTGTAATGGATCTATTGGCGGATTTAATTGCACTAACATTTGCCGTCCGCACTTCCGTGTTTACTGCATTTGATAACGATCTACGCTGAATAATCGGAGAGCTAGGGTCAATTTGGTATTCGTACGAAGTGTCTGAAATATTAATGACTGTATTGCCGGACGGTATATTTGTAAGTTGTACTTGGAATGAAATAGTGACTGTTTCATTTGGTTGTATCGTGCTGAGAGTTACTCCGTTTTCAGGATTCGCGCCAGGCTGAATCACATTATTTATTGATAAGCTATCTTCAATGAATATAGTACCTTCTGGAATGTTATCAATAAACACGGTATTGTTAGCTGGAATGGTTCCTATATTTTGTAGTGTATTTGTGTAGGTAATAATTTGCCCAATTGATACGAAAGTTACATCCGCGCTTTTAACAGAAATAATATTTGCATTTTGAAGTGATGTTGTAACAATGTTAGAATTTGCAGAGCGATTCACCGGTGGAGCTGTAGGAATACTTACATATTGGTAATTTGCAGAAGATTGATTTACAATTTCGGTTTCAGTAGGTGGATTGTTTGTTTGCACTTGAAATAGTATCGTTTTGGAACTGTTTGTTGGAATTGTTCCAAGTGGTATTCCGTTTTCTGGATTTACACCTGGCTGCAGGACACCGTTAATTGTGACACTATCGGAAACGAATGTAGTCCCAGCTGGAATAGAATCTGTAAAAATAATATTTATTGCGTCAACATTGCCGATATTTTTCACTTCAGAAATATAAAGTATAGTTCCACCAATATCTACAGTTATTGGATTGGATGTTTTTGTAATTGTCAATTGTGCTTGCACGAAATTTGTAATGACGATATTACTTGTAGATGTTTCAGTAATAGGCGGCTGGCTTGGATCTGGTTGAATTGAATATGTTGTATTGGATTGATTTGTAATCGATTCTTGCGAGAATGAATCGTTAATAAGAATTTGGAACGAAATAAGGTGAGTAGCGTTTGCTACTAGGTTAGGCAAAGCAACCCCTACATTTGGATTTGCACCAAGTATAGCTGTTCCATTAAGTGTAAAACTATTTTCTACGAATGTAGTCCCTTCTGGAATAGTATCTGAAAATATGAGATTAGTAGCTGGAATATTTCCGGTATTTTCTAGCGTTATCGTATAAGTCAAAATATCACCTGTTGTTGCTTGTTGTGCATTAACTGCTTTTAAAGAAAGAACATTCGCATCCGAAATTTGTGTGAAAGCTGGATTAGACGTAATTGTTCGAGAGATGATAGGAGAGGTTGGATCGGCGATAAAAGTATAGTCAATACGGGCTATATTAGAAATTGGATTCACGCTTGGAATGGATTGAACGATAACTTGGAATGTGACGGTGACAATTTCTGACGGCGCAACGGAGTTTAATGGTATTCCTACGTTTGGATCGGCACCTGGAACTGAAACGCCATTAATGGTCACGCTATTCGGAATAAATGCAGTTCCTTCTGGGACCAAATCTGTTAAATTAACTGTATTTGCAGTTGTATTGCCGTTATTTTGAACGACTACTGTATAAGTGATTGTACCGTCAGTAGTTTGTACGAGAGAATCTGTATTTTTAATTGCGGATAACGATGCATCAACGACAGCTGTATTAACCGTATTAGATGAGGATGTTGCTGTAACTGGAGGTTGACTTGGATCGACAATATACGTGTAACTTGTAATTGCTTGATTTATAATCGCTCCTTGCGGTGGAATAGAACTTGCAAGAAATTGGAACGTAATAGTAGCAGAATCACCTGGTGCGATAATACCAACTGGAATACCGAGAGTTGGACTTGCATCTGGAAGTGAAATCCCGTTAAGCGTGACACTATTTGGAACAAATAATGCCCCTTCAGGAACTCCGTTAATGAGTAATACAGAATTTGCAGGGAAGTTTCCAGTATTCGTTAATGTTGCTGTATACGTAATTATATCTCCGATAGATACGATTGTACGATTTGCTTCTAAAACAGTTGTAACAGTCGCGTTATTAATTTGTGTTGAAGCGCTATTAGAATTTATCGTGCCTGTAACAGGAGGAGAGGCCGGATTAACTATAAATTCGTATTGAATAGATGCAACGTTTGTAATTGGATTCGAAGGTGGAGTAGATGTAACTATGACTTGGAAAGTAACAGTTAAGGAACTGTTCGTACTAACGGTTCCGATATTAACTCCGTTATTTGGATTTGCCCCTGGAATGATACTTCCATTTACAGAAAAGCTATTTTCAACAAAGGTCGTTCCAGCTGGAATAAGATCTGAGAAATTTACATTCGTAGCGTTTGTATTGCCGCTGTTTTGAATCAAAACTGTATAAGTGATTGTGTCTCCGATATTCGCAAAGGCTGTATTAGCAGTTTTTACAGCTGAAAGTATTGCTGAATTAATAGAAGTAACGAAGACGTTCGTCTCCACATTGCCAGGCTGAGTCTGTAATGAATTGCCTACGTTATATTGGAAGTTAACAAATCCTAAGTTTTGGAGTTCAGGTGTGAAGGTTGTTGGATTGCTTATTATTTGGACTTGGAACATAATTGTTACGATTTGATTTGGAGTTATTGTATTTATGCCAACACCGTCAATGATAGAAGCGGATGGTAATGAAGTGCCATCAACAATGACTGATCCTGCAACAAATTGTGTCCATGTCGGTATAGGGTCTGAGAAAACAACGTTGTTAGCAGAGATATTTCCTGTATTCGTAATAGTGGTTGTATACGTAATCGTATCACCGATCGTTGCAAAAGCTTTATCTCCTATTTTAATAGTGTTTAAAATAGCACTCTCAATTTTTGTTGTAACGCTATTAGAAGTAATATTTTTTGAAACAGGTGGATTAGCCGGATTAACGATATGCTGGAAGCTAACGCTAGCTTGATTGGTAATTGGATTTATAGGCGGAATTTCATCGGCACTAATATGAAATGTTACGATGACAGACTGGTTTGGCGCGATATCACCAATTGGAACGCCTGTAATTAGGTCTGCATTTGGGATGGTAGTTCCGTTAAGTGTAAAACTATTCGGTTCAAATGAAGTTCCGTCTGGAATTAGGTCGGTAAAAATAACACTCGTCGCACTAACATTTCCGCTATTTGTAATCGTAACTGAGTAGACAATATCTTGCCCAATATCTACTGTTTCCACATTTGAATTTTTTTGTGCAGTAAGGATAGCGCTATTAACTTGTGTTGTCGTTGTATTAGATTGATTAGAGGTTGAAATGAACGGCTGATCTGGATCAACAATATAACGGTAAGTGGTAAGAGCCGAATTAGAAATAGGATTGTTGATTGGGAGGGTTGAAACGATGGCTTGGAATGTGACGATTGATGTGTTTCCACCATTAATTGAACCGATATTTACACCAGTAGATAAATCAGCGTTTGGAATGGTTTGCCCATTAACTGTGAAACTGTTTGGAACGAAACTTAAATTGCTATCAAGTATATCGATAATCGTTACATCAGTTGCAGCAACATTTCCGGTATTAGGAAGGTTAAGTGTAAATGTTATTGTATTACCAACATCCGCAAAAGTAAGATTTGCTGTTTTTGTGCTAATAATATTTGCGTTGTTTATTTGAAGAAGTGTAGTGTTGGAGCTAGCTGTATTCGATACCGGCGGATTACCTGGATCAACAGTAAACTCATATGTCGTTGATGCTGTATTCGGTGCTGGATTAATAGGTGGAATGCTGTTCACTGTAACTTGAAAGACGATACTATATATTTCATTTGGTGGAAGTGCTGCAAGTAATACACCTGTATTTGGATCCGCATTAGGTTGTAAAATGCCATTGACAGTTAATGTGCTAGGAACAAATGTGAGTCCACTTGGTAATACATCTGTGAATACAATATTAGTTGCATCCGTATTGCCTACATTGGCAATAGAAGTAGTGTAAAAAGCAGTTTGCCCGACATCTGCAAAGGATAGACTTTCATTTTTCGTCATAGATAATATAGCTTCTCTAATTTGTGTTGAAACAAGATTACTAATTGAAGTTTCTGCATCAGGCGGTGAGACTAATTGATACGATGTTGATGAGAAATTTACAATTGGGTTTTCGGTTGGTAATGACGCCACGTTTACTTGGAATGAAACAGTTACTGTAGACCCAGCTGTTATAGGCCCGATATTTACACCGTTCGATGGGTCCGCACCACTTTGAGAAACCCCGTTAATAGAAAATGAGTTTGCAATAAATGTAGTTCCGCTCGGCATTGTATCTGAGAAAATAACATTTTGTGCGGATGAGTTTCCATTGTTTGTTAAAGTAACAGTATAGGTGAGTGTGTCTCCAATACGACTAAAAGATTTATCGACTTGTTTTAATGAAAGAATGGTAGCTGTGTTAATTGTAGTGAACACTGTGTTTGAAGTAACATTCCTTGAAACAATAGGGGCATTAGGGTCAGCGATAAATGTGTAAGAAGCACTAGCCGAATTGGCAATAGGATTTTGAACAGGAGTAGAAGTAGCGGTAACTTGAAATGCTATTGATATTGAGTTGTTAGGAGCGATTGCTCCAATCGTTATACCTGTATTAGGATTAAGACCAATTTGCGTGATGCCATCTATTGTAACGCTATCAGTAATAAACGTTGTACCATCTGGTATAAGGTCAGTGAAAGTAATATTAGTTGCGTTTGTATTACCACTATTCGTTAAAATTGTCGTATAGGTAATGGTATCACCTAGCGTTACAAGTGTTTGATCGACTGATTTAATTATCGTAATCATAGCATCTAATACAGGGTTTGTAACAATATTCGTTGAAGTAGAAGTAGTAGCAGGAGCTCCGTTTGGATCAACAGTATAAGAATATAAAATTGTATCGTTACCCATAATCGAGCTTGAAGGGGGAACAGAAATAACATTTACTTGGAAAGTAACGGTTACTGTCGCGCCAGGAGCGATATTTGGTATAGTTACTCCAAGTGCTGGTTGTGCACCAAGCTGTTGGATGCCATTTACTGTGACCGAATCTGGTACGAAAGTAGTGCTAGGAGGAATGGCGCTTGTAAAAGTTATATTTGTAGCAGGTGTATTTCCTGTATTCGTAATCGTAGTTGTATACGTAAGTGTATCACCGACGGAAATAATAGATTTATCAACAGTTTTTGTCGTATTTAATATGGCGCTATTAATTGTTGTCGAAACCGCATTAGATACATTCGTTTGTGATACGGCAGGTTGGCTAGGATCGACCACATGTGCAAATTGTACAGAACTAAAATTAGAAATTGGATTTATACTTGGAATGTTTGTAACAAGTACGTTGAGAGTAATAATGGCCGTTCCACCTGGATTTATATTTTCAATCTGTATCCCGCTAGCTGGATTTCCAATTTGCTGTGTACCAGAATCGCTTGTAAGAGTCCCGGAAATAAATGTCGTTCCGTCAGGTAAAATATCTGTGAAAATTATATTTTGTGAAGTGACATTTCCAGGGTTATTTAATGTAATTGTATAAGAAATTGTATCGCCGATCGTTGCGAAATTTTTATCCGCGGATTTAACCGCTACAATTTCCCCGGAATTTATTTGTGTCGAAACAGAATTGGATGTTGTACTTCGTGAAACGAGTGGTAAATTAGGTCCTGTCATAAATTGATAATTAATAGAAGCACCGTTTACAACCGGTGAGTTTGGTCCCCCAGGCCCAATTGTGAAAATTGGATTTGGAATACTAACTACTTGCACGCGGAAGGTGACGTTTATAAAATCTCCTGCAATAATATCTCCAATTGGTATCCCATTCGCTGGATTTACTCCAGGTAATAAAACCCCACCTACTCGAACGCTATCTTCTATAAATACTGTATTATTTGGAATCGGATCTGTAAAAATGATATTAGTAGCAGTCGTGTTCCCTATATTTTCTAATAAAACAGTATACGTTAAAAATGAATTTCCAGGTGCTACGTCAGAAAAGATACGATCCACACTTTTCGTTGCTTGAATGATTGCTTTATTTATTTGAACTAAGACCGGATTACTAGTAGCCGTTTCTGTAACAGGCGGCTCGGTAGGGTCAACAATGATAGAGTATGTTGTACTAGATTGGTTCATCGTAGGGTTTGAAGCTGGTATTGAACCGACAATGGCTTGGAAACTAATGGTTGTCGTTCCTCCAACTGGAATTGGGTCTAAAGGAACCCCGTTATCTGGCCTAAATCCAAGTTGTGGGATGGTATTAATTTGTACGCTATCAGGCACGAATGAAAGTTCAGGTGGTAATATATCTATAAAAACAGGTGTGTTTGCAGTTGTATTTCCACTATTGGTAAGGGTTGTTGTATACGTAATTGTATCTCCAACAGCAGCAAATGCACTACTCGCAGTTTTTGTTGCGATAACGGAAGCAGTATTTACTTGTGTAAAAGTTTTATTGGATTTAACTGTTCGTGAAACAGGTGGTTCATTAATATCTACAATAAAACTATATTGAACCGATGATTTGTTCGGAATTGGATTAGGGTTTGGAAGTGTTGTAATGTTTACTTGAAAACTGAGTGTAATCGATGCATTTGCATTCAAGTTACCAATATTGATACCGTTTTGTGGATTTGCATTCGGGACGGTTACACCATTTATTTTAAATGTATTTGGGACAAAGGCAGTACCGTTTGGAATTGTATCTGTAAAAATAATGTTGTTTGCAGTAGTATTTCCTGTGTTTGTAACAGATGAAGTGAATGTAATCGTATCTCCAATTGTAGCGAAAGTTGTACTCGCATTTTTATTTAAAACTAAAGTAGCGTCAATAATTGGGGTAGCAGTCGTGTTTGTTACAGTGCTTCCCACAGCAGGTGTTTGGTTTGGATTCACTGTATATTCATAATTTACAAGGGCGTTATTCGTTAAAGTACCGCTAGGAGGAATCTCAAGAATTTTTACTTGGAATGTAAGAAAAGTAGTTCCTCCGGGTGAAATATCATCTAAATGAATACCTAATGAAGGATCTAATCCAGGTTGGGAAACATTATTTATCGTAACGGAATTTGGTATGAAGGATGCACCTGGTCCAAGCCCATCTGTTAAAACTGTAGCACTAGCAGGGATATTACCTGTATTTGTAACTGCAATCGTATAGGTTACGATGTCTCCAATTGCAGCGGTCGGTGTATTCACTGACTTCGTAGCGATGATTGTAGCGTTATTAATTTGAGTTGTTATTACGTTACTTAACGCATTGGCGGATGCTAGAGGTAAGTTAGGATTTACGACATATTGGTACGTTGTATTACTTTGGTTCGGGATTGGATTTGGACTAGGGATGGAATTTACTATTACTTGAAATGAGATTGTTGTATTTGTATTGGGGTTTATTGGATCAATTGCTACGCCATTTGCTGGATTTATATTAGGGAGTGTAGTACCATTTACTGTTACACTATTTGGAATAAATGAAGTCCCACTTGGAATGGCATCTGTAAATACTATATTTGATGCAAGTGTATTCCCGCTATTTGTTAAAGTAGTCGTGTACGTAATAATATCATTTACGTTAGCAAACTGTTTATCTGCAGATTTTGTAGCGGCAATTGAGGCGTTATTAATAGTTGTCTGTACCGTGTTAGAAGCCACCATCTGCATTACAGCTGGCTTGGATGGATCGTACGTATATTGGAATGTTGTGCCTGATTGATTTGTAATCGGATTTACAGCAGGGATAGTTGGTACAAGAACCTGGAATGCAACGGTTCGTGATGAATTCGCTCCTATCGTACCGATAAAAATACCGTTAGCAGGATTTGCATTTGCTATAGGGACATTGTTAATCGTTACAGTATTAGGAATGAACAGGGTACCCGCTGGAATGATATCTGTAAACGTTACATTAGAAGCAGGGATATTGCCATTATTCGTTAAAATCGTTGCATACGTTATGACATCGCCAACATCAGCGAAGTTTGTGCTCGTTAGTTTTGTAGCAACAATATTAGCAGTATTAATTTGTGTAGTTACTATATTACTAGTAGCGTTTTTCACAACAACAGGTAAATTTGGATCAGCGATAAAGCTATATTGAAGTGAAGCGCTATTTTGAATTGGATTTGGTGAAGGTAGCCCATTTGCACTTATTTGAAAAACAATCGTTGTAAAACCACCTGCAGGAATGGAGCCGACTTGAAGGCCGGTACTTGGGTCTGCACCTAGCTGTAAAGCGCCACCTATAAAAATACTATTTGGTACGATAGTGGTGCCGGGAGGGATTATATCGGTAACAACAACATTGTTTGCAGTAGTATTGCCAAGGTTAGCTAAGGAAATTGTATATGTGATTGGTTGCCCGACATCGGCAATAGTTAAATCTACCTCTTTGACAATAACTACATTTGCTAAATTAATTTGTGTACTTACAGTATTACTTAAAGATGTTTCTATAATTGGTGGATCACCTGGATTTAGAACGAAACTATACTGTGTGCTCGATGAATTAGTTGTTGGATTTTGGGCTGGTAAAGCAGTGACAGTTACTTGATAAGAAACGGTAATTAATCCGCTAGCAGGAATAGAAGGTAACAGGACACCGATATTTGGATCTGCATTGTTTTGCAAAACGCCATTAATAAGAAAAGTATTTGGAATAAAGGTAGTACCATCTGGATTTATATCTATGAAAGTAGGATTATCAGCAGAAACGCTTCCTGTATTAGTTAAAATAACGGTATAAGTTAATATATCTCCAACAGTAGCGAACGCTCGATCCACTGTTTTTGCCGAAATTACATTTGCATCATTAACTTGGATAAATGTAGTGTTTGTAGTTGTGTTTGTACTTACAGGAGAAGCGTTTGGATCAACGATAAAGTTATAGGAGATGGAAGCGCTATTCAAAATAGGATTAGGATTTGGAATACTAGTTATTAATATTTGGAATGAAGCTGTAATTGTAGTATTAGCATTGATGCTACCAATATTGATGCTAGCTGGTGTTGCGCCCGGCTGAGTAACACCGTTAACTATAACACTGTTAGGTACAAAGGAAGTGCCATTCGCAATGGAATCGGATAGTAATACATTGTTCGCTGTAACATTTCCATCGTTTGTAAGAGCAAAGGTGTAAGTTAATACATCTCCAACTTCCGCAAACGTTTGACTTACAGATTTATTAGCATGAAGATTTGCTAGTCTAATTGTTGATGTAACAGAATTAGAATTTGCAGTTTTTGAAGTTGGTGGCAGGCTTGGATTTACAGTGTAAATATAAGAGGCGAAAGCGTTATTAATGATAGGGTTTTGTGCAGTAATATTGATGACTGTTACTTGGAAGGATAAGGTGAAAGTAGCTCCGCCAGGAATTGTGCCGATAGGTAAAGCAACGAGAGAATCTACATTTTGCAAAACTCCGTTGAGCGTTACAGAACCTAATGTTAATATCGTTCCATTTGGAAGTGGATCTGTTAGTTGAACGTTATTGGCGGCCGTATTTCCACTGTTTGTAATAAGGATTGTATAACTTATCGTTTCGCCAATTGTGGCAAATTGTTTATTTGTAGACTTTGTTAATGTTAAATTCGCATTGTTAATTTGAGTAGTAACGACGTTAGAAGAAATGTTTTTCATAATGGGTGATTGGCTAGGGTTAACGGTGTACTGATAAGAAGCGCTTGATCCGTTAGATACGGCATTTGACACGGGTATTGTGTTTACTACTACTTGAAATGAAACACTTTTGGTTGTGCCAGTTGGGATGGATCCTATGTTCACACCATTAGCGGGATTAGCGCCAACTTGTGTCGAGCCATCTATTGTTAAACTGTTTAGGACAAAAGTTGTTCCTGTAGGAATGACATCTGTAAAAATAACATTGTTCGCATTCGTATTACCTGTACCTGTAAAGGCAACAGTGTAAGTCAGTGTATCGCCAATATCTGCATAGTTTTTATCTACTGCTTTCGTCATTGTTACAGTAGCATTATTCACTTGCGTGGAGACAATATTCGTCGTGTCAGTCCCGCTTACTGCCGGCTGGTTTGGTACAGGAATGTATTGATATGTTGTTGTACCACTATTTAATATTGGATTTGTTTGTGGGATAGAAGGAACGAATACTTGAAAGGAAATAGTAGTAGTAGAATTTGCAGCAATAGATCCAATTGATATACCATTAGCGGGATTTGCTCCAGCTTGAGTAACTCCGTTAACAGTTACACTCCCTGGAATGAAAGTAGTCCCGCTAGGAATCGGATCTGTATATATAACGTTCGTTGCAGCGATATTTCCAATATTAGCTAAGGCAATACTGTAAGTTAATGTTTCACCAATATCGGTAAAAAGTTTGTTAACTGATTTTGTACCATTAATATCTGCGAGGTTAATTTGTGTTCCTGCAGAGTTACTTGTTGCAAGACCGTTAAAAGTCGTTCCTCCGGCAATCGGTGTATATTGAAATGTAATATTAGCAGTGTTAGAGATAGGATTTTGACTTGGAAGAGAAACGACAGTCGCTTGGAAAGCTACTGTACGAGAAGAGCCATTATTAATTGTCCCCAGAGATATACCGGCGACCGGATTTGCGTTTGTTTGTGGTACGTTATCTATCGTTACGCTTCCAGGTATAAAGGAAGTACCGTTAGGGAGAACATCTGTAAAAGTAACGTTATTTGCAGGAAGAAGCCCGGTGTTAGGAACAGTAACTGTATAGGTTAGAATATCTCCAATTGTAGCGACACTTTTATTCACGCTTTTAGTTGCTTGTATATTAGGTGAGTTTATATTGATTTGTAAACCGACTGTATTTAACATATATGCATCCCCGTTAGTAGTTAAACGAATTGAGGCAGATACTTGGGAATTTGTTAAATAAGGAGAAATATCAATGGAAGTAATGTCCCATCCTTGTCTTCCAGCGGAGATATTTGTACTTGTAGAGGCACTCTGGTTTCGCGTTCCAAATGTACCAGTTGTATCTAAGTTCCCTGCAGCATTATTAATTTGAGAACCGAAGAAATTATTAACAGCATTATTTGGCCCAGATAATGCATTTAATGAACTGAAATTTGGTCCAAATAAAGCTTGATCCCCAGTTAAATCAGCATCCCCTTCAGTAGAACTTAAAAATAATCTCCCGCTTACAGGTCCCCCGGCAGGTGTTAAAAACCCTGAGACAGATACATCTGCACTACCGGTTTCTACAGAAACGCGGTTACCAGCTACGTAAATTGTTAAATTTCTTGCGGGTAAGGAACCGTTTTGATAAGCGACAATAAGCGTCCATCCTGCAGAATTAATGGCTCCATTAGAAGCGTCTAAAGGATCTACAAGTCCAGGAACAGAACCTGTTGTATAAGATCCAGATCCAGCAGCTTGAACGAGTGACGTTACATCCGCTGATCGTGTGTAAAATCCAAATGTGACAGATCCAGAAACGAATGTTTGATTTGAAGCTGTAACAGCCGAAGGGGTAATTGAGTATGTTGACACAGGTGTTGTAAAAGAAACGGGGTTTCCTAATACACTCGTAATGTTTTGATCCCGAGATAAATAGTTTCCACCCCAAACGAGTTCTGCGTAAAGAATAGTACTACCAGCAGGGATATTCAAAATAGCGGTAGAACTATTTTGTGTATAGTTTAACGTTGTACCTGCAGGAAAAGTAGGTACTTGTAAAGCGGTATTCGTAGTTACGAATGCACCAATTGCACCGATTGTACCAGCACGGTTTAGATTGCTAATTTTACTTAAACCTAGTGTGTTTCCTGTAATAGCGAGTGCGCCGTTAGTGGTGGTAGAAAATCGATTCGTAATGGGCATGTTGTCACCTCATTTACAATATAGTCTTGGTCAAAATAGGATATGTGTGTGAGTGATAAAGGGAAACATGTACAAGTTGATTCATGCAGAATGGTTCAAACGTCTAAAGAAGGAGATGGGGAATGATTGAAGTGGAGATTAGGGTGGAGCGTCTTAGGAAAGGGAAAATAGAGGATATTGTAGCATTATCTTCTCATATTGGCTGGGATTACAACAGAGAGGAAATTGAGATGATTTTGAATACGGGTATAGTATATGGTGTAGCAAATGAGAGAGAAGAGCTTATTGCTAGCGCAGCAATTATACTATACGGGGAGACATTAGCCTCAATTGGAATGGTAATTGTACATCCAGATTATAAAGGAAGAGGGATTGGAAAGATAATAACGGATTTATGTGTTAAAAGCGTATTAACTCAAACCCCCATTATGCTTATTGCCACGGATGAGGGGGAAATTTTATATGAAAAACTAGGATTCAGGGCTGTTAGTTATGTTTCTAAATACATATGTAACTCGTACAATGCGAATTACCATTGTGTAGGAAATGAAGAGTATATTGTGAATTATGAAGAACGTGATTTAGAAGAAATAATACAAATAGATAAAGATGCATTTGGAACAAATAGAGAAGAGTTTTTAAAGTATCGAATTATTCAAAGTGAACAATGTATTGTTACAAAGGATGCACAACAAAATGTATTAGGTTACGGTTTAAGTATACAAACGCCAGAAAATAAAATAATAGGACCGGTCGTTGCTAAAAATGATGCGATGGCAATGAGAATGGTACATTATTTAGCAAGAGAGCATCATGGTAAATTAAGAATTGATGTACCAGAAGGAAAGAAAGGTTTCATGAAAGAATTAGAGATTACTGGTTTTCAAAAGGTTAATACCCCACCAATTATGATAAAAAATAGTGATCAATTTTTGAAAAGAAATGGAGAACTATACAGTATTGCAGCGCAAATTTTTGGATAAAAAAGAATCCTTTTGTGAAAAGGATTCTTTTTTATAGCCAAATTAATCGCGATATTGATCATGAATAGGTTGAAAAAGGTCTTCCTCGACATCTCTAACCATTGAAAAATGATCAACGTTATAATGTCCATGTAGAGTTTTATTATGATGACCAATAATTTGCTCTGCAGATAACACGTTAGAATCAGTTGTGGAATGACCATTTTTAATTAATGTAACGTCAAATCCTTGTACAGTTGCTGTTCTAACGGCGGTATCGATGCAATGTTCTGTTTTACATCCACCGATAACGATATGGCTAATCTTCTCTTCTTTTAAAAGTTCAAGTAAAGAAGTGCCATAGAATGCGTTTGTTGCTGCTTTATTAATAAGGATTGCAGACTGAGGTACTTTAATTTGATTATGTACTTCAAATCCTTCTCCGCTACCAGAAGCAACATCGATATCTCTTACGAAAACAGTAAGGGCATTTGCATCTATTGCTTTCTGTACGGCTGTATTTAGTGTAGATAATAGCTCGGTTTTACGAAAAACTTCATTTTCTTGTTCATTTCCATCCATTAATTCTTGCTGAGCATCGATAATTAATAGTGCTTGTTTCATTCGATATCCCCTTTAATATAAAATAAATTCCACTTTACATATTCTTTTATATTGTAAGGAACTCCTCTTTTTTCTAAGAAGTAGACGATAGATTTACAAAGTTGTCAAATAAATTTCATTCTCATAGAGTATAAAAACATGTATGATAAGAAGTGGAGAATTTTTGAGTAGGTGGGAATATCATGCAAACAGTAGAAGATTATCTTTCATTCTTACATACGAAAGGATTTAAATTATCAGAGGAAGCACAAGGATTTATTATGTTCGGACAAGGATATACTGGTGCATCTGATGGGATTGTGAACGTAGCAATAGAAGCGACGATTAAACATCAATTACAGTTTGATGGCAGTTATTTTGTTGCGTTATTAGAACGATTGAAAGAAGAAGAAATTACAGATAAAAAAAGCGCTAAGGCTTTTATGCGGAAGTTACAAGCGTAACTTCACGCAGCCTGCGCTTCTTTTTTTGTTTTGGAAGGTAATTCAACAAAAACCATACCTAGGAAAATACATAGACATCCAATAATAGCAGAAATAGAAAGCTGTTCATTTGCTACTAGAACACCTGTTAATGCTGCAAAAACAGGCTCCATTGCGAAGATTATTGCTACTCTCGTTGGAGAAGTGTGTTTTTGTGCAGAAGTTTGAATGAAAAAGGCAATTGATGTCGCAAATAGGGAAGTTAGAAATAGAGCGAATAAAAAGGATTGATTCGTCCATAGTGAAACTGAAAATAATTTTTCCCAATCTTCAAACAAAAAAGCGCAAATAGAAGAAAATATACCGACAGCTAATACTTGAGAGGTGCTTAGTAATAAAGGTGATATTTTCTTAGAAAAGAAACCGTTAACAAGAATATGGGCAGCAAAAGCAACTGCACAACCGAGAACGAGTATATCTCCAATGTTTAATTGAAAAGAATCACCAGCCGTTAATAAGTATAAACCTGCTGTTGCTACAGCAATACCAAGTACGATGAAAATTGTAGCCCGCTGTTTTAAAAAGATAAAAGATAGGATTGGAACCATAACGATGCTAAGTCCAGTTAAGAAACCAGCTTTTGAAGAAGTTGTATAAAGTAAGCCGAATGTTTGTAATAAATAGCCAACACATAAAAAGAATCCAACAATCAATCCAGCGAGACTACTCTGTTTTATATCTTGTTTTGAAGTTTTTTGTGAGAAAATCATTTGAACGAATAATAAAATAATTCCAGCGAATAAAAAGCGAATCCCATTAAAAGTAAATGGACCAACGAAAGACATAGCATTTTGGACGACAACAAACGTAGCTCCCCAAATAAAAGAGACAAATAATAAAGCAAGAGGAGCAATCCAATCTTTTTTCACACTCATACCCCCGTTAATTTTGTAAGATAGCTTTTCTAGCTAATTCATCAGCAACTTTATTTTGACTACTTGGAATCCACTTAATAAAAAAGAGATCGAAACTTTTTATGTACTGCAGTGCTTCCTCTAATAGTGGTGCAAATATTTTATTTTTTGCGTATTCTTTTTCGACAGCTCGCTCGACAAGCTGCGAATCGGTACGAAAAGAGACAATGTTATAATTATGCTCCGTGCAATATTTTAATGCCGCAAGTAAAGCGTGGTATTCTGCTTCATGATTGGACATTGTCCCAAGGGGCAATGATAACTGTACAGCTGGTTGCACCCCTTTAATAAACACTCCTGCACCAGAAGGACCAGGATTTCCTTTTGATGCACCATCAATATATACTTCAATCAAAATGAGAAACCTCCAAATTATAAGATGATCCCCTACTTATATGTTTCTTTGAAGTAGGGGATAGAGTAACTTAGTCGATTGTAATACTATAACGACATGTAAATGTTTCATTCGTTTGTAAAGATTGAATTCCTTTTTTTTCCTTGAAATCTTTTGCCGGATTTACTTCATCAGCAATCCCGTACCAAGGTTCAATACATAAGAAAGGTGCGTTCTCGCCTGGTGTCCATACACCGACAAATGGGAATCCGTCAAATTCTATTTTTACAAATTTATTATGTTTATGAGAACGAATAGAGATTTCATCCGTATTCATATTTTCAAAAATAAGTGCATCATTTTTGAATAAATCGTATGTAAGTGGCAATTCATTCGTATTTTCAGCGATTAATTGCTTTTTACTTGAAAGATAAGGTCCTTCTAATACGCTTGTTTCTAAGCGTTCAGAACCATTAAATGATAAATGATAATCTGTAAATGATTCGCCCTCTAATAAGGGGAAGTTGAAACCAGGATGTGCTCCGATTGAGAAGAACATCTCTTTTGAAGTAGGGTTATTTACTTCATATGTTACATGAACGATTTGTCCATCTAGCTCATAAGAAACGAGTAATTCGAATTCGTATGGGTATTTTTTTAATGTTTCTTCATTACTAGTAACAATATAAGTAATATTCGTTTCACTTTGTTCTTTTACAGAGAATGTAAGATCACGAGCAAAGCCGTGTTGTGTTAAAGAATATGGTTTACCATCTACGTAGTATGTATTATCTACTAATCGGCCGACAATTGGGAATAAAATTGGTGCGCGGCGCCCCCAATAAGTAGAATCGCCTTGCCATAAGTATTCAGTGTTATCTTCTTTTAAGCGAACGCTTTGTAATTCTGCACCTTTGTCAGAAATGGAAACGATCACTTTTTCATTTTGAATTGTTGCTGTCATGAAGTGAAACCTCCTAAATCTTTCATATGTTTTATTATACGTTGTCCAAAAGAAAAAAGGTAGTAAATGATAGGAATCTATTGACGAAAGAGTGCCTATTGCGTAAAATATAATCTTGTTGCTTAAAAACGAATAACGTGGTTCGAAACCATCCCACGTAAAAAAACTAAGGAGATTTTGTCATGAATATAAGAACATTAGTCGGTAATGGTATTTTAGCGGCATTATATATTGCTGTTTCTATGCTTATTCAGCCATTTGGCTTTACGAGTGTACAGTTTCGTATTTCAGAGATGTTTAATCATCTCGTTGTATTCAATAAGAAAGCAATTTACGGGATTGTATTAGGTGTATTTTTAACGAATCTCTTTTTCTCACCTATGATCGCTTATGATTTAGTATTTGGAGTAGGGCAATCAATTCTTGCATTACTTGCAACTATTATTTCTATGCGCTTCATTAAAGGTGTTTGGGCTCGTATGATTTTTAATACAGTTATTTTTACAGTCACAATGTTTATGATTGCAATTGAACTTCATCTTGCGTTTGATCTGCCATTTTTATTGACATGGCTAACTTGTGCAGTTGGTGAATTTGTTGTAATGGCAATTGGTATGCCTGTAATGTATTGGATTAATAAGCGAGTGCAATTTGAAAGATTTATGCAATAGATGAAAGAGCTGTCCTTACTTAGGATGGCTCTTTTTGTATGTGATTAAATTGTATATAATACTGTGACTTTTGATAAAATATAATAAAATAAAGTGAAACTTTAATCAGTGGGGGGACCCCACTGATTATTAGTTGAACCAATCGGGCATTTACGGACAGTTGATCTTCCGCCTAACTTCTTTGCTTTCGTTAAATTTTAAGGTGGGAGTCTTACTGACCGTTCATGCGGGATAAATATAAGAAGTCTTATAAAAGGGGAATCTAGTATGAAATATAAAATACATTGGTTGTATAAAACGAAGCGTGGTTTACAAACTGAATTAACAACAGATTATATGAACATAGAAGAAGTGCTTCAATTTGCGGAGGATTTTGAGAAAACAGGTAGGGTGAAAGAACTTTTATTTTTCGATGAAATGGACGCGGAATGGTCATTAAAAGAAATGAAAAAACTGAGTAAGCAAGTGGAGGAAAATCCGCAAGAAATTCAAGTTTATTTTGATGGTGGTTATGATGTACAGACGAAAGAAGCTGGGGTTGGTATATGTGTATACTATAAAAAAGGAAATACAAATTACCGAATTCGTCGCAATGCATACATAGAAGGCATATATGATAATAACGAAGCGGAGTATGCAGCATTATTATACGGGATGAATACACTCGAGGAATTAGGAATTAAATATGAAGCAGTTACACTTCGTGGAGATTCTCAAGTTGTACTGCAGCAATTAGCTGGTGAATGGCCTTGCTATGATGAACATTTAAATCATTACTTAGATCAAATTGAACAAAAAGCGAAGCAAATGAAATTAAAACTTATTTGTGAACCGATATCTAGAAAACAAAATAAAGAGGCACATCAATTAGCAGCGCAAGCATTAGAAGGGACGACAATTGATAGTCATAAAGAAATAACCGAATAGAGAGGTGCACACGTGAAGAAGAAGCAACTCATTACAGAGGTAAATGACTTATTAGAAACGTATTGCGGAGGGTGTTTCCTGCAGGAACATAATCGGAAAAATCATAGTAAATACTATGCCCATTCTTTTTGTATACGGCAATGTACGGTTGGAGAGAAGTTGAAAAAGTATGGGGAGCAATTGTCATAAAAAAACATCCAGAGAATTTTCTCTGGATGTTTTTTAGTGCTTCGCTTCATGTAATTGATGCTCGCATTTACTTAATTTTTTTTCTTCATTCATTAGAAATGGCTCATCTAAATCCGTTGCAACGGATTTCATGATTTCAAGCTGAGAACGAGCCGATTCTACTGCAGTAGTGGCATGCTCTAATGTGTCTGGATCCATTGAAATTGTTGCAGAACCTACCATTTTTTGTGCAGTTTCTACACGGAATTTTACTTCTTCAAAATCATTTACATGTGAACCCATTGTTATTGCCTCCTTTGTATTTTGCGCATTTCACATAGTTTTTGCTCTGGAAAACGGAAATATACAAAGGAATAACAAAGGAGGTTACCAAGTAAGGTAACCTCCTGTCATAAGTGGGATTAAAGTTTTGCTACGTTAGCAGCTTGAGGTCCACGGTTTCCTTCAGTAATGTCGAAAGATACTTCTTGACCTTCCTCTAAAGCTTTGTAGCCGTCGCTTTGAATAGCAGAGAAATGTACGAATACATCTTCAGAGCCTTCCATTTCGATAAATCCAAAACCTTTTTCATTGTTAAACCATTTTACTTTTCCTTGCATGTCACAATTCCTCCTAAAAACGATTCCTTTTTTCATTTAGTGAAATTCATTAAAAAATAATAAAAATAAAAAATGCTATATTCTCGAATATTCTGCTAAATGATTAATTTAAATATACATGAATTGGTAGAATTTAGTCAAGTAAGCGTTTTTAAAATTTTGTATTTTGAATTAATTTTTTCTTGAATTTTTAAAAAGGTATAGGACAAGCCGAGTATGTAATATTCTTAAGTGAATGCTGTACATAATGAGGTGAAAGAATGGATGAGTCTTATTTATTAGATAATGAAGGGATGAAAAATAGAGTCGACATACCGAATTGGGTTGCAAAAGAATTTCATGATTTTTCGAGTGTCGTGTTAGAACCAACCTTCCCGTGTTATTTCGGTTTAACAGCTTTGAAGAAGAATGAACTTCGTTATTCATTTCTCTCTCATAATGATTGGAGTCATTTGCCAAATACAATGTTAACTTTTTTGGAGCTAATGAAAGAGCGGCCGATTGTAAGAAGAGGATTTTTTCTTTTTGTGGAACCGGAATGTGAAGAAAAATCAATCGAATATTATCGAGATTATTTTTGGAAAGTACTACAATATTTGCATGAACAAGATAATCAATTATGGCCAAAGCAAATCCCGAAAAATCCAGACCATCATTTATGGGAATTTTCATTTGGTGGTGAACCAATATTTGCATTTGGGAATGCGCCAGCTTATAAACAGCGAAAGACTAGGCATTTAGGAAATTCTCTCGTTATTGGATTCCAGCCACGAACTATTTTCGAGGGATTAGAAGGAGATCGTCCTAAAGGGTCGTATTCAAGACAAATGGTCCGTGAACGAGTTGAAAAGTGGGATCAGTTGCCGAAGCACCCTAACATTAGTCACTACGGCGATCCTAATCATCGTGAATGGAAACAATATTTCATAGGGGATGATATTGAGCCGATTAAAGGTAAATGTCCTTTTCATCATAGGGTAGAGAAATAAGAGCCATCAACTGGATGGCTCTTTTGCATATTTTGGATAAAAAAGGGTATTGTATTAGTGAATAATTTTTATGAAAGCTAGTCTATTTTCTTTATTTGCATCATTACTTAATAGTAAAAGAAGTAGAAAGGATAGAGTGATGTTTGGAGCAATTATACAACAAATAGTATTAGGTATTTCATTAGCTGCACCTGTAGGTCCGATTAATATTGAAATGTTAAAACGAGGAATTGAACGTGGATTTTGGCATGCGTGGATTGTTGGAATCGGAGGAATGACTGCTGATATTTTGTTTATGCTGCTTATTTATTTTGGTTTATCTTCTGTGTTTATGTATACATATGTACAAGCTTTTATGTATTGCGCTGGTTTTTTCTTGTTGTTTTATTTAGGGTTTCAAAGTGTAAAACAAGGAATTTCTCACTCTAATATGGAATATAAACAAGAAGAGATAGGTGGACTTAAACAATCTTTTATGGCAGGATTTCTAATTGCGATATCCAATCCATTAAATCTCATTTTTTGGTTTGGTATATATGGAAGTACACTTAGCTCGTTGCTTACAAAGGTAACGAAACAAGAAGCTTTTTTGTACAGTCTTTGTATTATTGTTGGTATTATTTTGTGGAATTTAAATATTGCTTTTTCTGTACATTTTGGAAGAACTTTATTAAAGAAAAAAGCACTTGGCTATATTACAGCCGGAGCAGGTATTATTTTAGTAGGATATTCTATCCATTTTGCATACAAAGCTTTACAGTTGTTCATATAAGATTGAAGGGGAGATTTTTATGTATCGAACCACTATTGACGGAAAAGAAATTATCATCACTTTAGCACCAAAAATCCGAAAAGAAATTACTGATAGGAATCCACTATATGAAGCGGTATTTAAAAATGCAGCAAGGTTACTGCAAACGAAACAACCAACGTTTGCGGTAAATCATGAAGTATTTGGTCTCATTATTGGAGAAGTACAAAGAGGAGAAGTAACAGTGTTTGCAGTAGAACACATTATTCCGAAGCAAAATATATTTGGTCCGAACACTTTTTTCTCGACAATAGAACAGCAGGCAAATTTGTAAAGTGAATAGAATAAGAATGAAATAGAAAAAAATGGTCGTAACGATATGTTGCGGCTGTTTTTGTGGAAAAGGGGGAAGTAAGATGAAGAGAGTGGTGAAAGAGTTTTTTTTACAACATGATATTGTTATTATGTATAGTGTTCTATTAATTTTTATTATTATTTTAAAAATGCAATTTTTTACATGGATTGGTATGTTAGCGTGTATGTTTGGGATTGTTTTTTATACGTTTAACGAATATATGACGCACCGTTTTTTATTCCATTTAAAGCCGCCTAAAAACGCATTTTTATTAAAAATGTTAAGAAGATTACATTATGATCATCATGTATATCCAGATGATTTAAAACTTTTATTTTTGCCTGTATGGTTTAGTATACCTAGCTTTACTATATATTTACTTATAACGTATGGTATTACAAAAAGTGTTACTGTTACACTTTCATTCGGAATCGGAATGATTATCATGCTCCTCGTTTATGAATGGAAACATTATATTGCACATAAACCGATTCGTCCCTTCACTAAGTTTGGAAGATGGCTAAAAAAACAGCACATATTACACCATTATAAAAATGAAAAGTTTTGGTTCGGAGTTTCAAATCCAGTATTCGATTTTATATTTAGAACACTTAAAGATGGAAAAGACGTTGAATTAAGTGAAACAGCTCGTAATTTAGAAAAGGAGACAAAGAAAGAAGTAGTGCGATAAGCACTACTTCTTTCTTCTATTTTAATGGGAATAAAAGTTTAATCGAATCAATCAAATTTTATGTTAAAAAAGTATATTGAAAATTTAGGAGAAAATGACGAAAAATGTCTATCGAAAAATCTTTGCAGGAATGTATGGATTGTCTAAAATGGAAATAAGTTTCTGAATATTTATAAAATTTAGTCTTTAGGTATGCAAGGAGGAATTGTATTTTAAGTTAAGAGAGGGGACCAGAGAATGAAACGAGATGATACGTCAGCACGTAAGTTACAAAATGAGGTGAACTATACAGAAGTTGTTCAGTCTGAAGAGTTTCAATTGTTATTAAATACGAAAAAGAAGTTTATCGTTCCGATGAGTATTTTCTTTTTAAGTTTTTTTATAGCACTACCTATTTTAACATCGTATTCAAAGGTGCTTAATACACCGGCGTTTGGTGATGTGACATGGGCATGGGTATTTGCTTTTGCGCAATTTATTATGACATGGTCATTATGTATGATTTACAGCAAGAAAGCCGAATCCTTTGATGAAATTTCGCAAAAAATTCTGCAAGATATGCAAAAAGGGAGGGGCTGAATTTGAATACTACTGCGTTTGCACTATTTTTAATTATTGTTCTTGGTACGCTCGTCATAACCTATTTTGCATCAAAAAAAACGAAAAATGCGAGTGAATTTTATACGGCTGGAGGGGGATTAACTGGCTGGCAAAATGGTCTGGCTATTGCTGGGGATTACATGTCTGCTGCGTCATTTCTTGGTATAGCCGGAGCGATAGCGTTAACTGGGTTTGATGGGTTCTTTTATAGTATCGGCTTTTTAGTTGCTTATTTAGTTGTTCTATATCTTGTCGCAGAACCGCTTAGAAATTTAGGGAAGTACACGTTAGCGGATATGATTGCGGCACGTTTTGATGCGAAAAAAGTTCGTGGTATAGCAGCGCTTAATACGATGACGATTTCAATTTTTTATATGATTGCACAATTAGTTGGTGCGGGTGCACTTATTAAACTATTATTAGGTATTGAATATACAACATCTGTATTAATCGTAGGTACACTTATGACTGTGTATGTTATTTTTGGAGGAATGACAGCTACGAGCTGGGTTCAAATTGTAAAGGCTGTACTACTTATGGCAGGGACATTTATTATTTCTGTTATCGTTTTCTCCAAATTTAATTTCAGTGTGACTGAAATGTTCGCTCACATGAAAACAGCTACTCCATTAAAAGATTCGTTTTTAAATCCAGGAGTAAAGTATAAGGATGGTCTTGATACACTTTCTTTAAATTTAGGACTAGTCCTTGGTACAGCGGGATTACCACATATTCTTGTCCGCTTTTTTACAGTACGTGATGCAAAAACTGCACGTCAATCTGTTGTATATGCGACGTGGTTAATTGGCGCGTTTTATATTATGACAATTTTCTTAGGGTTTGGAGCAGCAGCGTTTGTAGGAAATGAGGCGATTATTAAAGCAAACCCTGCTGGTAATATGGCAGCACCTTTATTAGCAAAAGCATTAGGCGGAGATTTCTTATTTGCTTTCGTATCAGCAATTGCTTTTGCAACTATTTTAGCTGTAGTAGCAGGACTTGTGTTAACAGCAGCATCAGCATTCGCTCATGATTTTTATAATGAGATTATCCGTAAAGGAAAATCAACGGAAAAAGAGCAAGTGTCAATGGCTCGTTATGCGTCTATTGGAGTAGCGATAGTATCTATTATACTTGCTTTATTTGCTCAAACATTAAACGTAGCATTTTTAGTATCACTAGCATTTGCGGTTGCAGCGAGTGCAAATTTACCGGTTATATTATTTACAATCTATTGGAAGCGTTTTAATACAACAGGAGCAATTTCTGGTATGATTGTTGGTCTTGTATCAGCGATTGTTCTTGTAGCGTTAAGTCCAAATGTTTGGAACCCAGTAGCTGGAAAAGCTATTTTTATTGGAGAAGCGATATTCCCATATACGACACCTGGAATTATTTCGATCCCGCTCGGGTTTCTTGCAGCATATTTAGGAACTGTTTTCTCTAGTAAGAAAGAAGATGCAGCGAAATTTGATGAAATTCTTGTGAAATCTAATACTGGTCATGGTATTAGTGATGCATCTTCGCATTAAAAAAGAGGAGCTTTTCGAAATATAAGAAAAGCTCCTCTTTCTTTTGACATTTTCTTATAAATATTACTTTAATTTTGGTAGGATTTGTCTTGTGTTTGTGGAATGAAAATAGGCAGGGAGAAATTTAACTCATCATGGCACCAGCGCAGCTTTGTGAAAAATAAGTTGTTATGGAAGGTGGAAGAAATGATGAAGACAAAACAAACCGATGAATTATTAGCAAAAGATGAGCAATATGTGTGGCACGGAATGCGTCCCTTTAGTCCAAGTAGTACAATGGTAGGGGCAAAAGCAGAAGGGTGCTGGGTTGAAGATATACAAGGAAAAAGATACTTAGATGGTATGAGTGGTCTTTGGTGTGTAAATAGCGGATATGGAAGAAAAGAGCTTGCAGAGGCAGCTTATAAGCAATTGCAAACATTATCATATTTTCCGATGTCACAATCACATGAACCAGCAATTAAGCTCGCTGAAAAGTTAAACGAGTGGCTTGGTGGAGAGTATGTTATTTTCTTCTCTAATAGTGGATCAGAAGCGAATGAAACCGCTTTTAAAATAGCAAGACAATATTATGCTCAAAAAGGTGAACCGCATCGTTACAAATTTATGTCACGTTATCGTGGTTATCACGGAAACACAATGGCAACGATGGCGGCAACTGGCCAAGCACAACGTAGATACCAATATGAGCCATTTGCTTCAGGGTTTTTACATGTAACGCCTCCAGATTGTTACCGCATGCCAGAAATGGAATCACAAAATATTTATGATGTAGAATGCGTAAAAGAAGTAGATCGTGTTATGACATGGGAATTAAGTGAAACGATAGCAGCATTTATTATGGAGCCAATTATTACAGGCGGAGGTATTTTAATGCCACCACAAGACTATATGAAAGCAATTCACGAAACATGTCAAAAACACGGAGCACTACTTATAAGTGATGAAGTTATTTGTGGTTTCGGGCGTACAGGAAAAGCATTTGGGTTTATGAACTATGACGTTAAGCCTGATATCGTTACGATGGCAAAAGGTATTACGAGCGCATATTTACCATTATCAGCAACAGCTGTAAAAAAAGAAATTTATGAGGCATTTAAAGGAACAGGAGAATATGAATTCTTCCGCCATATTAATACATTTGGTGGAAATCCAGCGGCTTGTGCATTAGCGCTTAAAAACTTAGAGATTATGGAAAATGAAAATTTAATTGAGCGCTCTGCACAAATGGGTTCACTTTTATTAAATCAATTAAAAGAAGAAATTGGAGAACATCCACTTGTTGGAAATATTAGAGGGAAAGGGTTATTAGTTGGAATCGAACTAGTAAATGATAAAGCGACGAAAGAACCAATTGATAATGACAAAATTGCAAGTGTTGTAAATGCTTGTAAAGAAAAAGGGCTCATTATTGGGCGTAACGGTATGACAACAGCAGGATATAATAATGTCTTAACATTGGCACCGCCGCTCGTTATATCAAGTGAAGAAATTGCTTTCGTTGTTGGTACGTTGAAGACGGCGATGGAGCGTATTTAATTAATTGAGCGAGCTGTAATATACAGCTCGCTTTTGTTTATTACGTGAAATAGGATAGCTTTTTAAAGGAAGGGATATTAATGGAGAAATATGACCCTAGTAAACATTATCACATCGGATATTATGAAGATGGATATGATTTAGAAGTGACAGCGTATAAAAGAATAAATGAACCAATTTGGGATGCCTATATTCCACACTATGAGGTAGATGATTTTTACAAAAAAGTGGAGGAAATGAAGCTAGGTGAATATATAGATGATTATGGCATTAAGGTGTATTCATTTAGTAATGATATCGATGATGAAGAAGCGCGAACTATGTTTGAAAACTGGTTAAAAATGAATGGAATTGTTTAAAGATAAAATGAAAAAGGAGATTGCTATCTTATAAGATGGCAATCTCCTTTTATTATAGTAAACTTATTTACTTGCTTTCATTGCTTTATCTTTTGCACCAAAAGTGTATTTTAACATTGGTGGTGTAATCATTGTAGTTAAAATAACGACAATAACGATAGCTGTAAAGTAATCTTGTGCTAATAGGCCAGAAGAAAGTCCTGTTCCTGCGATGATAAGTGCAACTTCACCACGAGAAACCATACCAGCACCGATAATTGCAGAAGACTTTGCATCAAATCCAGTGATTCGTGCACCGAATCCACAACCAATTAGTTTTGTGAATACAGCGATAACTGTTAATGCTAAGATGAACCAAATTTGATCGCCAATACCGTCAAATGTAATATTCATACCGATACTAACAAAGAATACTGGAACGAACATAGCGTAAGCAATTGGTTCTACTTTCTTTTCTACTTCATGTTTGTAGTTCGTTTGAGAAATAGCGATACCAGCTGCGAAAGCACCGATAATACCAGCAATTCCTAATAGTTCGCCGAAGTATGCGAATGAGAAACAGATGATAAGCGCAGCACTAACGATAGACTCAGATACGCGAAGCGGTGATAACCAACGCATGATTGCTGGAACACCTTTCCATCCGATTAAAATGATAGAAGCAAAGAATACTACTTTCTTCAAGATAATCATTGTTAAGTTAACGTCATCTGTGCCTAAGAAGCTCATTGCAAATGCTAATAAAATAACAACAAGAATGTCATCAAATACAGCGGCTCCAAGCATCGTCGTACTTTCACGTGTTTTCATTTTACCTAAATCACGAAGTGTTTGAACGGAAATACTAACACTTGTTGCACATAGAAGTAATCCTAAAAAGACAGCATTCCCTTGTTCCATACCGACAACAAGACCGGCAACGTAACCACCTACAAATGGAAGAACGATACCTCCAAGTGCAACAGCTAAAGAAGAATTACGATTTGCGTTTAATTCTTCTAAGTCTGTTTCAAGTCCTGCCATAAACATTAAAAGAATAACTCCGACATTACTTAATTGTGTTAGAAGCTCTGAATTTTCAATCCATCCGAATATAGCTGGACCGATAACGATACCAACAATTAATTTACCGAGTACAGAAGGTTGACCTAATCTAACACTAAGGTCACCAGCGAGCTTTGTACTTAATAAAATAAGTGCAATCTGAAAGAAAAATTCGAATTCCATTTGATCCTCTCCTCATCATTTTTTATTTTTATCATACGATTTCTCGGAATTTGCCTAATGATAATATGTAAAGATCCATTAAACAAAGGGTCTGATTACAAGTTCTTTTGAACTTGTAATTTGAACCTGTAATTAATATATAATAAAATTTATTAAAAATCAATGAAAAAATAGCAGATTTTCATGAGAGGATTCGTTTTAGAAACGGGGGATATAGATATATAATAGGAAGTAATAAAGTTTACATATAATGAATGGAGAAAGAAAAATGTTATTAAATCAACGTTTTACAATTGGGGAAATGGCGAAAATGCATAATATAGCGGAATCTACATTACGTTATTATGATGAAAAAGGGATTTTTCATCCGTCAATTGTTGACCCTCAAACCAATTATCGTTATTACACAATTGATCAGTTTTCACTATTAGATACGATTAAATTTTTACGCCAATTGAACATCCCGTTAAAGGAAATAAAGAAATATATTGATGAACGAAATCCATCTTATGCGCTGAATTTACTTGAAAAACAACAAGAAATGATGCTGAAAAAACAAAGAGAAATCGAGTATGCTTTGGCAAAAATGGAACATAAAATCCATTTAATGAAGAAAGCGACGAAATCTGAAGCAAATCAAATTATTTATAAAAAGATACCGAAACGAAAAATTACAGCAATTGCAGTTGCACCAAATACAACGGATGATATGTTTGAATATTATATCCATTCGTTGCAAAAAAATATGAAGCAAATTGATAATAGTTTATTTTCAGGTGATATCGGTGTAACAGTTTCAAAAAAAGCATTAATGCAAAATGAGTTTCAAGCATATAACAGTGTGTTTATTTTATTGGATTACATGCCTTTTGAAGCGCATACTTCAGATGAAATAAAAGAAGGGATATTTGCCTGTTCTTATCACCATGGACCATATGAAGAAACAGACGCAACGTATACGGAATTATTAAAGCACATTGATAACGAAGGATATGAAGTGTGCGGAGATGCACTGGAACTTGCATTAATTGATTGGTCCGTAACAGAAAATCCGAAGGAGCAAGTAACGGAAATTCAAATACCTGTTGTTAAAAAATAGGCTTATATATTTTTCGATTCTCTATTGACCTTCAAGTAACTTGAAGGTTTAAACTGTGAACAGAGCATTGAAAAAGGAGCATTTATATGATGGAAACAACAGAAAAATTAAGAGAAAAACCAATTAAAAGTTTATTTATTACGTATTTAATACCAGCTGTTCTTGGGATGGTATTAATGTCGGTTAATATTGTGATTGATGCAGTCATGATTAGTAGAGGAGTTGGAGCGAACGGTTTAGCCGGAGTAAACGTAGCTATTCCAGCATTTTCAATTTTCTTCTCTATTTCATTATGGATTGGAATGGGCGGAGCAACGCTATATTCCATTGCACTAGGTGAAAATAAACTGGAAAGAGCAAGGTCTATCTTTACTCAATCTATGACAGTAGCAGTTGTTATCGTTGGCGTTTTAGCGGCTATTTGCTTATGGAGAATAGAAGATTTAGCATATTTATTTGGTGCGAATGAAGTGATTTTACCATACGCATTAGACTATTTACAGGTGTTATTAACATTTGGAATGATATACGTTTTAGAAAATATTTTAAGTACATTTATACGAAATGACGGAAATCCTAATTTAGCAATGGCAGGTCTTGTTGTAACGGCTGTATTAAATATAGTGTTCGACTATATTTTTATTTTCATCTTTGGCTGGGGTGTAACTGGTGCTGCTTCAGCTACTATTCTTTCGGCGGCAATTGGTTTCCTTGTATTATTAACTCACTTCTTTAGAAAAAGTAGTATTTTAAAATGGACGAAATTCCATTTTGAATGGGATACGGTTAAACAAATTATGGTGATCGGTTTCCCAAGTTTTACAGCAGAAAGTACAGTTGCAATCGTAACAATCGGTTTTAACATTGCATTCGTTCAATATGCAGGAGAAATAGGAGTCGCTTCCTATGCGATGGTGAATAGTATTCATGCAATGACATTATTATTATTCTTCGGTGTTGGTGCAGCATTACAACCAATCGCTAGTTTCCATTACGGTGCAAACTTATCAGAAAGATTGCGTGAAGGATTACAGTTTGCTGTGAAAATTGCGCTTGTACTTGGAGGCATTGCGATTGTTGTCGGTTTATTCTTTGGGAAATATATTATAGGTTTATTTAATGTTCAATCGCCAGAACTATTGGAGTTAACGTTAACAGGTATTAGTTTATTCTTTATTCAATATGTATTTTTAGGCTATAACATTGTGTATGGAGAGTATTTCCAATCAGTGCGACAAACGAAAAAATCAGTACTTATAATAATGAGCCGAGGTTTACTATTTGTTATCCCATTGTTATGGATTATGCCAAAAGTATTTGGTATAAACGGAATTTGGCTCGTTATGCCAGTAGCGGAAGTATTGACAGCAATTATCGTATTTACGATGAATCGTATGAAACATCCTGTTCCGTTAAACATGGCGAGAGAGAAAAAAGCAATATAGTGAAGAAAATCCCCTTGAACAAGTAAGGGGATTTTTTTTCATTCTTTTAAACTAATTGCAAAAGATCCATCTGTCTCCTGCACAGAAGCGAAAGCCACATTTTTAATATTTGTAACGCCTTTCTCCATTAACTCTGCATGTAACCACTTTTCATTTTTATGGATTAATTTTAAGTTATCGTATTGAATTTGTGAATCAACGATAAGAGCAATTGGTAAGCCTGCATACTTAACATTTATATTCAAATCTTTTGGAGTCAGAGGCACAAGTTCTCTTTTTGGTAAAATACTAATAGCTCCATTCGCTTCTAATATCGCATACTCAATTTCATGAACACTTGGATATCCTGCGACGCGAAGGTTAGAAAGCAATTCAGGGATCGGATATCTACTTTTTTGTAAGTTCTCAAAAATAATATCACCATGTTTAATTAAAATAATGGGGTGTCCGAGAATAAAACGATTTAGTTTGTTGAGTAGGCTTAATTTTGTAAGAAGCAAATGCAAACATGTAATAACGACCATACCGAGAAATGCTTGTAAAGCACCAGCGACTGGTATGGCTTGAAAAGCTAAATAAGATAAAAAGATAATAGCCCCAAAATCATGAGGAGTTAGTTGTGCTAATGCAGATTTACCAAGTAGCTTAAGTGATAGTAAAAATAAGATAAAAAAGAATGATACGTTACATAAAAAGAGAAGCAATAGGGACACTCCTTCGTGCGAAGTTGTACTTACTATTCCCGAAATTAATAGAAATATTACCTTTTGGAGGATAAATTAGGCTTAATTGGAATTTGTCTGTATACAAACGAATAAATGGATATTATGATGAAGGAAGTAAAGGGAATAGGGGTATATGGATATGAGAAAGAAGAAAATAATCAAGTATATTTTAGTTGTTATAATGATTTGCGCCGTATATGCGGGGTTTTTACAATATAACATTTATAAGCATGGGCATATGAATGCAATTGATGATGCGGATTATATAATTGTACTAGGATCGAAAGTAAATGGAACAAAACCTTCTTATTCATTGCAATATCGTATTGATAAAGCAGCTGAGTATTTAAAATTACATGATAAAACAATTGCTATTGTATCTGGAGGCCAAGGAAAAGGTGAAGATATTACAGAAGCATTAGCGATGAAACAAGGATTAATGAAACAAAATATTGCAGAAGACCGCATTATAATGGAAGATAAGTCGACGAGCACAGATGAAAATATTAAATTCTCAAAACCGTTAATTCCAGCCAATATGAAAAAAGGTATGATCGTAACAAACGATTTCCATATGTTTAGAGCGAAAAAAATAGCTGCAAAACAAGGTTTGCAATTAGAAGGGCTTCCGGCCAAAACACCGAAGCCAATTATCATTCCATCGAATGTACGAGAATATTTAGCGATTACACAATATTGGTTTATGAATCGAATATAGTTAAAGTAATCCCGCCCGAAATTTGAGGCGGGATTTATTTCGAGGAAAATCTTACAAAAATGTCATGTTCATGAAAGGTAAAGCGATAGTTTCTGGAAAGGTTTCCTGACATAATGAAGGTAACAAAAACTTTAGAGGTGATTCGGTTGAAAGGAAATAATATTTTATCTTCGCTATGTTACTTTAGTATCTTTTTTGCACCATTTTTACTACCAATTATCGTGTACTTCGTTGCGGAAGATGAAGTGAAATATCATGCGAAAAAAGCATTTTGGTCACATGTTTTCCCATATGCAATTTTATTTGGAGGGTTAGCTTTATCAGGAGTATACGGTTTAAGTTTCAATCAGTCTGAGAGCGTTGGAATTGGGATGGTTATAACGTATGCAGTGTTTATTCTTGTAGGGATTTACTACTTCATTTGGAATATTGTTAAAGGTATTAAAGTATTGAAAGCAGCTTAACGTTGTCGTTATGTGTGTAAAGTCGATATAATTTCATTTACCATATTAATATGTATTTAAAAAAGAGCAACTCACAAAGGAGTGCTCTTTTTTTGCTTATAAGTTGTGAATAATGAAAAAGATATGTTAATTTTTTATTATGAAGAGAAAAAAGGAGTGGTTTTTATGAATGAGATGATACATAAAATGGAGCAACACGTTTCAGTTCGTAAATATAAAGAAGAACCAATTTCAAAAGAGATAGTAGAAAGAATGGTGCAAGCTGCGCAGCATGCAGCTTCCTCACATTTTGTACAGGCGTATTCTCTTATATATGTAACAGATCAGGAACTAAAGGTTAAACTAGCTGAATTATCCGGGAATCGTCATGTGAAAGACTGCGCAGCATTCTTTGTATGCTGTGCGGATTTAAAACGTCTAGAAACTGCATGTGAGAAACATGGAACAGAAATTAAACATGAGGGAGTAGAGGACTTTATTGTAGCAACAGTAGATGCCTCATTATTTGCACAAAACTTAGCACTTGCAGCTGAATCATTAGGATACGGCATTTGTTATATTGGCGGAATTCGTAATAACCCGAAAGAAGTGAGTGAATTGCTTCATTTACCGGATAAAGTATATCCGGTATTCGGAATGACAGTGGGCGTACCAAATGAAGATCATGGAGTTAAGCCACGTTTACCGGTAGCGGCCATTCTTCATGAAAATGGATACGATGAAAAGAAATATGATGAAGTATTAAACGAATATGATGAAACGATGAGTGCGTATTACAAAGAAAGATCGTCAAATCAAAAAAACGTAACATGGACGGAATCAATGAGCTCATTTATGTCCAAAGAGAAAAGAATGCATATGAAAGAGTTTTTAAATGAAAAAGGATTAAATAAGAAATAAGTAAAAAGGCAAACCTGGAATGCGGGTTTGTCTTTTTTGGAGGAGAAATGTATTTTTTTGCTATCATATACATAGAAATAAAAATTAATAAATTTTTACAAAAGTGATAGAAAATGAGAATGAAATGCCAATAGTAAGTAAAAGCAGCTGCTAAAGGGGAACTGAGGAAGGAAGATGTTTATGATTTTTAATTCTGAAGAGGATTTAATTATAGCTATGAAAAAACGTGATCAAGATGCTTTGAAAGAAGTCATTGATCAATATGGAAAATTAGTTTTATACATTATTCATAAATCATTAAGTACCCCTATTGAGAAACAATATGTAGATGATTGTTATAACGATGTATTTACTATCATTTGGTTTCATATCGACCAATTTGATATAGCAAAGGGAAACTTAAAATCTTGGATGATTGGTATTACTAAATTAAAGGCATTGGAATATAAAAAGAAAGTATATAGAGAGAACAAAATGGATAAAGACGCAGAAATAGATAAAGGTATCCATGATAGTTATGAAATAGAACAAGAAGAAGAGATTATGGAAATAGTACAAGATTTAAATAAAAAGGATCGATATATCTTTTTAAAAAGGTATATTGATGGATATTCCATTGACGATATTGCAAAAGAATTAAAAGTAACAGCGGATTATATATATAATCGAATTTCTCGAGGGAAGAAAAAACTTCAAAAACTGTGGAAGGGGAGTGTGTAATATGGATAAAAGACTATTATCGATGTTAAACGAACTCCAATATTCAGAAGAAGAAATTACACGTTTAGAGAAAGAAGCGAATGAGTCTATAAATATAGATAAGTATTATGTGAGAAATGGAGAGTTATTAAAAAAAATAACTTTACAAATGTTGGAAGAGTCAATTCGCAACGAATTACAAGCTGGTGAAGAAATTGAGAAGGAACTGTTAGTAGACGAAGGATATATGGCAAATAATAAAGTAATACCAAATATATATTACGTAGGAGCTACTTTTTATTATTATATCGTTTTAACAAATAAAAGAGTGATTATGAAAGGATTAGATTGTTATTTTAAAAAAACAAATGAACATAGCATGCGAATAGAGGATATACAATCCATTTCGCAACATAAAAAAATGAAAAATGTCTTTGAGATTAAATATAATAACACTCATATACAATTTGGAAGTATTGAGTATGCACGTGAAGTTGCAATGATAGTTATGGAGTTAAAAAAACGCGGAGTAAAAGTAGAAAAGTATACAGATTTTGAAAAAGGGTTTTTCTTATTTTTTAATATATTCGTGATAGTAAGTGCAGGTCTTTGCTTTATAAAATATTTAATGTAAAAAGCGGCATAATAGCCGCTTTTTATCGTTTTATTTAGTACTCGATTTAAAATATTTGTCTTATGAAAGAACGATTATTGCTAATTGTAAACTGCCAATAAAGTTATTTGAGTTTTGATATAGAATGCCCCATCGCACTTGAAAATGCAGCAATAATTTCGTTTGAACCTATCTATTATTGTGCACTATCTAAAGCACCCTCTATAACAAGTTCAAACTTTCAATAAGAAGATACCCCCCCGTGCAACTTAAAAGGATATACGTAAATATTTTGAAAATCCGTTGATTAAGCCATTTGAAAGTAATTTGACCTATATACAAACCTAGAAATACGATTGGAATAGCATAAAAACTTGATTCCCAAATTGTTTTGTTTGTGCCAGTAAAGAGTATTTGAGTTAGTAGACTAATGAAATATATAAATAGATAAAAAGCTAAAGTAGTTGCTCTCAACTTCTCTTTTTTCGTATCAGTTCCTGTAAAGTAAAGTAACAGGGGTGGTCCTGGCATACCGATACTGGTCGTTAAAAGCCCTGATAATCCACCAACTATAAAATCTCTAAATGGTGTTGATTTAACCTTAAAGTTGCATATTAGCATCAATGTTAATAGTAAGAGCAGGATGCTAATTGCTAATTTAAAAGCGTTTATATTAATGGAAATGAAGAGTAAAATACCAAAAGGTACACCAACTATACTTCCAATAGTTAACCTTTTCAGTAGAATAAAGTCAATGTCCATTCTTATTTTCCAAATGAGTGATATTGAAATAACTAATGATAAAATAATATTAATTTGTATAGCTTCTTGTGGTAAGAATAACATTAGTAAGAAAGGTGTTGCCATTATGGAAAAGCCAAAACCTGTACTTGTTTGCAAAACAGAAGCCACCAATATAATACATATGAAACTTAATGTAATCTCCAAAATAGCCCTCCTATTTAATCAAATACAATAAATATTTTAATACCATGAAAATCGAATTTAGCTATTTTGAGCCTATAGCATAAGTGCAATGTTTCACAATCTTACTTTTATTTTAACATAAATACTTAGTTTCTTCTCAAATAGCATTCACGTATAGGGCCCATTAACGAATATGGTTGACATTTTCAAATAATTGTATTGTTACGCAGCGCTAATAAATGAGATCAAATAAAATTTGGTGAAGAATCTATTGATTATCAATAGATTCTTCACCAAGCTCACCGCGATAAAACAAGAAAAGCCATATAAAACTAACAAAAATACAGCATATAGCTAACAAGCTACCAATCACTTGAGGAGAAAGGATTTCTAAAAACCATCCTGTAATAAACATAGATAACTGAATAAGCGATCCGTAGATGGAATAATGAAATGAAAAAACTTTACCAATCATGTTTTCTTGCGTATACGTTTGTAGTAATGTCGTATCAAGTGGAACGATGATTCCTCCTGCTATACGCATACAGAGTAATGTAATGATACCGATAATAAGTTGATCGGATAGAATGAATCCGAGAAAGAAAATTCCTTGTAGTAAATAGGCCCAACCAAATGCTCTTTTCATTTTGTCTTCATTTTTAGACATATAAAGATTAACGAGGAGACTGCCAATCATAAGTCCAGCCCCTTGAACCGCATATAAAATACCAATGTTAGTGTGGAAGATTCTTTCGGCATAGATTGTTAGAAGTAACTGATAGGCACCTCCAATAATGCCCCATGAAATGCCGACAAGAATTAATGTTAAAATAATTTTGCTTTGTAATATGTATGTATAACCATCTTTTATATCAGTGAAAAACGCTTTTTTCTTGCTAAAAGTGTCACGAGAAGGGATCTTTATTTTATAAATAATATAGGCTGAAATAAAGTATGATAGGCTATTAATAAAAAAGGCAATCTCGATACTTAAAGATTGTGCAATGAGCCCACCTAAAGAAGCTCCCATAATAGACATAAAACCATTGATTGTACTAGAAAGAGAGTTAGCGGTTACGAAATGCTTTTGATGTACGATATTTTTTAGAGTTGATTGCTTAGCAGGCTCGAATAAGCAAGAGAGTACTGATAAGCATATATTAGAAACGAAAATAATTTCAATTTTGTAGAATGCTAATAAATAAGTGAGGACGATAATTCCTCGTAAACTATCAGTAAAAATCATAATTTTCTTTTTTGAAAAACGGTCTACAATGCCGCCTATGAATGGGCTCAGAAGAAGTTGAGGTAACCCTTTGCTCATAAAGGTGAGTGCTAACATAAATGAAGATTCTGTTATGCTATAGACGAGTGTTAATAAAGCGACAGTATGAAACCAATCCCCAAGTACACTTAATGTTTGACCATAAAATAATTTTTTAAAGTTTTTATTTGTTTTAAGAAGCCTGTAATAAGAAATTGACATGAGAAATTAAATCTTATCTATAAGTGATGCCTGTACTTGTTTTTTCCATTCACTTAAATACATTTTCTCTGCTTTAGGTAGTCCAACAGGTAATTGTGCAATGAATTCTAAACTATTTCCATCAGGATCGTTAAAATATACGGAGGCGTGTGCTAATTCTGGAAAAACGATTGGCTCAATTGGCTCCATTCCAAAGTCTTTTCGCGCTGGAATTCCTTTCTGTTTGAGCCAGTGTATTGCGTTTTCTAAATCGTGTAAGCTTACTTGGAAAGCGATATGTCGTAAGGATGGATGATAATTGACTGTGTATTCTTTTCCTTCCCAAAGACCAATCCAACTTTCATTTTCTACAATCCAAAAGAAGGCGATATCGTTGTCTCTTTTATATAATTTTAACCCCAGTGATTCATAAAAAGGTATCGAAATTTCTAAATTACAGACAGGTAAATGTGCTTCATAAAGACCCTTAATCATTATAATCCTCCTTAGTAAAAATGTTTCTTATTTCATAGTAAACGATTTCTTGTTAGTTGAAATCACAAAAAAGATGGACATAAATTCATACGAAAGTATGAAAAAACAGCTCAAATATGAGCTGTTTTCGTATAGTTTTTAGTTAACCTATTTCATTCATTTAGAGTTTAGCGAAAAGGATACGTATTATATTTAAAACCCTCCGCCGCCACCCCAACAGCTACATCCGATAATGATTAGAAGGATGAATAGCACGATGAGTAAAGCAAATCCACCGCCGAAACCAGCGCAACTACCACCAAAGCTCATGTTTTTTCCTCCTTTTTAGGAAATTAATCTATATAACTAATGGATTACTTTATAAGATATGTTTTTATTTAGAAAAGGAGCAAGTCTTACTTCTAATTAGACAAGAGCCTGTGATCGGATTTAAATGTGATATTTACTTTGTTTCATAGCGCTTTTTTTAAAATGGTAAAACAATATGGAAGTGTATACTAGGTGAATGTATTGCAAATGAAAGGGGTATGTAACTTACAATTACATTAAAATTTCTTTTCATAAATATAAAATTTGTAAAAAAAGCCATTTTTTTATTTTTTTATGAGTGAAAATGTACTATAATTTTACAAGTAATATTATGGGAAAAGGGAGTTTTAGTATAGAGATGGAGATGGGACAATTACACAATAAAATAGAACACAAAAAGAAAGAGTTAATTCAACTTGTTGCTAGGCATGGATTAGATCATGATAAAGTTTTGTTATTTAGTCGAGATTTAGATATACTAATTAATAAGTTTATGAATATAAAAGACAAAGTATGTAAGTGATTAATCTTTAATTTTTTATATTAGGATTATTTACTGATGAAGGAGAGAACAGTTATTGGAACATTTACAAGAAGAGTTGTATAAACAAATAAAAGAAGAAAAAGGTGCAGTTACTATATTTTTAAAGAGCGGAGTAAGAATAGTAGGGGAAGTAGTTGGAGTAGATAGATTTACAGTATTAATATTAGTAGATGGAAAACAACAACTTATTTATAAGCAGGCAATATCAACAATTATGAAATAAGACACTCATTTTGAGTGTCTTATTTCATAATTAAATGGTTATTGTTTACATGCTTCAACGTCAATGCCAGCAGCTAGTAATTTTTTTTCTCCGTCTTGTTCAATGATTTTTTGTAATCTAGATAAGAAAGAGTCAAAATCTGTATGTTTACCAACTTGGAAAGTCATTTTATGCTCAATTGGTAGCCAAGTATCAATATCAGCTTCGTTATGCTGAATTTTTACTTCAAGTTTATCAAGTGCATTAGCAACTTTTGCTTCATACGTTTCTTTCGCTTCGAACTCCATCCATAAATCGTATAATTCCACGCCAAGAGAACCTTCTAGTGTACGTTTAATATTTAAAATAGCCTTTTGCTCATTTTTTTGTTTTTGTAATTGTAATTCACGGCTATTCATCGTATCAAAGGCAGGAATATCACCAGCTTCTGCTTCGACAAGGTCATGAATAATAACCATTTTAAGTAATTTTTCTATATTTACTTTTTGATCCAAATAAGGCTCAACTAAGATAGCCATTAGGGACATACGCCACGTATGTTCAGCAACACTTTCTTGACGTCCGTTAGAAAGCCAACTATGTCGCATTTCATATTTTAGTTTTTCTGCTAATGCAATGACTTGTAAAATGTTATGTTCCATCGAGATCCTCCTCATATTTCCATACTATAATTCTAATGTGGAAATGAAATGTGTCAATTTTATGAGTATATTGCGATAAATAGATGATAAGCGTATAATGAATGTTATATGTGAAAACGCATTATTAAAATAAAAAAATGTTTTATAAAAATGACAAGGAAGGGAAGGAATATGGGAGACAAAAATCAAGTATTAGCTAGACCACAAAGAAAAAAAAGGAAGTTTGAAATTTCTAGCCCAATTGGCATTATAGTAGGTTTTACGATTGTAATAGCGGCAATCATGTTTGGCGGTGGTGGAATAAAAGGGTTTAAAAATTTCTTAGATGTTTCATCTATTTTAATTGTCGTAGGGGGAACAACAGCGACAATCGTTGTGGCATATAGATTTGGAGAAATAAAAAAATATATGAAAAGTATTTTTACTGTTTTACATAGAAGAGAAGAAGATTTAGAACAGTTAACGGATTTGTTCGTTGATTTTTCGAAAAAATCGAAAAAACATGGATTGCTTTCATTAGAAGTTGATGGAGAGCAAGTAGACAATCCTTTTATTCAAAAGGGGATTCGTTTAATGTTAAGTGGATATGATGAAGCAGAATTAAAAGAAGTATTAATGAGAGATGTTGAAACAGAAGTATATGAGTTAAGAAAAGGAGCAACATTATTAGATAAGATTGGTGATTTCGCTCCAGCGTGGGGCATGATAGGAACGTTAATCGGTCTTATTATTATGTTGCAAAACTTACAAGATACTTCACAAATTGGTACAGGGATGGCCGTTGCAATGTTGACGACATTATATGGATCTATTATTGCAAATATGATTGCAATACCGCTATCTGAAAAAGTGTATCGTGGTATTGAAGATTTGTATACAGAGAAGAAGTTTGTAATAGAAGCAATTTCAGAGCTGTACCGAGGACAAATTCCTTCCAAATTAAAGTTAAAACTTGATACATACGTATATGAAACGAAGATAAAAAAAGAAAAACGAGCAGCCTAGTAGTTTGAGGAGTGGTATGATGAGTAAGCGACCGGAAAAAGGATCGCCTCGTTGGATGACGACTTTTACTGATTTAATGATGTTATTGCTAACTTTCTTTGTATTACTAGTTGCGACTTCAAAGCAAGATACAGTAAAATTATCAAAGATGCTTGAAAAGTTTAGTGACGCGGAGCAAGTAAATGCAAAAGCAATGGAAAATACAATACCAGATATTTCACATGAAAAAAATGATGAAAAAGCAGTTTCAAAAAAGCGCATGGATGAATTGTATAAAAAGTTAAAAGCATATGTGGATAATAATGGTGTTAGTCAAGTGAATGTATATCGAGAAGATACAGGTGTTAGCATCGTTATAGTAGACAATTTAATATTCGATACGGGTGATGCGAATGTTAAGGTGGAAGCGAAAGAAGTAATTAGTCAATTAGTAGGGTTCTTCCAATCGGTACCAAATCCAATTGTTGTAGAAGGACATACGGATAGCAGACCGATTCATAATGAAAAATTCCCTTCCAACTGGGAATTATCTTCAGCGCGTGCAGCTAATATGATTCATCATTTAATTGAAGTGTATAATGTGGATGATAAAAGGTTAGCAGCGGTAGGATATGCAGACACAAAACCAGTAGCACCAAATGATTCACCGCAAAATTGGGAGAAGAACCGTCGCGTTGTAATATATATTAAGGAATAATATATTTCTATTTTAGTAATAAAATAATAAAAATACAGAAATTCTTTTAAAAAAATATTAAATTTTATCGTTTTATTTTGTATAATGAGTGAGAATGATAAGGTGAAATATTAAGATATTTTTATACATAGTAAGGAGAGAACCGAAAAGAATGGCACATAAAATTTTAGTTGTAGATGATGCGATGTTCATGCGAACAATGATTAAAAACTTGTTAAAAAGTAATTCTGAATTTGAAGTTATCGGTGAAGCAGAGAATGGCGTAGAAGCGATTCAAAAGTATAAAGAGCTTCAACCTGATATTGTAACACTAGATATTACGATGCCTGAAATGGACGGACTTGAAGCATTAAAAGAAATTATGAAAATTGATTCGAGTGCAAAGATTGTCATTTGTTCCGCAATGGGACAACAAGGTATGGTGTTAGATGCGATTAAGGGCGGGGCAAAAGACTTTATTGTAAAGCCATTCCAAGCGGATCGTGTTATTGAAGCTTTAACAAAAGTAGCAAACAGCTAATATAAGGGGTGCCACAAGGAATCAAAACAATGATAGTAGATAGATATGTGGCCCCCCTTTTTTCTTGTTTTAAAACACTAAATTGTTATACATAAATGAAATGTTTGTTAGACAGGTAGGGGATTAAAATGCAAACAGATCTATTAAATATATTTTTTGAAGAAGCAGAAGAACATTTACAGTCGCTAAATGAAAATGTGCTAAATTTAGAACGCAATCCTGCCGATATGGGTGTTGTAGGAGAAATATTCCGCTCAGCTCATACATTTAAAGGTATGTCTGCGAGTATGGAATTTACAGAAATGGCGGATTTAACGCATAAGATGGAAAGTGTTTTAGACGAAATCCGTCACGGAAATATGATGGTGAATGCTAATATTATTGATGTTATTTTTGAATGTATTGATAATTTAGAAAAGATGGTTGCAGATGTGCAGCAAGGCGGAATGGGTAATATAGATGTTGTATCAACGAAACTTAAATTAGAAGCATTATTGAATGGCAATGTAGAAGCTTCTATGGAAAATGTAGAGCAAAGTAGTATAAATAATGATGATACAGTTTCTCATGAAGTGTATATAACTGTTGAACAACAAGCTATTTTAAAAGCGGTACGTGCCATTATGTGTATTGAAGCGTTACAAAATTTAGGTAATATACAAAAAACGGTTCCAAGCATTGAAGAAATTGAAGCGGATGCTTTTGGATTTGAGTTTACAGTACATATGAATACTGATCATAGTGTTGAAGAATTGGAACGAGTAGTGCTTCATGTTTCTGAAATTGAGAAAGTAGAAGTGAAGCAAGGTAGTCATAAAGTACAAGAAGTCGTACAGGTGGAAGAAACGATTCCACAGGTTGAAACCAGACAGCTGAAGTCACCTTTAGAACTGCCAATTCAACCGGTGAGCAATACGTCAACTAAAAGTACTACAAAAACGAAAAATGCTAAAGTGGAGAATCGTTCTATTCGTGTTCAGTTAGAAAAAATCGAAACATTAATGAATATGTTTGAAGAAAGTGTAATTGAGCGTGGACGAATTGATGAATTAGCAGAAACGATTCAAAATAAGGAGTTAATCGAGCATTTAAATCGATTAGGGGATATTTCAAAAGATATTCAAAATGTACTATTAAATATGCGTATGGTACCAATTGAAACAGTTTTCAATCGTTTCCCGCGTATGGTGCGCATGTTAGCGAAAGATTTAGGGAAAAAAATCGATTTACAAATTAAAGGTGAAGATACTGAAGTTGATAAAATAGTTATTGATGAAATTGGTGATCCACTCGTTCATTTAATTCGCAATGCAATTGATCATGGGATCGAGACTATTGAAAAACGCCGTGATGCCGGCAAAAATGAAACAGGTACTATTAAATTAGAGGCGTTTCATAGTGGAAATCATGTCGTAATCCAAATTACTGATGATGGAAATGGTATTCATAAAGGAAAAGTATTAGAAAAAGCGATAAAAAATGGTGTTGTAACGGAATCAGAGGCAAATAAATTAACGGATCGTGAAGTGTTTGATCTTATTTTCCAACCAGGATTTAGTACAGCTGAAGTTGTGTCTGATCTTTCTGGACGTGGTGTTGGATTAGATGTTGTTAAACATACGATTCATAGTTTAGGTGGGCATTTAATTATTGATTCTGAAGAAGGAAAGGGAAGTACATTCAGAATTGAACTTCCGTTAACATTGTCTATTATTCAATCAATGCTTGTTCAAACAAATGATACGCGTTATGCGTTGCCTCTCGGTAATATAGTCGAAGCAATTCGAATTCAAAAGGAAGACATTCAATCATTACAAGGAAAAGACGTTTTAAATTATCGCAATCAAATTATTGAAGTAAAACATTTAAACAATGTATTTGGTGAGAAAACAGTAGAGGATGCGTTTGCATCATATGATAGTCAAATGGTTCCTGTATTAATTGTTCGTAATTCACGTCGTAGCTATGGACTTATTGTCAACACAATTATCGGTCAAAGAGAAATAGTCTTAAAGTCATTAGGCGACTTCTTTGCAGAGAGCTCTAACTGTTTCTCTGGTGCGACAATTCTCGGTGATGGACGAGTGGTCCTCATTTTAAACCCAGAAGGTTTATAATAGGAATGAAGGAAGCTCCCCACTTGTTGAACTGTACCCTATAA
>NZ_NADT01000059.1:0-9681 GCF_003264205.1 Bacillus sp. SRB_8 | reverse complement strand
ATATCCCTATCATGGTGTGTACGACAAGAAGGACAGTCCCATTTACGTAGGTTTAGATTTTTAACGTCTTTGTTTTGATATCCACAACAAGAACATAATTGGCTTGAAGCAAATGTTTTCGATACGACAATGACTTGTTTGCCGTACCATTTTGCCTTATATTCCAACATAGTTCGAAACTGTGACCATGATACCTCACTAATTGCTTTTGCTAACTTATGATTCTTTAACATATTAGATACTTGCAAATCCTCTATACCAATAACATCGTGGTTTTTGATGATTTCAGTTGAGACTTTGTCCAAGTAATCTTTTCTAGCATTCGTTATGTATTCATGAATTCTAGCTACTTTTACTCGTTGTTTATTCCAGCGAGAAGATCCTTTCATTCTTCTAGAAAGAACACGCTGTGCTTTTACCAACTTCTCTTCTAACGATCGAAAAAACTTCGGGTTTTTATAGGTTGTTCCATCTGACAAAATGGCGAAATCTTTTAGTCCCACATCCATTCCAATGTAAGAATTTGTTTTCGGAAGCTCTTGCACTTCTGTTTCAACTAACAATGACACAAAGTATCTGCCAGAAGGGTTCCGTCTAACCGTAGCATTTAAAATACGTCCCTTTACTTCACGACTTTTGGCAAATCGAACAAGACCTAGTTTTGGCAACTTCATTTTGTTTCCTAGAACGGCAATATTTTCATTTGTTTGTTTTGTGGTATAAGATTGCACGTTGTTTTTCTTAGATTTGAAACGCGGGGCACTGTTTTGTTTTTTGAAAAAGCGTGTATAAGCATCCGCAAGGTTGCGAACAGACGACTGAATCGTAATACTATCCACTTCTTTTAGCCAAACAAACTCTTTCTTCATGGCAGGAAGTTTGGCGGAGCATGTACCATATGTCAAACCCTTTCCTGTTTCTTTATATGCATTACCCCATAGAGATAGGAAGTGATTGAATACAAAACGAGAACAGCCAATCGTTTTATTGATTAGGATCGCTTGTGCTTTATTTGGATAGATACGAAATTTATATGCTGTATTGATCATCATTCGTTTCACCTCCATTTCGATATGTGTCTATTATACAACAAACATATATTCGATAGGTAGTAAAGTAACAGTTTATGTATGTCGAACAATTAAGATGGCTTCCTGCCATCCCTTGTCCGAAGCCAATTCATCTCCCACCTACTCACTTCGCGTTCCTTGAGGAAGGAGTCTTTTTGGCTAAAATGATAAAATTTTTGTTATGGGGCATTTGCTGTCATTAGCTTGATGGCGACGTGGGGTGCTATCCCTCTATGTTCTTAATATGCTAAGAATCACGAAAAAATATTTTTTCCTTTTTATATGAATGTCCTTAAACTCTAAATTAAATTTTTTCGAATATGATTTTCTATGCTTCCATAGCTATTCATAAAAGTGTAAATTGGGGATTGTTTCAAGATTTATAGAATATTATTCGAACATTTTGTGAAAAACAACAAAAAATAACACAAACTACTAGTATCAGGTATTAATTTCCTGGTGTTTATTAAAAACGCTGTGCTACAATAAGGATGCTTTAAAGGTACACTCTAAAAACAGTGATGAAATGGGGTCTTTACTTGAACTTTCCACAGTTAAAAATCGGTCATATGATACCAAAGGTTCCAATTATGCAGGGAGGTATGGGCGTAGGTATTTCATTAAGCAAACTTGCATCTGCTGTTGCAAATGCTGGAGGAATGGGGATTATCTCAGGAACTGGAATTTCCATCGATGAAATGAGACTACATATAAGGAAGGCAAAGGAAAAGGTGAATAATGCCGGTTATATTGGAGTAAACGTTCTTTTCGCGATGAATGATTTTGCTGAAAAAATGAAAGCGGCCATTGAAGAAAAAGTTGATTTCATCATATCAGGTGCTGGAATTTCAAGAGATATGTATACTTGGGGCAAAAAGGCCGGCATACCAGTTATTTCAATCGTTTCTTCAGCGAAGCTTGCTAAATTATCTGAACGTCTGGGTGCATCTGCAGTTGTTGTAGAAGGTTATGAAGCCGGGGGACACCTTGGAACCGAAAGAGCTTTATTCGATATATTACCTGAAGTAGTTGCAGCTGTTAAAATTCCCGTAATTGCTGCTGGAGGAATTATGACCGGAAAAGATCTTGCTCGTGCCTTAAGTATGGGGGCCTCTGGAGTACAGATGGGGACAAGATTCGTTGCAAGTAATGAGTGTGACGCACCTTTATCATTTAAAGAAAAATATGTACATGCTCGCCCGGAGGATACTATACTGCTCAAAACAACTGTAGGTCTCCAAGGTCGTGCTATTAAGAATAACTTCACTGAACTGGTAGCTGATGATAAAAAGATAAAAATAAAAAAGTGCATTAATTGCCTAAAAAATTGTTCTTATCGTTTTTGTACGCTAGATTCTTTGATAACATCAATGGATGGTGATTGTGAGAATGGTCTTGTTTTTGCTGGCGCAAGAGTTCATGAAATCAAAGAGATTCTGCCAGTCAAAACAATCATCAACAATATCATGACAGAATATAAAGCTTGTATTTAAGCTAGAATTCACATCTGATCCTCTTAAGGAGATGAACTTAAAATAGGTGCTTGCATCACGGATTGAATACATAATATTCGTATTTTATGTTAATTCAAAAAAAGAGATATCTCAATCTTCTTTTAAAATTCGTAATACGGGTATGTCCGAGATGATTCTGTTGCAAAGTTTTTTACACTTAGAGACATGGGAAGATTGTGGTCAAATTTTATGAAACCGTTAATAAATTCTGTAATTCGTTATACGCCGAAAAGACGGAGTCTGATTGAAGACTTCGTCTTTGTTTGTATATGGCATGAAGCGTTTCTATCCCTTTTATCGTACGTGAGGCATGAAGACGACTTTGAAATCCTAAGGAACGAGCGAAACGGTGCTTCACGTGTCGATGATCTTGCTCAATGAGATTATTGAGCTATTTTGTTGTACAATGAAAGGTATTTTTGTAAAAGTCTATCCCCTGTAATTTTTAAAATGCGCAAATGTGGTTTAGAGTACTTTGCAATAGAACCTTCAGATTCATAATTATGTATTATTTGTACTAATCTTAATAGAAGAAACTCATTCAAAATGGAAGAGTGGAGAAATAATAGCTGTTATGTTTATGGAAATATTAGAGCTAAAAAAAAACACGTTTTATAAAATAATGAAGGAATATGAAGAAGAAAAGTAGCATCTCTTCTATAAGAAATGCTACTTTTCCCCCGGTTGTAAGAACTCTGGTACTACCCTATATGAAATGTAGTAACTATTATTGTACTCGGACACAATTCATTTACTACAGTATTAAGTATATCACTTACATCATGTATCTTTTATAAAGAAGTATGTCGAATTTAAGGATATTAGTTTCTTTATATGAAAAAGAAACATATAAATTTGAAATTAAAGTCTTTGCAATTGTCCATATTTTTATTTCATATAAAACTTTCTAAATACAGGTGAAATGATAAGTATAGAATCATTTCACCTGTATTACAATAACTATGAGCTTTCTTCTTTTGTTAGGTGACTATGTTTTTTCGAATAAACAAAGTATACAACTACTCCAATTGCTAACCAAACACCAAAGTACACCCATGTTGTTAACGGTAAATTTAGCATTAAGAATAAACAGCAAACAATTGAAATGATCGGCAAAATTGGTACAAGTGGAACCATAAATCCACGCTGTAATTTCGGATGTGTTTTACGAAGGATGATAACTGATACACCCACCATCGCAAACGTTAATAGCGCCCCAATATTCGCTAAATTTGACAATTCTTTTAAATCGATAAATCCAGCAATTAAAGCACTGCCGATTCCTGTTAACCAAGTTGAAAACGTTGGTGCTTCTGTCTTCTTGTTGATTTTCGCGAAAGATTCTGGCAATAAACCGTCACGACTCATTGCAAAGAATACGCGTGTTGTTGCATAGATGTAAGCAAAAATTACGGCCATAATACCAATTACAGCTCCAATAGCAATTACACCAGCTACTTTATCTTGTCCTACAACCTCTAATACATAAACCATTGCTTCTGGTACATCTAATTCTTTATAAGAAACCATACCAGTCATAACAAGACAAACCGCAACATAAATGATTGTACAAATAACTAACGAAGTAATGATACCAATTGGAAGGTCACGTTGTGGATTTTTCACTTCTTCTGCTGAAGTTGCTAATGCATCAAATCCTAAGAAAGCGAAGAATACTGCTGCTCCTCCGGCAAAGACTCCACTTAAACCATACGGTGCAAATGGCACCCAGTTTTCTGGTTTTACGTAGAATACACCAACCGCAATGAATAAGATAACAATTGCAATTTTGATTAATACCATTGCGTTATTCACACGTTTACTTTCTTTCGTACCACGTGATAATAACCATGTTAGTACTAACGTAATAACTACTGCTGGTAAGTTACCGATACCACCTTGTGATGGAATCGTTAACAGTTCTTTTGGAATTTCTAATCCCAATCCACTTATTAAGTTATGGAAATAACCTGTCCATCCACCAGCTACTGCTGCTGTTGTTACGATGTAAACCGATAGTAACGTCCATCCCATTAAATGGGCTACAAACTCACCAATTGTCGCATAGGAATATGTGTAAACACTACCTGAGACCGGAAGTGTCGAAGCAACTTCTGCATAGCATAGTGCTGCAAATCCACAAACAATTGCTGCAATCATGAATGAAAAAATAACTGCTGGACCAGCATCTCTTGCTGCTACTAATCCAGTTAATACAAGAACACCCGTACCAATTATTGCGCCAATTCCTAGCATAGTTAAGTCAAATGCCCCTAAATTTTTTGACAAAGTTTTACTTTTACTTTCTTCTAACAATTGCATAACAGATTTCTTTTTAAACAGGTTGGCCATGATATATGCCCCCTTTTACCAAAAAAGAGCTAAGATGTCCTCTCCTAGCTCTTCTTTAGTAAAATTAATTTATTTTATAAGATATTCAAATGGTTATTTTACTTCATTCGCAACAAAGAAATGCTCACATACACTTGAAATGCGTTTTAAGTCCACATTTCCACCTGAAATAACCGCTACTACTTTTTTACCTTTTGTATATTGATCAACTTTTCCTGCAAGAAGAGCAGCTGTAGCTAATGCTCCAGCTCCTTCTACGACAGCTTTTCCACGTTGTAGTAAGTCTTTCATGGCTACTTCTAATTCCTCTTCTGATACTGTTACAATATCATCTACTAATTCTTTAACAATTTCAAAGGTTAAGTCTCCTGGTATTTTAACAGCACATCCATCAGCTATTGTTGGTGCTTCATAATGGGATACAATTTTTCCAACATCATAAGAAACTTTCATTCCATGAACATTAGCAGCTTGAACACCAATAATATTAATTGATGGATTAAATGATTTAAGTGCAACTGCAATTCCTGAAATAATACCTCCACCACCAATAGGCACAATTACAGTATCAACATCCCACATATCATCAAGAATATCTAAACCAATTGTTCCTTGACCCGCCATTACCTCTACATCATCATATGGATGTAAATATGTTTCTCCTGTTTCCTGTATAATCTCTTCACATTTAGCCTTAGCATCATCAAAGGTATCCCCATGTAAAATAACTTCGGAACCATACCCTCTGGTAGCATCAACTTTGGCTTGTGGTGCAGAAACTGGCATAACAATTTTACTTTTGATTCCAAGTAAATGAGAAGATAATGCAACACCTTGTGCATGATTCCCAGCTGAACAAGCAATCACACCATGTGCTTTTTCTTCATCTGTTAAATTTGAAATTTTATTAAATGCACCACGAAACTTAAATGATCCAGTTAATTGCATATTTTCTAACTTCAAATGAATTTCTCCACCCGTTTTACTCGTCAAATAAAATGATTTAACAAGAGGAGTCTTACGTGCATTTCCAGAAAGAATTTGTTGAGCCTTTTTTATATCACCAATGTTAAGTGGTAAATTTTTGTTAATCATATTAACACTTCTTTCAGCGGCTTATAATCTAACTCTAACGTCTTTCCTAAATTCTCATAGGTAATAATACCTTTATAAATGTTCATACCAGATGCTAAAGCCGGTTTAATATTTATTGCATTTTCTAATCCCTCTTTAGCAATTACTAATAAATATTCAATATTTCCATTTGCTAAAGCCATGGTCGAAGTACGTGGGGTGGCACCAGGCATATTTGGTACAGCATAATGGATTACATCATGTTTAATAAATATAGGGTTGTCATGTGTTGTATAGTGATCAACTGTTTCAACTGTTCCACCTTGGTCAATTGCAATATCAACAATAACACTGCCAGGTTTCATTGATTGAACCATATATTCTTTTACAATTTTCGGTGGTTTAGCTCCTGGTATTAAGATTGTTGAAATAAATAAATCTGCCTCTTTTATATGCTTTTCTAAGTTTTCAGTATTGGATTCAATAACCTCTACAGAATCATTCACATATCTTTCTTTTAAATAAGCAATTTGTGTTTTGTTTAGTTCTAGAATGGTTACATGGCAACCAATTCCAATTGCCATGTCACATGCATTAATCGCTGCATTTCCTCCACCTAAAATGACAACATTTCCAGCAGGGATACCCTCAATTCCTGATAATAAAATCCCTTCTCCTTGATGTTGTTTTTCTAGATAATAAGCTCCCATAAAGACTGCACGGCGGCCAGCAATCGCACTCATAGGCTTTAACAGAGTCAAAACACCATCTTCATTAATTGTCTCTCCAGCAATTGCAGTAGTTCCTGCTTGTCTCATTGCTTCAACACACTCTTTAGAAGCTGCTAGATGTAAAAATCCCCATACAATGAGATCTTTTTTAAAGTAGTGATATTCTGCAGGTAGTGGTTCTTTCACTTTTACTACCATATCAACGTCCCAAGCTTCATTTTGAGTTACTAAACTTGCACCTGCATTTGTATATTCATCATTTGTATATCCAGAACCTAAACCAGCATCTTTCTGCACTAAAACTTGATGACCTTCTTTAACTAACTTTCTAACATTTTCAGGAGTCATCCCTACACGAGCTTCTCCTTTTTTTATCTCTTTTACTATTCCAATTTTCATTACTAACACGTCCTTTCAAAACGAGTTTATTTCTCAAACAATACCAGCGATTACGAGTGAGTAATATTAAACACAATATATTTATTGTGCCATATATGGTATTTTTTATCGCCTGATTGCCACTATACGATAGCAACATTCAAATTGTTATGTCAATTGATTGTGAAATAGTTCACAAAATATCTTTAATTTATAGGTTAAAAAAACCTATTGCAAAATAATGATTGAATCCTATTTTTTTGTATGCTAGACTTTGTCACGAATAGCATCTCTTCTGAATTTAAAGAAATTTTGGTTATACACTACAAGCTGGAAATTATATAAATTTATGTTGGATATAGATGTTCTTATCTGAATGTTTTATTAAAGATATAATTGCAGATAAACATGTGAAATATTTCACAAAAGTATCTACAATTTTTCATTTTGCTATGTTATTTAATTTTCTATAATAAAGTTCAAAATTTCACTAGCAAAAATATTTTATAAACAAATAGGGAAGAATATTTAAACAAAAATTTAAATTCATTAGAGAGTGTATCTATTCTTATAAAAGAGGAGTGATCACTTTGACACAACAACTAAAAAAAGACATCGGTTTCTTTGCTGCTTTAACTACTGTAATTGGTACTGTTATAGGGGCTGGTGTTTTCTTCAAACCAACTGCTGTATATGGTGCAACTGGTACGGCAAGCTTAGGATTGCTTGCATGGATAATAGGTGGGATTTTAACTATATGTGCTGGATTAACTGCTGCTGAATTATCAGCAGCTATCCCAGAAACAGGTGGCATGATGGCCTATTTAAAACGTACTTATGGAAATCTAACAGCATTTCTATTAGGTTGGGCACAAACAGTCATTTACTTTCCAGCAAATATTGCAGCGCTTGCTATTATTTTTGGGACTCAAACTGTTAACCTGTTTGGACTAAATCCTAATGAAAATCAAATGCTTATAGTTGGAATTGCTATAATTACTGCAACTTTTGTAACCTTAATGAACTTTTTAGGTGCAAAAGCTGCTGGTGGAATTCAGATGGCTTCTACCATATGCAAATTACTCCCTTTAGGACTTCTTATTATTTTCGGGTTACTACATCAAGGCGATGTAACGTTTCAATTATTCCCAATTGAAGCTGGATCCGATAAGTCTTTTATTTCTGCACTTGGTTCTGCTTTATTAGCAACAATGTTTGCATATGATGGATGGATACATGTTGGGAATATTGCTGGAGAAATGAAAAATCCTAAAAAAGATTTACCTAAAGCTATTATTTTAGGTTTAACAATTGTTATGATTGTATATTTACTAATTAACATTGCATTTCTACTGGTCATGTCTGCAACTGCGCTCGCAGGTACTGATACACCAGCATCTGAAATAGCAACAATTCTCTTTGGTACAATGGGTGGTAAATTAGTTAGTATCGGTATCTTAATTTCTGTGTTTGGAACAATTAATGGATATATTATGACTGGAATGCGAATTCCCTATGCAATGGCCTTAGAGAATAAACTGCCTTTTAGTAAATGGTTTGCTACATTATCTAATAAAAGCAGAATTCCTTATAATTCTGGCATATTTATCTTATTAATTTCTGTAATTATGATGCTTGTTGGTGGGTTTAATACTTTAACAGATATGTTAGTGTTTGTTATATGGATATTCTATACAATGACATTTTTAGCTGTTTTCATTTTACGTAAGAGAGAGCCAGAACTTATACGTCCTTATAAAGTACCATTATATCCAGTTGTACCAATAATCTCTTTATTTGGTGGGGCATTTATTGTGTTAAATACATTATTTACACAACCATTACTAGCATTATGTGGAATAGGGTTAACTGGTTTAGGTCTCCCAATATATTTTAAAATGCGCCATAAACATACTAATGTTAAAGTGGAGAATTAGTGGGTTAGTTGCACCTGAAATAAAATCAATTATTATTAAGTGAATATAAGGTTATTATTAGTGTTTATAAAACTTTGGGAGAAGAAGAAAAATATAAATTTACAGTCGTTTTGGAAATTAGATAAGATTTAAATAAAAATTTAATTGGAATAGTCGTAAATCTATTTTGTAATTGGTAGAAAGTACACATTGGATTTTCAACTTCTTAAAAATTGAGGTTATCAGGTTGCATATGTTTTTATGAAAAATTTAATGAGAGCATTTGAATAATGTCATAGAGCAAGAGCATAGATGTGTAAAGCAATGTTTTGCCAATTTAGAAGGAATTCAAAAGTCTTTGTCATACTGCATGTTCCTTCAAAGAAATCCAAATAATCTATAACAAAAACGCAGTTTGCAATCAAACTGCGTTTTTTCAACATACAATGAATTATAGCAATGACTTGAAATGCTTTTGTAATTAGCCGAATTGTGTATCTATTAAAAAAATTTGCAAAATCCAATTTAACGTATTTTTATAAAATTTCTTCTTTAATTTATAAACATAAAAGGAGAGTTATCAATGATGGTTCTGCTGCAAAGTTTGAAAAAGCATAAACAGGTTGGTAAATGAGGAACAATGTTT
>NZ_NADT01000058.1:0-2699 GCF_003264205.1 Bacillus sp. SRB_8 | reverse complement strand
AGTGAAAGTGGGGGTAGTTCAAAAACAGTACATCTTCTTTATAAACGGTACGACTTTATTTCAAAGCTACAGTATTTTATTCTTTTTAACAGGTTATTTAGAATAATAGAAAGATAAAAAAGCTCATCTTTTATGAAAAAAGAGATGGGCTTTTTTGTTTGTTGCCAATAAGTGAAGTTACTCGACGTTTACGGATAAAAAAACACTCGTTCTGATTAAGGAAGAGTGTTTTTCTTTTTAGGTTATCTAGCAGGTATAAACTTCCATGAGCTAGGTTTTTGTTTTTTTTCACCTAGTACGATCCAATTTTTCTCTGCATTTATATTTTCATAATTTAATGGATAGTCATCTGTAAAAATATTATATTCTGTAGGATTATCCAGGTTAATTTTAATTTTAAAGTCAGCTAAACTATCCGATTTTTGAGCAAGGTGAATCCAACTAGAATAATTAGACCAATTTAAATATTGAAATTGGTCGTAATTTGAGTGCTTCATGCGAAGATATATACTCTCCCCGTGGTGTAGCTTTGCATCATTTTCTTTGTAGAATTCAAATTCTATAGGTGTACCAGATAAAGCATTGTTTTCTTTACTTGCAAGTGAGACATAATCGTAACGGTTTGCTACATACCATTCAAATGTTAGACCTTGATAAGGAGATTCACTTGGTACGATATAATAGTTTTTCCCTGCTTCTATGACGTTTCCTTCTATATCATAGATTAATGCAGTCTCTATACTTGGAGCTTTCACATTTTCAGTAAAAGTTTTAAACCAAAGATTTAAGAAACCTGCTGTATTGCGCTGAGCTTCTCCTAAGCTTCGCTGCACAGCTGGGGTAACCATTTCTTGCCACAATTGTGCCTTACCACTATTATAATACTTAAATGTATTATCATTAGTAATATTTTGGATTTCAGGTTTAGCTACCCGGGCTGCATAATCAATCCATTCTTCAGGTGTGGATAGAGAGTCGTTATAATTCCCTCCAGTATTGACTGCAAATCGATTTTGAATGGTTGTAACATAATTTTCAAAGTAGCTATGATATTTTATAGCTCTCGTATCAATTGCGGTAAAATTTGCTGCATGCATAGGTTGGGTAGCATCTGTAAAGTAGTGCGTGGCTACTCCTAAGTAATAGAAAGCTTTTTCATAGTCTTTATTTCGTAAATGTTCTCCAGATTCATAAAAGTATTTCTTACCTTGTGTTAGAGCCGTTGGATTTGTTTCTCCTCTATAATTTTCTTTAGTATCAGGATCATAAAAATGAGATTTCCATCCGCCTTTAAAAACGCCGCCTATTCCTGTTCCACCATCGTTAAACTCTGCATTATAATCTGCATCATATAATCCTTTAGAAAATAGATCTTTATATTGCGGATAATTTAAAAAGTCCACAGCCTGCTTATTTGCTTCAATATTAGATTCTGTTTTCATAATTTCAATAGCTTGTTTTGCAATCCATAAATGTGTACTTTTATCAGAATGATACGGAGCTTCTGCAGACCATCCTGCAGTAATAGGATCATTCTCAGTTAAATCAATTTGATCGAGATGAGCATAGCTACTTTGAGGAGATACTCCTAAAATAGTTAAAGTCACTCCAGCTATACATAGTGTTGATGCGAATTTTTTCATTTTTTTATTCCTTTCTAAATATAAAGATTCTTATGCAAATATTCATCATAATAACGTAATGTCAACAGGTAAGTATCTCTAATAAAAGAGCGGTTGGCAAAGGCTAACTGCTTAATTTTTCTCTTAAAGGGATACCGCCACACATCGATCAACTTAAAAGTTTTAAGTAGACCTAAACAATAATTTTCTTTCTCTACCTCTAGTTATATATAAAAGCGCGTCTTATTTAAACATATATTTTTATGTAATTTTGCATATACAAATATAGGTAATCGAACAATCTTCCATTTATTATATTAATGAAAGACCGTTGTCTTTAGATAATTGAAATTATGGTGTTTTAACGAATTTACCGAAAGAATTCTCCTTCCTCAAGCTTGTGAAGGGTAATAGCCCAGCGGTAGGTGGGAGATGAATTTCGGTTTGGAATAGCCAAAAACTTTTGATAAACTAGCTATATGAAGTTCTTTGATAACTTGATATATGAGGTTGCTGGAAGAAAATAGAGTGCGAAAACCAAGCCATTCGGTTCCTGCGTAAAATATCAACCGTACCAAGAGAGCGTCCAAGCGTTGGACATCTAGGGGTGGAACACCCCGAAGTAACGCTCAGGGAGACGAAAAGTTACTTTCGTCGTGGAACTGAGAGGCTCCCACTTCAAGCTTTGCTAAGTGGCGAGTAGTTCACGTTAACAATCTATATCCATCAACTTAAGAATTCAGAATTACCCCAAAATGAAACAATGAGCTATTTGTTATAAGTTAGCAAAAAATTTTGTTCTTTGGTACTATGAAATTTTAGCTAGATGGCTATGTGACGGTCCCCCTACTTAAATTGACTCTCCAATTTGATGAGTATGATATATTTGAAAAAGCGCCCTGTTTACAGGGCGCTTCACTTCTACCTAATGACTAATATTAGCAGTCGGGTGTAAAGTTGTTCCTCCAATTGAAACTTTTATTTCATTTGTTAATGGAACATTTTGTTCATTAATAATTGTTCTCCACCATTCCCATGCAAGACCTGTACATTCTCTCGCTACTACTTTTACATTTT
>NZ_NADT01000057.1:22107-24750 GCF_003264205.1 Bacillus sp. SRB_8 | reverse complement strand
TAAAAAACCTAACTTAATCATAAGAGGTGGTGATTAACAGTGGCGATTACACAAAAGGAATTAAAAAAAGAAAAAGAAATGGTAGCAAACCTATTAAAAGCCAATGGTCAGGATTATAACCATTGGCTTCATTTACATCATCAGAAATGTATTGAAGAAAATCAAGATTTAGTAATGAAAGCTTTACAAGCTTATAAGGCAACACCAACAGAAGTAAAAGAAGACAGCAAGCCCAATGAGTCAAGTCAGCTTAGTAACGTGTAAGCATCTAAAAATGAAAAGGGAGTGAATGTATATGTCTATGATGGAAACAGTAGCTCAAATGTTAGTGTTAGGTGATGCGATGGATGGTCTAATTAATACGGGTAATTCATTTATTACTTGGATGCAAAGAGGAGCAATGGTGAGTACAGCGATTGTATTTTGCTGGGGCGCTTATCTTTTAATTTGGGGCGGTGAGCGTGGAAGACATAAATGTATTTGGTGGTTTATTGGTGGGGCAGCCGGACTTGTTATCGTAATGGGATGCCAATACTTAGCAGAGAGCGTAAATAGTAATGTTAAATTTGGTCAAATCTTATTTCCATTTCTTTGGATGAAATAGTGAATAAATATGAATAGGGCAATGAGGAAGCTATGCAAAGGGTATGGCTTTTTTTGTTGCCTTTTTTCATGGGATTTAAAGTAAATGTGAGAAAGGAGAAGCCATGTTTGTCATTTTTAAAAGTAGTAATGGAACAGAAATTGAGTCTGGTAAGCAATATTCGTTTCATGAAGCTTATACCTTAACCAAACGATTAGAACGTGTTTATAGAGAAGAAGGGCGGCAAGAACATATTGATTTTGACTTGATAGAGGGTCATTCTAATGAAATCTATAACGGTACTTTATCACTGGGTTCGAGATATGCAAATCATATTTTTGATCACATTTCTAAAAAAATGAATGTGATGCAATTAGATCCAGAACAAGAGGAACAAAAGAACGAGCTGTTAGAAACGTTAGAAAGGGAAATCAATGATTCTCCTTTTCATGAAGAATATGAATATCAAGAAGAATTACCAGAAAGAAAGGAGGAGCCCTCCTATAGTCCATCGGATGAAGTGAAAACATAAGTAAAGCCTGGAAAGGAAAATAGAAAAGGATTCAAGATGATAGCGAGTGTTATAGGAAGTGTGGTGTTAATTGGAGCTGGTGCCATATTTGCCTTTAAATTATTCTCTTCCGAGCCAGTTTCGAGTGCAAATGCTGGCTCGGAACAATATGTAGTAAAAGGATTACAACAGGCAGCCATTCAACAGTATGGAGAAGCCGTTAAATACTTTGATAAGGTCAATTACACAGAATTAGATAAAGATAGTCAGAAGGCAGTTTTATTTACTTATTTATTAAATGGAAGGGCAAATAAGGCATTACAATATGAGCCGAAATTTGCAGAAAGTGTGGTTGCTTATTTTATCGGGATAGACAACATGAATAAAATCAATGAAATTGATGTCAAAAATGATGTAATCGACTTTGAAAAGGCAGCACTGAATAAAAAATATGAAGAGGTAATCAAGCTTAAAGGGAAAGTCAATATGGATGGTAGACGTGAAAAGCTCATCGTTGAAGCTTTTGTAAATCTAAAAAAATATGAAGAGTGTTATTCTTTTGCCAAAACACAAGGAAATAAAAACTTGATGAAAGAGGTCAAAGAATTAGAAAAACGAGATGTTCAACAATCTACGATAAGTGAAGAGGAAAAGAAAACTAAGATTGAAAAAATTGATAAAGATCTAAAGGACATCTAAGGGGGAAAAAATAACATGCCATTAAATTATGAGAATCTGTACAAAAAAATGGGAATTGTTTTTCTTGGTGGTTCATTGATATTGAGTACTACAGGGTGCAGTTGGTTTGGAAGCAAGGAATCATCAAAAAGTAAATCAGCTATTACAAAAAAGGTAGATAAGAATAAGCCGGAGGAAAAGAAAGAAAATCTGAACAAACAAGATTTCGAAGCAATTACAGAAAACGCAATTCAAAGTAAAGACAATGAAGTTGCTTATTTACTCGATGAGCTTGATAAATCAAAAATTAATTTTAAAGAAAAATCTATTGTAAGTAATCTTCAAAATGGAGATGAAACCACTTCTCGTGTTCTAGCACTCTTTGATAAAGAAACAACAGATAAATCACTTCAAGATACGACAAAAGATAATGTGATTGCAGCTATTACAGATAATAAACCACAAGTAACCCTGAACGGAGATCATTTTGCGTTTGGCGATCAAAATATTGATTCTTCAGTAGCGAGTATAGGAGATATTCTTCCACCAGTTACACCGGAAGGTGAGAATGGTAATACGGAAAATACAGGGACAGAAAAAACGAAACCAACAGAACAAGAGGAACCAACAGATCTAGAGAAACCAAAACCGCCAGTAGATCCACCAACAGAACCAGAGAAACCAAAACCGCCGGTAGATCCGCCAGTAGATCCACCAACGGATCCAGAAAAACCGAAACCGCCGGTAGATCCGCCAGTAGATCCACCAACGGATCCAGAGAAACCAAAACCGCCGGTAGATCCGCCAGTAGATCCACCAGTAGATCCACCAACAGATCCAGAAAAGCCGAAACCGCCGGTAGATCCGCCAG
>NZ_NADT01000057.1:0-21912 GCF_003264205.1 Bacillus sp. SRB_8 | reverse complement strand
CCGAAACCACCAGTAGATCCACCAACGAATCCAGAGAAATAAACAGAGCCGAAGAAACCAACAAATCCAGAGAAGCCAACAGAATTAAATAAACAAGAGTCAAAATCAGATGTAACGGTTTAAAGGGGGATTCGCTTACACATGTATAAGGATAAAATCTCAATTAAATATAAGTTAGCTGAAAAAAAAGTACTCATTCCATTGAGTACTTTTTTATTTGTTGGAATGTTTTTAATCGCTAATTTTTTACTCAGCTTATCTTTAGAGCTGATAGAAACAACATTTAGTGATTTATTACACCCAAAACCATTTCATATGGAGGTAGGATTTCTTTTTCGGATGCCAATTGCAGAACATCCAATTTACTACATGCTTGTTTTCCTTGTAGTAATTGGAACCATTGCAAGAACAGTATACAAACTGAAATCTTCCTTTAAAAATTTAAATAATCATGAGAAAGGATCTAGTCGCTTTACAACAGTTGAAGAGCTGAAAAAGCAATATCGAGCCGTACCAGATCGAAAGAAATCATTTAAAGGTGGCGGTGGTGTTGTTATCTCTCGACTAGGTGACAAAGTATTCATTGATGATAGCCCTGTAAACAATTTAATCATTGGTACAACTCGCTCTGGTAAAGGGGAAACCTTTGTATTTCCTACAATTGATGTCTATTCTAGAGCGGAACATAAACCATCTTTAATTTTTAACGATCCTAAGGGTGAGTTATTCAGTGCATCGAAAGAAACGCTGGAAGAACGAGGGTATCACATTGAAGTTTTGAACTTGTTAAACCCACTTGATTCTATGAGTTATAACTTATTGCAACTTGTAAAAGATGCCTATAAAGATGGAGATTATTCAACAGCGCAAGCACTATGTAAAACACTTTCTCACACTTTGTATTACAACCCAACTGTCAAAGATCCTTTTTGGCAACAGTGCGCTATGAGCTTGTGCAATGCCATGATATTAGCAGTTACGGATAAATGTATTGCGGAAGGAACAGAAGAAAAAATCACAATGTATGCAGTAGCAAATATGTTATCAGAACTTGGATCAAAAGAGGTAATCGTAGATCCAAAAGCAGATCCACAAAATGCATTAGATTTATACTTTGAAGGGTTGCCAGCAGATAGTGTTGCGAAAATGCAATATGCAACCTCAAACTTCTCGAAAGGAACGACACGAGGCGGAATTTTCACCCAAACAATGAACGGACTCTCTATCTTTACGTTCGATGAAATTGCAAAAATGACTTCGAAAAACAGTGTGGATTTAAAATGTGTAGGGTTTGGAAAAACGATAAAAGGAAAAGTAACATCTAGAAAACGAGTAGAAATTGTCTTTCCGGATGGATCAATGGAGTCTATCAAAGCAGATATCACAGGACGTTTTGCATTGGATTATAAGCGAGTAGTAAAAGTCGGGGATACAATCCAATTGAATGAAAAGGGAAATGATAAAAAGAGAACATCTATCTCTATTACGAAAATAGATGAAAAGACGGGTCATACAGAGTTTAAAGTAGTAGAAGAAAATGAAGATATCCAGGTAACAACAATGGATTATTTCGATAAGCCAGTTGCAATTTTTATGATTACACCTGACTATGATTCTTCAAATCATGTCATTGCTTCTATTTTCGTAAGACAGCTCTACTTCATATTAGCCAAGGGTGCATCCCTTGCTCGTGGTAATGAGTGTCATCGTGAAGTAGTATTTATTTTGGATGAGTTTGGCAACATGCCGAGTATAGAAGGAATGGCAACGTTAGCAACGGTTTGTTTGGGAAGAAATATCCGTTTTAATCTCATCATTCAAGCATATTCACAACTAAAAAACAAATATGGAGATGATGCAGATACCATTGATGGCAACTGTGGGAATACAATTTATATATTAACAAACGACCAACAGACAGCCGAAAGAGTATCGAAGAAGCTTGGGAACAAGACAATTAACACACTTTCCCGAAGTGGAAAAGGTCTCTCTACAGATAAAAACAAAACCGAAAGTCTAGATCAACGACCACTTTTAACACCAAATGAACTTATGAGTCTTAAAGAAGGAGAAACTACTGTTATTCGTGTAATAAAACGTCAAGATAATAATCGAACACGTATCAGACCACGACCAATTTATAATACGGAAGAAACAGCCTTAAAATACAGATGGGAATACCTGGGGGGAGAGTTCGATACAGATAAATCTATTTTAGATATAGACATTGACTCCCTACATGATGATGTAGATCCTAAAAAACTCATTGTAGATTTCCTAGGAGAAAGAAAGGCAGAACAAACCAAGAAAGAACCACCAGAGCCAGAACAGGAAACCTCTTCACCAGTAGAGCCACAGAAGCCAACAGAAGAACCTAAAATGATGGGAATTGATGAAGACATTCCGGAAGAGTCATTCCAACAAGAAGACAGTCCATTTAATCCACTCTCCATTGAAAATTGGAAGACGAAAACGGTTATTGAGTTTTTTGAATCTGATTTAGCGGTTTTGAAACTAGTTGATAAGTTCTTTATAGCACAGTTAGGTAAGGGAATAGATGAGGTTGAAAATCAGGAAATGGGCGAGTTTTACAGTGAATTTCAAATGTTAGCTCATAATGACCATATCGACAAAGGTGTATATCAAGCAGTTGAAAATAAGATTAATCGAATTTTACGTGATTTAGAAGAAAAGGAACAAGTAACGAGTTAGAAAGGCACTCAAATAATTGAGTGCCTTTTTGAATCCAGAAATAAAGGAGGAAGCGAGAATGGAGATGCCGACAATAACAGATAAAATGCAATTGATTCTAGATAGTTATTCGCCATTTGTAACAGAAGATAATGAGGTCATTCTTGGTCTAGAAGATGCGGTTCTTTTCCTTTCAGTAGATCGGGAACAAAAAGGGAAATTGATTATTCGTATTGACAGACTAAATGAAAGAGTGAATTGGACAGCAAAAGAAGTATTAGGGCAGTAGTAAGCATGAGAGGAGGATAAATAGTGAAAGATGAAGAGATTTTAAAGGTTTTAGAAGAGTTCTCGGATTATCTTCAAGTAGGAGACATCGTGAATTATGTATTGCGTTGGCTAGGATGGTTCTTAATTCAAGGTCTATCTTTGGTTGTAGATGCCTTGGAGGGTGTGACAGATGCCATACTGGGGATTAAAGGATTCTTTAATTCACCGGAAATACAAAATTTTGTTGATATGTTATATCCATTGTTTGTCGTTCTTTTAGCCATATCGTTTTTATATATTGGCTACATGTTCATTATGAACAAACAAATGAACCGTTCTCAAATTATCATCAATATCTTCGTAACACTGAGTGTACTTTGTTTATTAAGTACTGGTATGACAAAGGTCGATAAGTTCACCGATGATGCCATAGCAGTTGTAAAATCAGAGCAAAAAGGTTCTTTAAGTGATGAAATTATTAAGAAGAATATAACGGATGTTGCAGTAATAGATCAAAACGGATGGAAAAAGAAAGAAGATATGAATCCGAAAAATAATATTCCTGAAAAAAATATTAGACAAATAGATATTACAGAAAAAATTGATTCCGATTTCAAATTTACGAAAGACAAGGATTTATCAGATGGTGGTCAAAAAATCCTACAGAATAAAAGGGTGATGGATGCGTTAGGAGTTGCATCTTTAGCTGAATTAAAAGATGGATGGTTTGATTTCTTCCCAGAAAAGTATTATCGCTGGCATTGGAATTTTTGGAATATATTCTTTACTTTACTGATAACAGGCGCAACGTTGTTATTGGTAAGTATTAAATTAGCTAGATTATTTTATGAATTGGCATTTAACTATTTGTTAGCCAACATATTAGCACCAGCCGATGTTGCAAATGGTCAAAAATTAAAAGCGGTGTTATCGAATATCCTCAATATATTTATAGCAACGATTATGATATTCCTATCTTTGAAGCTATATATAATGGGAACGGCGTTTCTCCATGACAAATTAAATGGTGTACCGTATCTTATTGCATTAGCCGCATTTAGTATGGCAGTTCTAGATGGACCGGCAGTCGTAGAAAGGCTATTTGGAATAGATATTGGATTAAAGAGTAGTTGGGGCATGTTAGCTGGTGGTTTCGCACTTGGTAAAGGAATTGGCAGTCTTGCGAATTCAAAGCCAATGAAGGGTTTAGGAAATATGATTGGAAAAGGAGCAAAGGGTGCAGCGCAAGGGACTGGTGTTGCAGCAGCTAAAACCGCAAGTGCGGCAGCGATGGCAACAGGAGGCATGGCTGGTCTCGTAAGTGGTTTGAAAAAAGGGAATGAGTCCGAAAATAAAGAGTCCTTGCAAGATCAAATGAAAAAAGCAGGTCAGAAGAAAGCAAGTGGTAATGATTTAGCAAATAAAGAAAAAGAAAAAGGTAACTTAAATAAGGAAGAAGATAAAAAGAATGGTGGTACGCCATCTATTCAAGAAGATATGAAAAAAGAAGGGAATGAAAACCCAGGGGTAGCAAATGGGCAAGAATCGGGAACAACAATTCTTCAAGATGAAATGAAAGAAGCTGGAAAAGCAAATGGAGCGAGTGAAGGAAGTCAAACAGCAGGAGCGGTAAGACAAGGAGCAAGTGAAGGAAGTCAAACACCAGGAACAGTAAGACAAGGAGCAAGTGAAGGAAGTCAAACACCAGGAACAGTAAGACAAGGAGCAAGTGAAGGAAGTCAAACACCAGGAACGGTAAGACAAGGAACAAGTGAAGGAAGTCAAACACCAGGAACAGCACCAAGCGGAGGAAGCCCGGGACCAATGGAAACATCAAAACCAGTACCAAGTGGAGGAAGCCCGGGACCAATGGAAACATCAAGACCAGTACCAAGTGGAAGTAGCCCGGGACCAATGGAAACATCAAGACCAGTAACGGGTGGAAGTAGCCCGGGACCAATGGAAACATCAAGACCAGTAGCAAGTGGAAGTAACCCAACACCAATGGAAACATCAAGACCAGTAGCAAGCGGAAGTAGCCCGGCACCAATGGAATCGCCAAGATCAGTGGCAAGTGGAAGTAGCCCGGCACCTGTGGAATCGCCAAGATCAGTAGCAAGCGGAAGTAGCCCGGCACCTGTGGAATCGCCAAGATCAGTAGCAAGTGGAAGTAGCCCGGCATCAGCCGATATCGTAACGGTGACACATAGTAGCCCAAGTGTTCCTTATGAAAGTGATAAAGAAGTAGCAGCAAGTAGTAGTCATGAAACACGTACATTAGGACAATATGCAACGGATACAGTTAAAAAAGGTTATAACTCCACTACATCCTCTGTTAAGCAAACAGTAAGAGGGGTTCAAGAACGAATCAATAATTCAGAAACGGTACAAAATACAAAGCGTTTTTATCAGATGGGTCAAAATACAGGTAAAGGTTGGAGAGATATAGTGAACAAAAATAAAAATAATACGGATAAAAAATAAGCGTAATCGTACGCTTATTTTTTATTGTCGAAAAGGAGGGAATCCCGATGAGAAGCTATCGGATTCCGAAGGAAATCAGTACAGAATTACGGATTAATAAAGTGCTTTATTTAATAGACTTCTTTTTATTAATTGGTTTATTAGTTGTAACGATGATTCTTAGGAATTTCGTACATGATTCCTTTCAGTTACCATTTGTTATTTTCATGGCAGCTATTGCAATTATCATGATATGGCGACCAAGTACGAATCCTCAAAAACGAATGTATGAAGTGTTGATTATTACATTGCTAAGAAGAAAAGGTGCATATTGTGCCATTGATAACGATCAATAAGGGAGGGATCACATATGGCGTTATTCAGCGAAAAAGATGTAGAAAAAGAAAAGCCAAAACAAATAGAAAGACCGAAGAAAAAGGCATTTCGTTTTAACGAAAAAAATGTAAAGGAATCACTTTCTGAATCAAAAGAAATTGTTAAGGTGGTACCCAACGAAAAGAAAGAGGAAGAACAAACAAAGGCAGAAAGCAAAGTGAAAAAACAGAAGAAAGAAAAACCAAAGAAAGATGCTTTGAAAAAGAAAAATCCAAAACTTTTAGGCTTTTTATCTAGAAAAAAGAAAGAAGCACCACCAAAGGTAAAGAAAAGTATTGCGGAAATTATGCAAATCATAGACATGACGGAGGATGGAATATTTGAGCTGAAAAATGAGGAGTTTTTAGAAATTCTTCAAGTCGAAGGTGACGATATGTTCTCTAAGAATAGCGACGAACAGGCTTTTGTTATTTTCTCACATGCGTATTTTTATCAAGCCTACAAACAGTCAATTAAACTCGTTTTTTTAAACTTCCCATGTCAAACAACCGAACAACAACGATATATAGAGAAAAAAATTAAAGAATGTACCAGCCCTTTGTATGAACGAATTTTAAATCAGAAGTTAAAAGAACTTCAATTTTTAGAATGGGGAAGAACAAATCGTGAAGCTTTCTTATTTATTTATGGAGAAAGTGAATTAATCGTAAAAGAGCGTGTGGATGCAGCTAAACGGTATATCAAACGCTCTACCGAACTATTAGAGGTGGATGAAGAGAAAAAGTTAGAGCTTATGTTTAAATTGTTTAATCAAAATGCAAAATTGGGAACGAAAAATATATGGTAGTGAGGGGGAAACAAGATGTTTGCGTTCAAAAGTAAAAAATCCAAAAAGGAAAAACAAAAAGAACTAAAAAAGAAAAAAGGTTACAACCCTTATTTAGTAGCTAGGGTTCAGCCACAAGGGGGAATCAGTTTTAAAGAAAGTTATGTGCAAACAGGTGAAGGATTTGCTACTTGTATTCATATCTATGATTATCCAACAGAGGTAAATGATTTTTGGTTAGAACAAATTATGAATATGCCAAATGTGATCACAACATTAGATGTAATGAGTGATGATCGAAAAGAAGTCGTTGAATCTATTAATAAATCCATGAGTGAACAAAGTGTTCGGCATGATACAGCGAAGGATAATATAGATCGGATTGATGCAAAAAATGAATTTTTAGAGCTGGAAGCTCTCTATACGGATTTGAAACAAGGTGAGGTCATGAAACGTATTCATATCCGTATCTATGTTTCCGCTAGAACTTTAGATGAGTTAGAAAAACAAGTAAAAGAAATCATGGAAACATTAGAGTCTTATAACTTTCGAGGAGCTGTCTTTTTAAATGAACAAGAGTATGAATGGGATGCACTCGTAACGAGCTTTGATACACAAAAAAATTATGTGAACCGAAGAAAAGGAAAAGAAATTCCGGCAGTCAGTTTGGCTGGTGGATGTCCATTTCACTATTCTTATTTGAACGATCCATACGGTACGTATTATGGAACAACGAAAACAAAAGGAAATGTTATTTTTGATATTTTTCATAAAGACGAACAAAGAAAGTTTTATAACGGTGTAATGATTGGAAAGCCTGGTGCTGGAAAATCAACATTACTAAAAAAGAAATCAGTAGACTATGCAAGTAAAGGTCATTTTATTCGTATTTTTGATATTGTAGGTGAATTCGAGGAAACAGTACGTGATCTGAACGGGAAAACAATTGCATTAGATGGTTCGCAAGGTCAAATTAACCCACTTCAAGTATATAAGACAGCAGAACTTGAAGAAGTTAGTTTCACTCAACATCTATCTAAACTGACAATTTTTTATCGATTCATTGCGCCAGAAGCAAAAGATGATGAAATTAAAGAATATGAAAATTTGCTTCGTAAATTATATATTCGAATGGGATTATGGAATGATGAAAAAGGAGCGAAAAATGAAATTACAACAAGAAAACCAAATGAGTATCCCATTTTCTCAAACTTTTTATCTTTTGTTCGTGATGAATTATATGAGAATGTAGAAAATAGAAAACACCATGAGAATTTAGGAGAAAGCAGAAAACATCGTTTAGAGTTGATTGAATTAAATCTTGTAAATTTAGTAGAAGCATATGCACAATTATTTGATGGTCATTCCACTATTGAAAACTTTAAAAAAGAACAAGTTGTATCGTTTTCCTTACGAAACATTTCAAATTTTAAACCGGAAGTATTCCAAGCGCAAATTTTTAATGTTTTTAATTTAATATGGGATGAAATGATATCCAATGGTGCGCCACAATTAGAGGCATATACTAAACAACAACTTGCTTTTGAAGATGTAATTCGTTATTTCATTATTATTGACGAGGCGCATCATATCATAAACACGAAAAAAGAAAGCGCTCATGCTTTACAATTTTTAACTAAATTTAGCCGAGAAGATCGAAAATATTTTGCAGGGCTTTTATATGCAAGTCACACGATTCGAGATTTTGTACCGGAAGGATCTTCACAAGAAATGATTGATGAAATTAAAAAGCTATTTGAACTTACACAGTACAAATTTATCATGCAACAAGATAATAACAGTTTAGATATGTTACGAAAAGTATTTGCAGGACAGTTAAGTGAAAGTGAGATTGCAGCGATTCCACATTTACCAACAGGGGATGTCATTTTAAGTATTGGGGCTGTAAAAAACATTCACTTCCATGTAGAAGTAACAGACGAAGAATTGATGTTATTCGGGGGAGGTGCTTAATACCATGCATCTGGTTTTAAAGATTATACCAAAGAAATGGCTCATCACTTTAGCGCTAATTGTGATGGGTCTTTTTTCTTTTCTTTTACTTGGAGTCGTTAGTATTTTCATTGCAGCAATGGGGAGCGATAGCGGAACAGACACAGGTGATATTACGTATACAGGTGAAGGGCAGGTCATGAATGTTTCACCCGAAGTTTTAAAATGGGAACCTACGATTCGGAAGCATGCGAAAGCCTTTGGCGTGGAACCGTTTGTTGCTTTAATGCTTGCACAAATGATGCAAGAGAGCGGAGGCCGAGGCAGCGATCCGATGCAATCATCAGAGGGTGCTTTTAATACGAAATATTGTAAATCACCAAACTGTATTACAGATCCAGATTACAGTATTTGGGCTGGTGTACAGGAGTTTAAACATGCGATAGAAAGAGCAGGTGTAACGAGTCCTGGTGACATGGATCATATCAAAACAGCCCTCCAAGCGTACAACTTCGGAACAGGTTTTTTTGATTTTATTAATTCAAATGGTGGCAAATATACAAAGGAATTAGCTATAAAATTCTCACAGGAGCAATACAAAAAAGTAGCTCACACTGGTATGTATCATTGCCTAAGACCGGAAGCGGTACCGTATCAAGCGTGCTACGGCGATATTTTGTACGTTGACGCAGTTTTAAAATATTATCAGCCGGGTTCTGTCGTTTCTGGTGGCGGAGGAAATCCAGGTAGTGGAGGAAGTAGCGGCTCAAAGGTTGCCGATGTAGGTCGTCAATGGATAGGGCGTTCTACGTATGTATTTGGTGGGGGACGTAACACAAATGACATTGCAAGAGGTATTTTTGATTGTAGTAGTTTTGTACGCTGGGCATTCGAACAAGTAGGAATGAATGTAAGTCCAATGGGGGCTGTAAGTACGGAAACATTAAATAAAATCGGTACAAAAGTATCAGCAAATGATATGAAACCGGGGGACGTTATATTCTTTGATACTTACAAACATGATGGGCACGTTGGAATTGTAATTGATAAAAATACTTTCATTGGATGCCAAACAAATAAAGGGGTTTTCATTGAAGATTTAAATAATCCGTATTGGCAAAAAGTCTTTTCTGGTCATGTAAGAAGGTTCTAAAAAAATGAAAAAGTAAAGGGGAAATCAAAATGAAATTAATAGAAGCACCGATTGAAGAATTTAAAAATGTAGTTATTAAACCATCAAACTATTTGATCCAAAACGTTGATGATTCAAATTTTCTTTTACATCGAGAGTTGAAAGAAAACGAGATATCACACTTTATAGAACACAAAACCTTTCACTATGAAGGGAAAACTTATTTATGGGTGGTAGCAAATTTCCCTTCTGAAGAAGCGGCTAAAACAGCAATACAATCCTACTGGAACGCTACTAAACAATTAAACGAAATTGCGAAGTAAAGGGGGAATTGATATGAAAGATAAACGGAAATTTTTGTTTATTGTGTTTGTAATTTTAGTCGTAGGTGTGACAGCTTTTAATATCTATTTGAGTAAAAAATCAATGAGTGATGGTAAAGAAAAACAGTTAAAGCTTTCAAATGAATTACTAACAAGACAGAACGAAGATTTAAAGAAACGGCTGGATAAGGTACTTCCTTCCGCACAAGAACAGCAGAGAAGAGCGTATTTATCGACAGCCGAAACGTTTATTCAATTATCATTTCATCGAGAAAAAGAAGGATACAATGAGCGAAAAGAAAAAGCAAAATCCATTATGAGTGAAGAACTTTTACAACAATTTTATCCCACTGATAAATACGAATTAGGAGATACCTATAAAACAAAACCAATAGAAATGAAGTTTTATTTACAAGAAAATGAACCCGATCAAGAGGAAGTAAATGTGTTAGCTGAATTTATAAATGTCACGACGGATTCAACGCAAAATCGAGAAGAAAAAGTCAAGAATGTGTTGCGAATCATCATAAAAAAGGAAAAAGAAACATGGCGAGTTACAAGTGTAGAAGAGTTAAATATGAAAGTTTTATAACAAAAAAGGTGGGGTGAGAGTGTGATAGGTGCAATCAGTAGGAAGAGTGAAAGAATCAATTTGAGAAGAAATAAGTCGTGGATCTACCTAGCAATTATCAGCTTTCTATTTTTAGGTTTTTCCGCTTTCTTGACATCTAAAATTTACATGCCAAACGATGAAAAACTATTCCATACGGAAACGAACAAAGTAATCAAGTTGTCGGGAATGGGGAAATTGATTGTAGAACAAAGGGAGTATAATCCACATAAAAATTTCATAGAAATTCGATTTCGGATAGAAGGATATGAGGAAACTGGCTTTACGTTTAAGGCACAAGAAAAAGGAAAACCAGGTGTTCAATTACCTGTCAAAGTGTTGTATGAAGAGAACGGAAATTACGTGATAGAAGTCAAAGAATTATCTCCAAATTGGGGAGCTTTAGCTTTAGATATTTACAATAAAAACAGTGAAAACGAACAAATGGATATTCGGAAATTTACACAAGATGTTAACGAATATGAAGAAGAAAATGCATCAACAAAAAGTCCGAATAAATTAGTTCAGACGATTTTTACCGATCAAAGAAAAACAAAAGCAAATGATGAATTGTTAGCTGAAGATAAAAAAACATATGAGCTAGATTTTATAGAAAGAGACAAAAAAGATATAGAAACAAAGATCAAAAATTATGGGAAAGCAATCAAACTGGAAGAAGAGAATGCGAAGACAGTTTATGAGAAAGTAAAAGAACTAAAAGATGAAATGAAGTACCAAACCGAAGCGGAAAAAACGGAAACGCAATCGAAAATAGCATCCTTAGAATCTAAAATAAAATCATCAGAAAAGAACGTTGAATTGTTTAAAGGAGAACAAAAAATTGCACGAGATAAAATCAAAAAGTTAGAGCAAAAGGCACAAGAAATTAATAAAAAGTGAAATAAGTCATGTCGTCACTGAGTACTCATCAGTGGAATTTGAGTACTCAGTGAGTGCTCATCTGGTGGTTTTTGTATCGTCAGCGAGTACTCATCAGTTGGATTTGTGTCATCAGTGAGTACTCACCTAGAGGATTTTCTTGCCCCCATCGTTTTGCTAGGCTCCGCCTAGCCCCACACCCTCGGTGGGGGCAAAAACCCCTTATGCTCTTCTCACTATTTTTGGTGCTCTACCCTTAATTACAGAAAGGAGCGGAAATTGTGAATCTAAAAATAAGAGATATAGATCCAGTTGCCTTAAAGAAAATAGATGAAATCGCAAAAAGGAAAGGAGTATCCAGGCAAAAATTTTTGAAAGCTCAAATTGAAATGCTGGCATTTTTTCAGCAACAAAATAAAAGGGAAATGGAATTAGAAAATCTCGTTGAAAAGAACATCCATATGATGAGTGATTGTTATAGCGCAATGGAAAAAATGAATGGTTTTATTCAAATGATGATGCAGGATGTTGAAAATGAGTAATGCCGTTCCTGTTCAGTCTTCCGTCACACCGGGTGTTGTTTTAAAAACGAAATTTGTGTTACCCAGTTCCGATGCGTTTCAGAACTATATTGACTATGTAGATCGAGAGGAAGCGAAAAGCGAAGTGAAGCTGAATCCGAAAATGTTCGAAACGTATCAAGACTATATGGGGAATTCAGAAAAGACATCAGCACTATTTACGGAACACGCAAATCGTTTAACAGAAAGTGAAAAAAAGTCCTTAAAGGAAATGTTTAAAACCGCTCATGAGAATGGAAGTATCATGTGGCAAGATGTCATTTCTTTTCATAATCCATGGTTAGAGGAACAAGGCATTTATGATGAGAAAACAAAAACATTGGATGAAAAAAAGTTGATGGATGTAACACGGCTTGCTATGAAGGAAATGCAAAAAAGAGAGGGGTTGGAAAAAAGCTCTATCTGGTCGGCAGCCATTCATTTTAATACGGATAATATTCATATTCATGTGGCAACTGTTGAACCATTTCCAACGAGAGAACGTGGCAAAAGAAAACCCAAAACATTGGATGCGATGAGGGGAAAAGTCGTAAATAATCTGTTAGATCGTAAGCAGGAGCAAAAACAAATTAATGATGTGATTCGAAATAATATGGTGGGAAGTAAAAAAGAAGATTCCGTTTTTGATTGGCGCAATCAACATTTGAAACCATTGTTTTTACAAATCTATAAACAGTTACCAAGTGATAAAAGACAGTGGCAGTATAGCTACAATACCATTCAGCCATTAAAGCCGGAAATTGATGAATTAAGCAGGAGATATATTCAACATCATCATAAAAAAGATTACGATCAGTTTCTCCAAAAGTTAGATAAAGAAGTGCAAGTTTTTAAAGAAGCATATGGGGAAGGCAAGTATGATAAGAAGCAATATGAAAATTACAAAACGAATAAAATTAATGACTTGCATAAAAGAATGGGGAACGCCTTTTTACAAGAAATGAAGGCATACGATAAAGAACAAAAGAGAATCCATCACATGAAAAAATCAAAGCCGTTTCAAAAATTTCAACAGAATGTATCTATTCAGTATTCCATGAAAAAAGTAGAACGTGCTTTTAAAAGTGAATATGAAAGTTGGAAGAACCAAAAGTATTATGAGCGTATGCAAAAAGAGAGTGCATATCAAAATGAAAGGGGTTATTAAATGAGTACAATTAGAAGACAGGTAACGATGGATCAAGAGACAGAGGATTATATAAGGGATTATATGGAGGAACACGGAATTCGATATACAGGGGAAGCAATGGGAAGAATTTGCAAGGAGCATGAAGCAGCAAAAAGCACAGAATGGTCACTAAATTATGTAACGGAAGTCGTATCGAATAACCTACACGATGTGTTAAAAAGTGAGCTAACAAAAATTCGTCTTGGTGCAAATAGTGCGGATAGAAATACACAAGTTTTAATTGAGTTATTAAATGGCTATTTCTTTTTAGAGGGCGTAGATAGCATTATAACGACTGATAAACAGGAGATGGAAAGTGTGAAGATGGCAAAGAAAACTGTGGAAGAACGAATTAGTCATGCAAGACAAAAACGTTTAGATTACGAGGCATCAAAGAACAATGTGACATAAGCTACATTGTTCTTTTTTATAAAAAAATAGGAGGTTATTAGGATGTTGTTATTTCATGAAGATATTGCATTAGGAGTTATTAAAGAAATTGGAGAAGGTGAACTCGTTTTACTTGTAAAAGAGGAAGAACTAACAATCAAAATTACACGAGAACAAGAGGAAGAACTTGCAGTTCATGTTATGAATCAAGAGAATATGTTAGTTCCGGTTAACGTAAAAACACATGCACTTTTCTTTGACACAACGGAAAGATGGAATGAAGAAGATATGGAGGAATTGCAAAGAGCGAGTGAAAGTGTAGGAGAAGATCATGAGTAAGAATTATAAGAAAAAGTATCAAACGAAATCACCAGAAGAAAAGAAAGAAGCGGTGCAAGATTTAACAAAAAAGATGGAAAAAAGCGTAGAAGGTTATTTTCGTACACCGGGAGATTTGAAAGAGTATTTAACGTTTATGGCAAAGTTTTATCACTATTCACCATCTAATATTTCATTAATACAGAATCAATTCGAGGGAGCCAGTGCAGTTGGTTCCTTTTCTTTTTGGAAAGAAAAAGGGTTTGCGGTTAAGAAGGGTGAGAAAGGAATCCAGATCCTTGTTCCAAACAGAACTATAGCAAAATTTAAAGACAAAGAAGGCACTTGGAAAACAGTAACTAAAGCAAACGAGGAAGAGAAAAAACAAATTGAATCTAAAAGTGTAGAAGTGAAACCTGGTCGTTTATATTTTGCTGTCGGTCATGTGTTTGATGCGTCTCAAACAAATGTAAAAGCTGAAGATCTACCACGTATTTTTCCGAATCGTTGGCTAGAAGGAAGTGTAAAAGATTATAAGAGTTTGTATAGAGGAATGGAAGCTGTTGCGGAAAAGAACGGTGTGAAAATTATTGAGCCGAAGCAAGAACTTGGGGTCGCAAAGGGGGTTAGTTACACCTTAACAAAAGAAGTTGCCCTGAATCCACGGAACAGTGAATTGCAAAATGTGAAAACCCTTCTTCATGAACTTGCCCATGCCAAACTTCATACAGCAGAAACACATATGAATTACACAGCACCAGAAAAAGAGTTTCAAGCAGAAATGACCGCTTATGCCGTTTCTTCTTATTTTGGGATTGATACAAGCGAATATTCGTTAGGGTATTTAGCAAGCTGGACACAAGGAAAAGAAATGAAAGATAAAACGAAGTTGTTGAAAGAGGTACATGAAACTTCGATTGAATTTATTGAAACAATTGAAAACACATTAGAAAAGGAAAAAGAAAAAACAAATGAAAAAGAGGTGGAAGGTATGGCAAATGAAAATGAAAAACAGGATGAAAAAAATATTTTGTTGGTCGAATATATGAGTTTAAGTAATACTACACAAGAGCTTGTTTCCGTTACAGATTTAAGGGAGCAAGCAGATAGAAATCGAGCGTTTGAACCTGTAGAAGGTGCAGAAAAATTGAGTGATAAAGAATTTATTGATGCATTTAACGTGGCAAATCAAGAAAAGTATGCAGCACTAAATCAGAATGACATTACTCGTCCAACTATGTTAATTCAATGGAGCGAAAACGAAAATTTTAAGGGTAATCAAATGATCCCATTTGGAGAAGCCAATGAAAAAATGTCTGAAGTCATTTCAAATATTGAAAAAGCAAAAGAGGAAGCAAGAGAAAGAGATGAATACGTACCATATGATAAAACTCGTTATCATATTGCCATTCCAAAAGAAGTAGATAGAGATTTTGGGAGAATGGAGCTTGTGAGTATCGATCGTTTGGATATGGGGGATGGGGACTACAAGACACCGTATGAACAAGTATTAAACGAGAAAAGATATCTATCGGATGAAGTGAAACAAGCGTTACGAGATGAAGTAGTGAATTATAGAAGTAACAAAGAAATACCGATGGAAAAAGCACATGAAAATACACTAGAAAACTTGAAAGAGACACCCAATCACTTAGTTACAATTGAAGTGTTAGCAAACGGTATGCAAGATGAAGAACTTGCAAGAATACACATGATGGATGGGGTTACGAAAGATATTAATTATTTGTCTGTATGGAATCAAGATAAAACAGATCGGGACGATTTATATGTTTCCTTAATGGAGAAAAACGGAGAACGAGAAAATGTCTATTTGGATAACATTTTGAAGCCGGATTTATATGAAAAAGTTCAAAGTTCTATTTTTGATGGCAGAGGAAATTTGTCATTTGTCATTCATGAAAAAGATGCAAAAATGAGTCTGGATGAAATCGTAAAAGACGAACGATATGGACTCTTAGTTGATAAAGCGGAGGAACAAAAAGATCATTCGTTTAATGAAAAAGAAGTGGAATTGTATAAAGAAATGAAAAAGGAAGGATATGCACCTATTGCCTCCTTAGATCAACAAATTCAACCTTCAAAAGAACAAGAGTCAACTACATTAGATAAGGATTTAAGCCGGAAATACGAAGCATACAGACGTTCACAATATGAAGAAACACCAGATAATATCGATAGTATTGTCACTCGTGTAAAAGCTGAAGAGCGTTATTATACAACAAAGTATGTTTCGATTGATAATGAGCTGGTAAGCCAGGAACACGTAGTGAAATTAGAAAACCAGGTGGATGAGAAGCTTGGGAAAGAAGGAATAACGGTGAATCAGTCTACAACTTCAAAGGAAATGGATGTAGATAAAAAAATTCAGCCATTGAACGGAAAACAAACGAATCATAAAGAAAAAGACAAGGAGCCAGAGCCTGGTAATGTAGAACAGTCGAAGGCTACAAAGAAATCAAGTAGAAAAAGAGAAACAATGGAAATGGAACGATGAAAAATTGTATAGCAGGAACACCAGATTAAATCATTTTTTGTTACTCAATTGAGATAACGGAGAGTGATTTTTTTATATCTAAAAATGAAAGAGGGTAAAAGTAAAAGTAAAAGTAAAAGTAAAAGTAAAAGTAAAAGCCCTCTTTCTTGTTTATAGAACGAAAGGAGTGAATGTCATGAATGTATGGCTATTTGCGGGCTGTATGTTCCTTGTAGCAGTCTTTTTGAACATGTTGTTATTATTTGGTCACAGAATGGTGAAAAAGCGGAGAAATAAGAAATGGAAGCGTGAAACTGAAATTGCAGATTAATAGGAGGTACTACTTATGGGAAAAACATTGTTTATTGCTGAAAAGCCGAAGGTAGCTGTTGAATTATTAAAATCACCTAGATTTAGAAACTCACAAAGGTATCCAGGGAGCAAGCCATATTATGGCTACTATGAAAATGAAAATTACATTATTAGTTGGTGCCGAGGGCATTTATTAGAGCTAAAACATCCGGAAGAAATGGATGAGCGATACAAAGAATTCAAATTTGATCACTTGCCAATTATTTTAGAGCCGGAATATAAAGCGAAATCGGATAGTCTTGAACAAATTCAAATATTAGTTAAGCTGTTAAATCGTCCCGATGTAGAACATGTGGTCAACTCCTGTGATGCAGATAGAGAAGGTGAGCTTATCTATCGTGAGATAGTTGAGCATGCAGGTGTGAACAAGCGAGAATCCCGTCTTTTTATCTCTTCCTATGAGGCCGCAGAATTAGAGGGAGCATTGAACCGATTAGAACCAGGAACAGACTATGACGGGCTTGCACAATCCGCTAAAGCAAGGCAATACCTGGATTATATTCTAGGCATTAATGTTACAAGGGGCTGTACTTCAAAACTAGCAAGAAACCAATTCTTATTGGCTTCTGGTCGTGTTCAAATGTGTATCTTGAATGAAATTCGTCAAAGGGAAATTGCTATCCAAAACTATAAAGAACAAACCTATTACAATTTAAAGCTACTAACGGAAAACGGTTTATCACCAGTAATGAAAACAGAAGATCAACTGATAGATCCATCGCCACTACAAAGGCTTGGAGATAGCTTGAAAGAAACGAATGTAATCGTAACGGAATTTAAAGAAAGTACGAGAAAAAAGAAACCAAAATTATTATATAACTTAACGGATATCTACAAAGATGCTCACGCTAAGATGAAGATAAATGCAGAAACAGCAAAAAAACATATTCAGAGTTTGTATGAAGAAGGCTTTATCACATATCCTCGTTCTTCATCCAGGCACTTACCTACAGAACAAGTGGAACGAGTGAAAGAAGTAATGGGAGCATTAGAAAAAAGCGCCTATGTAAATCTCGTACAACAAGTAATCCCATCTTCTATTACAAAAAAACACACTACATTTAATGATGAATTAGTCAGTAGTCACTTTGCCATCATTCCAACAACAAAATTATATGTCGGGACCAACCGAAATTCATTAGAAAAACAGTTATATGACTTAATTGTAAAACGATTTATCGGGAATTTTATGAGACCAGCAATCTACCTGGTAAGAGAAGTACATTTTATAGATCAAGAGGGCAACACATACAGTACAAAAGAAAAGATCCTACAAGAGAAAGGGTTTCTAAGTGTGTTTCAAGAGGATATAGAAGAGGGATCAGTTGAAGCATTTCAGATACCTAGTTTACGAGAAGGAGATTCTTTCAGAATCGTTCAGTATGACTTGATTGAGTCTCGAACAAAGAAACCAGCCTTTCATACGGAAAGTTCCATTTTAACCTTTATGGAGACGGCAGGACGTAAATTGGATGATGAACATTTGAAAGAACTCATGAAAGGAAAACGGATTGGGACAGTCGCAACGGAAGAAACATTTATCCCGAAACTGTTAGAGCGAAGCTATATTGATGTTACCAACAATCAGATTCGAACCACTAATATTGGTCGTGCGTTTATAGATGCTTTTCCGGTAGATGAAATCAAAAATCCAGCTTATACGGCCGAAATGGAAGGGATGATTTACATGATCGAAAAGAAAGAAATGAAATATGAGGAATTTGTAGAGAAAACAAATACGTTTGTAAAGGATACTGTAGAGCAACTAGGCGCAATGGATGATAAGGTGTCCGATAGCATCATTAATACCTGGAATCAGCAGATTGAGGTGTGCAAATGCCCTTGTAGAAAAGGAAAAATCCTTCATAAAGGTAATTTCTATGGATGCAGTAATTATCCAGAATGTGAAATTTCTCTACCAAAGAAAATCAAAGAAAAAGCGATTCCGGAGGCACAAGCGAAAAAGCTGTTTGAGGATAAGAAAACAGACCTTTTAAAAGGATTTAAGTCCAATGAAAAAGAGTTTTCCGCTTATCTAGTGTTACATGAAGGAAATATCAAATTTCAGTTCCCAACACAAGAGGAGCTGTCATTTGGTAAATGCCCAAAATGTAAAAAAGGTGAGATTCTTCATCGTAAAACGTTTTATGGATGCACGGAGCATAAAAACGGATGTGATTTTATGTTACCAGCAAAGATGAAAGGGAAAGCAATCCCTGGTAATCAAATGAAAAAGCTGATTCAGTATAAAACAACAGATTTTATAAATGGCTTTGAAGGGGAAAAGGGAGAATTTACGGCAGCTATCTATATGGAAGCGGACGGAAGTTTGAAATTCCGTTTTCCAACGACTGAAGATCGTACAATTGGCAAATGTCCACTATGCAAAAGTAGAGTTCTTGTAGGAAAAAGTAATTACTTATGTGAGCGATACAAAAAGGGCTGTGACTTCATCATTTTTGGTACATTCTCTGGTAAAAATCTAAGTAGTAACCATGTGAAAAAGCTATTAGAAAAGAATGTGACGGATCAAATCATAGGGTTTACCTCAAACAAAAACGGGAAGAAATTTGATGCTCGTTTATCATACAGCGTACAGGAGAAGCGATTAAAATTCTTATTCGGCAAATAAAAATGAAATGTATCAACTATAAGTAGCAAAAGAGGACTAGGAAACGGAATAGTCCTCTTTTTTATTGCATTTTATAGAGTAAAGGGGGGATTCCGTAATGGCACATGTCAGTACGGAGGATGCGATGAAAGCAAGAAACATTGACTTGATTTCATATCTGGAAGCAAAAGGAGAAACGTTTAAGAAAGAAGGAAACTATTATCGTCATATGGAACATGACAGTCTCATCATTAAAGGGAATCAATATGCCTGGAATAGTCGAGGGGAGAAGGGATATGGAGCGATTAGCTTTGCGATGATGTACTATGAAATGACATTTCCGCAAGCTGTATTAGACATCAATAAGGGGGATTATAAAGAGTTTGATCGTTCAAAAGCTGAAGAGGAACGCAAAAAAGAACAGCAGCCATTTATCTATCCAAAACACTTAGAGGTGCCGAAACAAACAGAGATCAAGCAATACTTAATTGATGAACGGAAAATAGATCCTCGCTTGGTGAACTGGTTGATTAAAAAGGATCTCATCGCCCAGGATAAGAAAAATAATGTGGTGTTCAAATGGAGGGAAGAAGGAGGCAAAGGGCAAGTAATTGGAATGAACCGTCAAGGTACTGTCAAAATGGAAAATAAAAGAGGAAGCTTTAAGCAAATTGTCCCGAATTATGAAAAAATCAATGCCGGTTTTACAGTTGATGTGGGTAAGCCGGATAAAATCTATTTTTATGAAGATCCGATTGATATGTTATCTCATTGGAGCATCAAGCAAAATAAGATCCAAAACGCTCGCCTGGTTTCTATGCATGGATTGAAGTCAAAAACAGTGATTCAATCTTTAATTGATGCGAAAAAAGAAGGGAACGATATTAAAGAGGTCATTATGGCAGTTGATAACGATAAGGCTGGTAAAGACTTCATGCAGACGATGAGATGCTTTGTAGATCTTAAAGAGGATATTCCAACGAATGAAAAAGATTGGAACGATGTCCGGAAGAAACAAGCGAGTGAACAACAGGCAAAAGAAACAGCTCAGCCAAAGAAAATGAAACCAATTAAAGAGGTGGAGAGAAGTGTCTAATCTACCAGCAATGCCAAATATAATACAGATTTTGATTTACGGTTTTATCCTGTATGTTCTTTTTCGCATTTGTAAATTTGTTTACCGAAAGATCCAGGAGCGGAGAATGCTGAAGCGAATGGCGAAGTCCGGTATTCGCTATATAGACAAAATGGACGGACATCAATTCGAAGTGTATCTGAAAGCTCTCTTTCGAGAGCTTGGGTACTCACCGATGGTTACGAAACAGTCTCATGATTTTGGAGCCGATCTTGTATTAAAAGGTAAGAAGCGTATTGTGATCCAAGCGAAACGATACGGAATGAAAAATAGAGTTGGTATAAGTGCTGTACAAGAGATATATGCAGCGCAAGCCTATTACAAAGCACATGAGGGCTGGGTTGTAACAAACAGTGTATATACAAGACAAGCAAAGGAATTAGCGGAGGCATGCCATGTAAAACTAATAGATCGTGTGGAACTTCAGAAATTGATTAATAAAATTAATCCCGAATATTCGGCTGAAGATGTATATCAAGGGGTAAAACCAGAAGAACGGAAATGTCCGACATGTAAAAATCATTTAGTCGTTCGTAATTCGAATAAAACAAGAAATAAGTTTTTTGGTTGTTCTCAATATCCTACATGTACACATACAGAACCACTCAGTAAATGAGCTGTGATGAAAATCCAGCTCTATTTCTTATTATTTGGCTCTGTTGAACTAAAATGTTGATATTTGGACATAAAAAAAGACTGTTTAAAATAACAGTCTTTTATATTAAAGAAATACGTTCTAGATCAAATACATTGATTTGTTTCTCTTCGAATAAATCTTCTAAAGCATCTGCTCCATATTTTTCTGCATATTTTTTTTCTCCTTCTGAAATAGGGACGGTCATTAACCAAGAAACTTGTTTTTTCTCGAAACTTACTGTTTCAAATTTATTTTCCCATAAATAAGGATTTACAAATAAAATATGCTTCATAGAACTATTAGGCAAATACATACTAACTACATTCTCGAATATAGCTCCTGGGAAACATTTATAATTAGAATTAATTATGTAAAATGCACACGTACTCAGTACATTTGGAAAACATTCAAAATCACTTGCTCCTACTAATTCCATCCTTATTGGTAATTCGTTGCTTTCATATCCAATAGAATAATCTGAAAGACCAAGTGTAGAGAACGAAAATACATCATCGTCAAATTGATTATCATTGGATAAAAGAATATCTATTGAACTTTTTTTATTATCATCCCAATATTTAGTAACTTTAGGCTTACCTCCAAATGCTTTTAGTGCTAACTGAGCAATTTGTTTGTTTTCTGTTGATACGCTCATTTTTATTCCCCTTATTCTAAATGCTTTTTCTCATTTTATCACATATTGTTGGTTTGAAATAAAGTCAC